>JBBDXI010000094.1:0-53158 GCA_040902425.1 Phycisphaerales bacterium
CCCCGTCCCCCCGTTCCCCAGGAGGTGTTCCATGCGGACCCGCGCCGGCCTCATTGCTCTTGCCGCGGCCGCGCTCCTCGCGGCGGGGTGCGAATCGTCGGTCACCCAGGAGAACTACGACCGGGTGAACCTGGGCATGAGCTTGCTGGAGGTGCAGTCGGTGCTCGGGGAAGGTGAGCAGGACACGACCGGCGGTTTCACCATCGGCGCAGGCGGGACCATGGGCTCCTCCAGCAGCACGACCTCGCGCCGGCAGGGCTACACGTGGAAGGAAGGGGACCGGCAGATACTCGTCGAGTTCATGGACGGGAAAGTGGTGACGAAGCGGAAGATCGGGTTCTGACGCGCCGGGATCACGCCGCCGCCGCGCGGCGCCTCAATACAGTTCCGCCAACTGCTTCCAGAACCCGGGGTAGGTCTTGCGTACGCACCCGGGGTCCCTGATCCACGTGTTCGGGCGGCGGAGCGCCACCAGGGCCAGGGCCATCGCCATGCGGTGGTCGTTGTAGGTGTCGAACTCGACGCGCGACGCCTCGGGCGAGGCGTCGATGCCGCCCCGGGGCGGGGTGACCGTGATCGCGTCGGGGTCGCCCGAGACGCCGGTCTCCACGCGGACGCCGACCTTCCGCAGCTCGGTCCGCAGCGCGGCGACGCGGTCGCTCTCCTTCAGGCGCAGCGTCCGCAGGCCGCGGATGATCGAGCGGCCGCCGGCGAACGAAGCGACGACGGCGAGGGTCATGGCGGCGTCGGGCATGTCGGAGAGGTCGGCCATGAGGGGATCGAGCGAGGCCGGCCCGCGGATGCCCAGGAAGGGGCGGGCGCCCTCCTCGCGGATGATCGTGGCGCCGAGGCGGGCGAGCACGTCGGGGAAGGCGGCGTCGCCCTGCAGAGAGCGGGCGTCGAGGTCCTCGATGCGGGCGACCGCGCCGGGGAAGAGGGCGGCGGCCCCCCAGAAGGGCGTGGCGCTGCTGGCGTCGGGCTCGACGTGGTATGTGAAGGGCGCCACCCCCGCCGCGGGACCCGGCCCCGCCCCCCCCGCGCCCCCCGCCCCCGCGCACACGCGGATGACCCGCAGGTCCTCCGATGTGCGGACGGTGATGCCCAGCTCCTCCAGCAGGCCGATGGTCATGGTGATGTAGGAGCGGCTGGTGACCTCGCCTTCCAGGCGCACCGTGAGGCCGCCGGGCAGCCACGGGGCGATCAGCAGGACGGCGGAGATGAACTGGCTGGAGGCCGTCGTGCCGAAGTCCACCACCGGCGCGCGGGGGAGCGCCGCCGGGCCGCGGATGGTCAGCGGGAGGAACTCGCCCCGCCCGTCGGAGGCGACGCCCGCCCCCAGGGCGCCGAGCGCATCGGTGAGCTCGCCCATCGGGCGCTCGCGCAGGCGCGGGGAGCCGTCGATCGTGACCGGCGCCCGCGAGAAGAGCGCGGCCGCGCTGAGGAACCGCGCGGTCGTGCCCGATTCGCCGGCGTCGATCCGGATGCCCTCGCCCGTCCGCCAGGCACCCCCGACGCCGCGGATGCGGGCCCCGGTCCCGTCGAGGGCGACCCCGGCCCCGAGTTGCCGCAGCCCCGCGGCCATGCGCTCCGTGTCGTCGGCATCCACGAGCGCCCCGCGCAGGGTGCTCTCCCCCCCGGCCAGGGCGCCCAGCAGAAGGGCGCGGTTGGTCAGGCTCTTGGAGCCCGGGGGCCGGATGCGGGCGAGGAACATGATCCGGCCGCGGGCGGTCAGCGGGGGGATGTGCAGCGGGTCGGGCAGCTCGTCGAGTGGCCTCTGGAGCGTCTCCACGGGCGCTCCTCAGGCGTCGGCGCCCTGCTCGCCCTGACGCCGGAACACGGCGACGACATCCTCGACGGGGACGACGTAGAGCCGGTTGTCGCCCTCGAAATCGACGGGCACGGCGTGCTTGGGGTTGAAGAGCACCCGGTCGTAGCGCCGGATGGGGTAGGCGTCGTCGGCCTCGACCTGCGCCGAGACGGCGACGACGCGGCCGGTGAGGGTGGGGATCTCGATCTTGTCGGGGAGGTGGATGCCGCTCTTGGTCTGCTTCTTGTCGTCGTCCTTGCGGATGAGGACCCGCTTGCCGACGGGCTCGACGACCTCGAGGTGGGCCTTGGAGGAGGGCTTGCGGGGGGTGGGGCTCGACATTGCGATCATTGTATGAGCGCGGCGGCGCGAACACCGGACGCCAGCGGCGGCGACGGATCACACCTGTTCGCATCGAAAAAAACCCGCCTCCTCAATCCGCGAGAGAACGGACAAGTGTCGTTGGTCCGGCGCCTTCTGGTTGTCAGGAACCATCCCACAATGAGCGTGACAGGGCACGCGGGCGCAGGGACGATCTGGATGCTGAGGCTGGGGAAAACGTCGGACCCTTGGCCAAGGAAGATCACACTGGGGGATGAAGGATCGCGGACGATGAGCATGTTCCCAAACGGTGTGGGATTTGCTGTGCCGTGCGCGCCGGTCCAGTGCACCACGCGCGAGGAATAGCTCGTCGGCCGCCAATCGCCACGCCAGATGTTCACGACCGGGTTCGTCGTGTTCACGCTGCCTTGGGTGGAAGGAAACTGGCCCGCCTGAATGTTATGGAGGAGCGCCCCGTTCTGCGCAGGCATTCCGGCCCAGGGAGGGCCACCGTCTCATTCCTCGTCGATCCACCGATCGGTCCACAGCCCCTCCGCCCCGCCCGTGCCGACCAGGTTAATGAAGATGGACTGGATGCCGCGGTATGTCCCCGAGCCGCTGGGGCTGACCGTCGTGGACCAGGTCCCCGGAGTGCCCGAGGGCGGGCTCATCTGGATGGTCAGGAAGAGGCGAGCGGTCTGGCCCGGAAAGAGAGGAGACGGCAAGCCGGTGCTCGTGTTGACGTACGAGAAGGTGTAGGTCAGCGAGGCGTCCGGAAGGCTGGGCGTCTGACCGATCGCCGTCGCCGATGCGGAGCCGACTGTGGACGCCGCGAGGACTGTCATCAGCCCGGCTCTCACGGGGCCTCCTCGCCCGTGCCGCGCTGCACGGGCGGCCGGCGGCGGCGGGCGGCGACCAGTGCGCCGGACCCGATGATCGCGGCGTACCCGGGCGCGGGAACGATCTGAATGCTGAGACCAGCGCCGAAGTTGTCCACGCCGTGCCCGAGGAACACCGTGCTGTTCGCCGTTGGGTCGCGGACAATGAGGCGATTGGCCTGGCTGGACGGGTTGCCCGTTCCGTTCGTGAGGCCGAAGTGGACAGTCCGGTCGCTGTAGCTCGTCGGCCTCCAATCACCACGCCAGATGTTGAACACCGGGTTCGTCGTCATGACGGCACTCTGGTTGGTAGGAAACTGACCCGCTTGGATGGCCCGAAGCGCCGCGCCATTCTGAACAGGAGTTCCGTTCCCGGGAGGGCTACCGCCCCCATTCCATTGCTCGTCGATCATCAGATCTGTCCACACGCCCTCTGTCCCGCCGGTGCCGGTCAGGTCGAGGAGGATCGACTGGATGCCGCGGTATGTCCCCGAGCCGCCGGGGCTGACCGTGGTCGACCAGGTGCCGGGAGTTCCGGAGGGCGGACTCATGGAAATGGTCATCGTCATCCGGGCCCTGTCGCCCGGATTCAGGGGGTGGGCGCGCCGGTCGTCAGGTTGGTGTACGAGAGGGTGTACGTCAGGGACGCCTCGGGCAGAGTGACCTGCCCGGAGGCGCTGGACGACACACCTGCAAGGACCGCAACGACACGAGCTCCACGCTTCATGGAAGCCAACCTCCCTCAGGCGTGTCCTCGGGCTGTGCCGAGTCCAACAGTCGTCGATCGTGAGTGTATCCGCCGCCCCCTACCTCGGGGACACCAAAAAAAAACCCCCCCCCCTTTTGGGGGGGCGGGGTTGGGGTCATTGACCAATCGACTCGCGGGAGGCGATCAGGCGCGACGACGGCGGGCGGCAACCAGACCGCCGAGGCCGAGGAGCGCGAGGCTCGCCGGGGCGGGCACGATGCCGATGTTGAGGCCCTGACCGAAGTTGTCGGCACCGGTTCCGATGAACACGGTCGTGTTCAGCGTCGGGTCGCGGACGATCAGGTTGTTGCCCTGCGTCGAGGGATTGGCGAAGCCCTTCTGAAGGCCGAAGTTGACGACGCGGTCCGTGTAGCTGGCAGGGGTCCAAGTCGCAAACCAGATGTTCTCGATGGGATTCGTAATGTTCACCTGGGCCTGGCCGGTGGGGAACTGCCCAGCCTGAATGTTGCGGAGACCCTGCCCACTCGGATCGGGGGTGCCGTAGCCAGCGGGGCCGGCGAGGTCCCACAACTCATCGACGCCGTTTCCAGTCCACGCGCCGGTGGTGCCACCCGTGCCGATCAGGTCAAGGAAGATGGCCTGAATGCCACGGTAGGTACCGGAACCACCGGGGCTGACCGTGGTGGACCAGGTGCCGGGGGTGCCGGAGGGCGGGGCCATCAGCACGGTGAGCTTGACCTGGGCGCTGTCTCCCGGATTCAGCGGGGTGGCCGTCCCGGTCGTCGAGTTGGTGTACGACAGAGTGTACGTCACCGACGCATTGGGGAGGCTGGGCTGGGCATAGGCGCTCGACGCGATGCCGAGAGCCGCAACGATGAGAGCTGCACGAGTCTTCATGGACGCTTTCTCCTCACGAAACGATTGGGGGGATGTGTCCCTTGGGAACGCCGTCGGAGAGCAGAACGAACGCTTCGATCTGACCCGGGGCAGAGAGTACCAGAGGTTCAACCGGCCGCAAGGGTTCTTTTGCAAATTTTCGCCGTCGAAGCGAACTTTTGCGGCGGTCCCCGGCAACCGGCTTTCATCCGTGACCCAACCGGTGCCCTGACGCGGCCCCGGCCGATCCCGGCTGGGACGCCCTGACGCGGTTCACACACCCGCGGGCAGGGCGGCCCGGCTCTGTTAATCTGCCACGGGTCCGGGGTTTGGCAAGCGCGGCGGCGAGGGTTTTTCGTCGATTGGGCTCCGCGGTGAGGCCCCGCGAACCCCAGAAAAACGCGGACTGGGGTTTTCGCGGGCGTGTATTCTCGGGCCTTCATCTAGTTGATGGTTCTGGCATATCTGGCTCTGCCGGCCGCAGGTCTGGAGTATCCGGCGCTCCCGCCTATCCTTCCGCCCCTCCGGCCGGACCCCCCGCGCCGGGGCCACCGATCCACATCTTTTTGCGCGGAAAGGGCCATCCATGCGGCGGGCCAAGATCAGCGTCATCGGGGCCGGGAACGTCGGGGCCACCTGCGCCCACTGGGCCGCGGCCAAGGAGCTCGGCGACATCGTGCTGCTGGACATCCCGGAGCGTGTGGGCGTGGCGCAGGGCAAGGCGCTCGACCTGGCGTGCTGCTCCCCCATCGAGCGGTTCGACTCGCGCATCACCGGGACGAGCGAGTACAAGGACATCGCGGGCAGCGACGTGGTGGTGGTCACGGCCGGCCTGCCGCGCAAGCCGGGGATGAGCCGCGACGACCTGATCGACACCAACGTCAAGATCGTGCGGAGCGTCTGCGAGAAGGTGCGGGAGTTCGCGCCCCAGTCGATCGTGATCGTGGTGAGCAACCCGCTGGATGCGATGGTCTACACCGCGTGGAAGGTGACGGGTTTCCCGACCCAGCGGATCATGGGGCAGGCCGGGGCCCTCGATGTGGCGCGTTACAAGACCTTCCTGGCGATGGAGCTGGGGGTGAGTGTCGAGGACATCTGCGGCGTGCTGCTGGGCGGGCACGGGGATGACATGGTCCCCCTGCCGCGGCTGACCAGCGTGAACGGGATCCCGATCAAGGACCTGCTGCCGGCGGAGAAGATCGCGGCCTGCGTGGACCGTGCGAAGGTGGGGGGCGGCGAGATCGTGAAACTAATGGGGACCAGCGCCTACTACGCCCCCGCGAGCGGGACCATCGACATGGTCGAGGCGATCGTGCGGGACAAGAAGCGGGTGATCCCGACCGCGGCCTACTGCGAGGAGGAGTTCGGGGTGGCGCCGGGGCAGAGGGGGCAGGGGTATTTCGTGGGCGTCCCCGCGGTGATCGGGGACAAGGGCGTGGAGCGGATCCTGGGCTTCACGATGACCCCCGACGAGCAGAAGCTCATGGCCGAGAGCGTCAGCCACGTGAAGGACCTGGTGGGGGTGGTGCGGCGGATGTTTCCAGACCTGGGGTGATCCCGCAAACGAGTCAGCGCCGGCCCTTCTTCACCGCCGTCGTCCGAGTCCGCCGGTAGCGCTTGGCGGGGTCGAAATCCGAGACATCCTCACCGAGACTCTCCAGCAGGCGGTACATGTACCGCTTGTGGCCCAGCCACGCCTGGTATCGCCAGTAGACGACGATCAGCCCGATCGGCCCCACGACCGAGGCGCCGACGATCATCCAGGTGTCCTGGATCGTGACGGCCGCGATCGTCAGGGCCACGCCCGCCAGGCAGACGAAGATGGAGAGAACCAGCCGCCCGAACGGGGTGGTGATGGCGCTCGACGCGACGCCCTTGACGGCCGCGGCCACGGCCTCGGTGGCGGCGCTGATCTTGACGGCGACGTTGGTCCGGCCGGCCTCCGGGTCGTAGCGGTCGAGGGGGGTCTCCTCGGCGATGCCGAGGCGGTCGAAGATGCGGTTGAGGTCCACATCATCGCCGCCGCGCGGCTTGCGCCGGCCGCCGATCAGGGCCGGGGCGTCGGCCACGGTCTCGCCGAGCAGTTCGGGCTCCGGCGCGCGGTCGGGCTCCGGCTTCGCCCGGCGGGCGGGCGGGCGGCGGGGCGGGGAGGGCGGCCCGGAGGGGGAGGGGGCCTCGTGCCGGATGGGCTCGGCCGCCTCGGGCGCGAGCTCCTCGTCGGCGACGGTGTCATCCAGTGACCGGGGGTCGATTTCGCCGGGGTCCTTGGCCATGCCTGCGTGGGAGAATAGCCGCGGGCCCGCCCGGCGCTCCCGGTTCACCCGGTTTTGCCGGGCCCCGGCCGAATACGATCGGGGACCGATGGCGAAGCGGGACTACTACGACGTGCTGGGCGTGGCGAAGTCGGCCTCGGCGGACGACATCCGCAAGGCCTACCGCAAGCTGGCGCGGCAGTACCACCCGGATGTGAACAAGTCGGCCGACGCCCAGAAGAGATTCACCGAGGTGCAGGAGGCGTACGACGCCCTCTCGGATGAACAGAAACGGCGGACCTACGACCAGTTCGGGCACACGCAGACGCGCGCCGGGCCTCCGCCGGGGGGGGCGGCGGGGGGCGCCGGGCACTACACATGGTCGAACGTGGGCGGCCCGGGCGGGTTCGGCGGGGGCGGGGGCGCGGGCGGGGTCGATGTGGACATGGAGCACCTGGGGTCGGTCTTCGAGGCGTTCTTCGGCGGGCGGGGCGCGCCGCAGGGCTTCGGCGCGGCGGGCCGGTCCCGGGCGCGGGGGGGGCGGGGGCGCCCGCGTCCAGCGCCGGCCGAGGAGCAGCCGGCGGTCGAGCACGAGCTGAACATCACCTTCCTGACGGCGGCGCGCGGGGGGACGGAGCGGCTGCGGCTGATCGAGGACGGGGCGACCAGGACGGTCGAGGTGAAGATCCCCAGGGGGATCTCCGACGGCGCCCGGCTGCGCGTTGGCGAGGTGCTGCTGAAGGTGCGCGTCGGGCACCACCCGCTCTTCCGTCGCGCCGAGTTCCCCGGCCAGCCGGAGCAGGGGCTCGACCTGCACCTGGACCTGCCGCTGACCATCGCGGAGGCGGCGCTTGGGGCCACGGTCACGGTGCCGACCCTCGACGGGATGGTGGACCTGACCATCCCGCCGGGGACCTCGAGCGGGCGGAAGCTGCGCATCCGGGGGCGCGGGGTGGAGGATGCGCAGGGCAAGCGCGGCGACCTGTACGTCGCCGCCCGGGTCGTCGTGCCGGACGGCGCGAAGCTGGCCCCCGAGGATGCGGCGGCCCTGCGCCGGATCGCGGAGGCGGGCCCGGCGCCGCGCGCCGGCGACGAGTGGCAGCGCCCGCCACAGTAGAGCGCCTATGTTCACAGGGTGTTCGCCGCGAGCGCGCCGGATTGCCGCCCCGGACGGTAGTTTTTTGGCGCCGGCGCGCGCCGCGCGGGCGTGAGCAGGCTCTCATGTTCACCCGGTTTGCGAGCGCCCGGGTTGACACCGCGCGCCGGGGAGGCGACATTTACCCGGCGCGCAACCCGGGGGGCCGCGCGGCGCGCGCCGCCCCTGGAGCGTGCTGACAGGGCTGGGGAGCCGGAGAAAGCGGAGCGTGCTCAAGCAGCAGCACCAGTTCTTTGTCGCCTTGTTCGCCCTGCTCGACGGGGTGGTCGTCGCGGGGGCGTGCTTCCTGGCGTGGCTGCTCCGCATGCTGCTGGTCGAGGGGTACCTGCCGCCCTTCCCGGGGCAGTGGGAGTCGTGGGTCAAGGGCCCGCGATTCATCGTCGAGGTGCCGATCGTGCTCTTCGCGATGTCGCTGGTCGGGCTCTACCGCCCGCGCCGCGACCGCACGCTGTGGTCCGAGCAGGTGGACATCCTGAAGGTCTCCATCGTCGCGGTGGCGGGGATGGTGCTGGTGCTCTGGGCGATCGGGCGGGACTCGACGGTGACGGGCGTGGTCGGGCGGCAGAGCCTCTCCCCCGCGCCGCACATCGAGCTGTTCGGCCAGGTGGTGGACGGCGGGCGCGTCCAGATCGGCCTGCTGGCCCTGCTCCTGCCCGCGTTGCTCGGCCTGCACCGGGCGAGTTTCCGGCTGGTGCTGCGGCACGTCCGCAAGCGCGGCCGCAACCTCCGGCACGTGGCGATCATCGGCGTCGGGCGGCTGGGGCAGATCGTGCACCGGACGCTGGGGCGCAACAGCTGGACCGGCATCAACGTCGCCTACTTCGTCTCGCACCACAACCAGACCAAGCGGACCGCCTGCCAGGGGGCCCCGGTGCTCGGCGGGCTGGAGGGGCTGGAGGGCATCCTCCAGCGGGCCCGCGTCGATGCGGTGTACCTGGCGATCCCCAACGCCCAGGCCGCGGAGATGCCGCGGATCCTGCAGGTCCTCGACAAGTTCGCCCTGGATGTGCGGATCGTCCCGGATGTGCACCCGCGGTTCGTGCCGCAGAGCATGGCGATCAGCGAGCTGGACGGGATGCCGATCCTCAGCTACCGCGAGTGCCCCTCGACGGGGCTCGGCGGGCTGACCAAGCGGGCCCTGGATGTGGTGGGGGCGGCGGGCGCCCTGATGGCCTTTGCGCCCCTCCTGCTCCTGGCCGCGGGCGCGGTCCGGTTCAGCTCCTCGGGCCCGGTGATCTTCAAGCAGAAGCGGGTGAGCCTGGGGGGGAAGGTCTTCAAGATCTACAAGTTCCGGACGATGTACGACGTGCACGACGAGGAGAACGGGGCGGCGTTCGCCCACCTGCGCAACGACTGGACGCAGCGGGATGACCCGCGGATCACCCCGGTGGGGCGGTGGCTCCGGCGGACGAGCGTGGATGAGCTCCCCCAGCTTCTCAACGTGCTCAAGGGGCAGATGTCGCTGGTGGGGCCGCGCCCCGAGCGGCCGGAGCTGATCGAGCGCTTCCGCGAGGACTGGCGCGGGTACATGCTCCGGCAGCACGTGAAGGCGGGGATGACCGGGTGGGCGCAGGTGAACGGGCTGCGGGGGCACACGAGCCTGCGGAAGCGGCTGCAGTACGACCTGTTCTATGTCCGGCATTGGTCGCTGTGGTTCGACCTGCGGATCCTCTGGCTGACGGTCTTCCGCGGGTTCGTGCACCGCAACGCGCACTGAGGCACCCCGGCGTCGCAAGCCGCGGGAATGCCGGAATGCCGTCGGCGCGGGGGCTCCCGCGTTGTAGACTGTGCTCCGGCTCCAGGCTCTATCCAGCGCCGAGTTCGGCAGGCAGGTGTTGTGCAGACGACCGAGCCAACCCGGTTGAGTGCGTGGACCCTCCGCGGGTGGGCGCTGGCCTCAGCGCTCGGCGTCGTGTTCGCGCTCTACACGCTGGCCGGCGTGCTGGGGCTGTCCCTGGCCGTGGTCTCTCCGCAGGTGTCGCCGGTGTGGCCGCCGACGGCGGTGGCGCTGGCCGCCGTGCTGCTGCTGGGCTACCGGGTGTGGCCGGCGGTGGCGGCGGGGGCGCTGGCGGTGAACTACCAGTCGGGGGCGCCGCTGGAGGCCTCCCTGGCGATCGCCGCGGGCAACACGCTGGAGGCGGTGGCGGGGGTGTGGCTGCTCCGCCGCGCGGGGTTCCGCGGGACGATGGACTCCCTGCGTGATGTGCTGCTGCTGGCCGGGCTCGCGGCGGGCGTGAGCACCGCGATCAGCGCGACCATCGGGGTCGGCAGCCTGTGGGCCGCGGGGCGCATCCCGACCGAGCTGACCCCCGGGCACTGGTGGACGTGGTGGATCGGGGATGCGATGGGGAACCTGGTCTTCGCGCCCCTGCTGCTGACGGTGGCGGCGTGGGCGCAGCGGGGGTCCGTCCCGGGGCGCGCCGGCGAGGCGGCGGCGGTGCTCCTCGCGACGGGGGTGGCGGCCCTGCTGATCTTCGTCAGCCCTCTCGGGACGCACGGCACACTCAGCTTCCTCATCGCGCCGCTCCTGGTCTGGTCGGCGCTGCGGCTGGAGCAGGTGTACACGGCCGCGGCCGTGGTGCTGGTGGCGGCGGTGGCGATCTGGGGCCTGCTCCGGGGGTCCGGGGAGGTCGCGGCGGAGGCGCTGAACCAGCGGCTGCTGATGATGCAGACGTTCGTGGGGGTGGCCTCGGTGTCGTCGTTGGCGCTGGGGGCGGCGTCGGCGGCGCGCCGGCGGACGGAGTGGCTGCTGCGGGGCAGCGAGGCGCGCCTGCGGATGGCCGTAGAGGCCGGGCGGATGGGGACATGGGAGTGGGAGATCGCCTCGGGGCGGGTGCAGTGGTCGCCGGGGCTGGAGGCCATCCACGGGCTCTCGCCCGGCGAGTTTCCGGGGACGTTCGAGTACGTGTGCGGCGAGACGCACCCGGAGGACCGGGCGCTCCTGCAGGCGCGGGTCGCCGAGGCGCTCGCGGGCGGGGCGCCGTACCAGGTGGAGTACCGGATCGTGCGCCGCGACGGGGGCACGCGGTGGGTCGAGGGGCGGGGGACGGTGGTGCGCGACGCCGAGGGGCGCCCGGTGCGCATGATCGGGGTCTGCGCCGACATCACGGCGCGGAAGGACAGCGAGCGCCTGCTGGCGACCAAGGCGGCCGCCCTGGAGCGCTCCAACGCGGACCTGGAGGACTTCGCCTACGCCGCCAGCCACGACCTGAAGGAGCCGCTGCGGGGGATCAGCGGCTACGCGACGATGGTGCTGGAGGACTCCGCGGAGCGGCTGGATGAGAAGGCGCGCGAGCGGCTGCGGTCGATCGGCCACCTGACGACGCGGATGGACGGGCTGATCAGCGCCCTGCTGGAATACTCGCGCCTCGGGCGGACGGAGCTGGCGGTCGCGGATGTGGACCTGGCCGAGGTGGTCCGCGAGGTGCTGGAGGCGCTGCGGCCGCGCCTGGAGCAGGACCGGGTCGAGGTCTCGGTCGGGGCGCTGCCCACCGTCCGCTGCGACCGCTTCCGCACTCAGCAGGTGTTCGCGAACCTGGTCTCCAACGGGTGCAAGTACAACGACAAAGAGGCCAGGCGGATCGAGATCGGCGCTGTGAATGGCGCGCTCGCGGGGGCGGGCGGGGGGGCGGGCCCGGTCCTCTTCGTGCGCGACAACGGCATCGGCATCCCCGACCGTCACCTGGGCAAGCTCTTCCGCATGTTCAAGCGGCTCCACGCGCGGGACGCCTTCGGCGGCGGGACCGGCGCGGGGCTGGCGATCGTCAAGAGCATCGTCGAGCGGCACGGCGGGCGCGTGTGGTGCGAGTCGGTGCCCGGGGATGGGAGCACGTTCTACTTCACGCTCGGGCCCGGCGAGACGCGCCCCGCGGGCGGCGAGGGCGGCGCGGCCATCCGCCAGGGGCCGGCGGCGCCGAAGCCCGACACGCCGATGGTGGAGGTCCGGGCTGTGAATCCCGTGGTCGAGCCGGCCTCGCCGGGGGGTCAGGGGGTCGCGGGCGGCGCGGGCTGAGCCGGGGCGGGCTGGCCCTGGGGCGCTGCCTGGGGGGGCGGGCCAATCATCGCCCGGCGCATCATCAGGAGCACCCCGACCAGGACGCACCCGATCGCCACGCCGAGGAAGTAGGTCCCGAGTCGATCACGGAGGCCGGAGTGGCGGGTGCGGACGTGGGGCATCGGCATCACTCCGGGCGGCGGCCCTTGCGGGGCTTGCGCCCGGCGCGGGTGCCGGGCATGCCGGGGCGCTTCGCGGCCGCGCTGCCCCCCCCGCGGCCGGAGAGGGTCTCTTCGAGTTCCGAGCGGCGGATGGTCTTCTTTTTGGCGCCGGGGGCGCCGTTCCCGGCTGTCGGCTCGTCGGACGCCGGCGAGGAGACCGGCGCCGCGACGGCGCTCCCGTAGCGGGCCTTGAGCATTTGAACCTGGTCGCGGAGCGTCGCGGCCTTCTCGAACTCCAGGTTCTGCGCCGCCTCCAGCATCTCCGCCTCCAGTTGCGTGATCAGCTCGCCGACCTCGTACTCCGGCTCGGCGGCCCGCACCGCCTCGCGGGCGGTCTTGCGGGCCCGCAGCTCGGTGTCGAGGCCCTGGCGGATGGCCTTGATGATCGTCTGCGGCGTGATGCCGTGCTCGGCGTTGTACGCGAGCTGCTTCGCCCGGCGCCGCTCGGTCTCCTCGATGGCGGCGCTCATCGCGGGCGTCATCGTGTCCGCGTACATGACCACCTTGGAGTTGATGTTCCGCGCGGCCCGCCCCATCTGCTGGATCAGGCTCGTCGGCGAGCGGAGGAAGCCCTGCTTGTCGGCGTCGAGGATGCCCACCAGCGATACCTCGGGCAGGTCGAGGCCCTCGCGGAGGAGGTTCACGCCGACCAGCACGTCGAAGTCGCCCCGCCGCAGGTCGGTGAGGATCGTCACCCGCTCCAGCGTCTCGATCTCGCTGTGCAGGTAGCGTACGCGCAGGCCCTGCTCGTGCAGGTACGTGGTCAGGTCCTCGCAGAGCCGCTTGGTGAGCGCGGTGACGAGGACCCGCTCGCCGATGGCGGCCCGCTGCTTGCACTGGGCGACCAGGTCGGGCACCTGCCCCTGGGCGGGCTTGACCTCGACCTGGGGGTCAACCAGGCCGGTGGGGCGGATGACCTGCTCGGAGACCTCGCCCCCGGACCGCTGGATCTCGTAGGGGCCGGGCGTGGCCGAGACGTACATCGTCTGGGGGACGATGGCCTCGAACTCCTCGAAGCGCAGGGGCCGGTTGTCGAGGGCGGAGGGGAGGCGGAACCCGTGCTCGACGAGGACCTGCTTGCGCTGGCGGTCGCCGTTGAACATGGCGTGGATCTGGGGCATGGTGACGTGCGACTCGTCGATGATGAGGAGCCAGTCGCGGTAGTTGGGGCGTCTGGTGGCACCGCTGGTGGCACCGCTCTCCAGAGCGGTGTCCCCCCCGCCACTGCTCTGGAGAGCAGTGCCACCCTCCGCCGGCGGCGCGTAGTCGAAGTAATCCAGCAGCGTGTACGGCTTCTCCCCCGGCATCCGCCCGTCGAAGAAACGCGAGTAGTTCTCGATGCCGGGGCAGACGCCGACCTCCTCGATCAGCTCCAGGTCGTACTTGGTGCGGCCGAGCAGGCGCTGGGCCTCCAGCAGCTTGCCCTCGGCCCGCAGCTGCATCACCCGCTCGTCCAGCTCCTTGCGGATCGCCTCGACGGCGCTGGTCATCTGGTCCTCGGGCATGACGTAGTGGACGGCGGGGAAGAGGAAGAACTGCTTCTCCTCGGCCAGCACCTCGCCGCTGACGGGGTTCACCAGCTCGATCCGCTCGATCTCGTCGCCGAAGAGCTCGATCCGCAGGGCGAACTTCTCGTACGCGGGCCAGACCTCCAGGGCGTCGCCCCGCACGCGGAACGTCCCGCGCTTGAACTCGATCTCCGCCCGCTGGTACTGCATGCCGGTGAGGGCCAGCAGGAACTCCCGCCGGTTGACCGGCGCCCCGCGGGTGATGGTCAGCAGCTTCTCGCCGTAGGCCTCCGGCGAGCCGAGGCCGAAGATGCACGAGACGCTGGCGATCACCACCGTGTCGCGCCGGCTGAGGATGTTGCTGGTCGAGGCCAGCCGCAGCTGGTCGAGGTCGTCGTTGCGGGAGGCGTCCTTCTCGATGTAGATGTCCCGCTGGGGGATGTACGCCTCGGGCTGGTAGTAGTCGTAGTAGCTGACGAAGTAGTTGACCGAGTTGCTCGGGAAAAACTCCCGCAGCTCCTCGAAGAGCTGGGCCGCGAGGGTCTTGTTGTGGCTGATGATCAGGGTCGGCTTGTTCAGCCGGGCGATGACGTTGGCCATCGTGAAGGTCTTGCCCGTCCCGGTGGCCCCCAGCAGGCAGACCGCGGGCTTGCCCGAGCCGAGGCCGCGGACGAGAGACTCGATCGCCGTCGGCTGGTCGCCGGTGGGCTTGAAGGGGCTGACGAGCTGGAAGCGGCCGGGGCCGGGCATGCGGGATGGTAGAGGCCGCCGCGCCTCATCCCCGGAAACGCCCCGCCACCCTCGCCACCGCGGCCACCAGTTCGCGCGGGTCGATCGGCTTGGGCAGGTGGACCTGATACCCCGCGCGCAGCGCCTCGGCCCGGTCCGCGGGGGCCGCCAGCGCCGTCAGGGCCACCGCGGGGACCTCCTCCCCCGTCCGTTCCGCGCGCACCCGGCGCATCATCGAGTAGCCGTCTTCCCCCGGCATGCTGATGTCGCTCACGACCACCAGCGGGCGTGCCCCGCCATCCCCATCCCCTCCCCTGACCGCGAACCGGTACCCCTCTTCCGCCGTCGAAGCGAGGATCACCGTCGCCCCGGCCGAGCGCAGCGCCCGGCCCGCGATCGTCCGGGCATCCTCCTCATCGTCCACGACCAGGATCCGCAGCCCGTCGAGCGGCGCCCGGCGGGCGGCGCTGGTCCGGGCCCCGTCGCCGGCCATCGCCTTCCCGCTCGGCGCCGCCGGGGGGGGCGCCGGGGAGGCCGCCGCCGGGATCGCCGGGAGGTCCAGCGTGAACGTCGCGCCGCGCCCCTGGCCCTCGCTGGCGGCCCGCGCCGCCCCGTGGTGCGCCTCCATGATGTGCCGCACGATCGACAGCCCCAGCCCCAGGCCCCCGAAGGAGCGGGTCGTCCCTTCCCCGGCCTGCTTGAAGCGGTCGAAGATGGAGATCAGCGACTCGGGGTCGATCCCCCTCCCCGTGTCGCAGATGCTGACCCGCGCATCGTCGCCGTCCTTCCCCGGCACGCGCCCGAGTCGCACCGTCACGCGCCCGCCCGGGGGCGTGAACTTCAGCGCATTGGAGAGCACGTTGGAGATGGCCTGCTGGAGGCGGGGTGCATCCGCCATGACCCACAGGTCGCCCCCCCCCCCCGCGCCCCCGCCGGCCTCCCCCCCGTCCCCGGCAACCTCCAGCGAGATGGCCTTGGCGCTCGCCAGGGGGCGGGCCGACTCCGCGGCCGCCATCACCAGGGCCGTCAGGTTCTCGGGGCGCGTGTCGAGCGTGAACTTGCCGGCGGTGATGCGGGCGACGTCGAGCACATCCTCGATGAGCTTGCCCAGGGCGCGGGCGTTGCGCTCGATCACGATGAGCCCCTCGGCGATGTCCGTGCTCAGGGGACGGTCGCCGGCGCGGAGCATCACCGCCCACCCCAGGACCGCGCTCAGGGGCGTGCGCAGCTCGTGGGAGAGCGTGGCCAGGAAGAAGTCCTTGCTGCGGTTGGCGCCCTGGGCCTCCAGGCGCGCCTCGCGCTCGTGCGCCTCGCTCTCGCGGAGCATGGCGTTCAGGTGCGCCGCCTCCTCGGCCAGCTCGTGCTGACGGACACCCGAGAGCAGCAGCGCCTCGTTGATCGCCGCCGCGCCCGTCCGGAACACCGCGGCGCCGGTGGCGTCGGTGACCTGGATCATCACCCCCACGGGTCTCTCCCTCGCGGCGCCGATCGGCCCCAGGATCGGCCAGGCGAGGTACGACCAGTAGCTCGCGCCCAGGCCCGCCCGTCCCCGCGCCGCGGCGACCTCGGCGGCGTCGGCGTGCTCCTGCTCGGCCAGTGCCTCGGAGAGCCCGTGCTCGAAGACGCGGTCCAGCATCGCGGCGCAGAGGTTGGCCGCGCTCTCCGGCACGGCCAGGACGAACGGTCGCCCGACCAGGTGCGCGGCTTCCGACCCGGCCAGGGCGCAGAAGGCGGGGTTCATGTAGCGCACGATGTGGGTCAGGCCCTCGACCGCGACCATGGGCTGGGGCGAGCGCTCGGCGAGGTACCGGGAGAGCTGCGGGAACTCCGGCGGGTGCTCGGGCACGGTCTTCCGCGGGTTGTTGGCCATCCTGCCGTGCCCTTCCCGGCCGCACTCTATGCGGCGGATCGCGCCGTCCGAGCCCTACCGGTCCCTGGCAAAGTCGTCCATCGTCTCGGCGATACTCGCCAGGCCGCGGTCCCAAGGCCCGGGAATGCCGGTCGTCAGGCCCCTGTACCCCTTCAGGCGCTTGCCCACCACGATCCCCCTGGAGGTGACCTCGTACTCGTGGATGTCAATGCTGTGCCGGCCGCCCCGCATCTTGACGACCATGAGCATCCGGCGGAGCTGCCCATCTATGGACACGTAGCGGAGGCGGATGATGTCGTCGGAGAGGAACGAGATCATGAAGTTGGAGAGGCCCATTGAGGTGAAGTTCTCCTCGACCTCCACCGTCGAGACGATCGTCACGCCCAACCGGGTGAGCGCCCTGATCATCCGGTAGAGCGACTCGCGGAAGTCGGTGCGGAAGGCCGGCGCCAGCGCCAGCTCGAACCCGGCCAGCGAGTCGATCACCAGGCGCTTGGCCTTGGTCCGGCGCACGGCGGCCACGATCTCGTGCACGGTCTCATCCACCGAGAGGTCCAGCGGGCGCAGGTAGATGATCTCCAGCGTGCCGTTCCTGCGGGCCTTGTCGAGGTTCATGCCGAGCTTGGCGGCGCGGGCGGCGTACTCGTCGGGGGCCTCCTCGAACACGGCCACCATCCCCGGCTCGCCCTTGCGCAGCCCCTCGGCGATGAAGTGGCACCCCAGGATCGACTTGCCCGCCCCCGACGGGCCGGAGACCAGCACGCTGTGCCCGGAGGGGATCCCCCCGGAGAGCATCGCGTCGAGCGAGGCGACGCCGGTGGAGAGGCGGCGCCCGCCCTTCTTCCTGTCGGTCAGCGTGGTGAGGCCGAACGTGCGCGGGAAAACCTGGAGCCCGTTCCCGGTAATGCGGAAGGTGTGCATCCCGGGCACCGACTCCTGGCCGCGGACTTTGATGATCTGCATGCGGCGCACCACGGAGTTGCGCTCCGCCGTCTGGGAGAGCCAGAGCAGCCCGTCGGCGACGGTGAAGACCGGGTTGTCGCGGATCTCCGAGTCGGAGTACTCGCCGACGAAGAAGGTGGTGGCCTGCCAGCTGGTCAGGTGCAGCGAGAGCCGCTGCACGAAGTTCTGGAGCGCCGCATCGCCGCCGCCGTCCCCGGCCTGCGCCCGGCGCCCGACCGTGCGGAAGGAGTCCACGACCACGAGGCCGGGGCTTGACGCCTCGACCCGCTTGACGATCTCGGCCAGGACCGCCGGCAGGTCCCCCTTCAGCACCAGGTCGCTGAGGTTCACGAACCGGATGGCTTTGGTCAGCCTGGCCGGGTCGAAGAAGCTGAACTGCTGCTGGTAACGCAGCATCTTCAGCGCCGGCTCGCCCAGCACGGTGAAGTAGATCGCCGGGCGCTGCGGGGTGGCGTTGGCAAAGACGATCTGGTGGGCCAGGGTGGTCTTGCCGCACCCGGGCGCGCCGGCGATGATGTTGAAGGAGAACTCGGGGAGCCCGCCGCCAAGCACCTCATCCAGGCCCGGCACACCGGTCTTGAGCGTCCGGATGACCACGTTGCTGCCGTTCATGGCGTGCCCTCGTTTCGTGATCGGCCCGGCTTCGCGGGCACATCCGGCCACGCGTCACGCACCAGGCGCAGTGTCAGCGGCTCGCCGATGAAAACCGCCAGCAGGTCCAGGAGTTGGGCCACGAGCACCTGCGCTTCCTCTCCCCGGCCGGGACCGGGGAGGTTGTCGAGGCCCCCGAGGGAGCCGTCCTCGAGGATCGTCACGGGCGCGAGCGCCGGTTCCTTCGCCTTCGCGAGCGCCAAGGCACGCGACAGGAGCGCCCGGAACCCCGCCGTCCCCGCGAACGCCGTCAGAACGATCCCCAGCTTCTCACAGACCCGGGCCGCGCTGGCCGGATCGCCGTCGAGGCTCGCCGCGCCCGCGCGGGGACGCCCGGGCGCCGCCGCCTCCAGGGCGAACAGGCGGCGCGCCAACTGGAGCGATGCCGGAGAAACCGAGCCCATCCCGTGCACCCTGTCCAAAGGTGGTCACCGCGTCAGCACCCGCCGGCGTTCACCGCCCGGCGTATGGCCCGGATGATATCCCCCGGTTCGCCGTTCTTGCTCACCAGTTCCGAAGCGCCCGCGCCGCGCACGGCCTCCTTCGTCTCCGGGTCGTCGTGCCCGCTGTAGGCGATCACCCGGCAGAGCGGGGCGCTGACCGTCAGGGCCCGGATGGCCTCCAGCGGCTCCGGACCGGGCATGCTCAGGTCCAGCACGACGACATCGGCGCGCCGTCGGACGACCTCGTCGACGAGGCCGTCGGCGCTCTGGAGCGCCCCGGCATCCTCCAGGTCGGGCTCGCGCCGGATCAGGCGGGAAAGCAGCTCGGCGATGTCGGCGGAGTCGTCTACGCAGAGGATGCGCATCCGCTGAGCCGGGGCGGCGCGGGATAGTGCGGGGTGTTGAGCTTCGCTGCCGATGTGTGAACTCTAAGTAACCGCACCGCGCCGGGGGGGTTAAATCCATTCACACGGAGGCCCTCCGGCGTCCCGCGCATCCAGGGTCATCGGCGGCAATCGGGCTCATGCCGGGGCAGATCCGCACCCCGAGCGCTCAGCGCGCCTTCCGCGGGTCCCCCGCCGGCTTCCCGTCGGCGTATTCCCACACGGTCACCAGCATCCGCTTCCGGCCCCACTCCAGCGCCTCCTCGTGCGTGGGGAATAGCAGGTCCAGCTTGTTGCCCTTGATCGCCCCGCCGCGGTCGAGCACGGGAACCACCCGGGCCCCGTCGTAGCCGGGGATCGAGAGGAGCGAGCCGAAGGGCAGCACGCTGGTGTCCGCGGCCACCAGCTTCATGCCGTTGGTGAACACCGAGTGCAGGGTCGCGGTCTGCCCGTCGGCGAACTCGCCGCAGGAGCGCTCGTCGGGGGAGTACCCGGTCACCGTCATCCACATCCGCCGGGCGGGCCGCACGGGGCGCCCGTCGAACCAGCGGACCTGCGGGTCCCGGGCGAGGGCGAGGGTCTCGGGGTCGAGGTCGGCGAGGTCGTCGGGCTCGGCCGGTTCGTTCTCAGGGGTGTCGACGGCGAACTCAGAGGCCCTATAGGTCTCATTGGACCCATAGGACCTATCCGCGCCAGGAGCCATCGACGAAGGGGGTGCCTCCTCCCCCCTCGCCGATGTCCAGACGTAATCGACAGCGACCAGCGGGCGGACCCGCTCGCCGCGCTCTTTCACGAAGATGGCCGCAGCCGCGGTTAGCACCAGGGCGGCGGCGGCGATTGCCCCGCGGGCCCCGTAGGCGGCCCAGGCCCTGGGGAGCCTGATCGTCTCGGGGTGGTGGGGGTTGTGGGTGCTGGTCTTCACGTGGCGTGCTCGGCCTGCGGGAATGGCCCCCGCGAGCTTGTGCACAGATTACCCCAGGCTGTCAAGCCGTGCCCGCCCGAAGGTACCTCATGAAGCCCCCCGGGGGAGGGCGGGCGCCGGCGGCGCGGCCTGTCCCGCGCGTTACCGGGCGGAGGGCAGGCTCCTGTCAGTACAGTGGTCCCCGGCATTCGGAGCGCCCATGGACCTCCCGCACATCCTTCTCGCGGCCGCCGTCGGGCTCGGCGCCGGCATCGTCGGCGGGCTCGCCGGGATCGGCGGGTCGATCGTCATCATCCCCGGGCTCATCCTCGTCTTCGGGTACCGCGACGAGGCGCACAGCGAGCACCACGTCTACATGGCCGCGGCCATGTGCGTGAACGTGCTCATCGGGGCGGTCGCGACGCGTGGGCACATCGCCGCCGGGGCGCTGCGCCCCGCGCTGTTCCGCGGGCTGATTCCCGGGATGGTGGTGGGGATCACCGTCGGCGTGGGCGTCTCGAACATCCTGCACGGCCAGTTGCTGAAGGAGCTGCTGGCGCTGTTTATCGCCGGGTACTGCCTGCTGAACCTGTTCCGCGCCTACCGGCCGCGGACCGACGCGACGCGCCCCCCGGAACACACGGGGCGGGGTGTGCTCGGCGGCATCGGCCTGGTGTCGGGGTTCTCCGCCGGGCTGCTGGGCCTGGGCGGGGGGGTGGTGATGGTCCCCCTGCTCCAGGTGGTGGCCAACGTCCGGCTCCGCCAGGCGATCGCCGCGAGCGCCGCGGTGATGATCGTCTCGGCGACCGTGGGGGCCTTCCTGAAGCTGGTGACGCTGAGCGCCACCAGCGGGCACCCGGCCTCCGCGGCCCTGTGGTACGTGCCCGCGCTGGCGCCGGGAGCGATGCTGGGCGGCGCCCTGGGCGCATGGCTGGCCCATCGGCTGCCCCTGGCGGTCGTGCGGGTCGCTGTGTCGGTGCTGCTGCTGATCGCGGCCCTGCGGATGTCGGACGTGTTCGCATGGGTCATCGACCGCTTCTGACAGCGCCCGGCTATCGTGGGGCAGATTTCAAAGGAGTCGAGCATGCCCGTGGCAACCAAGAGCAAGCGCCGGAAACGCGCCGCGGCCAGCCGCCCGCGCGGCGAGGACCGCCTGGAGAAGGTCGCCGGCATCAGCACCGCCGCCGTCGAGAAGGCCACCGGCCGGGGCTGGGCCGACTGGGTGCGCATCCTCGACCGCGACGGCGCCGCGAAACTCGGTCACCCGGAGATCGCCCGGCTCGTGAGCGCGAAGCACGGCGTCGGCGACTGGTGGAGCCAGATGGTCACGGTGGGCTACGAGCAGGCCCGCGGCCTGCGCGCGCGCCACCAGCGTCCCGACGGGTTCACCATCAGCGGGAACAAGACCGTGAACGTGCCGGTGGCGCGGCTCTACCGCGCCTGGGCCGACGCGAAGCTCCGCGAGCGATGGCTCCCCGACGCCGACCTCGAGGTGCGGCGGGTGACCGCCAACAAGTCGATGCGGATCACCTGGGACGCGTCGAAGGCCGACGGACCCACGAGTGTGGACGCTAACTTCTACGCCAAGGGCGAGGGGAAGTCGCAGGTCTCGCTCAACCACACGAAACTCCCATCCGCGGCGGCGGGGGACCGCATGAAGCGGTTCTGGCGCGGCCGGCTCGATAGTTTGAAAAAGGTCTTGGAGGCCTGAGGTGTTCGAGTACGCTGTTCTGCAAGGACTTGTCGCCGCGCGGCGATGAGCCGTGGGGAGGCCGCGCTGTCGCTCCGGTCCATCCGGGGCGGTGGGCGGTGGCGCCGATTTCAACCCGGAGGTGTGTGATGCTCAGCCGTTCGACAAACCTGGCCGCCGGTCTTGCCCTCTTCGCCGGCCTCGCGGCCGCGCCGGCGTCGGCCCAGACCATCTACTTCGCGGACATCTTCATCCCGACGTTCGACGACGGGTCGATCCGGAAGGTGAACGTGGACGGGACGGGGCTGGAGACGGTGATCACGACCGGCGGCGGGCTGCGGGCGATCGACGTGGATGTGGCGGGGGGGAAGGTCTACTGGACGGATGTGAACAACTTCAAGATCGCCCGCTGCAACCTGGACGGCACCGGATCGCAGGACCTGATCACGGCGGGGCTGATCTTCCCGGCCGGGCTGCGGCTGGACCTCCAGGGTTCGCGCATGTTCTGGGGCGACTCGGACGAGGGCGTCTCCACCGCCGGGCTGGATGGGAGCAGCCCGTTCATGGTGGCCAGCAGCGTGTTCTTCCGGGGGCTGGCGCTCGACGTGCCCGGCGGCTCCATCTATTGGACGACCTCGCAGACGGCCAGCACGGGCCGGATCATCAAGGCCAACCTGGACGGGACGAACCAGACCATCGCCGTGCAGGGCGCGGGGAAACCGACCTCGATCGCGATCGACCCCGCCGGGGGGAAGGTCTACTGGACGGACCACGTGCTGAACGTGGTGCGGCGGGCCAACCTCGACGGCTCGGGCATGCAGACCCTCTACACCGACCTCGGCGGGCAGGACCCGCGCGGGATCGCCCTCGATCTCGCGAACGGAAAGGTCTACTGGGGGCAGGACTTCGGCGAGGAGCCGACCGTCGGCGCCATTTTCCGCGCCAACCTCGACGGCACGGACCCGGAGTTCTGGATGACCTCCGGCCTGGGGCTCGTGCAGGACATGGTCATCGTCAGCGGCGGCGGCCCGCCCCCCTGCTACCCCAACTGCGACGACAGCACGCAGGCGCCGGTCCTGAACGTGGCGGATTTCGGGTGCTTCCTGACCCGGTACGCCGCGGGCGAGGCCTACGCCAACTGCGACGACAGCACGCAGCCGCCGGTCCTGAACGTGGCGGATTTCGGGTGCTTCCTGACGAAGTACGCGGCCGGGTGCCGGTAGCGGCGTCCCCGCTCAGCGGGGCAGGTCGAACCACCCGAAGGGGCGGGGGTTGGCGGGCCAGCTCGGCGCGACCTGGTACCAGAACCCGGCGCGCCCCTTGGCCCAGACATCCTGCGCGGTGAAGTCGCCGATATCGCTCTGCGTGTTCGGATCACGCCCGATGGGGAAGCCCATCAGCTCGACCGAGCCGTCGAGGAAGGCCATGTGCCCCTTGCGCGAGTGGCGCGCGGTCACTTGGTCCCAGTTGCTCCACATGCCGTCCGGCGTCGAGGAGTTGTGCCAGCGCGTGTCCTCCTCGGCGTACACGGGGAGCGCGCGCAGCGTGCGCAGGCCGGCCGGCGGCGGCTGCGAGCGGGCGGCCGTCCCCACCAGCTGCGTGCAGCGCGTGTCCCACGCCACCCGGATGGGCGAGTCCAGCCGCGCCCCGCTGGCGCCGGTGGTCATCGTGTAGTCGAAGTTCATCGCCCGCGAGGAGAGGAACAGGTTGAACAGCTCCCGCTGGAGGATGCCCGAGGGCGTGCTCCAGAACGGGTCGGCCGAGAGGTCGGCCACGTCGCGCAGCGGCGTCCGGCGCTTGTTGGTCGGGCACTCGAAGATCTTGTCCACGTCGCTCAGGTAGCCGAAGGCCGGCCCGGCCACCGCCGGGTTGGCCCCGGAGATCGCCTGCGTCGGGTTCTTCGGCTGGGCGTACCAGAAGCGGTAGACCGGCGTGTTGGTCCCCGCCTCCCAGATCCGGCCCTTGAAGTCGTGCGCGTAGATGTTGTAGCCGGCGGCGATCTGCTTGTTGTTCGCCAGGCAGCGGACCGCCCGGCCCGCCTCCCGCGCCTGCGCCAGCGCCGGCAGCAGGATGCCGATGAGCAGCGCGATGATCGCGATCACCACCAGCAGCTCGATCAGCGTGAACGCCGGCGACGGTGCCCGACGCGGATGAACGCACGCGGGGGCGGGGGACGCGAAGGGTGCCCGCATGGTGCTCCTCTCGGATGAGGCGCCGAAATCCGCCAGGATAAGAACACCCCTCTCAGCGCCGACCGATGGAGGTTACCCGCAATCCGCGCACCCGCCAAGCGCTATCTTCCGCCCGCGGGGGCCCGCCCGGGCCCCGGCGGCCGACGCCGACCAGCCACCAACATGGTTATTCGCCCTGCCCCGGCTGCTGGTCCGGCGGCTTCACGGCGAGGATCGAGCACGGCGCCTGCCGCACGATCCGCTCCGCCGTGCTCCCCAGCAGAACATCCCGCAGGTTGGTCCGCCCGCGCGTCCCCAGGCACGCCAGGTCGCACCCGTGCTTCTGGATGAACTCCACCGCCCCCACGCCGTGGCTGGTGCTCTCGACCAGATGGAACTTCGGCCCCAGGCGGGCGACCTCCGGGCGCGACGTCACATCCTGCGCGAAGCCCTCCAGCCGCCGGGCCAGGATGTCGGAGTACTGCTTCTGGAAATCCCGCGCCGCCTCGGGCGTCGGGGAGCGGTAGTGCAGCCGCTTCCACGGGGCCTCGAAGACGTGCAGGATGTGCAGCGCCGCCCCGTCGCCGACCGCGACCTCGGCCGCGGCCTCCAGGGCCAGCCGCGAGGTCTCGGAGAAGTCCACCGCCGCGACCACGCCGCGGAAGGGGCCGGTCTGGGAGCGCCGGACGAGCAGCACGGGGGTGGGGGCCTTGCGGACGCAGCGGGTCGCCAGGGTGCCCGTCCCCTGCGACTCGGGGGAGGTGCCGTGCGTGCCCAGGACCAGCAGGTCGGCCCCGCGCGACTGGGCGAGGATCTCGGCCAGGGGGTTCCCGACCAGGACGAGGAACTCGACGCCGGACTTGTCCACGCCGGGGGCGAACTCGTTCCAGGCCTGCTGCGCGTCGGCCTTCACGGAATCGACGATCGCCACCGCCGTGGGGGGCATGATCTCGGCGACCTCCTCGAGCACCAGGGTCTCGATGGTGTGCACCGCGCGGACTCTGGCCGCCCCGCCGCCCCCGCGTGCGAGGCGGACCGCCTGCCCGAGGGCGGTGGCCGAG
Source organism: Phycisphaerales bacterium (assembly GCA_040902425.1). Lineage (GTDB taxonomy): Bacteria > Planctomycetota > Phycisphaerae > Phycisphaerales > UBA1924 > JBBDXI01. Next base: position 24,585 of record JBBDXI010000094.1, read on the forward strand.
CAGGGGGTGAAGTCGACGCCGACGACGATGGACCGAAGCTGCTTCATCGCGTGATCCTATCGGGCCGGGGTGTGCCCGGGCCGCCGCCGTCCGTGTCCATGCGCACCGCCCCGCCGTGTTACAATGGGACCGCAGGAGGTTCGCCATGGACACGCACGCGCACGGACAGCACCCCACGCCCGACCCCAGCGCGGGCCACCACGCCGAGGTCCACGAGGCAGCGCCCGGCGCCAGCGACGAGCCGGTGGCGATGGTCGCCGTCGCCGTCCTGGCGGCGCTGGTGCTGGGGATGTGCATCCTGTGGTTCTACTCGTCGTTCGCCTGAACGCGGGGGCGCACGTGGCGAAGGGGCAGCACCTCTCCCGGCACCAGCAGGGCATCGTCCGGCGGCACTACGAGCACCTGGACACGCGGACGCTCACCCAGCTCCAGGAGCTCACCTCCGAGCTGGCGGTGGCCGCCGACGACAAGGCCCGCGAGCGGCATTGGAAGCGCGTGGCGACGCTCCTCGAGCGGGCGGACGCGAACGACGCCCGCATCCGCCGCATCCTGGACACGCGGGATGTGGCGCTGCTGGCGGCGCTGGTGGGCGACCTGATGCGGGGCTGACGGCTATCTCCGCCATCGCCCGGCCGCGAGCGCGCCCGCAAGCCCCGCAAGGGCCAGCGCCCCCGGCGCCGGGATGGGCGTGTAGTGCACCTCCAGCGCCGGCCGCAGGGCCGGGTTGGAGTGCTCGCGGGAGTCGAACCGCTTGGCGGTCTGCGCCGTCGTCTCGGTCCCCATCAGCAGCCAGCCGTCGGCGGAGCCGGGTGCATCGAGCCACGCCTGCACATCCGCGCCCATCAGCGGCGTGGTCCACGTGTAGAGCCCGGCGCTGGTCACCGGGATCGCCGCGCTCGCGAGGGGGTTGAAGTCGCCGCCGGCGCTCGCCCAGGGCGTCACGCCGAAGACGCGGTCGAGCCAGGTGGCATCCCCCGGCTGGGCCGGCGCGCCGGTGCCCCCGCTGGGGCCGGCGTTCGACGCCCCCTCGCCCCACGCGCCGGCGACCGTGTGCAGGGAGACGGTGCTGAGCGCGGTCTGCAGGCTCGACATGTTCAGTCGGAGCGTGACGCTGTCGATGGTCGCCCCGGCGGGCACCGCGCCGGCGATGTCGAAGGCGATCAGCGCCCTCCTGACCGCCGGCAGGTTGTTGGCCCCGCAGTGGAAGCCCGGCCCGGCGCCGTTGCTGTTGCTCGGCAGGTCCAGGAAGATCGTGGTGTCCCGCGAAGCGCCGAGCGTGACCACGTCGGCGGGCGAACCCGCCGCCGCCAGGAGGACCGCGCCCGCCCCCAGTGCAGCCATAGTGCAACGCATCGGTCTGTGCTCCGTGTTCGCCCCGTGACCGGGCCCGGCCCCTCCCGGCTCCTTGCCTGTCGCGGCGGGAGCGTACCTCAGATTCGCGTGAATGCACGGCCGGGTTCGCGGTTCCCCGCGGGGGGCGGTGGGGCCGTGCGGCCCCGGCCCCCTCAGGCCGCCGGGGCCCGGGACTCGCGGCACGGCGTCTCCCCGCACGCCAGCGCGGCGGGGTCCTGCCGGAAGTATCGGGCCATGAGGCGGTACGCCTCCGGGTGCCGTTCCCGCAGCTCGCGCCCGCGCTCGAAGAACACCTCGGTGAGGACCGCGAAGAACTCCGCCGGGCTCGTGGCCGCGTACGGCGAGAGGAGCGTGGGCCGGCCGCTCCGGAGGTCGGCGCCGAGCGCGTGGTACTCGCGCCACATCACGCGTGCCCACTCCTCGGCGTGCTCCCTCGAGCCCATAAGCGGCGCGCCATCGACCGCGCCCGTCTCGCCGTCGAGCTGGTGGGCGAACTCGTGGAACACGACGTTGGACCCATCGCCGGGGTCGGCGGCGCCGGCCTGCACATCGCGCCACGAAACGACCACCGGCTGGCGCCCGCCCGGCGTGTGCCACGACTCGCCCGCGCGCCACGCAGCGCCCTCGGTCACGATCCCGGCCGGGCCCACCGCCCGCATCTGGGCCAGGTACGCCGCGGGGTAGACCAGGATCGTCGAGACGCCGGGGTAGTAGTTCGTGTCGCGGTGCAGGAGCAGCACCGCCGCCTGCGCCGCGATGAGCACGCGGACCTCGTCGGTCAGCGTCAGCCCCGCGCACCCCTCGTAGTACTTCTCGGCCAGCAGCACCCGCGTGTGCCCCTCCAGCTCGCGCCGGTCGGACTCGGGGAGGCAGCGGTAGTAGGGGAGCCGCCGCTCCAGCAGGGCCCGCCACGCCGCCGGGAAGGCCTTGGCCCGCAAACGTTTACGTCGCCAGTTCCGCAGGGGCATCCACCCATGGTATTCGGGATCGGCGGGCCCCCGTTTCGCCGCCTCACACGCCCCGGTAGTATGCCCACCCGGCAGGGAGGGCCGCACGAGGGTTGGCCGGTAGCGCGCCGGAGGCACGCGACGGCCGAACGCCCGGAGCGCGTGGGATGCACTCATACACCGCGGCCGCGCTGGCCACCACACTGGTCGCGGGCAGCGCCGCGACCGCCCAACAGATTTACAGCAACGGTGGGTTCGCCACCGGCGCGGCCCTGAGCAACGGCGCCCCCGCGCCGGCCGGCGCCCAGTGGAGCGAGCTCCAAGTCGGCAACAACACGCTGGGCTTCGTGGGCCCGCGGTACGCCGACAACGTCACGCTCGCCGGCTCGACCCAGGTGCAGTCGATCGACGTGTTCGCCTACGTCAGCAACTGGCCCGGCGGCCCCAGCCCCTTCACCACGGCGACGCTGCAGGTCTGGAACGGCAACCCGGGGCAGACCGGTTCGGCGGTGATCTTCGGGAACACCGTGACCAACCGCTTCGTCTCCGCCACGCTCCAGGATGTCTACCGCGCTCACAACGCGCTGCCGGAGCTGACCCGGCGCGTGTGGGCCGTCCGCATCGCCGTCAACACCACGCTGGAGGCCGGCGAGTACTGGTTCGACTGGGGCCTCGCCGGGGTGGGCAACGTGGTCCCGGTCACCCTCGTCGGGCAGCTCCAGAAGCCCGGGGCCAACGCCGTCTACATCCCGCCGGCCGTCGGCTTCTGGCGCAACGTCGTGGACGGGACCAGCCAGCTCGCGCAGGACTTCCCCTTCGTGCTCAACGGGAGCGGCGGCACGGGCGGCGGGTGCTACCCCAACTGCGACCAGAGCACGACGCCCCCGGTCCTGAACGTGCAGGACTTCGGGTGTTACCTCACGCGCTACGCCGCGGGCAACGCCTACGCCAACTGCGATCAGAGCACCACGCCCCCGGTCCTGAACGTGCAGGACTTCGGGTGCTTTCTTACCAAATACGCCGCGGGGTGTCCCTGAAGGGTCGAGCGATGCCGGGTTCATTGAGGAGACGGGGCGCTGTGCTCAAGTGGCTGCTGGTCCTCGTCGCCCTGATCGTGGTCGCCCGCGCGGCCAAGGCGGCGGCGTTCGCGCTCAGGCCCGACCCGGCGCGCTGCGCCGAGCCCCGCCAGCCGCAGCCCGCCGCCGAGCCCGGCCGCGCCGGTCCCCGAGACCTCTCCGGCATCCTCGAGCCGATCCGCGCCGGGGCGAAGGTCCCCGCCATGGCGGGGGCGCTCGTCTCCGGCGGGAAGGTCGTCGCCATCGGCGCCACCGGCGTCCGCAAGGAGGGGGAAGGCGCCCGGGCCACCACCAGCGACCTGTGGCACCTGGGCTCCAACACCAAAGCCATGACCGCCGCCATGATCGCCACACTCGTCGAGGATGGGACCCTCCGCTGGGAGAGCACCGTCGGCGAGGTCTTCAAGGATGTGGACATGCAGGAGGGCTGGCGGCCGGTCACGCTCCGGGAGCTGCTCACCAACCGCGGCGGCGCGCCCGCCAATCTCGACGCGGACGGCCTGTGGGGCAGGCTCTGGCAGTTCAAGGGCACGCCGCGGGAAGCGCGCATGGAGCTGGTTCGGGGCGTCCTCAAGCGCCCGCCGGGCAAGCCGGGCGTCTACACCTACTCGAACGGCGGCTTCGCCATCGCCGGCGCCATGGCCGAGGAAGCGGCCGGCCGCGCCTGGGAGGACCTGATGCGCGAGCGGCTCTTCCTGCCCCTCCGCATGCCCTCGGCCGGTTTCGGCGCCCCGGGCAGGCCCGAGGTGCCCGACCAGCCCCGCGGCCACACCGCCGCGGGCAAGGCCGTCGAGCCGTCGCCGAGCGCGGACAACCCGGTGGCGATCGGCCCCGCCGGGATCGTCCACTGCTCGCTGGAGGACTGGGCGCGGTACATCTCGATGCACCTCGCGGGCCTCCGCGGCGGGTCGGGCTTCCTGAAGTCCGAGACCTTCCGGATGTTGCACGAGCCCGCCGCCGGCCCGGGGAGCGAGCAGTACGCGATGGGCTGGGGCCTGGGCACGCGCCCGTGGGCGAAGGGCGACAAGGCGCCGGACGGCTCAGCGCCGAGGGGGACCGTGCTGACCCACTCCGGCAGCAACACGATGTGGTTCGCCGTCGTGTGGATCGCCCCGGAGAAGGACTTCGCCGTGCTGGTCGTCTGCAACCAGGGCGGCAGCCGCGCGGCCAAGGCCTGCGACGAGGCGGTGGGGGCGATCATCAAGTTCCGCGACGAGATGAGCCGCGAGAGCAAGCCGCCCGCGGGCCCGTAGCGGGATCAGGCTTCGGCCGGCGCACTGTCGCGCATTCCGGCGAGGGCACGGCGAAGGACTTCCCGGCGTGGCGTGGTCTCGCCCTCGCCGTTGGCCGAGGCGTCACCGTTCGTGCGGGCCGCGTCCTCAGGAAGCGCCGGAGCCCGTGTCGCGCCTACGGCGGGTGCCGCCGCGATCGACCCGTCCTTCGCGACCTGCTCGAACTTCACGCTCACCCGCGTGCTCACGCCCCGCTCCTGCATCGTCACGCCGTAGAGCCGGTCGGCCGCCTGCATCGTCTTCTTGTTGTGCGTGATCACGATGAAATGGCTGTGGGTGGTGAACTCGCGCACCACGCCGCAGTAGCGGCTCACGTTGCTCTCATCCAGGGCCGCATCCACCTCATCCAGGATGCAGAAGCAGCTCGGCTTGCTCTGGAAGATCGCCAGCAGCAGCGCCACCGCCGTCAGCGTCTTCTCGCCGCCGGAGAGCTGGCTGATCGAGCGCGGCTCCTTGCCCGGCGGGCGGGCGATGACCTCGATCCCCGACTCCAGCAGGTCCACCTCGTCGGTCTCGACGCGCCTCGTGCCCTCGGCCGTCTCGACCTCCTTGATCAGCGGCATCAGGCGGACCTCCGCCTTCCCGCCGCCGAAGAGCTTGCGGAACATGCCCGACGGCCCGGCGAAGTGCTCCTGGATCCGGGCGAAGATCTCCCCGAACCGCTCCTTGCTCGCGGCGTTCAGCGTCTCGATCAGCTCCGTCAGCTTCGTCGCCGCGTCGTCGATGTCCGCCACCTGCCGGATCAGCTCCTCGTTCCGCTGCTCCAGCTGCCCCTCCTCGTCGAGCGCCTCGAGGTTGACGTTGCCCAGGGCCTTGATCTGGTCGCGCAGCAGGTCCGCCTCGGCCGCGGCGGCCGCCGTGTCGATGCGGGCCACGCCGCCCGACTCGAGCAGGCGGCGGTAATCCGGGTACTCCCACGCGAGGTCGAGCTCCAGCTCCTGCTGGGTCCGCTCCTCCAGGTTCTCGCGCTTCACCTCCAGCTCGCGCCGCGAAACCTCCAGCGCGTGCCAGTCGCGCTCCACCTGCTGGGCCCGCACCCTCGCCAGGTTCAGCTGCTCCCCCAGCATGGTCACGGCCGCGTTCGCCTCTTCCATCCCCGCCTGCGCCTCGCCCGCCAGGGCCTCCAGCCGCACCGCCTCCGCGCCCGACTCGCGGATCTGCTCCGCCGCCGCCGCGATGGTCCGCTCGTGCTCGGTCAGGCGCGCCCGCGCCTGCTCCAGCACGCGGGCCAGGTCGCGCTGCTCGCGCCCCGCGCCCTCGATGGCCAGCTCCAGCCGCCGGTGCTCGCGCCGGGCCTGCCCCGCCTGCTCGGCAAGCCGCCCCGCCTCGACCCGCAGCGCCGTGATCCGCTCCGCCGCCTGCTCGGCCCGCACCCCGATCTCCGTCAGCTCCCGCTCCAGCGTCGCCACCAGCCCCGCCTGCTCGTCGTGCAGGCGCGAGAGCTTCTCGATCCGCTCCCGCAGCCGGGCCCGCTCCTCCTCCATGCCGCACAGCCGCGACGCCAGTTGCCGCGACTCATCCGCCAGGTCCGCATCGTCGCGCGACAGCCGCTGCACCTCGCCCGCCAGCTGCTCGGCCCGCGCTTGCTCGCCCACGAGCGCCCGCTGCTCGCCCGCCAGCCGCGACCGCAGGTCCGACTGCTGCCCGCTGATCGCGCTCACCTCGGCATCGACACCCTGGAGCTGCGCCCGCTCGGCCGCCAGCTCCGCCCCCAGCGACGCCGCCTGCATCTCCAGCTCCGCCAGCTCCGACCGGCGCTGCAGCACGCCCGACTCCGACTTCGCCGAGAGCGGCCCGGCGACGATCCGCCCGTCCGGCTCCATCACCGCCCCATCCCGCGTCACGAACCGCGACCCCGGCGAGAGCGCCGCCAGCATCAGCGCCGAATCCAGGCTCTCGACGAGGTAGGTCGCCCCCAGCAGACGCTCGATCAGCCCCGCCACCGCCGAGGCCGCATCCTGGGGCGCCGCCGGCCGCACCAGCATCCGCACCGGCACCACCCGCACGCCGTCCACGAACGCCGGCTCCGGCGGGTCCTCGCGCCAGCGGTGCGCCGGCGTCGCCTGCGGGCCCCGCTCGCTCAGCCCCGCCAGCGGCACGAACATCACCCGCCCCGGCAGGCCCGCCAGCTCCTCCCGCGAGGGCACCTCCGCGATCGTCGGCACCACCAGCGCCTGCAGCGCCGGCCCCAGCGCCGCCTCTACGGCCGCGGCGTGCTCCCGCCCCGTCTCGATCAGGTCCGCCAGGGGCGCGATCACGCCCGCGAAGCCCGTCCCCGCCTCCTTGGCCTCCAGGGCCGCCCGCACGGCATCATCCAGCCCCGCCCGCGTCTCCACCATCTCCTGCAGGGCCGCCCGCCGGCTGTCGAGCTTCAGGAACGCCTGCTCCAGCGACGACACCCGGCCCGCCAGGTCGCGGCGCTCACGGGACAGGCTCGCGGCCGCGGCGTCCTTCTGTGCCAGCTCGCGCTCCAGGCCCGCGGCCCGCCCGCGCCGCTCCTCGAGCGCCCGGGCGAGGCTCTCTCGCCCCGAGTGCGCCCGCGCCAGGTCGGCCCCGAGCGCCGCCCGCCGCTCCTCCACCTTCGCCCCCTGCTCGCGCAGCGACTCCTCGCGCCGCCGCTCCGCCTCCACCGACGCCAGCAGCGCCGCCCGCTCCCGGTCGATGTTCACCGCCGCCGCCCGCCGCTCCGCCAGCGAGCCCTGCTTCTCCGCCCGCTCCTCCAGCACCGCCGCCCGCTGGGCTCCCGCCGCCTCCGCCTGCCGCTCGGTCTCCGCCAGCCGCTCCGAGGCCTGGGCGATCTGCTGCCGCTGCTCCTCGGCCGCCTTCTCCAGCCCCGCGATCCGGCTCTCGATCTCGACCAGCCGCGACTCGTCCGCCACCAGTTGCAGGCGGGCATCCTCGAGCGCCCGCTCCGCCATCGTCTTGCGCTGCCACGCGGAGTGCTCCGCGTGCCGCGCGGCCATCTTCTGCTCATCCAGCAGCTTGTGCCGCTGGAGCAGCTCGTGCCGCGCCAGCTCCGCCTCCTGCTTGGCCGTCTCGACCGCCGCGACCCGCCCCGTGGCCTCGTCCCGGGTCGCCTCCAGCCCGCTCAGGCGGCTGGTCAGCCCATCCAGCCGCTGCCGGAGGTCGTCGTACGCCTCGAACGCCAGCGCCAGCCGCACCCCCCGCAGCTCGCTGTCCAGCTCCTTGAACTTCCGCGCCTTGGCCGCCTGCCCCCGCACGATCCGCAGCCGCCGCTCCGTGCTCGCCAGTTGCTCGCGCGTCAGCGACAGGTTCGCCTGCGCCTTCTCCAGCTTCCGTTGGCTCTCGATCCGCCTCTGCTTGTACCGCGCGATGCCCGCGGCCTCCTCGAAGATCACCCGCCGCTCCTGCGGGCTCGCCAGGAGCATCGCGTCCACCTTCCCCTGCTCGATGATCGAGTAGGCGTCGGCGCCGATGCCCGTGTCCAGGAACAGGTCGCGGATGTCCCTCAGCCGCGCGATCCGACCGTTGATCAGGTACTTGCTCGTCCCGTCGCGGTAGAGGCGGCGCTCGACTTCCACGACGTCGGCGTCGATCGGCAGGCCGCGACGCCGGGCGGAGGCGGCCCGAGCAGGTGAAGAGCCGAGCCGGTGAGCGGCTGACGGGGCCGCGGGCGCCCCCGCGTCATTCGCCTCTTCATCTGTTCCCCTCTTCGCCTCGTCAACCAAGCCCTCGGCGCCGATCTCCGGGTTATCCCCGTACTGCAGCTCCACCATCGCCGCCCCGGCGTTCACCACCGGGTTGTCGAACGAGAGCGTCACGCTCGCCAGCCCGCTGGGCTTCCGCCCCGCCGACCCGGCGAAGATGACGTCGATCATCTCCTTCCCGCGCAGGCTCTTGCTGGAGCGCTCCCCCAGCACCCACTTCACCGCGTCCACGATGTTGCTCTTGCCGCACCCGTTGGGCCCCACCACGCCGATCACCGCCTCGTCGAAGGTGAACTCCGTGGGGTCGGCGAACGACTTGAACCCGTTCAGTGTGAGCTTGCGAAGACGCATCGGTACGGCAACCTCCATGTCGCCCCGGTGGTCCGGCTCTCCGAGCCGACGCCCAGCCGCGGACACCAGCCGGAGGCCGAATCCCTGGCCTCCAGGCCGCCAGAAGATATCGACCCGCGGGGGCGAGTGCCGACAATGCACAAGTTTAGGGGTTCCCGGGCTACTTCTTCTTCGTGCTCGGCGGGTCCAGCGGGACCACCAGCGACCCGTTCTCCGCCGGCCTCGGCGCCTCGCGGGGCTCGGGGTTCGCCACCGGGTTGTACACCCGCAGCTTCTCCGCCTCCGCCGCCGTCTCCGGGCGCTCCGCCACCTCCACCCGGTTGGCCGCCTGCATCAACCGCGCCCGCAGCACATCGTCCTCAACGGCGAACGGGGCCGTGATCGCCCCCCCCCGCTGGAACGCGTACAGCGCGCCCACCAGCTCCGAATAACTCATCCCCAACCCCGGACGCGGGTCCTCCGGCGACGGCGCGTGCGCCATGAACTCGATCAGCTCCGGCACCCTCTCGCTCACCTTGCTCGTCAGCAGCCGCCCCGGCTCCGTCCGCCCCTCCAGCGTCGTCCGGTCGGGCGTCCGGTACATGATCCGCGGCTGGTCGCTCGCCGACTCCGCCACCAGGATCAGCCGCGACAGCGTCGGCACGGTCGGCGCCGCCGGCGCTGCCCCGGGCTTGCCCGGCTCCGGCACACCCGGCCACGCCGAGACCGTCACCGGGCGCATCACCTCCAGCGCATCGCCAAAGAGCACGATCCGCGGCCGGCCCTGCTGGGTGACGTACACCAGCGGCTTCCCCCCGGGCACCAGGTCCAGGATGAACTTCCCCGCGACCACCCGCCGCCGCACGCCCTGCGGCACATCACCCGCGATATTCAGCTGCGACCGCGCCGCCAGCAGCCGCCCCTGGTCCACCGCCGCCCCCTGATCGCGCGACGCCAGCAGCCGCTGGATGTTCGCCAGCTCCGCCCGGTCCGCCAGGGCCTCGTACGCGGCCACGCGGATGCTCAGCGTCTCCGACGAGAGCTGCTCCCGCAGCGCCATGTCCACCGTCGGCCCCGCCGAGAGGCCCCCCAGGAGCTCGATCGCCTCGGCCCGCAGCGAGGGCGGGCCGTCCTTCACCATCTGCTTGAGCGACGGCCCCGCCAGCGGGTCGCCCAGCGACGCCCCCGCCCGCAGGGCCGCCATCCGCGGCGTGATCTCCGCGTCGTCGTAGAGCGGCCGCAGGAACGGCAGGGCCGCCTTCTGGGGCAGGGACCGCAGGCACCACGTCAGGTCCTCCGCCAGCTCCGGCTGCGAGCGCAGGGCCTCGACGTAGCGCCGGGCGTACTCCTGCGGCGCCCGCGTGTCGGTCTGGATGTGCGTCAGCAGGCCCATGAACTCCGCCGTCCGCTCGCGGTACGCCGCCGGCACGGTGAGGTCGATGATCCGCGCCGTCCGCCCACGGGCCGTCGGCCCCTCCCCCGGCTGCTCGGGGAACCGCTCGTTGATCGCCTCCGCCAGCGAGCGCGCCCCGCTGTGGCTCTCGTTGTCCAGCACCAGCTGCATCGGCACCGGGTTGGTCACCACGCCCCCGGAGAGCACCCGTCCGTCGGCGCGGCTGTACCCGTCCCGGGCCCCCGGCTCCGCGAAGGGGTTGATGAACACCGGCCCCCGCGCCTGCGCGATCCCCCGTGTCCGCATCTGCCCGAACTCCGTCGGCGGGCCCATCTGCAGGTCCGTCGTCCACAGCGTCCCGCCCTCCAGCGACAGGTCCGGCGAGCGGTTCACCGCCGACACGTACACGTCGAACGGCGCCCCCGCCGGCGACCCCGGGATGATCGCCGCGTACACCACCACCACCGCGATGTCCCGCGAGCGCAGCACCTCGCGCGGCCCCATCCCCTGCAGGGGCGTCCCGCGCAGGGCGTCGTTGTTCTTGCTGATCCCGTTCAGCCCCAGCATCCGCTCCATCGTGACCGAGAGGCCCGGGTCCAGGTCCCCGCCGCCCGTGCCGTTCAGCCCGACCACCAGCCCGTACCCCGAGACCAGCGACGGCCGCGCCCGCTCGATCGTCGCCATCGAGCCCACCGTGCCCCGCAGGACCGCCGGCACATCGCGCACCACCGGCGGGTCCACGCGCCGCGCTGTCCGGGGCTGGCCCTTGCACGCCCCCAGGGCGATGCCCAGGATGCACAGGGCCGAAATCAGGGCCACGCCGGGCCGGCGATGGGTGCTCACGATCACGGTGTCTTCCTTCCGGGGGGTGGGGCGGTTGGGGGTTGGCATGGGCACATCTTCGTTGCCCGTCCGATCCCGGCTCGCCGCTTGGGCCCCATCCAGAGGCCAAGCCCAGTCTACTGCGCCACCGCGACTTGCGCCCTCGGCGCCCGCCCACGACCGGTTGGGCTCAGCGGCGGCCTCGTCAGCCCTTTCGCACCCCCGACAGACAAGTTCTCCACCGTGCTCACCCGGGGACAGCGGGGCCTGTCTGGGCCCGCCCGCGCCCAACGCGCATAATTAATCTGGCGCTAACATCCGATCCTTCCACCGCTTGGATTCAGGCGACAGCCTTCCCACAGCGCCTACACTCTGTTTTGTGGAGAAGACCCATTGAATCCACGATGGGTAGTGGTATGCTGCCCCCCGTCGTCCAAGTCAGGGGGTCTGAGATGGTGGGGTCGGTCAGTAAGCGATAGGATTTTGGATGGGTACCGCAACCAGCGCCGCCCCACGGGGCTTCGCGCCGCCCAAAGAGGAAGGCAGACCGGTGGGAGTCCTCTGCGACAGCCAGATCCGCGACGAGGTCCGCATCGAGCCCTTCGAGGCCTCCGTCAAGCGCCCGGGCCGCATCAGCTACGGCCTCTCCAGCTACGGCTACGACGTCCGCGTCGGCGCCCGCTTCAAGATCTTCACCCCCACCCCCCGCACCGGCGGCATCACGGTGGTGGACCCGAAGAACTTCACGGACGACCTCTTCGTCGAGGTCGACTGCGACCAGCTCGGCTGCGACCACGTCATCATCCCGCCCAACAGCTTCGCCCTGTGCGAGACCGTCGAGCACATCGAGGTCCCGCGGGATGTGCTGGTCGTCTGCGTCGGCAAGAGCACCTACGCCCGCTGCGGCATCATCGTGAACGTCACCCCGCTCGAGCCCGAGTGGCGCGGCCGCGTGACCCTGGAAATCTCGAACACCACGCCCCTCCCCGCCAGGATCTACGCCAAGGAGGGCATCGCGCAGCTTGTGTTCCTGCGCGGGGAGCGGGTGTGCGAACGGAGCTACGCGGACAAGGGCGGGAAGTACCAGGACCAGGCCGGGCTGACGCTGCCGAAGGTGGACTAGGGGAAGGCCTTTCGATGACGTCGAACGAGATCATCACGGCTTCAGACATTCTGCGAGTCATCGCTACGCACCCCGATCTCGTCGGTGCCATCGAACGGAGTGGTGTCGATTTCTGCACTATCGCGAGAGCTGTTCGGACGGGCGAATCGAACGGTGCCGACCTAGCGATTGCTTCAGTTGGCATCGAGCTAGGGCTGGACCGCGATTCCGTCATCGCCTCCCGCGGGATTCCGGTTGTCTCCGAGTTGGAGATTCGAAGGCAGGCGATTCAGAGAAGGCAACCTGCTGTCGCCCGGCTAGCCCGCAGAGCGAGAATGCGAAACGTACATGGGGTCGCTGAGCGGGTATGGAGGCTTCGTAACGCCGCTGGGCTCGAACTTGAGGAAGCGGCGTCTGTCATGGAGACCGATTCGGCCTGGCTTCGACAGCTCGAGGCCGGTCACCTGAACGAAACCGAGATTCCGATCCGTCGCCTGTTCAGGCTTGGTCGTTACATCGAGACGCCGCTTGACCTCATCGTGGACGAGCAGCGCTCAGAATTGGCGGAGCGTACCCTTTTCACCGCTTCGCTAGAAAGGGCGGAGGATCACGCCGCCTCGGTCCTTGTTCAGACCGTGCCCAAAGCCAACGTCGCCGAATACAGGCTCGTGAAGATCGAGATCGGCGCTCGCTTCGAACGCTTCCTTGCAACCGCCGGTCCTCGTAACGGTCGCAATCGCTTGGCGACTTCCGGGCCCAAGGGCTCGCCCGAGGCGGTGTTCCGTCTATCGGAGGCAGACATCGTCCAGATGTGGTCTCGGGCCAATCGCACAACGAGAGGAGACCACGCGTGAGAGCTCGCGAGGTAGCGCTGTATCTCGAACAAGTGTGCGCGCACAGGCTCTACGAGGTGGGGTGTGACTCCGTACCGACAAATCTGGATCGCCTTGCAACGAGCCTCGGTGCGAGAATCCAGTACGAACAACTGCACGACGAAGGGAGCGTTGAGCGCGACAGTGAGGGGTACCTCATTCGGATAAAATCGGACTCGCCGGAGGTCCGCAAGCGATTTTCGATTGCACACGAGATTGGGCATCTGATCATCGCGAAACTGCTATGCGAGAAGGACTCTGAGGACTACAAGAGGTTCAGGCGATTCGCGCATGTCGCAGAGGGTCTCAATGAGGAGACACTGGCAAATCAGATCGCGGGCATACTCCTACTTCCCGCGTGGTTTGTGCAGAGCAGAGTAGGTGATGCGTATTCTGTCTCCACAGTCGTGAAGCTGGCGAAAGAGGCGAACGTCAGCATTTCGACCGCCCTCATTCGAATTGTCCACCTGTCCACCGCGCCTTGCGTTGCCTTTATGGCGCGCCGTGCCGGCGCCGGACCCGTACGGCTGATGTGGCATTGGACCTCACAGAGCATTGACTCGGCGAGCGCGAAGTCCGATTTGGCTGACGAGTATGTTCTCCAGACGCTGATTCAGGGGGGGTACGCTCGGGACGAATCGCTGGCACTGAACTGGCTGGGTTGCGACTGTCTCTACAGGAACTTTGACAACGTCACAACTTGGCATGGTTTGGCAAGAGTTGAGGTTTCGAATCGGCTGTCAATGACGAAGAAGCAGACCTCTGGCGAACTGGCGGTGCACCCATGAAGATCAACCGCAAATTTACAAAGGTCGGGTCCGACCCCTTCGCTTCAGTGCAGTGGGTCAAGCGCTCCAGCAAGATCTCCAACCCCGACGGCTCCGTCGTCTTCCAGATGGACGACGCCGAGGTCCCCGCGACCTGGTCGCAGCTCGCGACCGACATCATGGTGTCGAAGTACTTCCGGAAGGCCGGTGTGCCAGTGGTCGGCGCCGACGGCAAGGCCGTCGTTGCTACGGACGGCAGACCCCTTACCGGCCCGGAGAAGTCGGCGCGCCAGGTCATCCACCGCCTCGCGGGGTGCTGGCGCCACTGGGGCGAGACCCACGGCTACTTCGACACCGCCGAGGATGCTCAGGCGTTCTACGACGAGCTCGCCCACATGATGGTCCACCAGATGGCCGCGCCCAACAGCCCCCAGTGGTTCAACACCGGGCTGGCGTGGGCCTACGGCCTCAGCGGGCCCGCCCAGGGCCACTGGATCGTGGACCCCAAGAGCGGCCAGGCCCGCCTCGCCGCCGACGCCTACACGCACCCGCAGCCGCACGCCTGCTTCATCCAGGCCGTCAGCGATGATCTCGTGAACGAGGGCGGCATCATGGACCTGTGGGTCCGCGAGGCGCGGCTGTTCAAGTACGGCTCGGGCACCGGCACCAACTTCTCCATGCTCCGGGCCGAGGGCGAGGCCCTCTCCGGCGGCGGCAAGAGCAGCGGCCTGATGAGCTGGCTGCGGATCGGCGATCGGGCCGCGAGCGCCATCAAGAGCGGCGGGACCACCCGACGCGCCGCGAAGATGGTCTGTCTCGACATGGACCACCCGGACATCAAGACCTTCATCAACTGGAAGGTCCGGGAGGAGATCAAGGTCCAGGCCATGGTCGAGGGGATGCGCCTCCTGAAGGAGAAGCTCCCCGAGCTCGCCGGTGCGGCCGCGAAGATGAAGCTCGACCTCGACTACGACTTCAACGGCGAGGCCTACCAGACGGTCAGCGGCCAGAACAGCAACAACTCCGTCCGCATCCCGGATGAGTTTTTCGATTCCCTCGACAAGGGCCTCGACTGGAAGACGCACTGGCGGACCACCGGCAAGCCCGCCCGCACCTTCAAGTCCGCCGAGCTCTGGGATGACATCGGCTACGCCGCCTGGCGGTGCGCCGATCCCGGGGTCCAGTTCGACAGCACCATCAACGCCTGGCACACCTGCCCCAGCGGCGGCCGGATCAACGCGAGCAACCCGTGCGTCACGGGCGACACGCTGGTCGCGACCGCCGACGGCCTCCGCCGCATGCAGGACCTCGTGGGCCGTTCCGCCGAGGTGATCAACGCCGACGGCGAGAAGTCCTACGTGGACCAGATCTTCAAGACCGGCACCAAGCAGGTCCTCGAGCTCAAGACCCGCTCCGGGTACACGCTGCGACTCACGGCCGATCACAAGGTTCTGACCGCCAACCGGGGCGATGTCCCGGCCGCCGAGCTCACGATCGACGACGCCGTCATGCTCCGGGGCCAGGGCTTCGGGCTGGATTTCGTCCCGCGCGAGCTGGGCGAACTGGTCGGGGCTGCCGTGGGTGACGGCTGCATCACCCGCTCCGAGCGGCTGGATACGCTGTTCATCTCGATGGCCGAGGGCGAGCGGGCCATCGCGGACCGGCTCCGCGCCCACATTGATGCCTGCAAGCAGCGACACTTCGCCGGCGACCGGCGCAGCATCCGGCCGACGGGCGTGGTCGAGACCGAGACGGGCGTTCGCGTCGGCACCAACACAAGGGCCGTCGTCGAGGAACTCTCGCGATACGCCGTCCTGGATGCCGGTTCCCACCACAAGCGGTTCACGGACGCCGTCTTCTCCCTCGACCGGGCGAGCCAGGCCGCCATGCTCCGCGGCCTCTACACGACCGACGGCACCGTCGCCAACTGCGGCGAGAAATCGCAGTACATCTCGCTCGACAGCACGAGCCTCGAGCTGCTCCGCCAGGTCCAGCTCATGCTGCTGGGCTTCGGCATCAAGGCCAAGCTCTACGAGAACCGGCGGGCCCTGCGTCAGACCAGCTCCATGCTGCCGGACGGCAAGGGGGGCTTGGCCAGCTACCCGGTCGTGCAGATTCACTCGCTGAGGGTTTCGCGGTCCTCGCGGATCGCCTTCGAGCGAGAAATCGGCTTCATGCCCGAGAGCCCCAAGGCCTCGAAGCTGGCCGCGCTCAACGCCGGCGTGACAACCTACGCCGAGCCGATGGTCGACCGTGTCCGATCGCTCACCCCCGCGGGGGTCGAGGATGTGTTCGACCTGACCGAGCCGACGACGCACCACTTCGTGGCGAACGGCATCGTCGTTCACAACTGCTCGGAGTACATGTTCCTCGACAACACCGCCTGCAACCTCGCCTCGCTGAACGTCCTGAAGTTCTACGACTCGACCAAGCGCACGTTTGACATCGCCGGCTACGAGCACGCGATCGACCTCTGGACCGTCGTCCTCGAGATCAGCGTCCTCATGGCCTCCTTCCCCAGCAAGGAGATCGCCGAGCTCTCCTACCGCTACCGGACCCTGGGCCTCGGCTACGCCAACCTCGGCGCCATGCTCATGCAGGCCGGCATCCCCTACGACAGCGAGGAGGCCCGCGCCGTCTGCGCCACGCTCACCGCCATCCTCACCGGCCGGTCCTACCGCCAGTCGGCCCTCCTCGCGGCCGAGCTGGGCGACTTCCCCGGCTACGAATCCGACAAGGGGGCGATGCTGCGGGTCATCCGCAACCACCGCCTCGCGGCCCACGGCGTCGAGCGCACCAGCACCCGCTACGAGCAGCTCCGAATCCGCCCCGTCCCCATCGACCACGCCCTCATCAAGGCCGGGCGCATCAACATCGCCAACAGCAAGGCCCTCCTCGAGCACGCCGTGGCCGCGTGGGACCAGGCCCTTGCCGAGGGCGAGAAGCACGGCTTCTGCAACGCCCAGGTCACGGTCATCGCCCCGACCGGCACGATCGGCCTGCTGATGGACTGCGACACCACCGGCGTCGAGCCCGACTTCGCCCTGGTCAAGTTCAAGAAGCTCGCCGGCGGCGGCTACTTCAAGATCGCCAACGAGTCCGTCTCGCCCGCCCTGAAGGCCCTGGGCTACTCCAACGCCCAGACCAAAGACATCCTCACGTACCTGCTCGGAACCCTGGACCTGGATGTCCCGATGCCCGCGGGGGCATCGCCGGCCACGGATGGCCTTCTTTTCTCCCAGTGGCTCGGCGGCAAGGGCCTCACCGAGGCCGACCTCGAGCGCATCACCAAGTCGCTCCCCACCGTCTTTGAGCTCTCCTTCGCCTTCGGCGCCTGGTCCATCGGCGATGAGGCCCTCCAGCGCCTGGGCATCGACGCGGCCGCGGCCAAGGCCGACCCCAAGTTCAACCTGCTCCGCAAACTGGGCCTGAAGGACCGCCACATCGACGCCCTGAACACGGTCATCTGCGGCACGCAGACCGTCGAGGGCGCCCCGCACCTGAAGCCCGAGCACCTGCCGGTGTTCGACTGCGCCAACACCTGCGGCAAGACCGGCAAGCGCTTCATCGCCCCGCAGGGCCACATCCGCATGATGGCCGCGGCCCAGCCGTTCATCTCGGGCGCGATCAGCAAGACGATCAACCTCCCCAACGACGCGACGGTCGAGGACATCAAGGCCTGCTACCGCCTCTCGTGGGAGCTGGGCCTGAAGGCCAACGCCCTCTATCGCGACGGGTGCAAGCTCAGCCAGCCCCTCTCGACCAAGTCGGGCGCCGGCGTCGAGAACGAGGCGGAGATGGAGGAGGACGCCCTGGGGGGGGTGGGGGAAGCCGAGATGGCCGACCTCGAAGCCGATACTTCCGATGCGGTCCCGGCGCTTGCGGGGATTGAGGTCAAGGCCGCGTTCGGGACGCTCGATCAGCCCTCGCGCCTGGCCGAGCCCGCCCCGACGACCATCGTCGAGACCCGGGTCGAGATCGTGCACCGCCCGATGCGCCGCCGCCTCGCGGACACCCGCCGCTCGATCACCCACAAGTTCAACATCGCCGGCCACGAGGGCTACCTCACCGTCGGCCTCTACGAGGACGGCACCCCCGGCGAACTCTTCATCACCATGGCCAAGGAGGGCTCGACCACCGGCGGCCTGATGGACTCCCTCGGCACCGCCGTCTCGGTCGCCCTGCAGTACGGCGTGCCGGTGCAGAGCCTCGTCAACAAGTTCAGCCACCAGCGCTTCGAGCCGGCGGGCATGACCGCCAACAGCGACATCCCCTTCGCCAAGAGCCTGGTGGACTACATCTTCCGCTGGATGGGGATGGAGTTCATCCCCGGCTACCGCGAGGCCAACGCCCCAAGGCGCACGCCGGCGTTGTCCGATGATTCAGTGGCTCACTCAGTGGGGCAGGCGCCCCGCCTGCCCGATCACCAGGGCGCCACCGGCGCCCGACTCCCGGAGGACCCGACGTGGAGAAGCCAGAGCGCGCCGACTCGCGGAGCGAACGGAAACGGGAACGGCCACGGGCACGCGGAGGCCCCGGGCGCCTCGCCGACCCGCGCCGGCGAGCGGGCCGCGCCTGGGACCCACTCCGGCGCGGGGCCGACCGCAGCGCCCCTCGCCGCCTTCAGCTACGAGTCCGCGACGCTGACGATCGCCCTGGACGCCGCGGGCGACGCCCCGGCGTGCGACGTGTGCGGGACCATCACCGTGCGTAGCGGCACCTGCTACAAGTGCCTGAACTGCGGGAACTCGATGGGATGCAGCTGACCGACTGACCCCACCACGCGGGGCCGACCGCGCGGGCGCCCCTTTCGCCTCCCCCAGGGCGTCCGCAGCAAAGCCGTCGGCCCCGCACTTCCTCCCCCCGGGCGGACCCACCACCGCCCGGGGGTTTTTTCTGCGCTGGTTGAAGTGGCTTGAACGCGAAGGTCGCGAAGAGCGCGAAGGCGGCGAAGGCGAAGCCAGGAGGCTCCTCCATGCGGGAGCGCCCAACCCCGCATTCTCTTCGTTTCTTCGTTTCTTCGTTTCTTCGCTTCTTCGCGCTCTTCGGAACTTCGCGTTGAAAACTCTTCTCAGAACGGTCGAATAGGGTCCGACTGCTCGAGCGCCGCCCGCCCCATCGGGATCTCCATCCGGGCCCGCGTCGTGCAGTACCCCAGGCCCCCCATCCGCCCCACCGCCCGCAGCCGCTCCGGGTCGACGTGCCACCGCTCGTTCACCAGCCCTTCCGCCAGGTGCACCCGCACCACCCGCCCGATCACAATGTTCCCGCCCGCGCGCACCCCCGGGTTCAGCCGCACCACCTGCACCGTCCGGCACTCGAACGAGTACGGCGACTCCGCCACCCGCGGCGGCCGCACCACGGTGCTCGGCGCCGCCGTCAGCCCCGAGAGCTCGAACTCAGACTCCCCGTACGGCAGCGGCTCCGCCGCCGCGGCCACGCGCCGCGCATACTCCTCGGTCGCCGCGTTCACCACGAACTCGCCCACGCCGCCCTCCGCCGCCGGCTTGGCGTTCCGCAGCGTGTCCTTCTCCTCTCCGCTCTCCCTGTTGGCGGGGCAGAACAGCAGCGTCATCGGGTCCGACCCCGCCCCGTTGAAGAACGAGAACGGCGCCAGGTTCGGCCGCCCCTCCGGCGACACCGTGGACACCAGCGCGATCGGGCGCGGCACGATGCATCCGATCAGCAGCTTGTACCGGTCCGGCTGCGACAGCGACTCCGGGTCAATGTCCATCACGGCCCTTCTCCGGCCGCTGCGGCCTTGATGCCTCGATGCCTCATGCCTCGATGCCTCTCTTCCCCCGACACCCGCCGGATCACTTCGGCTTCGGCGCCGCCACCGGCCCCGGCTCGATCACCCGCACGTGGCCCGTCGCCAGGTTCCACACCAGCCGCTTCGCGGTGACCGGCGAGGGGCCCGAAGGGTCGTAGAACCGCACAACATCGCCCTCCCGCGCGCTCGCCTCCGCCGTTCCGGCGATCGCGTCGAACTCCACCCGCTCACCCGCCAGCTCCCGCGAAGGCGGCCTCGGCGCGGCCGATGTCCGCTCCGGCCCGCTGGTCATGTACACCGAACCGGTCGCGGTCGCCGCGACGAGTTCGCCCCCCGGCCGCGTCGCCGCCGGAGCGCCGCCCGCCGCGCTCACCGGCGCTTCCTTGAACCGCGCGTCGATCTGGTTGCACGAGACGTTGGTCACATCGCGCGTGTCCATCCGCTGGTGCGTCAGGTTCACCGTCTCCTTCATCCGCACCCAGCCCCCCGCCCTGTCCAGGTGCATCGACCCGCGCCAGTCGAAGAGCGCGGACCCCGCGCGCCCGCCCTCGCCGCTCGGAACCAGGTCGCCCAGGTTCCCTCCGTTCCGGTCTGCACTCCCCGGCTCTGCGGCCCGTGGGGCGCGGCGGTCCAGGATCAGGAGCTTGCCGGTCCCCGGCACATCGACCGTCTGTTTGACGTTGTCGGCGAGGATCCGCGACCCCTCAACGTAGTACAGCTCCGCCAGCCGCTTCCCGTCCGGCGCTGACGGGTCCGCCGCGAAACGCCGCGACTCCACCTGCGCGTGCGCGGCCGCGCCCCCTTCCGCCGAGCCCCACGCCTCGGCGGTCAGCAGCCGGCCCCCCAAACCGCTCAGCCGATCAACCAGACCGGTTCCGGTCGGCTCCGCCGGCGCATCGCCCACGCTCTCCGGCGCGAGGGTCAGCCGCACGCCGTGCGCCTCGATCCGGTCCCGCGTCTGCGCATCGGGCCTTGAAGTCGTTGAAGTCGCTACCACGCGCCCGTCGCACGTCAGCACCCCGGCGCGGTGGTCGAAGCTCATCCCTTGCGTCCACGCGGCGTGCACCGTTCCCGACTCCCCGCTCACCCCCTCCCTCGCGCCGCGCTGATCGAACTCCCCCGCCCCGAACACCCGCATCTGCTTCTGCACGCCGTCGAGCTGCACATGCGTCCCAACGATCGTGCTCTCCCCCTTCTTGTCGCTCTGCCGCAGTTCCACCCTCGGCCCGCGCAGGTCCACCACCGGACGCCGCGGGTCGCCCTCCTTCTCGCCCGCGCGAAAGTCCGCGGCCAGCTCCTCGCACGACGCCGCCACCGCCACCCGCTCCGCCGTGTCCGCGTACCGCACGTTCCCCCGCACCGTCGCCGCGCTCACCTGCACCTTGCCCGCCGCGTCGCGGGCCAGCGTCGCATCGAGCAGGTCCCCCGTCAGCGTCTGCGTCCCCTTCTCCAGGTGCACGTTCCCGCGGCCCGCCAGCCCCGTCGGCTCGGGGTCGCCCGGCCCGGGTGCATCCGCCGGCGGCGCCCGGAACGACGCGTCGATCGCGTCCGCCTTCAGCATGCCCTCCTGCCCGGCATCCGCCGCGGCGTTCCCCTCGGCCACCACCCGGGTCAGCAGCGACCGCTCCGGCCCGCCCCCCTCCGGCTTCCACGGCGCGAACTCCGCCCTGATCGAGTCCCCCTTCAGCCACCCCGACGCATCCGCCACCCGGGCGCTCCCCTGGAAGATCGCCTGCCGGAGCACGCCCGCCGCCGACTCCGCGCTGTTCGCCACCGTGATGTCCGCCTGCTCCGTGCAGGTCACCGTCATCGGGTCCTTGAGCGCCGGCTGGCCCGCCGCCTCCAAGGCCGCCACCTCCGATGCGCCGGGGATGTGGATCACCGTCCCGTCATCCCGCACCGTCGCCACCATCCGCTCCGCGGCCATCCGGAACGCCCCCGGCATCCGCAGCGTCGCCCCCTTCGGGCCGCCCCCGCTCATCCCCAGCCGGCGCGTCGTCGCGAAGTAGTCGATCGCCGCGCACTCCCCCGTCGCGCTACGCGACTCATCCGCCAGCGCCACGTGCCCCGTCCGCTCCGCCGTGAACCGCAGCGCCACGTGGTCGTCCTTCAGCTCCGGCGGCGCCTCCTCCATGGGCGTGATCGTGCACGGCCCGGTCCACCGCATGACCAGCGGCGCCTCCCGCGCCGGCGCGGGCGGCCCCATCGCGAGCGCGACATCCCCCGCCGGCGGTGGGGGGATGGACGCCAGCGGAGCCTCCCCGGGGACCGGTTGCACCGCGCCCGCACCGGGCCCCGGCGCTCGCGCGGCCTCCGCCTGCGGCGTTCCCGCCCCCGCCCGCATTTCCGCGATCGCCCCCTCCGGCAGCGACCCATCGAGCAGCCGCGCCCACGCCGTCAGCGCATCAGCATGGATCGTCCGCTGCTCGTGCGACGCCACGACCGCATCGCTGAAGACCACCTTGTACAGCGTCTCGACCGGCGCCTTGCTCGGCTCGACGGGCGCCGCCCCCCCCGCTGGGCCACCCACGGTCCGCGGCGGCGCCGCCGCCCGCTCCGGCCGCGGCGCTGGCTTCTTCGCCCGCGCCCGGTCGGGGTCGCGCGTGAACCGCACCTCCTCCCCCTGCGCGATCTCCACCAGTTCCAGCCGCTCCCGCACCTGGTTGAAGATCACCCGCAGCCCCCGCCCCGCGAACCACAGCTCATCGGTCTCCACCGTCACCCGGTCCGGCGTGTCCATCCGTCCCAGCGCCCCGTCGAACACCAGCGACTCGGTCTTCACCGTCGCCGTCGGCGGGTCCCGGTCGGGGTCCACGCGTGCCCCATCCGCCCGCGCCTCGTACATCCGGATCAGCACACCGCCACCGAGCGACCCGGACTCAGGCTCCTTCATCCCCTCGGGCATGTAGAGCCGCCCGTGCGCGGCCTGGATGTGCACCGTCCGCCCATCCTTCAAGAACAGGGTCGCGCGCGGCTTCTCCGCCGCGTAATGGTGGCCCTCCAACGGGTCCAGCTTGGCGAACACAAGCTGTCCGGCGTGTCGGTTGGGGTCCTTGCGGTCGGCAAGGTCGAATCGAAGTTCATTGCCCGCGACCAGCCGCGGACCGGACGCCGGCGCGGGCGTCGGCGGAGCGATCGGAGACACAGGACGATCCGCGCGGGAGCCATCGTCCGGTGCGCCGGCGAGAACGAACCACGCCACCGTCCCCAGCCCCGCGGCCCCCGCGAGCGACGCGATCACCATGCCGCGCCGCCGCCGCGACTCGTGCGTCCCGGTCGTCCGGCGCGGCTCAGGTTGGCGGGGTGGGCTCGGGGCCATGACTCTGATCGTACAGCGCGAGCGCCCGGGCCATCAGCCCCCTGGCCTCCAGCAGGTGGTCCACCACCTCCCGCACCGCCCCGTGCCCGCCCGGAGCCTTCGTGACCATCGCCGCGGCCGCCCGAACCGCCGGCAGCGCATCGGCCACCGCGACCGGAAACCCCACCCGGCGCAGCACCGGCAGGTCCGGCCAGTCGTCCCCGATGTAAGCAACCCGCTCCGGGGCCACCTCCGCCGCGCGGCACAGATCATCCAGCGACGCCGACTTGTCCGCCGTCCCCTGGATCACGTGGGCGATCTTCAGCTCGCGGGCCCGCGCCTTCACCACCTCCCCTACCCTCCCTGTGATGATCGCGGTCCGGAACCCCATCCGCTGCCAAAGGATGATCCCGAACCCGTCGCGCGAGTTGAACCGCTTGATCTCCACGCCCTGGTCGTCGAGCATGATCGACCCATCGGTCATCACGCCATCCACGTCAAGGGCGAGCAGTTCGATCTTGGCGGCGTCGTGGTGCATGGAGGGTGAGCCGGGGCGTCCCGCCCCGGGCCAATCAATCCTTGACCAACTTCATCGCGATCAAATCCTGCACATCCAGCACTCCGATCGGCCGCCCCTCCGCATCCACCACCGGGATCTCATCCTGCCGCGATTCCCGGATCATCCGCACCGCATCCCGCACCAGCGACGAGTCCGGCATCGTCCGCGGCCCGCGCGTCATCACCTCTCGGATCGGCCGCTCCAGCTCCCGGGCATCCCGCAGGATCAGCCGCCGCAGGTCCCCATCGGTGAGGATCCCCGCCAGCCGCCCCGCCCCATCCACCAGCAGGATGGCCCCCGGCCTCCGCCCCACCTCGGCCGCCTTCTCCAGCGCCCCCCGCACCGACATCGACTCCGGGATCAGCGGGCAGTTCTCTCCCGCCCTGAACCGCAGCACCTCCGTCACCGGCCGCATCAGCCCCCCGAGGGCCCCCCCGGGGTGCCGCTTGCGGAAGTCCTCCCCCGTGAACTCCCGCCGACGCGCTGTCGCCAGCGCCAGCGCATCCCCCAGCGCCAACATCGCCGCCGTCGAGCACGTCGGCGCTGCGAACTCCGGCCCCCCCGCCTCCTCGCACAACCCGATCGTCAGCCCCACCGTCGCCAGCCGCTGCAGACTGTTCGGCCCCGCACCCCGTGCCACCGACCGCGGCTCTGAGCGGGCGGTGCTCTTCGCGCCTTCGGCTGTCGCCGCCCCGCCCCCCGTGATCGCCACAATCGGCAGCCCATCCTGCCGCAGCACCGCCGCCACGTTCACCACCTCATCCGTCTCCCCCGAGAACGACAGCGCCACCACCGTGTCCGTCCTGCGGAACCGCCCCAGATCCCCGTGCGCGGCCTCCGACGGGTGCACCGCGTGCGACGGGATCCCCAGCGACGCCATCGTCGCGCTGATCTTCGCCCCCACCAGCCCCGACTTGCCCAGCCCCGTCACCAGCACCGTCCCCCCCGCGTCCGCGCACGCCACCAGCAGAGACACCGCCTCGTGGAACTCCGCCCCCAGCCCCTCCGCCACCCCAGCCACCGCCCCCGCCTCCGCGCGCAGCACCCCCTGTGCAAACTCGCGCTCGCCGACGAGGTTCACTCGGGGTGTCGCACCCATGGGGGAACAGTACACTCGCGGCCCCTGGCGGGACGAATCCCGCACCTGCACTCCTTGACACGCTATGACACGAATGTCATAATCCATGTCTGAAGTCCGCGTTACCGCCGAGGCCGAGGCGCAGCTGTTGGCCCTTCCCTTCGCGATCAGGAGCCGGTGGGCCGGCATCCTGGCGCGGCTGGAGCGGTGGCCGGACGTCAGCGGGGCCAAGCCGCTTCGGGGCGCGCTCGCGGGACATTTCAGGCTCCGGACCGGCGATTACCGAATCCAGTTCCGGGTCGCGGGAGGTCAGGTGATCGTGGAGAAGATCGGCCACCGCGACGGGTTCTACGAGTGAGGGACATGATCCGACCGCAGACGATCGAGGTTGGCGGCAGCAGGCTGGTGGTGATCACCGAACGGGAGTACGACTCCCTCCGCCGCGCCGCCGGCCGCGCCCGTGAGGACGACCTTCCGCCCCTCCCCGCGCGCGACAGGGACGGGACCTCGCCGGCGCTCGAGTTCATCCGTGTCTCCATCGCCAGGGACATCATCCGCGAGCGCCGCGCGCTGGGGCTGTCGCAGCAGGCCCTCGCGAAGCTGGCCGGCGTCCGCCAGGAGACGATCTCCCGCATCGAGAGCGGGAAGCACACGGCCAGCACCGCCACGGCGGACAAGATCGACCGTGCCCTCAAGCGCGCGGCCCGCCGCGCCGAGCGATAGCCGTTCGAACCCGACCACGGAAGGAGCCGCGACGCGTGACCACCGACTACCGGGTCCAGCTCGACGCCTTCGAGGGTCCCCTCGACCTCCTCCTCCACCTCATCCGGAGGGCCGAGGTGGACATCACCGACATCCCGATCGCCACGATCGCCGACCAGTACATGGCCCATCTCACCGACGCCGGCGGGATCGCCAGGATCGACATCGACGTCGCCGGCGAGTTCCTCGTTATGGCCGCGACCCTGATGGAGATCAAGAGCCGGATGATCCAGCCGGTGCGTCCGGAGGGTGCCACGGGCGACGGCTTTGCGTCGCCCGTGCTCGGGGAGAGCGCGACGGCCCCCGGCGAGGACCCCCGGGCCGAGCTCGTCCGCCAACTCCTCGCCTACAAGAAGTTCCGCGACGCCTCCCACATCCTCGAAGTCAAGAAAGCAACCTGGGAGCGCCGCTTCCCCTCTGCCCGCGCCGGCGTCGACAGCGAGTCACTCCAGGGCGCCCTCGCCGCCGCCGCCGAGGATGTCGACCTCGAGGATGTCTCCCTCGTGGACCTCGTCGAGGCCTTCACCAGAATCGCCGCGGCCGTCAACTTCGACCGCCTCGGCGAGCACACCATCACCTACGACGACACCCCCATCGAGCTCCACGCCGAGGACATCCTCGACCGCCTCCGCCGCGAGGCAGACCGTGCCACGGGTTCGCCGCCGTCTTCGGCGGCAACCCGTGCCGAGTTCACGGTACCCCGACTCCCCCTCGCCTCCCTCTTCTCCGGCCGCACCCGAGCCGAGATGCTCGGCCTCTTCCTCGCCACCCTCGAACTCGTCCGCCGCCGCGCCATCGCCGTCCGCCAGGACACCCCCGGCGGCGAGATCATGCTTGAGCTTCGGCCGGAGGAGCCCGCCGCCGATCGTGCCCCGGAAACCGAAGCAGCGACGTAAGCGCTCATGCGGTCACTGACGCCGCGTGGCAATCGCTCCGGGTCCGTCGCCATCTCCTCACTTCATCCTGAATGACGGCCGCTCTCTCATTCCGCGCGCGATGCTCGGTTTCTTCGCGGGCCGAGCGATTCCAGTTCGTGGATCAGTTCTTGAAGCGCCTTTGGCGCCAGCCCTTGCTTGCCGTTCACCTGCTCTGTTTCGGCGCCCGGTCCCTCACCCTCTTCACAAACCGCAGCCCCGACCACACCTCGTCGATCGCGCACACCTTGTTGTCCACCAGCCCCGCCGCCAGCCCCAGCTCGCGGATCGTGTCCTCCGTCAAGTCCGTCGCCACCCCCGACGCCCGCTTCGGCCACGCCACCCACAGCCCGCCCGCCTCCGTCAGCCTCCCCGCGGCCGCGCCGAACCGCGACGCCAGGTCCACCTCGCGCTTCGTGAACAGCACCACCACGTCAAACGGCCCCCCCGCCCGCGACGTGCAGTACGCCGCCCCCGCGCCCCCCGACTCCTTCAGCACCCCCCGGAACCCCCGCGGCCCCGACAGCACCGACACGCGCGACCCCTCCTTGATCCCCAGCTTCTTCGCCAGCGGCGTCCCCGAATAGCCAGCCATCGAGCCCCCGTCTCTCCGCCGCTGCGTCTCTGCGTCACTCCGTCACTGCGTCACTACTACCGCAGCCCCGCCACAAAGTGCGCCACCCGCGTCATCCCCTGCTCGATCTCCTCCTCCGCGCAAGCGAAGCTCAGCCGCACGTGGTTCTTCCCCACGCCCCCGAACTCCTCCCCCGGCACCACCGCCACGTGGTGCTCGCTCAGCAGCGCCTCGGCGAAGTCCATCCCCGTCCTGATCTCCTTCCCACCGTGCGACCGCTTCCCGTAGTGCGCTGACACATCCGGGAACACGTAGAACGCCCCCGTCGGCCGCGGCGCCGGAAGTCCCGGGATCGCCGCCAGACGCCCACAGACCAATTCCGCCCGCTGCGCGAACCGCTGCCGGAACCGCTCCGTGTCCTCCGCGCACTCCCGAAGCGCGACGCGGATCGCCGGGTACAGGAAGCTCGTGATGCAACTGGTCATCTGTCCCTGCAGCGCCTCGAACGCCTTCATCAGCCGCGCCCCGAACTCCCCCGGCGCGGCCGCGTACCCGATCCGCCACCCCGTCATCGCGAATGCCTTCGACAGCCCGTTGATCGTCACCGTCCGCTCCGCGACCTCCGGCACCGACCCGATCGAGAAGTGGGGGATGCCCCCGTAGATGATCTTCTCGTAGATCTCATCCGTCACGATCACCAGGTTCGGCGCGACCGTCGCCGCGGCCTCGGCCACCACCGCCGCGATCTCCCGCAGCTCCCCCGGCGTGTACATCGTCCCGCACGGGTTGCTCGGCGAGTTCAGGAACAGCACCCGCGAGCGGGGCGTGATCGCCGCCTTCAGCTGGGCCGCCGAGATCTTGAACCCCGATTTCGCCTCGGTCGGCAGTTCCCTGACCCGTCCCCCCGCCAACTGCACCATCGGCGCATAGCTCACCCACGCCGGCACCGGCAGCAGTGCCTCATCGCTCGCCCCTTCCCCCTTCGTCCCTCCGTCCCTCCGTCCCTCCGTCCCTCCCCCAAGCAGGCACTGACACACCAGGTACAGCGACTGCTTCGCCCCCGTCGAGATCGCGACATGGGCCTCGGTCACCCCCTCCAGCCCGTTCTCCCGTACCAGTTTTTCGGCGATCACCCGGCGCGTCTCCGGGTCACCCAGCGTCGGCATGTAGTGCGTCTGCCCGGCCACCAGCGCATCGGCCGCGGCCCGCTTGATCCGCTCCGGCGTGTCGAAATCCGGCTCCCCCAGCCCGAAACTGATGACCGGGGCCCCCTCCCTCTGGAGGGCCTTGGCCTTCGCCATGATCGCCAGCGTCGCCGGCGGGCGCAGCATCGTCGCCCGCTGAGAAAGCGGGATCACGCCGCCCACCGCCGTTCCGCTCGCCGCCATTGGGCACAGGATAGTGGACCCCCGTGCCACGGGTTCGCCCAGTCTTCTGGGCAACCTGTGCCGCCCCTGCCCCAAGCCCCCAACCCCCCGATTGAATCACCCCCCCTCCACCCCTACTATCCGCGTCCCCCGGGGTCCGGCCCCAGGGCCGGCCGCACGGGCGCTTCCCGTGCCTCCCCCGAACCCGACAGGATCGCTCCGAGCATGGCTATCTCCGCAGAGACCCGGCAGAAAACCGTTTCGAGCTACCGCCGCCACGACAAGGACTCCGGCTCCCCGGAAGTCCAGATCGCCCTGCTCACCGAGAAGATCACCGCGCTCTCCGACCACCTGAAAGAGCACGCCAAGGACCACCACTCCCGGCGCGGCCTCGTCCTGATGGTCGGCAAGCGCAACCGCCTCCTCCGATACCTGGCCGACACGGACCGCCAGTCCTACCAGGCCGTGATCGGCCGCCTCGGCCTCCGAAAGTAACCACGCCACCCGCGCCGAAAGGCGCGGGCTCGGTTTTTGCGGCCGCCCTCCCTGGCGGCAGTGGACAGCGGACAGTTCCCACCTCTCCCTTGCGGGAGAGGTCGCCACGGTTACTACCTCTCCCCATGCGGG
>JBBDXI010000094.1:53168-55831 GCA_040902425.1 Phycisphaerales bacterium
GGGTGAGGGGTCGACAACCCCACGCTCATCGAAGTGGACCTGCCCCCTGTCTTCTGCCTCTGGGATGCCCATAGGGGGCACGGGACGGCCGCTGCAAATGGCACGGCGGCCAGCGCGCGGCTCTCAAGCGCCCGCGCTAAGCCCCCAGACAGAAGGACCAACAACATGTCAGATGGATTGATCCGTGTCGAGCGCGAAATCGGCGGCCGCACCCTCGTTCTCGAGACCGGCAAGATCGCCAAGCTCTGCGACGCCTCGGTGATGGCCTACTACGGCGGCTCCGCCGTCCTCGCCACCGTCGTCCGCGCCAAGCCCCGCGAGGGCCTCGACTTCTTCCCCCTCACCGTCGACTACCGCGAGAAGACCTCCGCCGCGGGCAAGTTCCCCGGCGGCTTCCGCAAGCGCGAGGGCGCCCCCAACGAGAAAGAAATCCTGACGATGCGGATGATCGACCGCCCGATCCGCCCGCTCTTCCCCGACGGCTTCATCGACGAGATCCAGGTCCAGTGCTTCGTCATGAGCCACGACGGCGAGAACGACACCGACACCCTCTCCGGCACCGCCGCCTCCGCCGCCCTCGCCCTCTCCAACGCCCCCTTCGAGGGGCCGACGGCCACCGTCCGCGTCGGGCGCGTCCACCTGGATGACGGCCCGAAGCTGGTCATCAACCCCACCGTCACGCAGATGGACTACTCCGACCTCGACCTCGTCATCGCCGCCCACAAGGACGGCATCAACATGATCGAGGTCGGCGCTGCCGAGGTCGTCGAGGCCGACATGGTCCGCGCCATCGAGTTCGGCAACGAGCACATCCAGGAGATCCTCGCCGCCATCGGCGAGATGGTCTCCAAGGCCGGCCAGGAGAAGGTGATCGGCGACCTCGCCCTGCCCACCCCCGAGATCATCGAGGAGGTCCGCCGCCTCGCCGAGCGCGACATGACCGAGGCCCGGCGCATCCCCGGCAAGCGCAACCGCGGCGACGCCGTCGATGCCCTCCGCACCAGGATCCTCGACCAGCACTTCGCCCCGAATCTCACCGGCAACTACGGCCAGTTCCTCGAGAGCGCCAAGCGCCGCACCATGGCCAAGGAGGCCTTCCGCCGCCTCGAGGAGAAGGTCACCCGCCGCCTCATCGTCGAGTCCGGCGTCCGCGCCGACGGGCGCGGCCCCACCGACATCCGCGAGATCACCGCCGAGGTCGGCGTCTTCGCCCGCACCCACGGCTCCGCCCTCTTCCAGCGCGGCGAGACCCAGAGCCTCGTCTCCTGCACCCTCGGCACCGTCAAGGACGAGCAGATCATCGACGGCCTCATCCCCGAGTACAGCAAGAAGTTCACGCTCCACTACAACTTCCCCCCCTTCGCCACCGGCGAGGCCAAGCGCATCATGGGCCCCGGCCGCCGCGAGATCGGGCACGGCGCCCTCGCCGAGCGCTCCCTCATGGGCATCCTCCCCAGCCCCGAGGAGTTCCCCTACACCATCCGCATCGTCAGCGACATCACCGAGAGCAACGGCTCCTCCTCCATGGCCTCCGTCTGCGGCGGCTGCCTGGCGATGATGGACGCCGGCGTCCCCATCAAGGGCACCTGCGCTGGCATCTCCATCGGCCGCTTCGCCGACGACAACGACCAGCGTGAGCTCTTCGTCACCGACATCATCGGCGAGGAGGACTTCTTCGGCGACATGGACTTCAAGGTCTCCGGCACCCGCGACGGGATCACCGGCATCCAGCTCGACCTCAAGGCCCGCGGCCTCACGCTCCGCCAGATCGAGCCCATCCTCGAGCAGGCCCGCATCGGCCGCCTCGAGATCATCGACCGCATGGAGCAGACCATCGCCGCCCCGCGCCCGGAGATCTCCCCCCTCGCCCCGCGCCTCATCACCCTCAAGATCGACCCCGAGAAGATCGGCAAGCTCATCGGCCCCGGCGGCAAGATGATCCGCGGCCTGCAGGAGAAGTACGGCGTCACCATCGACGTCGAGGACGACGGCACCGTCATGATCGCCGCCCCGAGCGGCGACGCCATCGAGGCCTGCCGCGCCGAGGTCGCCGCCCTCACCGAGGAGGTCAAGGTCGGCACCGTCTACACCGGCAAGGTCGTCAGCATCAAGGACTTCGGTTGCTTCGTCGAGCTCGCCCCCGGCACCGACGGCATGTGCCACATCTCCGAGCTCGCCGAGGGCTACGTGAAGTCCGTCACCGACGTCGTCCGCCTGGGCGACATGGTCAAGGTCAAGGTCGTCCTCGTGGATGACCAGGGCCGCATCAAGCTCAGCCGCAAGGCCGCGCTCGCCGATGGCGGCACCGACGGCGCCTCCGGCACGCCGGGTCAGGAGCCCGCGGGACAGGCCGCGGGGGGCGGCGGCGGTGACCGCGGCGGACGCCGTGGCGGAGGCGGGGACCGCGGCGGAGGTCGCGGCGGCCGCGGCGGCGACCGGCGCTGAGAGCGTCGCCCAACATGTGAGAACCCCCCCCAGACGCGCGTAACTTGCGCGTCGCTGTGGGGTTGCGCCGGATTTGCCGCCCCCGGCGCCGGTTCACCCGGATTTCCGTGTTTGACCCCTCCCCCGCTTCTGGTAAGCTGGGAAGTCACTCGTGGCTTGTCGTGGCTTGTCATGGGGGGGCGCCGCCGGCCGCGAGGCCGGCCGCGTCCGGCTGAGTG
>JBBDXI010000094.1:55841-56739 GCA_040902425.1 Phycisphaerales bacterium
GCCCGTGGTCCCGCCGCTCGCGCCGCCGGCCCGGCTCGCCCCGTTCACGGGGCGCTCAGCTCGGGGGTTTCACATGCAGTCGCCTGACCAGATCGTGGGGGTGGAGGGCACGGTGAAGTGGTTCGACCCGCGCAAGGGCTTCGGGTTCGTCATCGGGCCCGAGGGTCAGGACATCTTCGTCCACTTCAGCGTCATCCAGGGTGACGGCTTCCGCGTCCTCAAGGACGGGTCCAAGGTCACCTACGACGCCACCAAGAGCGACAAGGGCTGGAAGGCCACCCGCGTCGTCCGCGTCGAGTCCGTCGAGGTCACCGTCCCCGCCAGGCGCGGGTACACCCGCTCGCCGCGCCGGTGAGCCGGGGCCCGGGTAGGTCGGCTCTCCGAGCCGATACTCCGCCCCCGCAGCGGCACTAGGTGTGGACCTGTCCGGTCCGGTAGGCGGTGTGCCACGCGGTGCGCCCTTCCCCGCCCTCTAGAATCGCCCCCTTGCTCGGCAGCACCCTCCCCTGGCTCCTGATCGGTTTCGGTGCCGGCGCCCTCGCCGCGGCCGCGGCGGCCCGCCTCATCGTCACCCACCAGCTCGCCCGCATCCGCGAGGCCGAGCGCCGCGCCCGGGCCGCCGAGCGACTCGCCGAGGTCGGCGCCATGACCGGCGGCCTCGCCCACGAGATCAAGAACCCTCTCTCCACCATCGGCCTCAACGCCCAGCTGCTCAACGAGGCCATCGACGAGCTGTCCGTCGCCCCCGAGGAGAAGGGCCGCCTCTCCAGGCGAACGGGCGCGCTCCGCCGCGAGGTCGACCGCCTCCGCGGCATCCTCACCGACTTCCTCCAGTACGCCGGACAGCTCAGGCTTGAGCCGCGCCCCGCCGACCTCAACGCCATCGTCGGCGAGCTCG
>JBBDXI010000094.1:56749-78719 GCA_040902425.1 Phycisphaerales bacterium
ATCGACTTCGAGTTCACGGGCAGCTTCTTCGAGCTCGCCGACTTCTTCCACCCCCAGGCCGAGCAGCATGGCGTCCGCCTGCGCCTCGACCTCGCCCCCGGCCCCCTCACCGCCGACCTCGACGCCCCCCACGTCAAGCAGGCCCTCCTCAACCTCATGCTGAACGCCGTCCAGGCGATGTCCGACCCGGGTAGGTCGGCTCTCCGAGCCGACACGTCGGCCAACGCCCCCCGCGAACTCATCCTCCGCACCGCCCGGGAGACCGGCCAGGACCGCCGCCCCTGCGCCGCCGTCCACGTCATCGACACCGGCCCCGGCATCCCGCACGACACGCTGCTGAAGGTCTTCGACCCCTACTTCACCACCCGCTCCGGCGGCACCGGCCTCGGCCTCCCCACCGCCCGCCGCATCATCGAGGCCCACGGCGGGCGCCTGGATGCCCGCACGGAGGTCGGGCGCGGCACCGATTTCGTGGCGTCGTTCCCCACGGTCGGCCCGACGCCGCGCGGGCAGGGCAGGCCCACCGCCATGCCCTGATTTCAGCGCCCCGCCGTCCCGATCGGCGCCGCGGCCAGCTGCGCCGCCGCCTCCCTGATCTCGCGGAGCGCCGCAGCAACCGCCGGCGAACTCAACCCGCCGTCCCGCGGGCCGTCGCCCCTCGCGCTGCCCTCGCGCTCGTCCCCCAGCCCCGCCGTCCGCGACCGCTTTACCCGCTCCAGGATCCGGTCGCGGATCGCCTGCGCATCGGCCACCCCCTCGATCATCCCCAGGTGCCCGCCCCCGCCCGGCTTCTGCCCGTGCGGCCCCTGGGCCCCGCCGCCCCCCGCCGTGTGCACCACCACGCTGGCGATCCCGAACCACCGCTGCACCGGTCCCTGGTACACCGCCACGTTTTGGATGTTCTCGTAGGTGATCGTCGCCTCGTTGATCACCCACACCCCGCGGCGCAGCCGCATCGACCGGTCCCCGAAGAGGTACCACGTCGTGTCGTACCGAACCTGGATCGCCACGTACGCCACGATGTCCGGAAGGATGGCGACCGCCCACACCGGGATGGCCAGCAGCACCCCCGCCAGCGGGTACGCCACCAGCAACACCAGCCACGGCACGACGATCGCCACATCCACGATCAGCAGCACGATCCAGAACCAGAACTTCAGGTACGCCAGGAACCCCGGCGCCGGGCGCACCGCCTCGTGAGCCTCCTCCGTCCCCGCGGGGAAGCGCGGCGGCTCATCCGGCACGCGGAACCAGCGGACCAGCACGCCCCACACCCCGCGGTACACCGCCGCCCCCGCGCGCTCGCCGATCTTCGCCGGCCCGCTCACGGGCGCCGCTCCGCATCCCCGCCCGCCGGCCCGATCCGCGCGGCCGCGAGTCGCAGCGAATCGCGGATATCGCGGAGAACGCCGAGAATGTCCTCTTCTCCTTCCGCGGCGGGCCGTCCGGCCGCCGCGCCGGCGCTGCCCTGTCCCTCGCCCCTCGCCCCGCGCATGCGCGAGTACAGGAAGTCCCGCAGCGCATCGGCCTCCAGCACCCCCTCGATCGACATCTCCGGCGAGGAACTCCCCGAGGCCGTCTGGATCGAGACCGTCGCCAGCCCCAGCCACCGCTGGATGATGTTCCGCCGGACGTGGATGTCCTGGATCCGCCGGTACGTCAGCACGATCTCCCGCCGCATCAGCACGCCCCACGACATGGAGATCCCCTCCTCGTCGAACCGGTAGCGCAGCGTGTGGAACTTGAACAGGAGCGGGATGAGGGGCAGGAAAAAGAACGGCCCGGCGAAGATCGAGCAGACGACGTAGTACGTCCGCAGCGATTCGTGCGGGCGCGTGATCGCCAGCGGGTCGAAGCCCCGGGTCGAGAGGGAAGCCACGGTGGTCGCCGGCGCGGTCGCGGACATGTATGGGCTCCGGTACGCCGCCCAGCCTACCACGCCCCGCCCCCGCGCGAGTCATGCGACGGCCTACGCCCCCGTCGGCGGCCCGATCTCCGTCCGCACCGCCCACAGCTCCGGGAAGAAGCTCAGCTCCACCAGCTTCCGCAGGAACGGAACCCCCGAGCTGCCCCCCGTCCCCCGCTTGTACCCGATGATCCGCTCCACCGTCTTCACGTGCCGGAACCGCCACAGCGCGAACTGCTCATCCACATCCACCAGCTTCTCGCACATCTCGTACGCGTCCCACCACTTCTCCGGCTCGCCGTAGACCGCCTTGAACACCGCCACCACCCCCGGGTGCGGCTCGTGCGGCTGGGTCACATCCCGCTCCACCACCTCCCGCGGCACCGGCAGCCCCCGCCGCGAGAGATACCGCAGGAACTCGTCGTACAGGCTCGGGGTTTTCAGCGCCTCGTCCAGCTGCGCCGCGTCCTCCGGCCGGTGCCGGTGGAACTGCAGCATCGCCGGCTCCTTGTTCCCCAGCAGGAACTCGACGATCCGGTACTGCAGCGATTGGAAGCCGCTCGCCGGCCCGAGAACACCCCGGAACTGGGCGTACTCGCTCGGCGTCAACGTCGCCAGCACCGACCACTGGTTGAACAGCTGCTGCTGGATCAGCTTCACCCGCGCCAGCACCTTGAAGCACGGCTCCAGTTGGTCCGCCCGCAAAAACCCCAGGGCCGCTCGCAGCTCGTGGATCACCAGCCGGAACCACAGCTCCGACGTCTGGTGCTGGATGATGAACAGCATCTCGTCGTGGTGCGGCGGGTCCGAGAGCGGGTGCTGCGCCGAGAGCAGTTGCCCCAGGTGCAGGTACCCCGAATAGGTCATCCGGTCGGCCAGGTCCTTGTGCAGCCCCGGCTCCAGCTCACGCTTGCCCATGCTCTGACGGTAGGCGAACGCCGAGAACACAGAGGAACACGGAGGGCACAGAGGAAAACAGAGGAGGGCGGGGAAGGAGAGCCAGCGAGGAACGACCGACGGCGAGAGGGGCTGACGGACAACGCTCCTGCTCCGTCTGCCTCTGTCTTCCTCTGTTTCTACTCTGTCTTCCTCTGTGTTCTCCGGGCACCACGCCGCGTGTGGGGCGGTCACTCCCCCGGGTGCACCGCCGTCGCCGGGATCACCACCTGCCGGTTCCACAGGAAGTTGTCCCGCGCGGTCCACCCGCACCCGGTGCTCAGGATCATCGCAGCGCCCAGCAGCGCCCACACACCCATGCGAACCAGCGAACGCATCGAGTTGTTCTCCCCCGCCCGGCAACGCCTCACGTTCCCTATCGGCGGCCACCCGCCGCCCCTCGCCGCACGCCGGCCCCGTTCCCGCCGCGCTCATCGCCTCACGCCGACTGCTCCACCTGCGCCGCGGCGGCAAATAATCCCGGCCGCGGCGGTAGCGCCGGCGCGACAAGATGGGAAGGGATCGGGCTTGCCAGGCTTGCCCTGCCGTCTCACCTTGCCCCGTCCCCCGCGCCCACCGGGTACGATGCCGCCCCCCAGCGGAGCCCCCATGACCCGCATCGCCTTCAGCACCGTCGCCACGCCCAACCTCGTCCTCCCGGTCGTCGCGCAGCTCGCGGCCGGCTGGGGCTTCCACGGCCTGGAGCTCCGCACCTTCGGCTCCGGCTCCCGCGACTTCGCCTGCGACCCCGCCCTCACCGACCCCGCCAAGACCCGCGACCTCCTCGCCGCGGCCGGCCTCCACGCCGCCTGCCTCGCCACCGGCGTCGCCTTCGACGAGCCCATCCGCCCGCCGGTCATCGGGCGGATCAAGGACACCGAGGCCTCGATCCGCCGCGCAAAAGAGGCCATCGACCTCGCGGCCACCCTCGCCTGCCCCTACGTCCGCGTCTTCGGATTCCAGATCGGCGGTGAGAACCGCCAGCGCGCCAGAACCCGCATCGCCCGCCGCCTCGCCCTGGCCGCGGATGCCGCCCGCAACTCCGGCGTCAAGCTGGTGGTCGAGAACGGCGGCTCGTTCCGCACCTCCGCCGACCTGCTCGACCTGATCGGCCTCGCCGGCAGCCCCCTTGTCGGGGCCTCGTACTCCCTCGCCGTCGCCCAGCAGGCGGGCGAGGATGCCGTCGCCGGCGCGGAGGCCCTGCACGCCGCCGGGCGCCTCTGGGTCCTCAAGCTCAAGGACCGCCACGAGGATGGCCACCCCTGCCTCATCGGCGACGGCGTCGTCCCCTGCGCCCAGGCCGTGGCCGCGCTCGCCCGCGCCGGCTACAGCCACTGGGCCACCGTCGAGTGGGACCGCGCCTGGATCGAGACCCTCGCCCCCGCCGACCACATCCTCCCCGACGCCGCCGCCCGCCTGATCCGCTGGATCGGCCAGCCCGCGGCCCTGATCCCCAGCATCCAGCCCGCGCTGGTCTGAGTCAGGTTGGGTGGCATGGGCAAGCCGCTCTGGGCTTGCCCGTGCGAGCACTGCCGGAGCCACGTTCCGCTGCTCCTTACGATCCCTCGTTGCCCCCCGAACCCCTCCAGCTCACCGAGGACATCCTCGCCCTCTGCCGCGACCTCGGATTCGTCGCCGCTGGCATCGCCGACGCCGCCCCCACCCGCCACCGCGACCACTTCCTCGCCTGGCTCGGGTCCGGCAAGCACGGCTCCATGGCCTACTTCGCCGAGCAGGTCGAGGCCCGCCTAGACCCGACGAAACTCCTCCCCGACGCACGCGCCGCCATCATGGTCGCCGACCTCTACGCGACGCGGAACGAGTCCGAAGACCCCCCCCTCCCCCCCGGCCACGGCCGCATCGCCCGCTACGCCCGCGGCCGCGACTACCACCCCGTCCTCAAGAAGCGCCTCCACACCCTCGCCGACGCCCTCCGCGCCCGCTACCCCGATGCCGGCTTCCGCGCCTTCGTTGACACCGCCCCCATCCTCGAGCGCGAGTACGCCGCGAGGGCCGGCCTCGGCTGGATCGGCAAGCACACCCTCCTGATCCATCCCCAGCTCGGCAGCTACCTCCTCCTCGGCGGCCTCCTGACCACGCTCGACCTCCAGCCCCCGCCCGACCAGGAAGTCATCACCGACCACTGTGGCACCTGCACGAGGTGCATCGACGCCTGCCCCACGCAGGCCATCAGCAGTGGGGGCGCCGAGCCCGGTGGCACAGGCGTCCCGCCTGTGAGGTCAATCGACGCCTCCCGCTGCATCTCCTACCTCACCATCGAACGCCGCGCCCCCATCCCCCCCGAGTTCCACCAGCCCATCGGCCCCCGGCTCTACGGCTGCGACATCTGCCAGGAAGTCTGCCCCCACAACTCTCCACGACCCGCGCCCGCCTCTCGCCCCGACGGGGCGGAGGGATGTAGCCACGGGTGGAGCGATGCGCAGCTTCGCGCAACCCGTGGAAACGTCGCGCGGGAACAACTCCGCCCCGGCAGGGGCGGAGGAGGCGTCCACCCCGACTACACCCCCCAGAACTCCTCCTTCAACCTCCTCCAAGTCCTCAACTGGACCCCCGAAGACCGCGCCCGCGCCTTCCAGGGCCGCGCCCTCAAGCGGGCCACCCTCGGCATGATGAAGCGCAACGCCCTCATCGCCCTCGGCAACGACCCCGCCCTCCGCACGCAGCCCCAGGTCCTCGCCCGGCTCGATCAGGCCGCCGCCGACCCCGCCGAGCCCCCGCTGGTCCGGGACACCGCGGCCGCTGTTCTGACCCAACTCCGCGCCGCACAGATCTGACCTATGGCGGCGGGACTTCATTCATCTCCGCCGTTTCGCTCATCACCCCTGCTTCCGCCGCCAGTACTCGCGGAACCCCCTGAGCCGCGGCAGGGACTCGCGGTCCTTCACCCGCCCCGTGGCCTCCTTGCTCCGGATGATGTCGTCGATGTGGCACACAGGGAAGCCGTCCACCTCGACCCGCCGGGCCCACGCGTCGGCAAACCGCTCGATGCCGTCGGGCGCGAAGATCAGGTCCAGGTCGAACGGCCCGTTCTTGAGCTGAACAAAGTCCTTGCCGCGCTCGATGTCCGTCGCCTGCTCCGGCCGGAGCGTGAAGCCCAGGTCCCGAAGCGCCGCCACCAATCGCCGTCCGTTCTCCCCCGACCGTTCCACGAAGACGTCCGCATCCTGAGTCGTGTCGGGGAACCCCAGCAGGATGGCGCCGGACTTCCCGATGAACATGTACCGGCAGCCGTGCCGCGCGAACGCGTCCCGGACCTCCTCGGCCTGCCGGTACTCAAACGCGCCCATAGCCGAGCCACGCGGGGAGATGCTCTTCGCACCACCTCCGGTAATCCGCCGTTGTGTCAAAGGACCGGAACTCGGCGTCGTCCATCACCGGCTTGTACGTCTTGATGAACGCGTACCTGAACCGCTGCTCCAGCGGCCGGCGCGCCGCCGCCTCGAACTCCGCCAGCCACTCCGGATCGATGTCCGGTCGCGCCGACTCGCCCTGGGATGGGTCGCGCACCATGAGGGCCGATTCTACGCGGGCCGCCGCTACTTGCTCTTCTTATCCCCCCGCGCGAAAATACTCGCCACGTAGTTCAGCACATCCGTGGCGCTCGCCTCGTTGTACCCGAACTGCTTGATCAGCCGCCGCTTCACCACGTCGATCTTCGCCTGCGTCTCGTCGTCCACCACGCTGCTCACCAGGTTCTTCAGCTTGATCGTGTCCCGGCTGTCCTCGAACAGCTTCAACTCCAGGGCCCGGTACAGCCGCGCGTTGGTGTTGTACTCGAACTTCTTCCCGTCCAGCGACAGGGCCCCGATGTAGTTCATGATCTCCTGGCGGAAGTCGTCCTTGCGCGAGTCGGGGATGTCGATTTTCTCCTCGATCGCCCGCATCAGCCGCTCGTCGGGCTCCTCATCCCGCCCCGTGTAGCGGTTCTTCACCCGCTCCTTCTGCGTGTAGGCCCGCACGTTCTCGATGTAGTTGGCGCACACGCGGCGGATCGCGTCCTCATCGGCCGAGATCGCCCGCTGCACCTCGCCCTTGATGATGTCCTCGTACTCCTCCTTCACGACCGAGAGCATCTCGCGGTATCGCTTCTTGGTCTCCTCGTCGCTGATGAGGGAGTGGTGATGCAGCCCGCTCTCCAGCTCGTTGAGCAGCATGAACGGGTTGATCGTCTTCTCCTCCACCGCCTGGCGGGAGACCAGCGTGTTGGAGACCTTGTCCTGGATGTACCGCGGGCTGATCCCGTTCATCCCCTCCCGCGGCGACTCCTCCTTCAGCTCCCGGATCGAGTCCTCCGTGAACCCCGGGATCGCCTTCCCGTCGTACAGCTTCAGCTTCTGCATCGCCGTCAGCCCGGCCTTCTTGGGCTCCTCCAGCCGCGTCAGCACCGCCCACATCGCCGCCACCTCCAGCGTGTGCGGGGCGATGTGGATGTTCTTGATCCGCTCGGGCCCGAAGTCCTTCAGGTAGATCCGCACCTCGTCGCTCAGCCTGATGTTGTACGGGATGTCGATCTTGATCGTCCGGTCCCGGAACGCCTCCATCATCTCGTTGCTCTGCAGCCGCTTGTACTCCGGCTCGTTGGTGTGCCCCAGGATCACCTCGTCGATGTACGTCTGGGCGAACTTCTTGGGCTTGACCGTGTGCTCCTGGCTCGCCCCCAGCAGGTCGTACAAAAACGCCACATCCAGCTTCAGCACCTCGATGAACTCGCACAGCCCCCGGTTGGCGATGTTCAGCTCCCCGTCGAAGTTGAACGCCCGCGGGTCGCTGTCGCTCCCGTACTGCGCGATCTTCCGGTAGTTGATGTCCCCCGTCAGCTCCGTCGAGTCCTGGTTCTTCTCGTCCTTGGGCTGGAACGTCCCCACCCCCACACGGTCCTTCTCCGAGAGCACGATCCGCCGCACCCGCACGTGCTCGATCATCTTCCGCCAGTCGCCCCCGTAGAACCGCATCAGGTCCTCGGTCACCTTCCGGCAGAAGGGGTCCGGCTCCTGCGGCAGCCGCAGCTTCCCGCTGTGGTTCTTGGGCTCGAACTTCGCGTTCAGCCGGGCCAGCAGGTCCTCCCGCGCCTCGCGCGGCACCAGCAGCAGCGGGTCCTCGTGCATCGGGCACGGGAAGGCGTGCGTCTTCCTCGCCTCCCGCGGGCTCCCCTCCACCGCCGACACCTCGCAGTGCTCATCCAGCAGCCACGAGAACGAGTACAGCGCCCCCTCATCCGTCCGCGAGTAGTGCTCCAGCCCCTTCTTCAGCAGCCGCGCGATCGTGCTCTTGCTGCTCCCCACCGGCCCGTGCAGCAGCAGTATCCGCCGGTCCGTCCCGTACCCCTCCGCCGCCGAGCGGAAAAAATCCACGAGCTGCATCAGGGCGAAGTCCAGCCCGAAGATCCCGTCCGCCCCGTTGTCAAAGGGGTCGCTGAAGAAGTGGTACCGCACGCACTCCTTCTTGAAGACCTTGTACCGCTCCGACCCGTGCGAGAGCACCGCGTCGTACAGCCGCTGGTAGGCGTTCCGAACCACGTCCGGGTTCTTCTCCGCCAGCGCCAGGTAGTCGAAAAACGTCCCCTCCCAGTGCTGGTCCTGGAAGCGCTGCCGGTCCAGCCGCGACTCGATCAGAGAGACCAGGTCGCCGCCCAGGCCACCCCCCGCGCCCCCCGCCAGACCACGCTCGGAACGCTCATCCATCGGCATCGCGCACCTCCGGGCCATGTGCCACCGGCCGCGGCCAATCCGGGCCGGCGCGTTCTCGTCCGATGTCCCGATGCGGTTCGGCGCGGCCTGCGCCCATCCCGCCCGGGCTCATCCTTGAATCGCCCGCAAGGCCCCAAGGGCCATCGCAAGCGGAGGCGGTGCGCACAGCGCTCAGAAGCTATCGGCCATACCGGGGGCCGGGACCACCCCAAAGGCCAACCGCGCCTCGGGCGTCCGGGGAGTTATACGTTCCGCAGGCCCGGTGGATCGCCCCGCCGGTTCAACCTCATTCAGCCTGGGTGGAATGGGGAGAGCCATCGCGTGCCACGGCCGTGCCGTCCTCGGCCCGCCCGTGCGAGTCCTTACGAACGCAGAAGAAGCCCCTTCGGCCACGCCTGTTCTGGCTCCGAGTACGCCCGCCCCCTCCCGTACACTCCGGCATGTCCTTCGGTCTCGGCCGCGATCGAACGCTGGTTCCCGGTGAGGTCGGCCTCACGCGCGCCGACCTCCCCCCGCTCCCGGATGACCTCGCCGCCAACCCCGCCGCCGCGCGCCTCGACCCCCGCGGGTGGTTCCCCGACCCGACCCGCCCCCTGGAGATCGAGATCGGCTCCGGCAAGGGCACCTTCCTCATCCAGCACGCCGCCGCTCATCCGCAGACCAACTTCCTCGGCTTCGAGTGGGCCCGCGAGTTCTGGCTCTACGCCTGCGACCGCATCCGCCGGCGCGGCCTCTCGAACATCCGCCTGCTGAACGGCGACGCCACCGAGTTCCTCCACTGGCGCTGCCCGGATGGCGTCGCCACCGTCATCCACCTCTACTTCTCCGACCCCTGGCCCAAGACCAGGCACCACCGCCGCCGCGTCCTCCAGGACCGCTTCCTCGCCGACGCCCACCGAATCCTGGTTCCCGGCGGCGAACTCCGGATCGTCACCGACCACGACGAGTACTGGGAGTGGATGCGGGAGCACTTCGCCCGCTGGGCGGGCCCGCGATCCGATGCGGGCCCGATGTCGGATGTCGGATGTGGGATGTCGGATGGGCAGGATTCGGCCCCTTCTCTGACATCCGACATCCGACATCCGACCTCCGACATCCCCTTCCAGCTCCTCCCCTTCCAGCCCCCCGCCTCCGCCCCCGCCGGCGAGCTCGTCGGCACCAACTTCGAGCGCAAGTACGCCCGCGAGGGCCGCCCCTTCCACGCCGCCATCCTCCGCCGCCCCTGACCACGCCCCGGGGTGCCACTGCTCGCGGCGTCTTCGCCGCGCAGCAGTGCCGTGTTCCCATCATCCCCCGCCCCTCCCGTGCCGATCTGATGCACCGGGCGCCCCCGCCGCGCCCGGGTTATCGGCCATGCCCCAGCGAGACACCTCCAAGCTCTCCACCTGGCGCCGCCTCTACATCGGGGTCGCGGCCTTCAACATCCTCACCGTGCTCCTCAGCGCCTGGTTCGGCTCGCGCGTCCTCACC
Organism: Phycisphaerales bacterium; assembly: GCA_040902425.1. Classification (GTDB taxonomy): domain Bacteria; phylum Planctomycetota; class Phycisphaerae; order Phycisphaerales; family UBA1924; genus JBBDXI01. The sequence continues at coordinate 66,770 of JBBDXI010000094.1, forward strand.
GACTACCGCGACTCGGTCACCATGAGCGCCCTCTGGACCGACCGCCTCGAGACCCTCACCGTCCTGGGCGAGCTGGCCGCCTCCGTCGAGATCGCCGGCAACGAGGCCCTCCGCTCCCGGCGGGTCGAGTCCGCCCGCGCCCGCATCAACTCCGCGGCCACCCGCTTCCAGACCGTCATGGACTCCTGCGCTGCCGGCTGGTCCGCCGACCGCGACCCCACGCTCGTCTTCCAGCTCCGCCCCGGCATGGCCCGCATCGAGTCCGGCATGGCCCGCCTCACCGCCGAGGCCGAGCGCCTCGTCCGCCTCTCCCCCTCCGCCCGCGACCAGACCGAGCTGACCCTCGCGCTGCACGCCGCCCACAACGACCTCGCCGGCGCCATCGCCAACCTCCGCGCCCAGATCCGAGCCCACGTGGACGGCTTCCTCCACGCCCAGCTCGCCAGCTCCGAGCGCTTCGCCCCCATCACCTACGCCATCTGCATCGCCGTCCTCATCACCGTCTGCGCCGCCATGTGGTACGGGCGCCGCCTCTCCATCGCCATCGCCGCCGCCGAGGACCAGATCCGCGCCAACCTCGACGCCGCCCACGCCGCCAGCCGCGCCAAGAGCGACTTCCTCGCCAACATGAGCCACGAGATCCGCTCCCCCATGACCGCCATCCTCGGCTACGCCGAGCTCCTGGAGAACCCCGCCCAGCACGACTGGAAGGACTGCGTCGCCACCATCCGCCGCAACGGCGAGCACCTCACCGCCGTCATCAACGACATCCTCGACCTCTCCAAGGTCGAGGCCGGCAAGATGACCGTCGAGTCCCTGGACTGCTCGCCCGTCGAGCTCGTCCAGGAGGTCCACGCCCTCATGGGCCCGCGCTTCCGCGCCAAGGGCCTCACCCTCGACATCCGCCACCAGTTCCCCCTCCCCCGCACCATCCGCACCGACCCCATCCGCTTCCGCCAGGTCCTCATCAACCTCCTCGGCAACGCCCTGAAGTTCACCGAAAAAGGCGGCGCCGCCGTCACCGTCTCCCTCGACCGCCTCCCCAGCGGCGCCCGCATCCTCCGCTTCGAGGTCGCCGACACCGGCATCGGCATCGCCCCGGAGAACCTCGCCAGGCTCTTCCAGCCCTTCACCCAGAGCGACACCTCCACCACCCGCAGGTTCGGCGGCACCGGCCTGGGCCTCTCCATCTCCCGCCGCCTCGCCCGCCTCCTCGGCGGCGACCTCACCGCCACCAGCACCCCCGGCGAGGGCAGCACCTTCACCGCCACCATCCAGGTCGGCACCCTCGAGGGCGTCGCCATGGCCGAGCGCCTCGACGACGCCCTCCCCGCCCCCTCCTCCGGCGGCATCACCCTCGCCGCCGCCGTCCACGCCAACATCCTCCTCGCCGAGGACGGCGAGGACAACCGCCGCCTCCTCACCCACTTCCTCCAGACCGCCGGCGCCACCGTCGAGCACGCCGAGAACGGCCGGACCGCCGTCGAGCGGGTCCTCGGCGCCGGCCCCGACATCCACCTCATCCTCATGGACATGCAGATGCCCGAGATGGACGGCTACACCGCCGCCCGCACCCTCCGCCAGCGCGGCGTGAAGCTCCCCATCATCGCTCTCACCGCCAACGCCATGGCCGGCGAGCGCGAGCGCTGCCTCGAGGCCGGCTGCGACGACTACCTCACCAAGCCCATCCCCCGCCGCGCCCTCGTCGAGGCCTGCCGCCGCTGGGTCGAGACCGCCCGCCGCGCCGCCGCCTGAGACCGGGTGCCACGGGTGCCAGGCGCGGGTGCCACGGGCGTGCCGTCTTCGGCTCGCCCGTGCCCGAACCTACCGTTCCCTCGTGCCAGCGCCCAGCACCCATCCCCCCGGCGTCATCCTCCTCTCCGGCGGCCTCGACAGCGCCGTCACCCTCGCCGTCGCCCGGCGCGACGGCTTCACACCCCACGCCCTCTCCTTCGACTACGGCCAGCGCCACCGCCACGAGCTCGACGCCGCACGCCGCGTCGCTGAGTCGCTCGGCGCGGCGAGCCACCGCACCCTCTCGGTGGACCTCCGCGCCGTCGGCGCCTCCGCCCTCACCGCCGACCTCGATGTCCCCAAGGACCGCGACCCCTCCGCCCCGGGCATCCCCATCACCTACGTCCCGGCGCGAAACCTGATCTTCCTCTCCCTCGCCACCGCCCTCGCGGAAGCAGTGGGGGCCTCCGACCTCTTCATCGGCGTCAACGCCATCGACTACTCCGGCTACCCCGACTGCCGCCCGGAGTTCATCAAGGCCTTCCAGCGCGCCGCCACCCTCGGCACCCGCGCCGGCACCGACGATGCCCGCCCCCTCCGCATCCACACCCCCCTGATCGACTTCAGCAAGGCCACCATCATCCGCCTCGGCGCCTCCCTCGGCGTCGACTTCTCCCTCACGCACTCCTGCTATGACCCCGACGCCCGCGCCCGCGCCTGCGCCCGCTGCGACAGCTGCCAGCTCCGCCGCCGCGGCTTCGAAGAGGCCGGGATCCCCGACCCCACCGTGTACGCACACCAGCCGGTGCCCTCATGACCGCGCCGCCGACCACGCCCGCCGCCACCTCACCGCATCGCCGTCTCACCGTCTCACCGTCTCACCCCACCCTCCCCATCTCCGAAACTTTTTCCTCCCTGCAGGGCGAAGGACTCCTCACGGGTGTGCCATCGTTCTTCATCCGGGTCAGCGGCTGCAACCTCCGCTGCGCCTGGTGCGACACCCCCTACGCAAGCTGGGAGCCCGACGGCGGCACACGCCCCATCGACGCCCTCGTCGCCGAGGCCCGCGCCTCCGGCCTCCGCCACGCCGTCCTCACCGGCGGCGAGCCCATGATCTTCGACCAGCTCCCGGCCCTCGCCGCCGCGCTCCGGGCCGCCGGCCTCCACATCACCATCGAGACCGCCGGCACCGTCTTCCGCGCCCCCCCGGTCCCCTGCGACCTCATGAGCATCAGCCCCAAGCTCTCCAGCTCCACGCCCGGGGTAGGTCGGCTCTCCGAGCCGATACAGGAAGACCCCCGCGACCCCACCGGCGCCTGGCGGAAGCGCCACGAGCAGCGCCGCCTCAACATCCCCGCCCTCCGGCAGCTCATCGAGGCCCACCCTGCCCCCACCCGCCAGCTCAAGTTCGTCATCACCCCCGCCGTGCCCGAGTCCGACCTCGCCGAGATCGACGCCCTCCTCGCCCAGCTCCGCCCCGCCTGGACCGACGCCGACATCCTCCTGATGCCCGAGGGCGTCACCACCCCCGACCCCGCCTTCAGGCGCTGGCTCGCCGCCGAGTGCCTCCGCCGCAACTGGCGCTACTGCCCCCGCCTCCACATCGAACTCTTCGGCAACACCCGCGGCACCTAGCCCGCGGGTGCCACTGCTCGCGGCGTCTTCGCCGCGCAGCAGTGCCTCACCATCAGCGCTTCGTCTTCCTCTCCACCCCCCTCCACGCCGCCGCCACCGCCCGCTTCACCACCGCCGCCTCCGCCGCGCTCAGCCGCACGCTCGTCGCCCCCCCGCGCCCCCACGCCCCCGCGCACGGCTCGAATACCCCGGCGCCTCCGCCATGAACTCCGCCTGCTCCTCCGGCGTCACCTTCACCATCCCCCAGCTTTCATCGGGATACCCCAGCGTCGCGAAGATCTTCCCGCCCACGCGGAAGTCCGCGTGCCCCATGTGCTCGCCCTCGATGGCCCCCGGCATCCCCAGTGCCACCGCCCTGAATCCCGCCTCGTTCACCCGGTGCTCCTTCCGACCGGGCACGATACCAGCCCGGGCCCGCCGCGCCCGCCCCCCCCGGGATGTGCCGGATGCCCCCCCCACGCGCATCCACCATGAACGGGCGACGCAACCGCCCGCCCGCCCGTCCGTTGTACTCGGCGGCAGCGCGTACCCTTGCCCGGCCTGAGCCAGGCCGCGGCGATGCGCCGCACACCCGGAGACCTTGCCCATGCCCACCCCGCGCCTCGCGGCCGTTCTCTCAGCAGCAGTGGGGGCCCTCACCCTTCTTCCCCTCCCCCCCCTCGCCCAGCGCGCGCCCGCCGCCGCCACCCCTCAGCCCCCTCCGCCCACCCTCCAGGAAGACCTCCGCCACGCCCGCGCCCTCTCCCGCGCCTTCAACCACGCCGCCGAGACCGTCGGGCCCTCCGTCGTCCACATCACCCCCTTCAGCCAGGTCGCGTTCCGGCGCGGCTGGCTCGCCCCCATCGAGCGCCAGGAGATGGCCACCGGCGCCGGCTCGGGCGTCGTCGTCTCCGCCGACGGCTACATCCTCACCAACAACCACGTCATCCAGAACGCCCAGCGCGTCGAGGTCCAGCTCAACGACGGGCGCAAGCTCGCCGGGCGCGTCGTCGGCCTCGACCCCGGCACCGACCTGGGCGTCGTCAAGGTGGACGCGACCGGCCTCACCGCCGCCCGGTTCGGCGACTCCGACTCTCTCCAGGTCGGCGACTGGGTCCTCGCCGCCGGGTCCCCCTTCGGCATCTTCGACAACACCGTCACCGCCGGCATCGTCTCCGCGAAAGGCCGCACCGGCCTCGCCGGCCCGTCCGACTCCTACCAGGACTTCATCCAGACCGACGCCGCCATCAACCCCGGCAACTCCGGCGGCCCGCTGGTCGACCTCGACGGCCACGTCGTCGGCATCAACGCCCAGATCGCCAGCCGCACCGGCGGCTCCGAGGGCCTGGGCTTCGCCATCCCCAGCGCCATCGCCCGCCCCGTCATGGAGATGCTTATCCAGACCGGCAAGGTCGAGCGCGGCTGGCTGGGCCTCGAGATGAGGCCCCTGACCCCCGACGAGACCGCACGCCTCGGCAACGGCGGCGGCGTCGGTGTTCAGAGCGTCATCCCCGGCGGCCCGGCCGCCCAGGCCGGCCTCCAGACCGGCGACGTCATCACCCGCTTCAACGAGCGGGCCATGGAGAACTCCAACCGCCTCCGCACCGCCATCGCCCTCACCACCCCCGGCACCGAGACCCGTGTCGAGCTGCTCCGCGCCCGCGAGCGCCTCCGCCTGCCCATCCGCGTCGCCGACATTACCGAGGGTCGCGCCATGGCCCCCGGCGGCGGCGCGGTCCGGCGCTACGGCTTCACCGTGGGCGAGCTGAAGCCCGAGATCACCGAGCGCTTCGGCATCAGCGGCGTGGTCGTGACGTCCATCGACGAGAACAGCCCCGCCGCCCGCTCCGAGCTGCGCCCCGGCGACATCGTCGCCCAGCTCGCCGGCACGCCCACCCCGAGCGTCGAGCAGTTCGACGAGGCCGCCCGCGCCCGCTCCCAGCGCATCCGCCTCGACGTCATCCGCCTCTCCACCGGCCAGTCCGGCTACGTGGACATCAGCCCCCGGCGGTAGTCCATGTCGGATGTGGGATGTCGGATTGTTGGATGTCGGATGTGGGATGTCGGATGTGGGATGTGAGATGTTGACCCGTTCGACCATCCCACATCCGACATCCCACATCCGACATCCGACATCGCCTCAGTCCAGCACCACCGGCGCCCACCACCAGCACACCGCCGTAATCAGCGCCACCGCCGCCAGGTTCAGCACCAGCCCCGTCCCCGCCATCTGCCGGATCGTCACCCGCCCCGTCGCGAACACCAGCGCGTTCGGCGGCGTCCCCATCGGCATCATGAACGCGTAGCTCGCCCCCAGCGCCACCGGCACCATCAGCGCGTACGGCTCCACCCCCAGCTTCCCCGCCAGCACAAACATCACCGGCATGAACGCCGTCGCCACCGCCGTGTTGCTCGCGACCTCGGTCAGGAACACCATCGTCGCCGTGACCGCCAGCAGCACCAGCAGCGGCGGCACGCCGCCCAGCCCCTCCAGCAGCCCCCCCAGGTACTTGTCCACGCCGGTCGCCGACACCGCGGCGGCGAGGCTGAGCCCGCCCCCGAACAGCACCAGCACCCCCCACGGGACCCCCGACGCCGTCCGCCAGTCCATCGCGAACTGAATCCCGGGATGTGCCACGGGGTCGCCGCCGTCTTCGGCGGCAGCCCGTGCTCCCCTTCCCACCGGTATCGCGAACAGCGCCAGCGCCGCTGCGATCGCGATCCCCGAATCCGTCACTATGTCGTGCTCCACACCCCCGCGCACGAACCGCAGCCCCAGCCCCTCCACCAGTACGCCACGGAACACCCACAGCCCCGCCGTGCACACGAACACGATGAACACCGCCCACTCACCCCCGCTCATCGGCCCCAGCCCCCGCCGCTGCCGCGCCACCTCCTGCCGCAGCCCCGGCGCCCGCCCCCGCGGCAGCCGGTAGATCACCCTCGTGAGCACGAGCCACGCCACCGGCAGGAAGACCGCCGCCGTCGGCACCCCGATCCACATCCACCGCGCGAACGTCATCGGCGGCTCCAGCCCGTGCGCCGACGCGAACCCCCGCATCACCGCGTTCGGCGGCGACCCCACCAGCGTCGCCACCCCCCCGATCGACGCCGCGTACGCGATCCCCAGCAGCAGGCACGTCGCGAACGCCCCTCCCCCGTCGCTCTGGTCGGCGGAGCTGGCCGAGTCTTCGAGGCCGGAGGGGGCCTTCTCTTCCGCTCCGGTTCTCGCCTCGCCCCTCCGGGCCCCCTCCATCATCCGCACCACGCTCATCCCGATCGGCAGCATCATCACCGCCGTCGCCGTGTTCGAGACCCACATGCTGATCATCGCCGTCGCCAGCATCACCCCGCCCACCACCATCGCCGGGCTCGTCCCCACCCCGCCGATCGTATTGAGCGCCACTCGCCGGTGCAGCCCCCAGCGCTCCATCCCCACCCCCAGGATCAGCCCCCCAAGAAAGAGGAAGATCACCTCGTTCGCGTAGGGCGCTGCCGCCTCCTTGATCGGCAGCACCCCCAGCAGCGGGAACGCCACCAGCGGCACCAGCGCCGTCGCCTCCAGCGGCAGCGCCTCGCTCAGCCACCACACCGCCATCAGCACACCCACCGCCGCCGCCGCGCGCCCGGCGGGTCCCAGACCGCCGATCACCTCTCCGGCCGCGCTGCGCTCCGCCGCGGGCAGCAGCAGGTACACCGTGAGCGCCAGCAGCGGGCCAAGGGCGAACCCCAGCCACCGCGCCCACTGCGGCCCCGCGACGAACTCACGCTCGGTCATCCCGGCAGATTACTGCCCCGCCGCGGACGCGTGCGCCGGTCACGGGCACCCCGCGGCGTACCGCTGCAGGAAGCACCCGAAGTCTCCCACGTTCAGGGCCGGCGCCGCCGTGCTCCCGTCGCAGTTCGCGTACGCATCGCCCGCCGCGTACCGCGTCAGGAAGCACCCGAAATCGGCGACATTCAGCGTCGGGGCCGCGGTGCTGTTGTCGCAGTTCGCGTAGCAGGGCCCCGTCCCCGGCGCTGGCAGTTCCACCGACGCGAACCCAGCCTCCCCCGCCGCGCCCGGCCTGAACAGCCCGATCTGCACCCGCGCTACCCCCGGCCCGACGTTCGCGTCGAACCGGAAGTTGTCCATCGTCCCCCACCGGACCGCGTTCCCGTTCGGGTTGGCCGCGAACGTCTCCGCGCACGCGAACTCCACGCGGCCCGCGCCGACCCCCATCACCCAGGGCGCACCCGAGTACGGCTCGCCGCTGTGCGACCCGCCCCCGCCCCGCCACGAGAGGTTTGACACCGAGACCCCGCCCGCCAGCGGCACCGCCAGCGACGCCCCCGCCCGGTGCGAGTTCAGGTTGAACACCGCGTACTCGTACCGCCACACCCCCCCGCCCAGCGCCGTCACCTTCGCCCCCACCCAGAACCGGGCGCTCAGCCCCTGCTCCACGTACTCCGCAGCGCCGATCGTCACCCCCGGGTCCGGCACACCCACGCCCAGCCCGTGGTCGCGCCACGCAAAGATCGCCGGCAACTCCCGCGCCGTCTCCTCCGCCAGCGTCGGCTGGGGGGGGGACCCCGCGAACGTCACCCGCCGGTACGACGCGTTGTTCCGCCCGTTCCCCGCCTGCGCCTCATCCGCCGTGATGTACTGCCCCTCGGCGAAGTACAGCGCCCCGGGCGTCTGCACATCCGCCGCCGCCACCTGGATCCGCTTGTACACCGGGTCCCCCGTCTGCTGGAACCCCACCGTGTAGGGGTACGGGAACGCGCCCGTCGTGGCGTTCACATCCGAGCGCGGCCCCAGCCGCATCTGCCCGCTGTTCAGCGCCGCGTTGTATGGGTCCGAGCACCCCACCCCCAGCATCTGCCACGACCCCCCCGGCTGGCACGGCGCACAGTGGCTGTCGTTGATCGCCCCATACGCATGCTTCACCCACGACGCCCCGATTTGCTCGAGCCGCCCGCCGCTCAGCCGGTACAGGTTCTGCGCGATCACCGGGTGCTGCGGGCTGTTCTCGATCCAGATCACCCCCGCCGTCCCCACGTTGCACGACACCGTCCCCACCGAGTACCCCAGCACCCCGTTCACCGTCCCCAGGTACGCCATCTCGTGCAGATCGCCCACGATCACATCCGGGCCCACCGACTGCGCGCAGGCGGCCCCGGCGACGCCCGCCGCGGCCCCGCACACCGAAATCAGCCTCGTGAGCCGTCCCATCGCCGCTCCTTCCAGCAGCCATCCGCCGTCCCGGCCCGGCGTGTTCCATGGTACCCCGCCCCGTGCCACGGCTTAGACGCCGTCCTCGGCCGTGCCGCTCCTCAGTGGCACAGGCGTCCCGCCTGTGTCTTCTCCCCCGATGCCCGCACAGGCGGGACGCCTGTGCCGCTGAGGAGTTCGCTCCCGAGCCCACACAAGCCCGCCCGATACTCTCATGCGGTGATCAAGTACCTCGGCTCCAAGCGCCTCCTCATCCCCCACATCCTCGAAGCCGTCCGCGCCTTCCCCTCCGCCGCCACCATCCTCGACCTCTTCAGCGGCACCAGCCGTGTCGGCCACGCCCTCAAGGCCGCGGGCTACCGCGTCCTCGCCAACGACCACAACGCCTACGCCCACACCCTCGCCCGCTGCTACATCGAGGCCGACGCCGACGACACGCTCGAAGCGGCCGCCCCCCTCATCTCCCACCTCAACGAGACTGCGAACGAATCCCATGAGTCCCATGAGTCCCATGAGTCCCATAGGTCCTATCGAGGCACCCCCGCGGCCCAGGCCTTCGTCGAAATCTACTCCCGCCAGTCCCGCTACTTCTCCCCCGACAACGCCGCCCGAATCGCCGCCGTCCGCGACCGCATCGACGCCCTGCCCCTCACCGAGGACCTCCGCGCCATCGCCGTCACCTCCCTCCTCGAGGCCGCCGACCGCGTCGATTCCACCACCGGCGTCCAGATGGCCTACCTCAAGTCCCTCGCCCCGCGCGCGAAAAACTCCCTGACCCTCCGCATCCCCGCCCTCCTCCCCCGCTCCCCCCACGGCCAGGGCGCCGCCCACCACCTCGACGCCCTCGAAGCCGCCCACGCCCTCGGGGCCGACATCGCCTACCTCGACCCGCCCTACAACCAGCACAGCTACCGAGGCAACTACCACCTCTGGGAAACCCTCACCCTCTGGGACAACCCGCCGGTCTACGGCGCCGCCCGCAAGCGCGAAGACTGCCGCACCCGCCGCTCCCCCTTCAACTCCCGCCGCCAGATCCGCGCCGCCATGGTCGACCTCATCGCCGCCGTCCGCGCCGACATCCTCCTGGTCTCCTTCAGCGACGAGGGCTTCCTCTCGCGCGACGACATGCAGGCCCTCCTCGCCCCCCGCGGCCAGGTCGCCACCCACGCCTTCGACTACCCGAGATACGTCGGCGCGAAGATCGGCATATACAATCCCCGCGGCCAGAAGGTCGGGCGCATCAGCCACCTCCGCAACACCGAGCACCTCTTCGTCGTCACCCCCGCCCCGCGCACCATCGGCATCCCCGCCCCTCCAGAGCCCGAGCGGCACGCCGCCGCCAGCACTCTGTAGCGTCCCTTCCCCGTCCCGCCGAACCGCGCCGCGTGAGCAAGCGGGCCGCGGCGAAGCCGCGCGCGTCAGGGGCACCCCTCCTGGAACCTCTGCAGGAAACACGCGAAATCCGCGATGTTCAGCACCGGGGGCGCGCTCGACCCGTCGCAGTTCGCGTACGGGCTCCCCTGCGCAAACCGCTGCACGAAGCACCCCAGGTCCCCGACGTTCAGCACCGGCGCCGCCACGCTCCCGTCGCAGTTGGCGTAGCAGCTCGTCCCCTGGAACTCCACCGCCCCGATATCCACCGGCGGCACCCCCACACCCGTGTTCGGCATCCCCGCGTCATCCACCCGCCGCGGCTGCCCGAGGATGTCGGTCGCCGCCCCCGCCGCAAGCGCGGTCCCGTCCCCCGCGTCGATGCACGGCGACAGCGGCAGCGGCCGCCCCTCCGCGTCCAGCATCGGGTCAGCCCCAAAGTTGGCGACCCCGCCGAGCGAGCCGTCCCAGCCCTGAATGCAGGAGTAGCGCACCACAAACGAGCCGCCGATCTGACCGCTCTGGCTCGGCGGCGAGCCGCTTCCCCACAGGATGCAGTTTGTCACCGTGCTCGCGGCCGATACTCCGGTGGACAACTGGGGCGCCATGTTCTCGATGAACGTGCAGCTGGTGACGGCCCCGCCACCGCCAACGGAGACCGTGCCGTTCCTGGTGAACAGGCAGTTCTCCGCCCGCGTCGTGATCGAGACCCCGTACGCCGGCGTCCCGACATTGCCGTCGAAGCGGCAGCGCAGGAACGTGTCGCCCCGCACGGGTGCTGAATAGTCCCCCCGGTTGGAGATGAAGCTGCACTCGACGAACAACGTTCCGCTGACCTGCGGCGACACCCACCCCTCGTTGTTCTTGAACACCGACCGCATCACCGTGAACGAGCCGGACAGTGCCGCGCCGCCGTGCCCCGCGTGGTTGGCCTCAAAGACGCAGTCCTCGATCGTGCCCGTCCCCTGCACAGCCCCCGCGCCGAACTTCCCGAAGTTGTTGCGGAAGACGCAGCCGCTGATGAAGCAGTTCCCGTTCACGGCGCCGCCCGCCCCGTACTGCCCCCCCGCGGTGTTGCCGACGAAAGAGCAGCCAATGAGCGTCGCGTCCCCCCACAGACCCCCGCCCTCACACCCACCGCCGTTCCCCCTGAACTCGCACCCCACGAACCGCGGCGAACCGCCCAGCGTGTACACCCCGCCGCCCAGCGGGGTCTGCCCCTGCGGCGGGAAGCCAATCCGGTTGTTCACAATCGAACAGTCCCGCACGACCGGGCTGCCCCCCACGTTGTAGATGCCGGCCCCCTGTCCGGCGCCGCCGCCAGAGCCGTTGTCGGTGGCGTATCCATCCCTCACCACAAGCCCATCCAGCACGCACGTCTCGTCCGTTCCCCCGGTCGTCACCACGTGCCACGCCCGCTCCGCGGGCCCCGGCCCAAGCACCCCGCTCAGCACCGTCGGGTTCCGCCGCGGATTCCGCTCCGGCCGCGCCCTCTCCGTCCCGACAAAGCCCCCGTACAGCTGCACCCGGCTCCGCAGCCGGAACGTCACCGACAGCGCCTGCCCCGCGTCCGTCCGCGCGCTGGGCACGTACGTCCCCCGCGCCACCCACACCTCCACGACCGGCGCCCCCGCACCGGGCGCCCCCGCCACCTCCAGCCCCCGCTGCAGCGCCCCCGCCCCGCGGAACGCATCCGCCCACGACGCCCCCGTGTTCGCCCCGGTCGTCTGCTCCCCGTTGACGTACAGCACCGTCTGCGCGAACCCCGGGGCCGCGGCCAGAAGGCCGACCACGACGATCACGAGCAGCGCACGCGCCATGTCCGCCCCCGAGCCGCCCCTCAGCCCCCACGGTAGATGGACCCGGACCACGGCCCTGCCAAGATCCCCCTTTCATGAGCCCGGTTGCATGGGGTGCCGCGCCCGGGTCTCGTCGCCGCTCTTCGCGCGCCCTGCCAACCCGCAAGCCGTCTCACCGTCTCACCGCCTCACCCCTCACGCCGCCCGCCCCCACATC
>JBBDXI010000095.1:0-14853 GCA_040902425.1 Phycisphaerales bacterium
TCAGGAAGACCACGATGTACGGCACGCCGACCTGGCGGGCCAGCAGCACGTGCTCCCGGGTCTGCGGCATGGGGCCGTCCGCCGCCGACACCACCAGGATCGCCCCGTCCATCTGGGCCGCCCCGGTGATCATGTTCTTCACGAAGTCGGCGTGCCCCGGGCAGTCCACGTGGGCGTAGTGACGCTTGGGCGTCTCGTACTCGGTGTGCGAGGCGGCGATCGTCACCGTCTTGCTCGCGTCGCGCACCGTGCCGCCCTTGGTCACGTCGGCGTAGCTCTTCACGATGCCGCCGAAACGCTTCGCCGAGCGGGCCGACATCGCCGCCGTCAGCGTGCTCTTCCCGTGGTCGATGTGACCGATCGTGCCGACGTTGACGTGCGGCTTGGTTCTCTCAAATACGCCCTTGGCCATCTGATGCACTCCCTGGAGACGCGGACCCGCCGCGCCCGCCCGCAAATTGGGCCCCAAGTCTAGGGCCGGTCCCTCCGGGTGGCACCCGGGGCCCGCGACCCCTCACCGAACAATCCGGTAAACACAGCCGCTAGTGGGACTTGAACCCACGACCTCTCCCTTACCAAGGGAGTGCTCTACCACTGAGCTACAGCGGCGCATGCATGGCCGCGCGGGCCGGCCCCACCAGCAAGCACCGATCTTACACCCCGGCAGGGGGGGGTCAAATCAGGGCGTGGGCAAGCGGCAAGAGGCAAACGGGAAACGGAAACGGAAACGGCGTCCGGTGACCAGCCCGTTTGCCGTTTGCCGTTTGCCGCTTGCCGCTTGCCGCTTGCCGCTCCGTCCTACCTCGCCGCCTTCTTCAGCGCCTCCGCCTTGTCCGTCCGCTCCCACCCGAAGAACCGGTAGGCCTTCTCGCTGTGTTGGTTCTTCACCGGGTCGAAGTACTTCCCCTCGTACGCCGACCGCCCGAAGTGCCCGTGCCGCGCGGTCGGCGCGTAGATCGGCGCCCGCAGCGACAGGCTCTCGATGATGCCCCGCGGCGTCAGCGGGAAGACCTCCCGGATCGCGTCCGAGATCTTCCCCTCATCCGCCTGCGCTGTGCCAAAGCAGTCCACGTACACGCTCGTCGGCTCCGCCACGCCGATCGCGTAGCTCAGCTGCACCTCGCACACGCTCGCCAGCCCCGCCGCCACCACGTTCTTGGCGATGTACCGGGCCATGTAGGCCGCGGAGCGGTCCACCTTCGTCGGGTCCTTCCCGCTGAACGCCCCGCCCCCGTGCCGCCCGTACCCCCCGTACGTGTCCACGATGATCTTCCGCCCCGTCAGCCCCGTGTCCCCGTGAGGGCCGCCGATCTCGAACAGCCCCGTCGGGTTCACGTGCACCTTGATCCCGGGGTTCCACCACTCCTTCAGCACCGGCTTGAAGACCTGCTCGATCACGTCGCGCTTCAGCTGGTCCTGCCGCTCGTTCCACGAGGGGTCGTGCTGCGTCGAGAGCACCAGCGTGTCCACCCGCACCGGCCTCAGGCCGTCGTACTCGATGGTCACCTGGCTCTTGGCATCCGGGCGCAGCCCGGGGATGACCTTCTCCCGCCGCACCTCGGCCTGCCGCTCCACCAGCCGGTGGGCCATCTGGATGGGCAGGGGCATCAGCTCCGGCGTCTGGTCGCAGGCGAAGCCGAACATCATCCCCTGGTCCCCCGCCCCCTCCCGGTCCACACCCATGGCGATGTGCGCGCTCTGCTTCTTGATGCTCGTCAGCACCGCGACCGACTCGTAGTCGAACGCCATGTCCCCCGACGTGTACCCGATCTCCTTGATCACCTCGCGCACCAGGTCCGGAACGTTGACCCAGGTCTTCGTGGTCACCTCCCCCGCGATCACGGCCATGCCCGTTGAGACCATCGTCTCGCACGCCACCCGCGAGAAGGGGTCATCCGCCAGCATCGCGTCCAGGATGGCGTCGGAGATCTGGTCGGCGACCTTGTCGGGGTGTCCCATCGACACCGATTCGGAGGTGAAGAGGCGGGGGCGGGCCATGGCGGAATCCTTCGGCGGGGTGCGGGAAAACAGGCCCCCAGCATATCCGCCCCACCCACCCCGCGAATCCCGCCTCGATGCCTTGACGCCTCGTGCCTCGGTGCCTTTCTTCCCCCTCCCCCGCCCCCAGTATCCTTCCCCCATGCCCAGGCCCGCCCCCCCTCCCCCCCTCACCTACGCCGCCTCCGGCGTCAACCTCCAGGCCAAGGACCGCTTCACCGATTCCCTCGAATCGGTCATGCGCCGCACCCACACCCCCCGCGTCATCCGCAACCCCGGCGGCTTCGCCGGCCTCTTCCGCCTCGACTACAACGAACGCCTCTTCCGCCGCAACTACAAGGACCCCGTCCTCGTCGCCTGCACCGACGGCTGCGGCACCAAGGTCAAGCTCGCCGCCCAGCTCCATCGCTACGACACCATCGGCATCGACCTGGTTGCCATGAACGTCAACGACCTCATCGTCCAGGGCGCCGAGCCCCTCTTCTTCCTCGACTACATCGCCGTCGGCCGCGTGGACAGCGAGATGCTCTCCGCCGTCGTCCGCGGCGTCGCCGAGGGCTGCAAGCGCGCCGGCTGCTCCCTCATCGGCGGCGAGACCGCCGAGATGCCCGGCGTCTACCACGACGGCGACTTCGACCTCGCCGGCTTCGCCGTCGGCGTCGTCGAGCTCAAGCGCGCTGTCAACCCCACCCGCGTCAAGCCCGGCGACATCGTCCTGGGCCTCGGGTCCGACGGCATCCACAGCAACGGCTACACCCTCGTCCGCAAGGTGGTCGAGACCGCGGCGCTGGATTTGAACGCCGTGTACCCCGAACTCATCCCCCCGTCGGCCCCCAAGCGCCCCCGCCGCACCCCCAAGCCCGCCGCCACCGCAAACGGCAAGCGGCAAACGGCAAACGGCAAACGGGCCGCGGCCAACGGCTCCCCACATCCCACATCCGACATCGCACATCCGACATTGGGCCACATCCTCCTCACCCCCACCCGCCTCTACGCCGCCCCCATCGTCAAGCTCCAGCGCCAGTACACGGTCAAGAACATCATCTCCGGCATGGCCCACATCACCGGCTCCGGTATGGCCGGCAACCTCGAGCGCGCCCTCCACAAGGGCGTCGATGCCCGCATCGACACCGCCGCCTGGCCCGTCCCCCCCGTCTTCCGCTTCCTCCAGCACCACGGCGACATCCCCGACGCCGAGATGCGCCGCGTCTTCAACATGGGCATCGGCTACACCCTCATCGTGCGACCGGCGTTCGCCGACTCCATCGCCCACCAGCTCCGCCGCTACGGCGAGCGCGTCCACGTCATCGGCACGATCGTCAAGGGCACCGGCGCCGTGCGCGAGGATTAGGTCGCCCCGCGCTGCCCGCTCCGGGCGGCGCACCCGACGGAAATCACTGGACTCACGCCCTTCGGCGCGGGACACTCTCCCCGCCACCGGAGGACACGGCATGCACCTACCCGCCGCCAGCGCAGCTTCGCTCCTTCTGGCCGCCTCCGCCCTCACCCAGCCGCCCGCCCCCCCGTGCCCCTACGAGTGCGGCGCGGTCTCGCCCGTGGCCGCGGCCACCGTGCTCGCGGGCCTGCCCCGCGCCCAGGCCGTCTTCGACGAGGATGGGCCCGGCCCGCTGCCCGCCCGGCTCTTTGTCGGGGGTGACCTGAGCGCGGCCGACGGCCTCCCCGTCGCCAACATCGCCCGCTGGGACGGGCAGGCGTGGTCCGCCGTCGGCGGGGGGGGCGGCGCGGGCGTGCCCGGCGCCAGCGAGAGCATCCTCGCCCTCCAGGTCCACGATGACGGCTCCGGCCCCGCCCTCTACGCCGCGGGCCGGTTCACCTCCGCCGGCGGTCAGCCCGCGCCCGGGCTGGCGCGCTGGACGGGCGCTGCCTGGCAGGCCCTCCCGCCGCTGCCCCCGCCCCCCGCCGGGCTCGCCGGCGGGGTCCCCTCGCGCCTCGCCGTCCTCCCCGCGGCCGGCGGCGCGGAACAGATCTTCGTCGCCGCCCGCTACTGGGATGACCTCTCCGGCGAGTGCGGCTCGATCCTCGCCTACCGGCTCGCCGGCGGGGCCTGGGTGCAGGCCGGCGCCCCCGTCGACAACGACGCCGTCACCGGCCTGGTCGCCTTCGATCCCGACGACGGCGGCCCCGCCCCCGCCGCCCTGTACATGACCACGCAGTCCACCAGCACGCACTCGTGCGCCGGCATGCGGGCACGCCTGCTCCGGCTCAGCGGCCCCGCCTGGCAGCAGGTCGCCACCGGCGAGCCGGAGGCTTACCACGCGCTGGCCGTGGCGCGCCTCGGCGGCCAGCCCCGCCTGTGCATCGCCGGACGATTCGGGAGCATCGGCGGCGCCCCCGCCAACAACGTCGCGGCATTCGACGGCGCCTCCTTCAGCGCCCTGGGCAACGGGCTCGGCACCCTCCAGAACACCGTCTACTCCCTGGGCGCCTTCGACCCCGACGGCCCCGGCCCCGCGCCCGAGACGCTGATCGCCGCCGGCTACCTCAGTCTTAGTCAGGCGCCGGCCTGGAGCCTCGCCCGCTGGAACGGCGCCTCCTGGGAGCCCTTCGCCGGCGAACTCTCCCAGAACACGCCCGTCCTCTCGCTCTCGCTGGCCCAGTTCGACCCCGACGGGCCCGGCCCCGCGCCCCCGCTCCTCCCGGTCGCCGGGCCCATCACCACGATCGACCAGCGCGGCGCGGGCGGCTTCGCCGCCTACGACGGCAGCGGCTGGATCGGCCCCGCCCCGGGTCCCGGCGGCCCCGTGATGGTCGTCGCGATGCACAACGACGGCTCCGGCCGCAAGCTCTTCGTCGGGGGCCAGTTCGCCTCCACCGGCCAGGCCGCCGCCGCCAACATCGCCCGCTGGGATGGCCAGGCCTGGGCGGCCCTCGGCGCCGGGGTCTCCGGCCCCGTCCACGCGCTGGCCCCCCACAACGACGGGGGCGGCTTTGCCCTCTTCGCCGCCGGCGACTTCCAGGCCGCGGGCGGCGCCCCCGCCCAGAACATCGCCCGCTGGCGCAGCGGCGCCTGGTCCGCCGTCGGCGCCGGCCTCAACGGCCCCGTCCGGGCCCTGGAGGTCCACGACGAGGACGGCCCCGGCCCCGCCCCCGCCGCCCTTTTCGCCGCCGGCAGCTTCACCATGGCGGGCGGCATCCCCGCCAACGGCATCGCCCGGTGGGATGGCGCCGCGTGGACCGCCCTGGGCCCCGGGCTCGAACTGGGGATCGGCCTGGCCCTCAAGTCCTTCGACGACGGACAGGGCCCCGCGCTCTACGCCGGCGGCACCTTCCAGCGCGCCGGCGGCGTGGCCACCGTCAGCGCAGCGCGCTGGCGCACCGGCGCCTGGTCCGCCATGCCCGGCCTCGTCACTGGCGCGGTCCACGCCCTGGGCGTCTACGACGCCGGCAAGGGCCACGCCCTCTACGCTGGCGGCCGCTTCGGGACCGGCTCCGGCCTCGCCCTCCTCGCCCGGTTCGACGGCCAGTCCCTCCAGCCGATCCCCTCGCCCCCGCCCACCCCCGGCGGCCAGCCCGAGGTCATCCTCGCGATGCGCACCTTCGACGACGGCGGCGGCCAGGCCCTGTTCGTCGGCGGCGCTTCCGGCCAGGTCGCCAAGCTCCACAAGTCCGACTGGGTCCAGGTCCACCCCCGCGCCGCCCCCGGCCCGGTCAGGTCCTTCTCGGTGCCCTTCGATCTCGGGTGCGGCCCGGCGCTCTTCCTCGGCGGCTCGTTCACCAGCGTCGGCCCCCGGCCCGCCGCCGGCGTAGCCGTCATCCCCCGGCGCGGCCCGTCGTGCCCCTGCTACGCGAACTGCGACAACAGCACCGCCCCCCCCATCCTCAACGTCGCCGATTTCTCCTGCTTCCTCCAACGCTTCGCCGCCGCCGACCCCTACGCCAACTGCGACAACAGCACCGCCCCACCCACCCTCAACGTCGCCGACTTCTCCTGCTTCCTCCAGAAGTTCGCCGCCGGCTGCCCGTGAGCGTGTGAACCCGTGCGCGCCGGCCACCCCGGCCGCCGCCGCAGCACCGCGTCTCTGTACACCAGCCCGTCCCCTCATTTCACAAGCCGGCCCGCGCTGCCGGGACCCGCCCCGCCGCGCTCTAGCATGCCCCGGCGATGGCGTTGCGGGCAGGGGGCCTCGTGGCACGACACAGCGGCAAGCCCGGCAGGGCTCTTGCGCTTTTGGTGGTGCGTGACGGGATCGCCGCCGACGTACTCATCGCCGTCGGCCTCGCCGCCGCCGCTTTCCTCTTCCGCCTGATCCTCCACCCCTGGCTCGCCGACCGCACCCCCTTCCTCGGCCTCTACCCCGCCCTCCTCGCGGTCGCCATCACCCGCGGGTGGAAGTCCGCCCTCCTCACCCTGGGCCTCGGCGGCGTGCTCTGCTGGGTCTCCTTCATCCCCCACGAGGGCTCGCTGGCCCTCCGCACCGTCAGCGACCTCGCCCAGCTCCTCGCCGCCACCTTCGTCTGCCTCGTCATCATCGCTCTCGCCGAGGTCGGGCGCCGCGCCCGCGCCCGCGCCACACTCCGCCAGTCCGACCTCCACCGCGCCCTGGGCGACCTCCACGAGGGCCGCGCCGCCCTCGAGCAAAGCCGCGGCCTCTACCGCCTCATCCTCGAGAGCGCTACCGAGTTCGCCATCTTCTCCGCCGATCTCGCCGGGCGAGTCCTCACCTGGAACCCCGGCGGGCGCGCCGTCTTCGGCTACGACGACCGGGAGATCGTGGGCCAGGACGTCCGCATCCTCTTCACCCCCGAGGACCGCGAGGCCGGCATCCCCGAGCAGGAGATGCGCAACGCGCGCGAGCGCGGCCGCTCCGAGGATGAGCGCTGGCACCTCCGCAAGGACGGCTCCCGCTTCTGGGCCTCGGGCGCCCTCATGCCCATCCGCGGCCCCGGCGGCCAGGTCACCGGCTACCTCAAGATCGCCCGCGACGCCACCGAGCAGCGCCGCGCCCGCGAGGAGCTCGAGCGCCGCGCCCAGGAGCTCGCCCGCTCCAACGCCGACCTCGAGGAGTTCGCCTACATCGCCAGCCACGACCTCAAGGAGCCCCTCCGCGGCATCTCCAACTACGCCGGCTTCATCATCGAGGACCACGCCGCCAAGGTCCCCCAGGACGCCCGCGAGCGTCTCGAGGTCATCCGCCGCCTCTGCGCCCGCATGGATGGCCTGCTCAACTCCCTCCTCGAGTACGCCCGCGCCGGCCGCATCACCCTCGAGCACGAGACCTGCGACCTCAACCAGATCCTCGACGATGTCCTCGACTCCCTCCGCCCCTGGATGGAGTCCTATAGCGCCCGCATCACCGTCCAGCCCGGCCTGCCCACCGTCCCCTGCGACCGCCACCGCATCGCCCAGGTCTTCAGCAACCTCATCACCAACGCCGTCAAGTACAGCGACAAGCCCGAGCGCCGCATCGAGATCGGCGCCCTCCCCGCCCCCGGACCCGCCTCGCCCGTCACCCTCTACATCCGCGACGACGGCATCGGCATCGACCCCCGCCACGCCGACGGCATCTTCAGGATGTTCCGCCGCCTCCACGGGCGCGACCAGTGCGGCGCGGGCGCCGGCGCCGGCCTCACCATCGTCCGCAAGATCGTCGAACGCCACGGCGGCCGCATCTGGGTCGAGTCCACCCCCGGCCAGGGTTCCACCTTCTACTTCACCCTCGCCTCCGACCCCGCCGCCGAGCCGGCGCGCCCCCGCCCCGGGCCCGATCGCCCCACGCCGGGGCGCGACAGCGGCCCCGAGGCCCCCACGGTGTCCGAGACGGACAGCGGACAACGGCCGGCGGGCCTCACCCGGCACCGCGACTGACCGCCTCCTCCCCACGATTCATGGCCGCCCTCCCGCCCCTTCGGCGCCAAGAGGAACAGCGGAGCCCGGCGGCAGCGTTCCCCGGGATCGGTCCGCAGGACGCCTCACCCGGAGCTGGCCATGCCATCGCTGCTTGCAACCCCTTCCCGCGCCCCCCAGCAGTCCCGCCCACTTCCCCGTCGACCCTTCCGATGCACAGCCCTGACCCTTGCCGCCCTCCTCCTGCCGCTCGTGGCCGCCACCCCCCGCGCCCACGCCCAGTGCAACCCCGCCCTCCACGAGATCGGCGGCGAGCCCGGGCCGGTGTGCACGGCCGCGGCCGGTCACCAGGCCGTCGCCCGGGGCCGGTTTATCAGTATCGAGAGCACCCCGACCTCGGGCTCCCCGGCGGTGGTCGCCAGGCTCGCCCTCGACGACCCCGCCATCCACATGCAGACCGAGTTCTACGGCCGCATCTGGGCCATCGACGCCCTCAGTCTCTACGCCATCGACACCAGCACGCCCGCCGCCCCCCAGGTCATCTCCCGCTACTCTCTACTCCCCGCGTGGCCCCAGCGCTTCGAGCGCCTCCGCGTGAAGCCGGGCTTCGTCTACGCCAGCACCTCCGACGACCGCCTCCTCATCTTCGACACCGCCAACCCCGCCGCCCCCGTCCTCCGCTCCAGCCTCCAGATCGCCAGCACCGACCTGCGGGACCTCGAGATCGTCGGCGGCTACGCGTACCTCTCGATCCACGACTTCACGCCCGCGGCCGCGTCCGTCGTCGTCGTCGACATCAGCAACCCCGCCCAGCCGTTCGAGGTCCGCCGCGTCGGCAACAGCGCCCGCGACGGCCTGCGGGTCACCTCCCGCGGCGCCACCCTCTACGCGCTGGCCGAGAACGAGTCCTCCGGCGCCATCGAGGCGTGGAGCCTCGCCAACCCCGCCGCCCCGTTCCTCCTGAGCGTCAACACCACCATCGGCAACAACGTCGCCAGCGAGGACGAGCTGCGCGCAGTGGGCAACGCCGCCGTCAGCGCCGTGGTCTACCTCCAGACCCGCCTCAGCACGCTCCGCCTCTACCACACCTCCTCCCTGGCGCCGCTCAGCGCCGTCGGCTTCCCCTACGCCGTCAAGGGCCTGGGCCTCGACGCCCCCCTCACCTTCCGCCTCGACGCCTATGTCACCCGCTCCTCGGGCCAGCTCGCCCGCGTCGTCATCAGCCAGCCCGGCGCCCCCGTCGCCGACCAGTCTTACCACGATGTGCCCCCCGGCCGGACCATCAGCGTCGCCGCCCGCGGCGACGGCTTCTCCGCCCTCTCCGCGCCCCTCGATCTCTGGGTCTACGCGGCCCCCGCCGGCAGCGCCCCGCCCGGCCTCCTCGCCCACCTCAGCCCCGACCCCGGCTTCGAGTGGGTGCCCGGCACCCTCATCGCCGTCCCCGGCGGCGGCCTCCTGGCGGTCGAGACCACGCACGGCCAGAACCCCACCAGCTGGATCATCTGCTACAACGTCGTCATAGGCCCCACCCCCGGCGTCCACTTCGCCGGCGCGGTCCAGGCCTCGGGGGTCATCACCGGCATCGACGCCGGCATCGACGCCTCCGGCACCCGCCGCATCTACTACGTCACCTCCACCCCCACGGGCAGCACCCTGCGCATCCTGAACGCCACGAACTTCGGCGCGATGACGATCGACGGCATCATGGGGATCAGCGCCAACGCCGCGGGACCTCTGCGCTTCATCCCCGCCTCCGCCGCCGCCGGAACCCCGCCCCGCCTGCTCATCGGCGGCGGCGAGGGCGTCACCCAGGTCATCTCCGTCGCCCAGGTCAACCCCGCCACCCACCAGGGCTACATCACCTCGAGTGCCCAGGTCATCATCCCCGGCACGCCCCCAATGGTCTGGCTCGCCGACGGCCACCGGGTCCGCGGCTACCGGATGTCACCCAACTCCGCCCCGCCCACCCTGGAGTCCTCCTTCATCATCGCCCCCCAGTTCGCCGACTACGTCGCCGACGGCGTGACCAGCACCGGCGGCCTCCTGCACCTCCTCACCACCCGCGGCGACCTCCTCCGCGTCGAAACCGCCGACCCCGCCGCCCCCCGCATCGCCCAGATCGCGAGGATCTCCAGCGACCCGTTCTGGTCCTGGGGACGCGGTGTGGCCTTCGACGGCGCCAACCTCCACGTCGCCGGCG
Organism: Phycisphaerales bacterium; assembly: GCA_040902425.1. GTDB lineage: Bacteria > Planctomycetota > Phycisphaerae > Phycisphaerales > UBA1924 > JBBDXI01. The sequence continues at coordinate 10,005 of JBBDXI010000095.1, forward strand.
GAACCGACGGCTACACCGTGCTCCCCACCGTCTTCCCCGCGCCGCCGCGGGAGGACCCCGTGGCCGCGGGGAGCCTCTACGGCATCCGGATCGTCCCGGTCTGCCCCGGCGGCCCCTCGACCCTCACCGCCGAGTTCATCGCCGATCCGCCGGTGTCGTCCTACCAGTGGATGAAGTACAACCCCGCGACTTTCCTCTTCGCCCCGCTCAGCGACGGTCCCACCGGCACCGGCTCATCCATCGCGGGCGCGACCACCGCCAACCTGACCATCACGGGGGCCGGGCCCGCCGATATCGGCTACTACCGCTGCGTGGCCACCAACGCCTGCGGCACCGGGGGCACCTGGTCCGTCGAGGCCCGCCTCGGCGGGTACGCCAACTGCGACAACTCCACCACAGCGCCCGCGCTCAACGTCGCCGACTTCTCCTGCTTCCTCCAGCGCTACGCCGCCGGCGAGGAGTACGCCAACTGCGACGGCTCCACCACCCTCCCCACCCTCAACGTCGCCGACTTCTCCTGCTTCCTCCAGCGCTACGCCGACGGGTGCCACTGACGCTCAATGTCGGATGTGGGATGTGGGATGTCGGATGGGGGATGTCGGAGCGCTCCCGTCGCGGCGGCCGGTCGTGCACATCCACTACATCCGACATCCGACATCCCCCCGCCGCCCTACGGCAGCACGCTCATCTCCGTCTCCACGTTCGCCCGCGGCCCCCGCACGCTCCCCCGCGTCAGTTGCTGCAGCTTCCGCAGGTACTCCACCACCACCGTCACCACCGTCGCGTGGCTCCACGTCAGGGGGCTCACCCCGATCGGCGCCCCCGTGTACGGGTGGAACTGCTCCGCCAGCACCCCGCTGTCGAACGCCCGGTCGCACGCCCACTCCAGGTACGGGATCGCCTCGCGCAGCTCCCCCAGGTTCGTCGCCCGCGCGATCGCGTGCTGCGCGTGCCACAGCGTGCAGATCACCCACGGGTTCCCCGGCACCGCGTCCGTCTTCTCCCGCTCCACCTGGTGGAAGTAGTCCCGCTCGTACCGCGCGCACCCGCCCACCTCCGTCTTCACCCACAGCCGCTCCCGAAGCGCCCGCATCTCCGCCTCCACCATCGGGTCCCGCGCCTCGAACGCGCCGAACGCGAACAGCGCGTAGTTCGCCGAGTCCGCCGTGAAGTCCAGCTCGTACCGCCCGATGTCGGATGTGGGGTGTCGGATGTCGGATGTGCCCCCCGCCCCCCCATTCTGAACATCCGACATCCGACATCCCACATCCGACATCGGGAGACCCATCCGCGCCACCCGCCCGCGCTCCCCATCCCAGAACACCCGCCGCAGCGCCCCCCGCATCCGCTCCGCCTCCTCCGCGTACTTCGCCGCCCGGTCCATCTCCCCGAAATCCTTCGCGAACTGCGCCGCCGCCCGCAGCGCCCCGATCGTCGCCGCCACCGTGAACGTGTGCACCCCCCGCCGCTCCTCCCACAGGTCCCACGACGGCAGCGGCAGCCCCGACAGGTCCCGGTACTCCAGCAGCCAGTCCGCCGGCCGCACCACCAGCGGCTCGTACACCGTCTTGATGAACTCCGCATCCCCGAACGCCTCGAAGTGCTTCCGCAGCGCCCAGATCACCAGCGACGTCTGGTCCTGCTGGATCGGCAGCACCCGCTGCCCCCCCAGCATCCACGGGTGCCAGCTGCTCGCCAGCTGCCCCGTCGGGGAGTACTTGTGCAGGAAGTACCCGTCCTTCTCGATCACCCGCGCCGCGAAGCGGAAAAACCGGCGCGACGGCTCCCCGTGCCCCGTCAGGATCAGCGAGTACGCCACCAGCGCCGCATCCCGCATCCAGCAGTACGAGTAGTGGTCGCCCCCGAACGCCGTCACGTCGCTGTCGTTCGCCGCCAGGATCGCCCCCCCGTTGTCCACCTGCGTCCGCACGATCAGCAGGCTCCGCGAGAACAGCTCCCGCACCCGCGCCGGCAGCGGCGAGAGGTCCAGCCCGCTCCGCGCCCACAGCCGCCAGTACGCCTCCGTCCGCGCCAGCATCCGCTGCGGCCCCGCCTCCACGATCCGCCGGTTGCACGCCTTCACATCCTGGTAGCTCCGCCCGCACACCAGCCACGCCGTCACCGTCCGCTCCCCCCCCGGCTCCAGCGCCAGGTTGAAGCCGATCGTCGCGTCCACCGAGCCTTGACTGATGGCGTTCCGCCCCAGCTCCCCGTCCTCGGCGTCGCGCCAGGTCCCCTCGGCGCCCCCCAGCCGCTTGGTCCCGATCGCCCAGTGGTCGATCCCCGTCTTGTGCTCATCCGCCGCCGTGATCAAAAAGTAGATGTCGTCCTTGTACATCACCACGCTGCTCGTGGCCGGGTCGTAGTTCGCCGTGTCCCCCACCGGCGTCCCGCTGATCGACGGGTCGAAGTGGAAAAACAGCCGCACATCCCGCGCCCGCCCCAGCAGGTCCCTCACCGTCGTCCGCCGGAAGTACACCGGCTCGCTGGCATCCACCGCATCCTCGCACCGCACCTCCAGCGCCAGCCCCTCGTGCACCAGCCGCACATCCGTCACCAGCGTCTCCGGCTTGTAGCGCATCTCCCGCCGCCACTCCGGGTCCTCCACCCACGCGAACTTCCCGTCCGCCCAGACCCCGAACCGCTGGATGTGCCCACCCGTGTGATCAAACCGCCCCACGTTGGGGTAATAGATGTCCCGCAGCCGGTACTGCCGGTCGAAGGTGATCAGGAGGTCGCCGTTGCCAACCGGAAGATCGCGCGGCATGCAGCCTCAGTGGTGCCTCAGGGGAGGAGTGCCACCGACTTCGCCAGCTTTGGGGCGAAGTCGGTGCGCAGACGGGCGGCCTAGGCCCGCCGCGGCCTTGTGCCACGGGCGGCCTGAGGCCGCCGTCAGGCGGCCGCCCGCCCGTGCGGATTCACCAGAGGGTATCGGCCCAACTCCCCCCCCGCCGTTGCCGCCCCCGCGCAACCTTTGCCCACCCCCCCAATCCCAGGCAACCGCGACGCGCCCCCGCCCGAATCGGATGCTTGGCAACTCCTGCCCGAGCACCCGGTATACCCAGCAGCCGTATGCCCACCGACCAGGCCCACCCGCGCCGCCCCTCTTCCATTTCCCAGCGCGCCCACCCGCGCCGCCGGGTATCCTCACGGGCGCCCCGGCCCCGCGGCCGCGGGCCCAGCGGAGATACCCATGCAGCGCGACAACGTCAAGCTCCTCGTGGCGGTCATTCTGTTGATCGCGGCCGCGATCCTCTTCGCGTGGTACTTCGGGGTGTTCAGCGGGACGGAGGTCCCGCCCACCGCCACGGAGAACGGCGTGCCCCGCGGCGGCCCACGGACGCCCGAGGGCGGCCTTCCCACTCCCTCCTCCGGCCTCGTCATCTTCAGGCCCGTCGCCTGATCGTCCCCACCCGGGTCCGTATGCCCACCGGCGGGCCCCGGGATCACCGGCTGGTTCATCCGGGCTGTTCCCCCTTGAATCAGCGGCGCCAATCAGTAGGATGTGGGAGTCCCCGTTCGGGGTACCAGGCCGCCCGCCCGGCTCCCGGCGCGGGGAGGCACGCGGATCGATGTTCGCCACGCTTCTGAGGCGCGGCTCAACCCAGCGGATCGCGGAGATAATCCATGCGCAGGAAACCCGGCTTCACCCTGATCGAACTGCTCGTCGTCATCGCGATCATCGCGCTGCTGATCGGCATCCTCCTGCCCGCCCTTCGGCGCGCACGCGATAGCGGCCGCCTCGCCGTCTCCCTCAGCAACTGCCGCCAGATCCTCATCGGACAGGCCACCTACCGCTTCGACAAGAAGGACCAGCTCCCGATGCGCGGCGGGCGCTACAACGCGGGCCAGCTCGCCGGCTGGGACACATGGTCCTACGGCGGCAAGGAGTGCCATGTCGGGTGGGACGCGTACACAGGGCCCGGGTTCAACGAGGCCGCGTTTGCCCGCCCGCTGAACGAGTACCTCTACCCCGAGGTCAAGATCCAGCGCCCGCCCGGGTACATCAACCAGGGCCAGGGGAGCACATGGACATTCTACGGGGGCACCCCCACGGCCGGCTCGTCGGACCGCACCGCCCTCGACCTCCCCGTCTTCAGGTCCCCAGGCGACAAGATGACGCACCAGGGCACCGTCAGCGGCATCCCCTACGGTCAGCCCAATCCCGATCGATCTTCCTACGACGACGTCGGCACCAGCTACCACTTCAACATCAAGTGGTGGGACCAAGCCGACATGGCGTCGCTGGGCTTCACCCCCCGCTTCAACGAGGGCGTCCGCCGGACTCGCCTCGCCAGCGAGTTCGACCCCAGCGGCAAGTTCGTCTGGATCCACGACGAGGTCGCCGACGTGGTCGCGCACACGTCAAACCCGCAGGCCAGGATCCCGAGTCAGTTCGGCGATATCAACAAGTCCGTCATGGCCTTTATGGACGGGCGGGCGGAGTATGTGCTCATGAGGCCCCAGTATCTCTACGATGGCCACCAGGCGCCCAGCGGAGCATGGGTGATCGGCAAGTACACCTTCATCTTCCAACTCCCCGGTCGGCCCTTGCCGCCCCCTCACGCTCCGTAAGCCCCACTAGTTTCTTGGGCCTGTACCCCCTCACCCGCGCGCCCGCGCGGGTGTTTTCGTAGGTGCTCGGGAGCGTGGCCCCGACGTGCCACCGACTCCGCCGGCCCTGTGGCGAAGTCGGTACTCTCCGGACGCCCGTTGCCCCTACACCCCCGCCCCCGCCTCCACCGTCTGCCCCGCCCCCGCGCCCCCCAGCGCCGCGATCCGCGTCCGAACATCCCCGATGTAGCTGATCCGCAGCCCGAAGTTCTGCCCCACCGAGACCCCCGGCCCC
>JBBDXI010000096.1:0-14502 GCA_040902425.1 Phycisphaerales bacterium
CCGGCCCGGCCGCGTCCACGCGCACACCCACCACTCCGCCCCACCCCCTCATCCTCACTCCGCACCGGACTTAACTTCCTTTCTCGATCCCCGCCCCCCGCGGCCGATACCATCGGATCGCTTCCACACGAGGGGGATCGAACATGACCGGGGCAACAAGGGCGCTCCTGGCCGCGTGCTTCGCGCTCGCCGCCCAGTGCGCCAGCGCGCAGACGGTCCTCTACACCAGCATCGACCACGCCGCGGGCGCCAACACCGGCCAGTCGTGGCATGACGCGTTCCGCGGGCCCGGCGCGCTCCAGCGCGCCCTCGACGCGGCCGCGCCCCTCGCCGCTGGCGGCCAGACCGTCCACCTCTGGGTCGCCCGCGGGGCCTACCCGCCCACCCTCGAGGCCCAGCCCGGCGAGCCGCGCTCCGCGACCTTCCGCCTCCAGGCCCGCGTCGCCCTCTACGGCGGCTTCGTCGGCACCGAGACCGCCCTCGGGCAGCGCGACATCCTCGCCAACCCCACCATCCTCACCGGCGCCCTCCCGCCCCCCGGCGCGCCCCTGCGCGCCTGGCACATCGTCACCGCCCCCGCCAGCGCCGACGCCACCGCCATCCTCGACGGCTTCACCGTCACCGGGGGCCTCTCCCAGCAGGGCGGCGCCGGCATCCTGAGCCTCGGCGGCGCCCCCCGCATCCGCGCCTGCATCATCGCCGGCAACCACGCGCAGGGGTTCCCCGACCGCCACGGCGGGGGCGCCCGCTGCCTCCCCCCGCTCGGCTCACCCCCCTCCCTCCCCTCCTTCGAGGACTGCTGGTTCGAGGACAACTCCGCCAGCGGCGGGGGCGGCGGCCTCGCCGGCGCGGCCACGCTCACCCGCTGCGCGTTCACGGGCAACACCGCCCACCCCCTGTGGAACGGCGGCGCCATCGCCGGCGACTGCCACGCCGAGGACTGCACCTTCGACGACAATCACGCCGGCGCCGGCGGCGCCATCCAGGGCGCCTGCACCCTCCGCCGCTGCCTCTTCGAGGGCAACAGCGCCGACGGCGGCGGCGCCCTCTACGGCACCTTCGACGCCCAGGACTGCCAGTTCATCGCCAACGCCGCCACCTGGACCGGGGCGGGCGGCGCGGCCTACCTCTACGGCCCGCCCTCGCGGTTCGAGCGCTGCCTCTTCCGCGCCAACACCGGCTCCTTCGGGGCCCTCCTCGTCGGCGGGGCTCACCTCGGCCTGTGCCGCATCCTCGACCACGCCGGGGGGAGCTACTTCCACATCCTCAACGCCGCCTCCAGCGCCACCGGCTGCACCTTCTCCGGCAACAGCGCCCGCCTGATCATCCACGGCCCCCTGGTCAGCTGCGTCTTCTCCGGCAACGCCGGCGGCATCGAGATCGGCGCGGGCGGCTCGCTGGTCAACTGCACCGTGGCCGCCAACACCTGGGGCCAGGGCGCGGTCCGCGTCGGCGCCAACGTCTCCACCGCCATCGCCAACTCCATCCTCTGGGGCAACAACGGGGCGGCCGAGCAGAGCCAGCTCCAGCTCGCCCCGGGCGCCTCCCTCTCCCTGCGCTACTCCTGCATCCAGGGCCTCACCCCCGCCACCGCCGCCCTGGGCCCCGGGAACTTCAGCGCCAACCCGCGCCTGGAACCCGCCGAATCGCCATCCTCACCCCCCTCCGGGCGCCTCCGCACGCCGTCGCCCTGCGTGGATGCCGGCGACCCCGCGATCCTCCCCCCCGCGGCCGCGGCCGACGCCTTCGGCGCGCCGAGGCTCGTCAACGACCCCGGCATGCCCGACAACGGCCCGCTCTCCCCGCCCCCGCCCGCGCCGCAGCTCCACCCCGTGGATGTCGGCGCCTTCGAGCACCAGGGCGTTACCTGCTACGCGGACTGCGAACAGCCGCCCGGCCCGCCCCACGGGCCCCCCATCCTCTCCACCGCCGACTTCGTCTGCTTCCTCGAGGCGTACCAGCAGGGCAATCCCTACACCAACTGCGACGCCAGCCGCACGCAGCCGGTCCTCAACGTCGCCGACTTCTCCTGCTTCCTCCAGCGCTTCGCCGCCGGCTGCCCGTAAGGCGCTGCCACACGCCGGGTGAGCCGCCCCCCCCGGCGTCCGCGCATGCACCGGGCGCTGAATATTCGCAAATCCCCCTCGGACAACGGATTTCCGGCCGCCGCTGAGGCCTGGAAATAGGGCCGGTCACGCCCCGATTTCCTTGGGGTTTTCGCCCCGCGCGGGTACCCTGACCCCCTGGCCCGCCCGCGGCACGCTCCCGCAGAGGGGGCCCACGATTCGAGCGCACCAACACCTCCGGTTCTCGTGGGGAGAACACAAAGGAGTCCGAGGACATGCACCAGTCTCTGAAGCTCGCCCTGTCGGCGGGGATGGCCCTCGCCTGCGCCTCCGCCGCCCACGCCCAGTTCCCCGAGAACTTCGACACCACCACCGCGGGCACTCTCCCCGGCGGGTGGGTGGCCAACGGCTTCGGCCCCGGCTCGCCGTGGACCGTCGTCAGCGACCAGTCCAACAGCTTCCCCAACTCCGTGTTCACCAACGACCAGATCGGCGTCGGATCCCAGTTCCTCGACACCCCGCCCATCAACGCCCTCGGGCCGGTGACCATCGACCTCTGGCGGCGATTTAATACCGAGTCCACCTTCGACGGCTGGGTGATCGAGTCCAGCATCAACGGCTCACCCTTCACCAACATCGGTGAGGCCGCCTTCCGCACCGGCCCGTACAACGCCACCATCAGCGCCAACTTCCAGAGCCCCATCGGGGGCCAGCGCGCCTTCTCGGGCGCCGCCACCACCTGGACCCGCAGCACGGCCGTCATCCCCGCCCAAAGCGGCGACGCCGTCACCATCCGCTTCCACATGGCGACCGACTCCTCGGTCTCGAGCACCGGCGTCTGGCTCGACGACATCAGCGTCACCACCTCCGCCACCGCCGTCTGCTGCAAGTCCGACGGCACATGCGAGCTGCTCGGCCAGGCGGCCTGCGCGAGCGCCGGCGGCATCTTCAACATCGTCGCCGAGTCCTGCGCCACCGCCAACTGCCCCATGCCCGCCGCCTGCTGCGCCGCGAGCGGCACCTGCTCCATGGCCCTCCCCTCGGTCTGCACCGCCGGCGGCGGCGCCTACCAGGGCGTCGGCAGCGACTGCGGCAGCGTCACCTGCGCCGGCGCCTTCTTCGAGATCGAGCCCAACGAGACCCGGCCCGGCGCCACCGCCGTCTCCTTCTTCACTCCGGGTAACTTCATCCAGGGCAACACCACCGGCTCCTCCGGCACCGCCATCGGCGCCCCCACCAGCCTCGACCAGTTCCTCGTCACCACCGCCAACCTCAACCCCGGCGTCTACCGCCACCGGCTCACCATCACCACCACCGGCGCCGCGGGCCACACCGGCTCGATCCGCGGCCTCACCCAGACGGCGGCCCTCGCCGGCCCCTGGGCGGGCGCCGTCGGCACGGCCACCGCCGCGGACACCCAGCTCCAGGGCAGCCTCACCACCACCACGCCCCCGCGCATGAACCAGTGGTACGGCTTCGGCAAGCAGGAGAAGGTCTACTACCGCGTCATCGGCACCGGCACCACCACCGGCGACTACCAGGCCACGTGGACCGCCGACCCCGTCAGCCCCTCGCAACTCGGGTTCTTCATCCCCGGCCAGGTCACCATCTCGACCGTCGCCCAGGGCCACACCACCGACACCGACTTCTGGGTTTATGGAGTGGACGGGGGCGGCGACCTCGTCGCCATCGACGGCTCAGGCAACGACGGGTCGAGCCTCAACGGCGGCGCCCCGGCCAACAACAACACTCCCAGTTGGCTCACCCGCGCCTACGACCCCGGCACCTACTACCTCGCGATGTCCAACTTCAACCTGGCGAACAACAAGGGCTCGCCCAGCGACGACAACTTCCGCACCGGCGCCCTGCTCGACTTCCCCGACGCCCTCCTCACCTCCAGCTCGACCGCCAACGTCAACTGCGCCTTCGCCGTCACCGACAGCGCCGGCACCACCCAGTTCGCCGCCACCAAGCCCGCCGCCTTCGACGTGCTCTGGTTCCGCTTCGACGTCCTCCCCCTCACCGCCGTCGGCGCCTGCTGCAAGACCGACGGCTCCTGCGACTCGATCGCGCTGGGAGACTGCCTGGCCGCCGGCGGCATCTTCCGCGGCGAGAACGTCGCCTGCGCCGCCGCCAACTGCCCGCCCCCGGGCGCCTGCTGTCTCGCCGACGGCACCTGCCTCACCCGCACGGGCGCGGCCTGCGTCGCCGCGGGCGGCGCCTTCGCCGGCGACAACACCGCCTGCGCCACCGCCGGGTGCGTCCCCGCCGACCCCACCCCCCTTCCCCTCGCCTACAACTGGAACGGCATGGTCAGCGAGTTCTCCGAGCAGGGCGAGGCCAACCGCCAGGACCTGAACGGCTACCGCTCCGTCGCCGACCGCGGCCTGCTCGTCAACGGCGCCGCCAACGCCATCAACGCAACCCCCGTGATCGCGGGCTCCGTCGGCCTGGGGTACACCGTCAACGACCAGCCCCACACCCTCGACATCGTCCACCTCGGCGACCGCCGCACCGTCGCCAACGCCGCCCGCAACTGGAACCCGCCCAGCACCAACATCCAGGCCGGCGCGCAGCCCTCCTGGCTCCTCGAGAACGACCAGACCACGCCCCAGGTCAGCCCGCTGAGCGCGGCCGGCGTCACGCTCTCGCCCCACTCCCGCATCGGCGTCCTCTACCAGATCTCAGACAGCGGCGGGCGATTCGACTGCACCCTCACCTTCACGGACAACTCCTCCGTCACCGTCACCCTCCGGGCCGCCGACTGGTTCAGCAACAACAACCCGCAGCACCCCGCCCCGGGCGCGGGCTCGGGCCTCGAGGTCCAGCGCAAGCTCGGGCGCTACGGCGCGACGCAGGACACCGACCTGGCCAACACCACGGCGACCAACGACCTCGACGTCGTCGAGGCCGTCTTCAGCGTCCCGCGCCTCATCGCCGACGGGCTGGGCAACCACGCGGGCAAGACCCTGGCCTCCATCACCTTCAGCAACCCGATCTCAAACGCCAACTACGCCAACTCCACGCCCGCCACCGGCTCGGGCCACGCCATCCTCGCCGCCAGTGTCAGCTTCCCCGGCGCGGGCGCCCCGCCCTGTTACGCGAACTGCGACAACTCCACGCAGCCCCCGGTCCTTAACGTCGCCGACTTCGGGTGCTTCCTCACCCGCTACGCCGCGGGCGACGCCTACGCCAACTGCGACAACAGCACGCAGCCCCCGGTCCTCAACGTCGCCGACTTCGGCTGCTTCCTGACCAAGTACGCCGCCGGCTGCCCGTAAGCCGCCCGGCGTCATCCCGCGAAGCTCACGAGGGGCGCACCACAGGGTGCGCCCCTCGTGACGCTGGGCTGGTGGCGCAGGAGCGATCCAGACCCCGCGCCGGCCCCGCCGCGCGCCGCCCGGAACGCCGCGTGCGCCCTCGCGCTCGGGCCTGTAGCATGCGCGGGTGCGGGTCTGCCTCTTCACCGACACCCTCGCGGATGTCAACGGCGTCAGCCGCTTCATCGCCAACATCGCCGCCGAGGCCCGGGCCACGGGCCGCGACCTCACGGTGCTCACCTCCACCCGCCTCCCGCTCGAGCCCGCGACCAACATCGCCAACTTCCCCCCCCTCTACGCCCGGCGCATGCCCAAGTACGAGAACCTCGAGCTGGCCTTCCCACCCGCGCGGGCCATGCTCCGCCACGCCCGCGCCCTCGGCCCCGACGCCATCCACGCCTCCACGCCCGGGCCCGTCGGGCTGGCCGGGCTGCTCGCCGCGTGGAAGCTGGGCGTGCCCCTGCTGGGCGTCTACCACACCGACTTCCCCGCCTACATCGAGCACCTCTTCAGGAAGCCCTTCCTCACCCGCGCCACCGCGGGCTACATGCGCCTCTTCTACAGCCGTTTCGTGACCGTCTTCACCCGCACGGAGGAGTACGCGGCCGCGCTGGTCGCCCTGGGGATCGCGCGCGAGCGCATCGTGCGGCTCCTCCCGGGGATCGACGTCTCCAAGTTCCAGCCCTCGCTGCGCGACCCCGGGCTCTGGGCCCGCCTCGGCATCCGGCGCGACGGGCCCAAGGTCCTCTCCATCGGGCGCGTCAGCGTCGAGAAGAACCTGCCCCTGCTGGCCAGGGCCTGGCGGCAGGTGGTCCGCGAGAGCGGCGGCGCGGCGGGCGCGGCCTCCGGCCCGGGCGGGGGCTCGCCCACGCTCGTCGTGGTGGGGGATGGGCCCTACCGCGCCGCGATGGAGCGTGAGCTCGGCGGCTACCAGGCGTCGTTCCTGGGCTTCCGCCACGGCGCGGAGCTGTCGGCCCTTTACGCGTCGGCCGACCTCTTCGTCTTCCCCTCCGCCACCGACACGCTGGGCCAGGTGGTGATGGAGGCGCAGTCGTCGGGGCTGCCGGTGCTGGTGTCGGACCAGGGCGGGCCGCGCGAGGTTGTCCGCGAGGGCGAGACCGGCCTGGTCCTCCCCGCGGGCGACCCGTCCGCCTGGGCCGCGGCCATCGTGTCGCTCGTCGCCGACCCTTCCCGGCGCGCCCGCATGGGCGCCGCCGCTCACACCTTCATGCAGTCGATGACAATCCGCCACTCGTTCGAGCACTTCTGGTCGGTGCACGAAGAGGCCGTCCGCGCCCGCGCGGGCCCCAAAGAACAAACCCCCGGCAGGCCGGGGGTTTGACACGAGGGCGAGTGCGGGCGTCCGTGCCCGCTTCGAGAGAACGTCTCAGGCCGCCTTGCGGCGCCAGGTCGAGCGGAACGCGGGGAACGCGAAGTTCCGCGTCCCGGACCAGCGGGCGCTGGTCTTGCGGGCGGTGCTGGTCCGGCGGGCGGTGCTCTTGCTCCAGCGCTTCGCCGCGCTCTTGCGGGTGCTGCTGGTGCGGGACTTGCCGGCGGTCTTGCGTGCCGTTGTGCGGGCCGTCCGGGTGGACGTGCGGGCGCGGCCCGAGCGGGCCTTGCGGGCGCCGGTGCGGCGAGCCTTGCTCTTGCCGTGGGTGCGCGAGCGGTTCTTCCAGCCGCTGGTGCGGCGCTTGCCGGCCCTGGTCTTCGTGCGCGTGCGGGTGTTCTTCCGGCGGGAACGGGTCTTGGCGGGCATCATCGGGCTCCTGTGCGCCGGCGGGCCGCCGGCAGATCTCGTCCGTCCATCCGGCCACGCGGCCGGCGGCCCGCGCCCGCGGTTGCGGTCGGGCACGAAGGGGGATCGGCCGCCCGCGCGGGCCGGATGAGCGCGGGAGAAGAAAAATCTGCCGCCGCCACTGAAGACCGGCGCCCGCGCCCCGGCGCCGCGACGCCGGCGCACGCCGGTCCCGCGCCCCATCCCGCCGAACTTCCCCGCCCGGGTGGGCCGGATACCGTGTCCGCCGGAGGCCCGCGTGAACGACCGCGCCCGCAGCTCAGCCCCCGACTGGACACCCGATTCCTGGCGCGCCCGCCCCAGCGCCCAGGAGATCGCCTACCCCAGCGCGCCCGAGCTGGACGCCGCGGCCGGGCGGCTCGCCACGCTCCCGCCCCTGGTCACCTCGTGGGAGATCGAGAACCTTCGCGAGCAGCTGGCCGGGGCGCAGGAGGGGCGCCGCTTCGTCCTGCAGGGGGGCGACTGCGCCGAGACGCTGGCCGACTGCCGGCCGGACGCGATCGCCAGCAAGCTCAAGATCCTGCTGCAGATGTCGCTGGTGCTCATCCACGGGCTGAAGAAGCCGGTGGCGAGGGTGGGCCGCTTCGCGGGGCAATACGCCAAGCCGCGCACGAGCCCGACCGAGACGCGCGAGGGCCGGACGCTGCCGAGCTACTTCGGAGATTTGGTGAACCGCGCCGAGTTCACGCCCGAGGCCCGCGCGCCCGACCCGCGCCTGCTGCTGCGGGGGTACCAGCACGCGGCGATGACGCTGAACTTCATCCGGGCGCTGGTGGAGCGCGGCTTCGCCGACTTCCACCACCCGGAGTATTGGGACCTCTCGTTTCTGCGGCAGGCGAGCCTGTCGCCGACGCTGCGCGACGAGTACGAGCGGATGACGCGGAACCTCGCCGACGGCCTGGAGTTCATGGAGGCCCTCGGCGAGCGGACGGTGGGGGAGCTGAGCGGGGTCGAGTTCTACACCAGCCACGACGGCCTGAACCTGCACTACGAGAGCGCCCAGACGCGGCGCGTGCCCAGGCGCGAGGGCTTCTACTGCCTGACGACGCACTTCCCGTGGATCGGCGACCGGACGCGCGCGCTGGATGGCCCGCACGTCGAGTTCTTCCGGGGCGTGCGGAACCCGGTGGCGGTGAAGCTGGGGCCCGCGGCGACGCCGGAGGAGGTCGCGGCGCTGTGCGAGCGGCTGAACCCGGGGGATGAGCCGGGGCGGCTGACCCTCGTCACGCGCCTTGGCGCGGAGAGCGTCCCCCGCAGCCTCCCGCGCCTCATCGACGCCGCCTCCGGCCGCCGCGTCCTCTGGATGTGCGACCCCATGCACGGCAACACCGTCGCCACCGCCGGGGGGGGCGGCCGCAAGACCCGCTCGTTTGACGCCATCCTCCGCGAGCTGGAGGCGACGATCGAGACCCACACCGCGGCCGGCTCGCGCCTGGGCGGCGTCCACTTCGAGCTCACCGGCGAGGATGTCACCGAGTGCGTCGGCGGCGCCGCCGGAATCACCGAGGCCGGCCTCTCCGCCCGCTACGACTCGCTGTGCGACCCGCGGCTCAACTACCAGCAGGCGCTGGAGATGGCGTTCCTCCTGGCGCGGAAGCTGAGCCGCGCGGTGGGCTGAGGCGATCGCGGCGGCTGTAGCCCCACGGCGGAGGGACCGATACTGTTCCCCGCTATACCCTGACCTCGGCCGCCCAGTCCTGAGTGTGTTTGTCGAGGCGTGATCCACGCCTCCGGATTGTCGCCGCGCATTCGAGCGGCACATAGCACGCGGCCCGTCCTTCTCCAAGACGTCCAAGCCGGCGGCCCTTCCTGGGGCCGCGGAGTGATAGCCATGTACATCCGATTCGAGGGCCCGCGCGGCGGCGGGCTGTTCAAGATCGGCGACGCCTGCCGGTCGCGGGCCCGACGCCGCATGAGCGCCGCCGACCGGCGCCGGTTCGATGAGCACTTCGGCTGGCTCTGGGAGAACACGCCAGCCCCGGGCGCGGACGTCTACTGCGACACGCGCTCCCGCCGGCCGCGGACTTGGTTCAGGCCCACCGCCCGCGAGCACATCCGGCGGGGCTGGATGCTCTGCGACCCGCTGTGCGGGCACGGGGTCCGCATCCGGCCGGTGATGGCCCGCGATCCCGGCACGATCATCTGGGAGGACCCGGTGCAGGTGATCGTTCGCCCCGGCCAGGTCCGGACGGTGGTCCGCCCGCCGCCGCCGTGCGAGAGGCGCGCGCGGTGGAGCGGAGACCGAGCGACGATCAGGATGCGCCCGGTGGACGCTCTCAGGCGAGCCGGGAGATGATGCGTCTCGACCACGCATCGAACTCTGCAATCCGCCGCTTCGCCTCCGAAAGAGGCCAGAACTCCGGGTTGCGCTCGAAGTCGCCGGCGCCCGGCAGGTCCACCGTGGTCACGCGGGACGAGTAGGTAGACACCTCGTACACGAGCGCGAGGTGCTGCCGGCTGACCGGCGACTCGGCCAGCCGGATCGCCATCCGCGGCTCTACCGAGGGCAGGTCGAGGTGAGCAACTTCCTCGCGAAGTTCGCGCAGAAGGCAGTTCTCGACCTCGTTCGTGCCGCCGTGCCGGAGCGTCGCGTCCACCTGGTCCACATGCCCCGTGACCAGGACCGCCAGCCGGCCCCGGAGCTCGTCCCGGTCCTCCGATCGCGCCCGGCGCAGGACAAGGATCGCGCCGTTGCGCCGGATGTACGCCGCGGCGACCAGTTGAACGCGGGAAGGGTCGCGCTCCGCGACCGCTCGCTCGACGTACTCGACCGGCGCCGGCGGCGCCGTGGCCGCTCGTCGGCGGAGGCTGCCGTCCCTGGAGTCGCGGCCGAAGGCGTGGTAGATGAACCGCCTCATCTTGTCGCCCTCGAGGTCCTCGACGACCTCGTCGGGCAGGATCGAAGCGGGGATGGTGGCGATCCTCTCCTGCCGGTGATCGCCGATCCCGCTGAGCACCGCGTCGGCGACCTGCGATGCGCCGCTCTGGGCCTGCTGCCAGACCTCAAAGACGCTCTCCCGCGCCAGGGGCTCTCCCGCCAATCCTTGAATACGCGACTGGCCCGCGATCGTGAGGATCCTCGGTGCCACTGGCGTGGAAGCGCCCTCCCCGGGCAGGACCCGCTGGTACGCGGACCGAAGCGTCTCGAAGTGGCGCTCGTTCATCCGGGGGTCGTCCACGACGGGCGAGTCCAGACCGTACCGCTGCACGTACGTCGGCCAGTCGTTGTCCACAAACGCGACCAGATGCACCTGGTCGAACCACGGGGGCATCGTCACGAACTCGCGGAGAGTGCGGGCGTAGGCGCCGGAGAGCAGCCCCAGGCTCCGGAGAAACTCGAACCAGACGAGGCTGTCGTACGGGCCTCGGTCCAGCAGCACGGCATCCACATCGCGGCGGCGCTGCGATTGCGTGACAACCTGCGCAATGTTCTCAAGGCAGGTGAGGACGTTGAAGGCGAACAGGTCGCTCCGGGCGCTCAGGTCGATCTTCGTGGTCGCCGCCTCCGGCACCACGACCGTCCGAAGCCCGAGGCGGTCGAGCGCCCGCGCGGTCCTTGACAGGATCGTGGTTTTGCCCGCCTTGGGCATCCCGCAGAACTCGACGACGTAGGGCAGCCGCGTCCGGTTCGATTTCAACAGGTCCAGCGCGTCGGCGAGCCGCTGGAATGAACCGCGCTCACGCTGGTGGCTGAATCGGGACATCTCTTCTCGCAGATCGCGGGCGGGACGACTGACGGAGGATACCCGGCCTCTCACGCGTACGCGTGCAGCCCCGGCAGCAGCAGGTTCACCCCGAAGTACGTCCACAGCATCACCACGAACCCCAGCACGCTCAGCCACGCCGTCACCAGCCCCCGGTTCCGGCCCGTCGTGAACCGCAGGTGGATCACGATCAGGTAGATGATCCACGTCGCCAGGGCCCAGGTCTCCTTCGGGTCAAAGGCCCACCAGCGGCCCCAGCTGTGGTCGGCCCACCAGGCCCCCAGCAGGATGCCCACGCCCAGCGTCCAGAACGCCAGTTGCAGGACCGTCATCTGGGCCTTGTCGAGGTCCGACAGCGTCCGGGCCCGCCCGGCGGGGGCGTCGGCCGGCAGATTGAGGGCGGCGGCCGCGAGCGTGCTCGGGACGGCGGTGGGGGGGTGGAGCGGCTGAGCGGCTGAGCGGGTGATGATGTGAGAGGGCGATGGGGGGACAGGAGAGTCGGCCCCCTCCGGTCGTGCTGGCGCACGACCACCTCCCCCGTCCAAAGCGACGGGGGAGGGGCGGAACCGCCCCGCGTAGTGCGTCGCGAGGTAAAACAGGCTCACGATGAAGCCCAGCGAGATCAGCCCGTACGAGCACAGCACCGTCGTCACGTGGTACTTCAGCAGCACGCTCGTGTTCAGGATCGCCGCCTCGCGCTCGATGAACTTCCCGGGGATCGCCGTCTGCGTCGCCGTGATCAGCACCAGGAACCCCACCCCCGCGGCCGCGGCCCCGTACAGCCACTGCCGCCGCGCGACCATGATCCCCAGGCCCGCGATGGCCGCGAAGAAGCTCAGGCCCGTCATCGACTCGAACTGGTTCTGGATCGCGAACCGCTCGGCGATGATGCAGCGGGTGATGAAGCCGAAGCCGTGCAGCAGCACCGCCCCCAGCAGCGTCGCGATCCCGATGGCCACCAGAGCCCGCCGCCCCGTGCCGAAGGCCAGGATCAGCGTCAGGAACGCCGCGGCGTAGAGCCAGTACCCCCACTCGAAGGCGTTGGCCCGGTTGTAGGCGATCTCGATGTCGCGGCGCGTCGTGGGGTAGACCTGCGGGTTGATCTTCGGCAACTCCTCCGCCAGGGTGCGGATGGCCGCGTTCGCCCCCGCCGCGTCCCGCGAGCGCCACGCGGCCCCGAGCGCCAGGGCCGCGCGGCGTGCCGCGTGCTCCGGCGCGAGCGTCGAGAGGTGCGAGTACTCCGCGTCGGTCGAGACGGGGGCGACCAGCAGGAGGTTGGCGCTGCTGCGGTTGAAGACCTCCAGCGCCATCATCGCCCGGTTGAGGCCGTCGCGGTAGGGCTGGTCGAACTCGTGCCGGGCCCGGATCGCCCCCTCGTGGACCACGATCATCCGGGGCGAGAGGCGCGTGAACTTCAGCCACTTCTCCTGCTCGGCCCGGTTCTGGGGGAACGCGAGCTCCACGTACCGCTCGCGCAGCGGGAAATACTCGATGTGGACCAGCGGCTTGTCCGCGTAGTACCACGGGTCGATCAAGAGGTCGAGGAACGTGAACAGCGGGTCGTAATCCAGCTTCTTCAGCCGGTCCCCCTGGGGGGCGGGCAGGAAGTCCTGGTACGTCTTCCGCCCCGCGATCCGCACCACCGTCTCGCGGGCCAGCGTGTCCAGCACCTTCACCCGCCCGTCGTGCTGCACCGCCAGCGACCGCAGGGGCGAAAGGTCCACCTGTTGGGAGAAGGCGTGCTTCTCCGCGATCCCCGCCGCCGCCCCGCCCATCGCCGGCTCCCCGAACGCGTTCGCCAGGCCAGCGCCGCCCTGCGAGATCGGCTGCGTCTCCGGGTGCGCGTTCCCCGCCGGCGCTGTCTGCGCCCGCGCGGGCGCAGCGAGGAATGCCGCGGCCGCCAACACCCACAGGAAGCCGCGAGGACCGGCTTGAACGCGAAGCCCGCGGAATGCACGAAGGAAGAGGCTCCCCTTCGCGTTCTTCGCGGCCTTCGCGTTCAAGCCCTCGGGATGAACAGCAAGCGGTCTCATTCATCCACTCCCGCCGGGATCACCGTCGGCCGGCCGGCCCCGGCGATGCTCCCGTTTAGCCCGATCATTGCATCCGCGCCCCGCGCCGGGACCGGTATTTCCCCCGCCTCCACCTGCGCCCGCAGCCGCGCCGCCTGCCGCCGGACGATCAGCGGCTTGATGTAGAACGCCCACGGGATCCCCAGGCTCACCAGCACCGCGCCGGCGGCGATGATGTGGATCCCCGGGTTGTTCCCCACGCCCAGGATCGTGAAGCTCGCGTACGGGCGCGGCAGCTGCCCGGCGTCGGCCATCTGCTGCGTGCGGCGCCAGCCGTCGGAGTCCCACCCCGCCTGGCTCAGCTTGAACTGCCGCGGCGAGAGGCGGCTGCCGAGCTGCCCGAACACGTTGCCCAGATAGCCGCGCTCCTCCGACCAGATGAACGGCGCCTGCAGCGGCGCGTTGAGCTTCGTGATGTGCTCGTACTGCCGGAAGCCCGGCGGGCCGCTGCCGTCGTGCGTCGGGATCACCCGCACGATCGACTGGTAGTCCCGCGGCGACCCGCGGTGGTCGTACGCGATCATTTGGAAATCGACGAGCTGGATCAAGAACTCCGGGAACCCGTGCATCACCCGCCCGAAGGCCAGCGTCACCGACCGCCCGTCGGGCAGGGCCACCGTCCGCTCCGTCCCCATCCCCGCGCCCAGGTACCGCGTGAACGGCAGCCACACCGTCCGCCGGAACCCCGCCGGCGTGCCCGGGCCCGCCGCCACCTCCACCGCCAGCATCGCGTGCCCGTGCGTCCCCACCTCCGCCTTCTCCCGCGCCTGCTCCGGGACCACCCGCGGCCGCTCGATCCGCTCCGCGTGCTCCCAGCGCGGCCCGAAGACCAGGTCGAAGCGAGGCTGGTCCGCCGTCTGCCCGGCGATGTCCTGCGCCACGGCCCCGGGCCCCGCCGCCGCGAACGGGCGCAGCGGCTGGCGCGGGATGCGGACCAGCCCGCGCACCGTGCCGTCGGCGCGCTCGTCCATCACCACCTGCATGGGGATCGAGCCGTCGATGTACGACAGGCGGATGGCGGTGTCGGCCGCGCTGCGCACCGGCATGCCGCGCTCGTTGGTCTCGCTCACCGAGAGGTCCTGGGCGATCTCTGGGAAGCGGTGGTAGACGAACCGGTCGAAGGCCCTGCCGTCGGGCGGCGTCACCCGCACCACCGCGTAGCCGCTCTCCGCCCCGCGGTACCCCGCCGTCACGATCGGGAACTCGCTGGAGTGCCCCAGCTCCCGCACCTCCAGCGTGTAGCCGTTGCCCAGGTTCAGCTTCGAGCCCGGGACGATGGCGAAGACCCGCCGGTTGCCGCCGGCCTGACCTATTTTCGGGTCTGGCCGGTGCTCTTCCTCCCCCGCCATCTCCACGATCAGCCCGTGCTCCGCCCCCTCAGGCAGCGGCTCGCTCAGGTCCCGCCACCGCTCCTCGGGGGTCTCCCGCAGGTACTCGATCGCCAGCGCCGGCCGCCCCCCCTCCCGGAACTCCCGGGTCCGCTCCGCCGGGCTCTGCGGCAGGAAGTAGAACGCGAACTCCGACCCCCGCCCCGCCCCGCCCCCC
>JBBDXI010000097.1:0-14478 GCA_040902425.1 Phycisphaerales bacterium
AAGTCGGCGACGTTGAGGACCGGGGGCTGGGTGGAGGCGTCGCAGTTGGCGTAGGACTCGCCGGCGGCGTAGCGGGTGAGGAAGCAGCCAAAATCGGCGACGTTGAGGACCGGCGGCTGGGTGCTGTTGTCGCAGTTGGCGTAGCAGGTCGCCGGGGCGCCGACGGTGCCCAGGACGATGAAGGAGGCGTCCTGACCGAGGCCCGGGGCGTGGCAGTTCGCCGGGTTGCCGGTGTCGAGGATCGCGTTCCAGGCGTTGTTGAAGAACTGCAGGGCGTTGGCGCCGGGGGCCTGCTGCACGCCCACGATCGTCACCGGAACGTTGAAGCTCGACATGCCGCCGAGGTTGTAGTCCATCCAATAGGTGCCCGGGCCGAGCGTGGCGTTGACGTTGATGGCCACGCGGTAGACCGGCCGGGTCAGCACGGGGACGGCGTTGGCCGGGGGCACGGTGGCCCCGATGCGGTAGATGCTGGCGAAGTGCGCGGAGTGGAGCCGGTTGGTCGTGGTGTCCCCGAAGACCACGGTCGAACCGGGGTTGTTCGGGGGCCCGTCCCAGATCCGGAGGTTGGCGGAAGTGATGTTGGAGACGTCCGGGTTGCCGTTGGGGATGATGGGGTAGACGACGATCTGCTGGATGTTCCAGCCCGGCGCGGGGATCGTCATGTCGTCGGCGAGGCGGATCGCCCCGCTGTTGCCGAAGCCGGTGATGTTGTTGGCGCAGGTCCCGGCGGCGTTCACCTGCAGCTCGGACCAGTTGGTGCCGGGGGGCGCTTGCACGCTGCTCGCCGTCGTCGTGCCGGTGATGATGGTGCCTACAGGATCGGCGGGCGGGTTGGGGTCGCCGTTGTTGAACAGCACCGGCGGGGGCGTCGGGCAGGCGGCGGTGCAGGTCGAGCTGTTGCCGCCGTAGGTCCCGCCGTTCAGGGTGCAGCCGTGCTGGGTCAGGATGCGGCACGTGCCGTCGGCCAGGCAGCAACGGCCCGTGTCGCAGACGCCGCAGGGCTGGTTGTCGCCGCCGTACACGCCGCCGCCCGCGTTGCAGTTCAGGATGGTCCGCGTCTCGCAGGCCCCGGTCGGCAGGCAGCAGGCCCCGGTGATGGCCTGCACGGCGGTCGCCTTCGCGTAGTAGTTGGCGACGGGGTTGCCGTTATAGAACAGGGGCGTCCACCCGGGGAACTGCGGGAGGATGCTGTCGGCCCAGAAGAAGTCGCCGCTGGTGCCGACGGTCGGCGGGTTGAACAGGCGGGGGCCGGCGCTTCCGGTGGCGTCGGTCCGGTTCACGACCTGGACGGAGTAGATGAACGTGTCGGGCACCGCGACATTGGGCACCGGGACCGTCCAGATGTTGGGCCCCGTGACGAACGCATAGCCCGTCACGTTGCCGCTGTCCCAGAGCACGGTCCCGGGGGCGCCGCCCGGCCCGTCCATCTGGTAGAAGCGGAAGCGGAGGCTGGTGGTCGCCCCGGCCGCCGCGGTCGAGACGTTGTAGCTCACCTCGAACTGGGTGACCGCGCGGTCCGTGCCGGCGAGCGTGATCTGGTCGCCGACCTCGACCCCGGTCGCCGAACCGGCGGGAGTGGCCTCCGGCGTGCTGGCGCCGGTGGTCGTCGTCGTGTTGTCGTAGACGACCGTCTGGGCTGTGGCCGCGCCACCGAAGATGAACAGGGTCGTCCCCGCGGCCGCCGCGAGCCCGACGCTCCTCCGACACTTGATCGTTGCCATCATGTCCGCTTCTCCGTGAGGGGAAAGACCGGCGGCCGCACGAGGGGGCCGTTCGAGAGACCAGACCTCGCCTCCCAACCACGCGGGATACAGGCGGGCCAAAGTTTCGCGATTCGACAGCGCAGGCGGATCAACGGCGCGCCGTTGAGACCCTCCGAACACACGATGTCAGGAAGTGCTCTCCGATTCCAGACCCAAAGACGCCTGGGCAAGCTACGACGGGGCGGTCGCCCCGGCTTCGGGTCCATTCGCTGAGGATCGCCCGCTGGTTCCGTCCCCCGCGCCCCCCGGCCCCCCGTCACCGGCCGACCGCCCTCCCCCCCGTCCGGGGCGCCCGGGACCCGGCGGCCATCGCCTCGACAAACGCGTCGAACAGATACCCCGCATCGTGGGGCCCGGGCGACGCCTCCGGATGATGCTGGACGGCGAACACCGGCCGATCCTTGAGACGGAACCCCGCCAGGGTCATGTCGTTCAGGTTCACGTGCGTCGGCTCCCCGCCCACCTCCCGGATCGAATCGGGATCGACGGCGAACCCGTGGTTCTGGCTGGTGATCTCGACCTTACCGGTCGTGGTGTTCAGGACCGGCTGGTTCACCCCCCGGTGGCCGAACTTGAGCTTGAAGGTCTTCGCCCCGGCGGCGAGGGCTAAGAGCTGATGCCCAAGGCAGATACCGAAGGTGGGAACCGCGCGGGCGGGGTCCCCGGTTGCGATAAGGTCGCGCAGGGTGCGGATGGTCTCTTCCACAGCAGCGGGGTCGCCCGGGCCGTTGGAGATGAACAGGCCATCAAACTGGCCCGCCTCGAACTGCCGGCGGATTTCCGCGGCCGGGGTGTCGTGGGGGATCACCACCACTTCGCAGCCGCGCTCCGCAAGATTGCGGAGGATGTTCCGCTTGGCGCCGCAGTCAAGGGCCAGGACGCGGTACGTGCGATGGCCGCGCAAGCCTCCCGCACCCGAACCCCGGTCGGGAGCCCCGACCAGGGGCGACCAGTCGCCCAGGGTCTCGCTCCACGTCTGGCGGCTGGTGCACCCCACGCCGGGGACCAGGTTCTGGCCCGCCATCGAGGGTGCCGACCGGGCCCGCCCGACCAGGTCCTCATCCGAGAGGTCCGCACGGTCCGTCAGCACACCCGCCATGACCCCCGCCGTCCTCAGCCGCCGCGTGATCGCCCGCGTGTCCACGCCCTCGATCCCCAGGACCCCGCTTCGCGCGAGGTACTCCGAGAGCCCGCCCGTGGCGCGGAAGCTCGAGTGGCGGCGGGCCAGCTCGCGGACCACGAACCCGGCGACCTGGACCTTCTGCGACTCGACATCCTCCTCGTTCACCCCGTAGTTCCCGATCATGGGGAACGTCGCGACGAGGATCTGGCCGGAATAGGAAGGGTCGGTCAGCGACTCCTGGTAGCCGCTCACGGCCGTGTTGAAGACCACCTCCGCAACCGACACGATGCCGCGCCCGGTGGCGCCGAAGGCCAGCCCGCGGAAGACCGAGCCATCCGCGAGCGCCAGCCGCGCCTCGGTGGCGGGCGGCCGGCCGGTGTCGTGAGCGTCGCTGGGCATCCGTAGAGTGTACCCGGTGCCGAACCTCTTCCCACAGCTCGAGCGCGAGGAGCCCGGAGCGCGGGCCGGGCGCTTCGTCCGCGTCGCCGTCGAGCGCGGCATCGACGCCGAGGGGACCGGGGAGGGGCTGACCTACCGCGCCACCGCGGCCGACCTGGCCGTCGGCCAGCGCGTGATCGTGCCCCTGGGGCGGGGCAACCGGCCGACGGCCGGGATCATCGTCGCGGTCGGGGGCGCCGAACTGCTGGGCGATGTGGCCCCCGGGCGTGTCAAGCCGATCACGCAGGCGATGCCTTCGCGCCTGCCGGCGCGCCTGGTCGAGCTGGCCCAGTGGATGGCCGACTACTACGTCTGCCCGCTGGGGATGGTGCTGGCGACGATGCTCCCCGCGGCCGTCAAGCACGGCGTCGGCCTGACCACCCGCGTCGAGGTCGAGCCCGCGAAGGGGGAGGATGCGGCCATCGTGCTGGAGTCGAACCGGCTGACCCCCTCCGCCCGGCGGGCGTGGGAGGCCCTGACGGAACTGGCCGACGGGTGGCCGGCGGAGCCCAAGGCCCTCGCGTCGCGGCTCGGCCTGAAGAACCTCGGGCCGCTGAACCGCCTGCTCGACCTGGGCCTGCTGCGGCGGGTGGAGCGGCAGGTGGTCCGGACACGCATGCCGTGGGAGAAGCTCCAGCTCCAGGCCCCCCCACCCCCGCTCTCGCTGACCCGCCCCCAGCGGGAGATCGCCGAGGGCATCGGCGGGGCACTCGGCTCGTTCTCGGTGCACCTCATCCGCGGCGTCACCGGCTCGGGGAAGACCGAGGTCTACATGCAGGTGATCCGGCGGGCGATCGACGCCGGACGCACGGCCCTGGTGCTCGTCCCCGAGATCGCGCTGACGCCCCAGGCCGCGGGGCGCTTCCACCAGCGCTTCGGCGGCGCTGGGGGCATCGCCGTGCTGCACTCGGGGCTGACGGCGTCGGAGCGGCACCGGCAGTGGTCGCTGGCGGCCTCCGGCGGCTCGGTGGTGATCGTGGGCGCCCGCTCGGCGGTCTTTGCGCCGGTGGAGCGCCTCGGCGTGATCGTCGTCGATGAGGAGCACGCGACCGACTACAAGCAGGACCAGGCCCCCCGCTACCACGGGCGCGATGTGGCGATCAAGCGGGCGCAGATGGAGAAGTGCCCCGTCATCCTCGGCTCGGCGACGCCCTCGCTGGAGAGCTGGGCCAACGCCCGCGCCGGGCGCTACCGCCTGTGGGAGCTGGCGGACCGCGTCGGCGGGGGGAGGCTGCCGCGCGTCGAGATCGTCGACCTGGCCGCGGAGCGCCGGCAGTTCGGGGGGCAGCGGCGGGGTTTCCAGGCCGTCGGGCACCGGATGGAGGCGGCCCTGCGCGCGACACTCGCCGAGGGCGGGCAGGCCATCCTGCTCCTCAACCGGCGGGGCCACTCCAGCTACATCTCCTGCCCCAACGCCGCGTGCGGGTGGTGCATGGGGTGCGAATACTGCGACGCGTCGATGGTCCTGCACCGCGTGAGCGGGCCGGTGGGGGGCGAGGTCGTCCGCTGCCACCACTGCCTGGCCGAGCAGATGGTGCCGCGCCAGTGCCCCCTGTGCGCCAAGCGGCTGATCGCCCTGGGCGTCGGGACGCAGCGGCTGGAGGAAGAGCTGCTGGAGAAGCTGGGCACGGAAGCCGGGCTGGCGTCGGGCTCGACCATGGTCCGCGTCGATGGCGACACCATGCGGACCGCGCGGGACTACTTCCGCGTCCTCGCCCGCTTCGGCGCCGGCGAGGTCAAGCTCCTCCTGGGCACCCAGATGATCGCCAAGGGGCTGGACTTCCCCAACGTGCGGCTGGTGGGCGTCATCAACGCCGACACGGGCCTCGCCCTCCCGGACTTCCGCGCCAGCGAGCGGACCTTCCAACTCGTCAGCCAGGTCGCCGGGCGCGCCGGGCGCGGCGAGCACCCGGGCCTGGTCATCGTGCAGACCGTCAACCCGCGCGAGCGGGCGATCGAACGCGCGGCCATGCACGACTACGTCGGCTTCGCGGAGGCCGAGCTGGCGATCCGCACGCGCGCCGGGCTGCCCCCGGCCACCCGCATGGCCCGGATCGTCGTCCGCGATGAGAGCCACGAGCGGGCGGGCGCCCACGCGGCGGAGATCGCGGCCGTGGTCCGGCGGGCCGCCCCCCGCCTCCGCCTGCTCGGCCCCGGCCCGTGCCCCATCGCCCGGATCGCCGGCCTGTTCCGCTACGGCCTGGAGCTGATCGCCCCAACCGCCCGCGACCTGCACACCGCCCTGGCCGCGGCCCGCAAGACCGGCAAGCTGCGGTCCGACGCGACGACGGCGGTGGATGTGGACCCGGTGGCGCTGATGTAGCCGGGCGCGCCGGCAAATGACGCAGCCTTCCGGCCCGCCCTGCCGATACCCTTCCCCGTGATCGTCCACCTCAACGGCCGTCTCATCCCGCGCGAGCAGGCCACGGTCAGCGCCTTCGACCGGGGGTTCATCTTCGGCGACGGGGTCTACGAGGGCCTGCGCTCGTTCCGCGGGCGGGTCGTCGGCATGGAGCGGCACCTGCGCCGCATGCGGGATGGCCTGCGCGAGGCGAGGATCGAATTCGACCCGGAGACGCTGACCCCCGCGACCGCGGCCCTGCTCGAGTCCAACTCGCTCCCCGACGCGTTCATCTACTGGCAGGTCACGCGCGGCACGCCGGGCCCGGGGCAGCCGGTGCGGTCGCGCCTGCCGGCGGGGCCGATC
Organism: Phycisphaerales bacterium; assembly: GCA_040902425.1. Lineage (GTDB taxonomy): Bacteria > Planctomycetota > Phycisphaerae > Phycisphaerales > UBA1924 > JBBDXI01. Next base: position 6,035 of record JBBDXI010000097.1, read on the forward strand.
ACGCCGACGGTCTTCGGCTACTGCTCGCCGCAGCCTCCTTTCGAGCGGTTCACCGCGCCGCCGACGATCACCTGCACGGTGGTCCAGGACACCCGCTGGCGCCGCGGCCATCTGAAGTCGATCTCGCTCCTGGGCAACATCCTGGCCGCGCTCGAGGGCCAGGAGGCCGGTTCCCAGGACGCGATCATGGTCCGCGATGGGCTTGTTTCCGAGGCCAGCGCCACCAACGTCATCATCGCCCTCCCGCTCCCGGGTGAACCGGGTCATCCCCGCCCCGGTCCCTGCGAGCTCGTGACTCCTTCCCTCGACGGCGTCTCCATCCTCGGCGGCATCACCCGCGAGCTGCTGGTGGACTTCGTGCCCGACCTCCAGGTCCGCGACATCCGCGAGGAGGAACTCTTCCGCGCTTCGGAGGTCATGCTCGTCGGCACCACGTCGATGGTGACGGCGGTGACGCACCTGAGCGGCCGCGCCATCGGCGACGGCACGCCCGGCCCCATGGCCCGCCGCCTCCTGAACGACCTCCTCGGCATCATCAACGACGACCTGCGCCTCGGCATCGCCCTGCCCCTCCCCGCCCGCGGCGAGCCGCCGCCCGTGGCCGCGGTCCCCGGCCTCGCCCCCGCCTAGCCATGGACCTCGCCGGCAAGCGAGTCACGGTGATGGGCCTCGGCCGCTTTGGCGGGGGCCTGGGCGTGACGCGCTGGCTGGTGTCGCAGGGCGCCGACGTGCTTGTGACCGACCTGGAGCCGGCAGAGAAGCTGGAGCAGTCGGTCGCGAAGCTCCGCGACCTGACGGATGCCGGCGCCGTCACGCTCCGCCTCGGCGAGCACAACGTCAGCGACTTCACGACGTGTGATCTGGTCATCGCCAACCCGGCCGTGCCGCACCCGTGGGACAACCGCTTCCTGCGGGCCGCGAAGGCCGCGGGGGTCCCCGTGACGACCGAGATCGAGCTCGCGATCCAGCGCCTACCCGACCGGCGGCGGGTGATCGGGGTCACGGGCACGGCGGGCAAGAGCACCACGGCCGCACTCATCGCCCACATCCTGAAGGAGTGCGGGCACACCGCGCACCTCGGCGGGAACATCGGCGGGTCGCTGCTGGGCGCGCCCGTCGGGCCGCGGGATTGGGTGGTGCTGGAACTCTCCAGTTTCATGCTCCACTGGCTGGATGCGTGGTCGCCGCACGTGGCGGTAGTGACGAATATCGCCGACAACCACACCGACTGGCACGGGAGCTTCGAGCACTATCAACAGTCCAAGCAGCGGCTGCTGGAGTGGCAGGAGCCGGGCGATGCGGCGGTGCTTGCTCACAGCAGCGTCGCCGACTGGCCGCTGCGCCCGGGAGTCCGGCGCGTCGTCCTCGGGGCACGCGTGTTCGTCGGCCCGCTCCTGATCCCCGGCGCCCACAACCAGTCCAATGCCGCCGCGGCCACGGAGGCCGTTCTGACCTTGGGCATCGACGGCCTCGACCGCGCCCGTGCTGCGCGAGCCGCGTCCGCCTTCGCCGGGCTCCCCCACCGCCTCCAGATGGTGGCCTCAAGACCGACGGCGGGCGGGGAAGCGGTCCGGTTCTACAACGACTCCAAGAGCACGACGCCCGAGGCGACGCTCTTCGCCCTGCGCGCGCTCGGCTGGGACCCGGACAGCGGCGCACGCGGACCGATCCACCTGATCGCGGGCGGCTACGACAAGCGGGCGGAGCTGCATCCCATCGCCCACAGCGCCGGCAGCATCGCGGGGCTGTACACCATCGGGGCGACGGGGGACCGGATCGCGGACCTCCGCGAGACGGCTTGCGGCCGGGCCGAGCCCCACAACGTCGTCCGCTGCGGCACGCTGGAGCAGGCCATCCGAGAGATCGTGCCGCGCCTCCGCCCCGGCGACATCGTCCTCCTCAGCCCCGGCTGCGCCTCCTGGGACCAGTTCGCCAACTACGAGGAGCGGGGCGACCTCTTCACGCGCCTCGCCCGCGAGGCCGCGGCCGGAGGCCGCTGATCCGCCGGGGCCGCGCCCCGCCAACAATCGACCGGCCCAGGAGCACCGCCATGAGAGGGGCAGGACCGCACCACCGTGTCGTCGCCGCCGGACTGCTGGCCCTCGCGGCGCTCGCCTCGTGCGAGAGCGGCCGGCCGGTGGCCGCGCCGCCGCCCGCGCCCCCCGAGGCCCAGGGGAAGACCAGCGTGCTGGAGCGGGCCATGCACGGGCAGGGGAGCGAGCCGCCCCATCGCGCCCCGACCGCCCCGCCGGGTCCGGAGGCCCGCCCGGCCACTCCGACGACGACGGCCGCCACGGGAGGAGCGAAGGAAGCCCTCCCCGGCATCCGCATCGACCGCGCCGCCCGCACGGTCGAGTTCGAGGGCACCGTCCCCATCGACTGCCACGACCCGCGCACGCCCCGCGTCTACCTGGAGGTCGCCGTCTGCACGCCCGACACCAAGGAGCACGAGGCCCTGGTGGTCACCCGCGCGAAGCCGTCGGATGTCCACGCGGCCCTGCTGGCGGTGGGGCTGGAGCCCGGGGAGCCCGGCCGGTGGACGTGGGAGGACAAGAAGCTGATCTCGCACCCGCCGCGCGGGGCCGCCGTCGAGGTGCTCTTCTCCTGGCGCGACACCTCGGGGTCGCAGCGGCTGTCGCCCGCGACCGACTGGGTGATCAGCGCCGAGACCCGCGCCCCCTTCGCCAGCGCTGCGCCCGGCAACGCCGGCTGGGTCTTCGCCGGATCGCGGTTCGTCCCCCGCGAGGGCGTCGAGCGCTACGACGCCGACGGCACGGGCACGCTCATCGGCCTCTGCACCTTCGGCACCGAGACCATCGCCTGGAAGCGGGTGATCAGCCCCGAGGCCGAGGTCGAGGAGCCCGAGTGGATCGCCGACCCGGCAAAGGTCCCCCCGCGGGGAACGCAGGTGACCGTGCGGATCCGGGCGCTCGCCCCCTGAGGGCAGCCGCGGCTACCGGCTCGTCCGCACCTCGATCGTCTTCGTCTCGCTCGTGCCCGACGCCTCGTCCGTCTGGGCGACGACGAACGGCACCGCCCGCCCCAGCAGCAGCCCGTGCTCCGCCGCGTTCAGATACACATCGCCCCGGCGCGAGACCGCCGTCCCGCCCACGCTCTGAATGAGCTGCCCGTCGGCGAACCCCGCCTCCGCCGCCGCCGAGCCGTTGATGACATCCGCCACCACCGGGCCGCGCCTCGTGTCGGCCATGAGCAGGCCGTAGCGGACCAGGGCGCCCGCCGCGGCCGTTCGGGCGAGGTCCTCGGGCGGGTACTCGCCGAGCGTGACCGTGAACTCGCGGGGCTCCCGCTGGCGCAGGCCGTTGACCGCGATCTGCTCGCCCGGGCGCATGGCGGTGACCACCGAGCGCAGGACCTCGCTGCCCGTCACGGGCTGGCCGGCGATGGTGGTGATCAGGTCGCCGGGCCGGATGCCGGCGCGGTCCGCCGGGCCGTCCGGCAGGACGGTCGCGACGCGGAACCCCGTGCCCCGGATGGAAGGCTCGTAGACCAGCGGGTCGTCCCCCCCCTGCCACGAGATCCCCAGGAAGCCGCGCGCGACGCGCCCGCGGGTGATGAGCTGGTCCACCACCGACTCGATTGTCCCCAGCGGGATCGCGAAGCTGATCCCCGCCGACTGGCCCTCCGTGGTCCCCTGGCTCTCGCGACCCGTGGCGATGGCCACGTTCATCCCGATCACCCGGCCCTTGATGTCGACCAGCGGTCCGCCGGAGTTGCCCGGGTTCACCGCGGCGTCGGTCTGGATGAAGTTGGTGAAGCCGCCGAACTCGACCGCCGCGATCGCGTCCCGCCCCAGCCCGCTGACGATCCCCTCGCTCATCGAGAACTTGAAGCCGAACGGCGAGCCGAAGACGAACACGCGGTCGCCCTGCTGGGGCTGGACACCCGTCGCCCGCCGAACCGGGAACGTGCCCGCATCCGGGTCCACCTTCAGCACGGCGATGTCCGTGTACGGGTCGGCGAGGAAGATGCCGGCGCCTCCCACGTCCTCGGCCTCGGCCACCCGCCCGTCGGCGAACTGGACGCTGATCCTGTCCGCCCCGCGGACGACGTGGGCGTTGGTGATGATGTGGCCCCCGCCGTCGTAGACCCAGCCCGAGCCGGTCGCCCGGCCCGGCCCGCGCCTGGAGCCCCGCGCCGGCGTGACCTCGAGGTGCACCACCGACGGCCGGACCGACTCGGCCACGCCCCGCGCAGCCCGGTTGATCCGCTCCAGGATGTCGTCGTCGTCGAGCGCCCGCTGCGCCAGCACGATGCGGGCCTCGGTCTGGGCAGACCCCAGCCGTCGCACCGCCGCCGGCCCGGCCAGCAGCACCACCACCACCGTCAGCAGAACCACGAACGCCGGCCCGTACGCGACAAATCGGCGCATGTGCTTTCACCCTTCTAGTGTGTGCGCTCCCCGCCCGGCCCGGGGCGCGGCCGCCCCGGCTCGCTCCGCTTCTCCGTCCCGCCCCCGCCCCCCCCCAGCTTCTCCGCCTCCCCGCGCTTCATCGAGTACCGCTGCCCGCCGAGCCGGCCCTCGCGGACCCGGACCACCCAATCCTCCGCCGCCCGGCGGATCTCCTCGCCCAGGGCCGCACCCGGCTCCGCGAACCTGGGGGCATGATCGGTCAATCCGAGCAGGTCGTGCAGCACGAGCACCTGCCCATGGCAGGATGTCCCCGCCCCGATCCCGATCACCGGCACCGACGTCGCCCCCAGCACCCGCTCCGCGACCTCATCCGGCACCGCCTCCAGCAGGAGCATCACGCACCCGGCCTTCTCGAGCGCCGCGGCGTCGCGCACGATCTGCTCGGCCTCGCCGGCGGTCCGCCCCGCGGCCCCGTACCCGCCCTTGAGCGTCGCCAGCTGCGGCCGGCTGCCGACGTGCCCGCACACGGGCACGCCCCCCCGGGCCATCCGCCCGATCAGGGGCGCGAAGCTCTCATCCGCCTCGATCTTGACCACATCCGCGAGGCCCTCGGTGAGGAACCGGCCCGCGTTCAGGATGGCTTCGCCCTCGTCGGCCTGGTAGCTCATGAAGGGCATGTCGCCCATCACCAGCGTCCGCGGGGCGCCCCGCTTCACCGCCGCCGTCAGGGCCAGCAGCACCTCCAGCGGCATGTCGATCGTCCGCTCATACCCCAGGATCACCTCGGCCGCCGTGTCCCCCACCAGCAGCACCGGCACCCCCGCCCGCTGCAGCCAGCGGGCCGTGGTCGCGTCGTAGCAGGTGAGGCAGGCGAACGGCTCCCCGGCCGCGGCCATGCGCTGGATGGTCTTCAGCGTCACCGGGGCCGGGGGATCAACCTCGCCGAGGGCCGGGTCGTAGATCGCGTCGCGGGGGTCCACGGCGGAACTATAGGGATGTGCACCCGGGCCACCGGTTTGGCCGCCTTCGATGGCCTGGTGCGCACCGGGAGCGGCCGTCGCGGCCCAACCGGTGCCACGAACCACTACCCGCCCCGCATCCACATCAGCACCCCCCCCAGCATCGCCATCCCGATCCCGGCCGCGACCGCCAGCAGGCGGATCGCCTGATCGCGCGTCGATGAGGCCGCCGCTTCACGCGCCGCCGGGACAAGCACCAGCCGGTCCTCGGTCATCCGCCCGAGCACGGGCAGGCCGCTGCGGGCCGAGTCCTGCACGATCGCGATCACCAGGTTGGCGTCGAACGGCCGCAGGCCCAGGCCCACCGCCATCGAGACGAGCTTGCGCCGATGGTCCGGCCGCAGGATGGCGGCCCGCCCACCGTCCAGCAGTTGCGAGGTCCGCACCGCCAGGACCCAGCGTGCATCAAACGGCTCGATCCCAGTTTGAATTCCCACCGCGAGTCGGTTCTCGGACCGTACGCGCCGGGCGGCTCTGTGGCCCCGGGTCAACGGCTGCGCCTCGGGGAGCGCGGATTCGTTGACCAGACGCAACGCCGGGGCATGCGCCGTGGCCGGGGTCATCATGCTCAGTCTACTGCATCCCGCGTGCCGCGCGGGCGCAGGATCAGGTCGTCGCCGCCTCGGCCTTGCCCTTGCGCAGCTTCGCCGCGAAGGCCGTCCGCTTGTCGGCGATGCGCCGGCGGGTGCTCGGCTGGCCGCCGATCTCCGGGCCCTCCTCGGCGCCGACGAACTGCAGCACGCACAGCTCCGTCCCGTCGCCCACGCGGTGCCGGCCCAGCTTGACGATGCGGGTGTACCCGCCCGGCCGGTCGCGGAAGCGCGGCGCCACGTGCTCGAAGATGTGCCTCACGAGCTTCGGGGCCGCCCGCAGCTCGCCGTAGCGGTTCCGCTCCACCTGCGAGCCCTCGGGCAGGTCGAAGAACTGCGACGCGTGCTCCCGCAGCTTGCCCACCTGCTCCTTCTCCGCGTCGCCCGCGTTCTTGGGCAGGTACAGCCAGTCGAAGCTGCGCCGGTCCCCGCCCAGCTTGCTCGCCACCAGCCGGCGCGCGTGGATGTCGCCCCGCTTCGCCAGCGTGACGATCTTCTCGACCAGCGGCTGCGCCGCCTTGGCCTTGGGCAGCGTGGTGACCACCTGCCCGTGCTCGAACACGCCGAAGGCGATGTGCCGCAGCGTGCTCGTCCGGTGACTGCGGGTCCTGCCCAGCTTCGATCCTGCTTTGCGGTGACGCATGGCTCTGTCCCTGCTTTCTTCCGGCTTTCGTCCGGGTGCCACTGCTCGCGGCGTCTCCGCCGCGCAGCAGTGCCGATTCAAACAGAGGCAGGGGCGTTGACCCGTGCCTCTCCAGTTCCTTACTGCGCCGGGGCCGGCGGCGGCGCCGGCTGCTGGAACCCCTCGGGCATCTCCATCCCCAGCGTCAGCGTCATGTCCTCCAGCTTCCGCTTCACCTCACGCAGGCTCGTGCGCCCGAACGAGCGGAGCTTCAGCAGGTCCTGCTCGGTCATCTGCACCAGCTGCCCCACCGTCTCGATCCGGGCGCTCTCCAGGCAGTTGCTCGCCCGCACCGACAGCTCCATCTCGCTGATCGGCATGTTCAGCTTGCGGATCAGCTCCTCGTCCACGCCGGCCGCGGCCGCCGCCTCCTCCGTCACCCGGTCGCTGCCGAGCTCGAAGTACTGGACGAAGGGGTTGAGGTGCTTGCGGAGGATCTTGGCGGCCTCAACGAGCGCCATCTCCGGGCTGATCGTGCCGTTGGTCCAGATCTCCAGCGTGAGCTTGTCGTAGTTCGTCCGCTGGCCAACGCGGGTGTCCTCGACCTTGTACCGCACCCGCTGCACCGGGCTGAAGATCGCGTCCACGGGGATCAGGCCGATCTCCTGGTCCTCGCGGCTGTTGAACTGCTCGCTCGCCGGGACGTACCCGCGCCCCTTGCTGACCCGGAACTCCATCTCGAACTCGCGCTTGTCCGTCAGCGTGGCGATCACCAGGTCCTTGTTCAGGATGGTGATGGAGGGGTCGGCCTCGATGAGGTCGGCGGTGACCTCGCCGGGGCCCATGGCCGCGAGCTTCATCGTCCTGGGCTCGTCGCCCTCCAGCTTCACGACCAGGTTCTTGACGTTGAGGATGATGTCGGTGACATCCTCCAGGACGCCGGGCATCGAGCTGAACTCGTGCTGGACGCCCTTGACCTTGACGGAGGTGATGGCGGCCCCCTCCAGGGAGGAGAGCAGCACCCGCCGCAGGCCGTTGCCCACGGTGGTCCCGAAGCCGCGCTCGAACGGCTCGACGGAGAAGCGCCCGAACACGTCGCTCTTGAACTTCGGGTCGGTGACTACGTGCGACGGCAGTTCCAGCCCACGCCAGCGGACTCGCATGGTGATCTTCCAGTTCAGCAGGGGCCAAGGAGGCTCTGGCGCTTCCGGTTCACGGGTGGCACCCGCCGCTGCTGACCGGCGGGGCCCCCTTCTGTCCGGGGCGCGACTCTCAAAGCGAGCGGCACGGGCGTCTCGCCCGTGCCCCTCAGACGATTACACGCGGCGCCGCTTGGTCGGGCGGCAGCCGTTGTGGGGTACGGGGGTGTGGTCCTCGATCGCCGTGACCCGCAGGCCGGTGGAGACGATGCCGTTCACGGCCGATTCCCGCCCCGCGCCCGAGCCGCGGATCCGCACCTCGACCTCGCTCATCCCGATCTTGCGGGCCTTCTGTCCGGCCGACTCCCCGGCGCGGGTGGCGGCAAACGGCGTGCTCTTGCGGGCCCCCTTGAAGCCGATCGTCCCCGCCGAGTCCCAGCACACCGTCTCGCCGTTCATGTCGGTGATGGTGACCAGCGTGTTGTTCTGCGTCGCCTTCACGTGGGCGATGCCCCGGACGACGTTCTTGCGGACCTTCTTGACCTTCTTTGCCATCGTTCCCTCCGCGGATCATCGAACCCAACGGGTTCTACCCGCGATCTGTTTGTGCACCCGCTTGCCGAGTGCCGCTTGCCTCTTGCCGGCTCAGGCCTTCGCCTTCACACCCTTCTTGCCCGCCACCGTCTTCTTCTTGCCCTTGCG
>JBBDXI010000098.1:0-14114 GCA_040902425.1 Phycisphaerales bacterium
CCCCCCCCCGCCCCGCATCCTCGGCTCACCTCCCCGCCTCTTCCCCTCCCCACCTCTTCACTCTCCACCCCCCTCCACACCCCCAAAACCCCGCCCCCCCTGTGCACGCCCTGTCGCTTCCCCCCCTCGAACTCCGCGCCCGTTTCCAGTAGACTCCGCCCCGTCGGCGGGGCAAGAGGAAGCCCCCGCAGGCCGGACCCGCGGAGCGCGGCCCGTTACCACAAAAAGGAGTTTGAACCCATGCCCGAGCCCACCCACACCACCGTCATCGGAGCCGACACCAGGATCAAGGGCGAGATGAGCTTCGACGGCTCCGCCCGCATCCTGGGCACCTTCGAGGGCACCATTACCGCCAAGGGCGAGCTGCACGTCGCCGACGGCGCCTCCTGCAAGGCCGTCGTCGAGGCCGGGCGCGTCGCCGTCGACGGCACCATCGAGGGCAACATCACCGCCCGCGACAAGGTCGAGCTCACCGCCCGCGCCAAAGTCAAGGGCGACCTCATCGCCCCCAAGTTCCTCGTCGCCGAGGGCGCCAGCTTCGTCGGCCACGTCACCGTCGGCCCCGACGTCGGCAAGGGCGGCAAGTCCCACGCCCCCAGCGACGGCATGGTCGAGTCCAAGCCCGCCGCCGGCGCCCCCGCCCAGGGCCCCGCCCGCCAGATGGAAATGGCCGGCGCCAAGCGCTGAGCCTGATGCGCTGCCCGCCGTAACGACCCGGGGCGGGCCCACGCCGCCCCGGCCTCTTTCCATTCCTGACTCTCGGTCCACTTCGCTTCCGCTCACCGGCTCACCCGCTCACGTCATCACCTCATCACGTCATCACCTCATCAGGTCCGATGAAGCCCTCCTCCCCACGCAAGCTCCAGTGCTACCACTGCCGCCACCGCTTCGAGGTGTCCTGGCAGACCATGTCCTGCTCCTGCCCCAAGTGCTCCAAGCCCGTCAACGTCGAGGACCTCGTCATCAAGGTCGCCTACTCCGTCCGCAAGATCCAGACCTGCGGCAAGCTCATCGTCCAGAAAAAAGGCCGCGTCATCGCCCAGACCATCGAGGCCCACGGCGGCGTCGAGGTCGAGGGCATCCTCGAGGGCAACGTCCTCAGCGGCGGCCCCGTCCGGATCCTCGCCAAGGGCCAGTGGAAGGGCGACTGCGCCGCCCCCTCCCTCGAGGTCCAGCTCGGCGGCCAGATCTCCCGCGGCTTCTTCACCATCCCCGACCACTCCCTCGCCCTCCTCGACCTCCTCGAGCACAACGCCCAGGCCGCCGGCGCCAACGGCAAGAAACGCTGACCGACAACGGCTACCCGATCCATCGGCGTTTGACGAGGCAAGCCGTCCTGCGAAATTCTGGGGGCGCCTCGGGAATACCGGGCCTGCAACCGGGCACTTCATGTGTGGAGGCCGCCGAATGACCAGGCGTCCGCGCAACCCCAGGCGGCGCCCAGACGATTCCGCCATTTTCGACCGCTGGGCCGAGGAGCAGGCGTCGGACCTCTACCGGTTCGCCTATCGGCTGTGCGGCGAGAGCGCCGGCGCGGAGGATCTCGTGCAGGAGACGTTCTACGAGGTATGGAAGCACCGCGGCCCGTTGCGGGGCATCCGCGAGCCTCGCGCATGGCTGTTCCTGATCCTGCGCCGACGGTACGCCAGGCTGCGACGGTTCGTGCAGCGGCGTCCGTGGTTCGTGTCTCTCGGTTCTGCAGAGGCTGAGAGCGTCGAGACGGCACAGCGCGTCAGCCGCATCGAAGCCGCCGACTCGCTCCAGGCGGCGCTGGACGGGATGAGCGACCTGTTCAAGATGCCGCTGCTTATGGTGATCGTACAGGGGCTTACCTGCGCGCAGGCGGCCGAGGCGCTCGACCTGCCCCTCGGCACCGTGCTCTCCCGCCTACACAGGGCGAAGCAGCATCTGCGGGACGTGATCAGGCGACAGGAGTCAGTGCGGGCAAGCGAGCCCCGCGCCGAGCCGGGCGGAAGCGCCGCGGACGATCAGCCCCGACTCCGGATTGGAGGTGCTTGATGACGCATCAGCACGACGAGGACCTCCGGGCCCTGGAGGAGACGGCGCTCCTCCCCGAGGACGACCCTCGCCGCCGCGAACTTGCCGACAGGCTCGAAGGAGCCACGAGCGAGCGGCGCGACGCGTGGTGCGCCATCCTCGCCGAGAACGAGGACCTGCGGCTGAGGCTGCGGGGTGTCGAGGTGCCGCCCGGCCTGCCCGAGCGCGTCCGGCGCGGGTGCGATGGAGCCACGGCGCGTCGGCGGGCGTTCCCCCTGAGGCGAGCCGCGGTCGCCGCGGCCGTCCTGCTCGTGGCCGTGCTGGCCGTGCTCGTCGTCCGGTCCGGGCGCGGCCCCACTGCTAGCGCGACCTACCAGTTGGCCACGCTCGCAGCGATGGACCACGCGGCCAGGCCCGAGATGACCGTCAAGACGGACGATCTGGACACACTCGCCGAGGCCCTGGGCGATGGCCTCCCGTTTGATTTCAACATCACGAGGCCGGAGCCCGCCGCGATCCTCCTCGGCGGTCGCCTGTGCAGCTTCGGGGACCGCCCGCTGGTGTACACCTGCTGGCGCATCGGCGCGAAGGAGGTCGCGCTGTACCAGGTCCGGCGCACGGAGTTCGGGCTCGCCGCGCGCCAGTCGCGTCGAGAGATGGACATCCCGGCGCACGGCTCACGCGAGTCGCGCTGCTGGACCTGCGTCTGGACGGACGCCGAGTTCGCGTATGTCATGGTCCGTGACCAGAAATCCCTCGCCGGATAGGCGATGGGCGCTCCATAGTGGGCCTCTCCAATGCACTCAGACTCACACTCAAGGAGATCACGATGACGAAGCTGACCACGACCGTGCTCACCCTCGCCGCCTCCCTTGTCCTTGTCGTCGCCCTCGCGGGCGTGGGCCGCGCGAGCTCCACCCAGCCCGCTTCCAGCCAACCCCGCACCGACGCCACGATGCAGCAGGCGAAGGTGATCGCCGTCAAGTTTCACGCCGACTGGTGCGGGTTCTGCAAGGCGATGGGGCCGACTTTCGAGGAGCTCCAAGCGAAGTTCGATCGGGAGCCGGTCCTGTACGTCGAGTTCGACCAGACGCGCGAGTTCGGCCGCCGACAGTCCGCGTACATGGCCAGCGCCCTTGGGCTCGACCGCGTGTGGATGGAGAACGGGGGCAAGACCGGCTTCGTCCTGCTCATTGACGCCGGCACCAAGGAGGTCGCGCAGCGCCTGTCCCATGAGCAGTCCCTCAAGGACATGGGCGCGGCGCTCCAGAGCGTGGTAGCGAAAGCCAACAAGCCGGCGGCCGGGTCGGAGCATCCCGAGCATCCGAAGAGGTAACTCCGGTCCCCGACGCCACGGAACCCGCCACCACACGGAGGACCCAGTCCAATGCTGGTACTTTTCGCAACGATGCTCACCTGCTGCCAGCAGCCGCAGGGATCGGCTCAACCCGCCGTCGAGCCCATCCCCCATGTCGTCACCGCGGACATCCAGGCGGGCATCGAACGGCACATCGAGGAGCAGACGCGCCTCGGCGGGGGGCACTTCACGCTACCCCTGAAGGACAAGGAACTCCGCTTGAAACTGGTCCGCGTCCACACGGAGTACCTCGCCAACCTGGGGCCTCGCCGCCACTTCGCGTGCGTGGACCTCGCCAGCGTCGAGGGCGACGTGTACGACGTGGACTTCTTCCTCTCAGGCGATCCCGGCGCCATGACGGTCACCGAGACCACGGTCCACAAGATCAACGGCCGGCCGTTGTACGTCTGGAAGCGGAGCCCCGACGACACGTGGGCGCGGGCCGCGGTTGAGGGCGCCTCCCCGGCGCTGCTGGGCGTCGTGGAAGGCCGCGATCGTTTCGAGTTCATCTATCAGGTCACTCTGCCGCCTCTCGATGATGCCGCGCGCATGTGGATTCCGCTCCCCGCGTCCGACGAGTTCCAGTCCGCCCGCGTCACGACGATCACGACGCCGGGCGCGCGGCGCATCCTCACGGACGACCGGTTCGGCAACAAGGTGCTGTTCCTGGAACTTGGCCCGCGGGACAGCGGAGGGGCGATCGAGGTGCGCGCCGAGGTCGATCGCCGGGAGAAGGCCGCGTACCGCGACGAGCGATCCACGCCCGAGGAGTTCCTTGCGCCAGAACGCTCGGCGCCGGTCAACGACGAGTTCCGCAGGATTGCCTCGGAAGCCCTCGATGGCAAGAAGGGCGAGCTCGTCCGTGCACGGGCCCTGTACGACCACACGATCGACCACATGCGTTACATGAAGCACGGCGATTACGGGAGGGGCAACGCGCAGCACGCCTGTGACGCCGGCACGGGCAACTGCACGGAGTATCACTCGTACTTCATCGCGCTGGCCCGCGCGTCGGACCCGCCCATCCCGGCGCGATTCGCCATCGGCGCCGCCATCCCCTCCGAGCGGGACGAGGGCGGGATCGACGGGTACCACTGCTGGGCCGAGTTCCACGCCGACGGGAGGTGGTGGCCGGTGGATATCAGCGAGGCCGACAAGTACTCGGGCCTGGCGACGTACTACTTCGGGCACCACCCGGCCAACCGCGTCGAGCTGAGCCGGGGGCGTGACCTGATGGTCGAGCCCGGCCCGGTCTCCGGGCCCATCAACTTCCTCGCCGACCCCGTGCTCGAGGTGGCGGGCAAGCCGGTCCCCGTCAAGCCGCGCTATGGCTTCCGCCGGCTCGCCGACGACACCGGCGCTCCGTGACGCCGGCAACGCAGATCGCCATGACAAGGACGCGCACGCTCATCTACGGAACACTGGCCAGCGCCGTCGTCGGAATCGCCGTATGGCAGGTCGCTCAGCCCGAGCGGCAGCCCGTGGACCACACGCAGGAGCCGCGCAACCCGGACGGCTCGTGGAAGCACACCAATCGCCTCGCGGACTCGACCAGCCCCTACCTGCTCCAGCACGCCCACAACCCGGTGGACTGGTACCCGTGGGGCCCCGAGGCCCTGGAACGGGCGAAGAGGGAGGACAAGCCGATCTTCCTCTCCGTCGGGTACTCGACGTGCTACTGGTGCCACGTCATGGAGCGGGAGGTCTTCGAGAACGAGGAGATCGCCCGGCTAATGAACGAGCGGTTCGTGTGCATCAAGGTGGACCGCGAGGAGCGCCCTGACCTCGACGAGATCTACATGATGGCCACCCAGCTCATGACCCAGCACGGCGGGTGGCCCAACAGCGTCTTCCTGACCCCTGACCTCCAGCCGTTCTTCGCCGGGACGTACTTCGGGCCGACGGACCAGCCCGGCCGACCGGGGTTCGGGACGCTGGTGACCCAACTCGGTGATGCGTGGGAGGGTCAGCGCGACACGATCAACGAGGTCTCGGGACGAGCCGCCGACGCGATCAAGAACATGCTGGGCGAGCGGCTGGCGTCGGTTCCCAAAGCGACGCTTGACGGCGCGCTGGTGGACAGCGCCGTGCAGCAGATTGCCGCGAGCTACGACCCGCGCGACGGCGGGTTCGGCCTGGCGCCCAAGTTCCCCAGCGATTTCTACTACTCGTTCCTGCTGGACGTGCATGCGCGTCGGACGGCCGCCGGGAACAAGGATATACAGACGCTTGCGATTGCGATCAGCACGCTCGACGCGATGGCCGCGGGCGGCATCCACGACCACGTGGGCGGCGGGTTCCACCGCTACGCGACCGACGGCCAGTGGAAGGTGCCGCACTTCGAGAAGATGCTCTACAACCAGGCGCACCTGGCGGTCGGGTACCTTGACGCGTCCAGCGCCACCGGCGAGCAGCGGCACGCGGACACCGCCCGCGGGATCTTCCGCTTCGTCGCCGAGGTATTCACCGGCCCACAGGGTCAGTTCTACTCGGCCCTGGACGCCGAGACCGATGCGGTCGAAGGCGCCTACTACACATGGACGCGCGAGCAGATCACGAGCGTGCTTGGCGATGCCGATGCTGCGGAGTTCCTTGTAGCCTTCGAGCTCGCCGACGTGCCGATCTTCCCCGGGCACAAGCACCCCGAGGGCGGGACGCTCGTGAAGAGGGCCCGCGGCGTGGCGAACACGCCCGAGATCGACGCGATGCTGGGCAGGCTCGCGGCCGTGCGCCAGGCGCGCAAGCTGCCGCGCCTCGACGACAAGGCGATCGCCGCATGGGACGGCATGATGATCGACGCGTACGCGCGCGGGGCGGAGGTCTTGAAGGACGACGCGTACCGCGCGGCGGGGGTGAAGGCGGCGGAGTTCGTGCTGGAGAAGATGACGGCGTCTGACGGACGCCTGCTCCGCTCCGTGCGGCTCGCTGCCGATGCGAAGGCGCCGCCGTCCGCTCAGGAGGGGTTTCTTGAGGACTACGCCTTCATGATCCGCGGCCTGCTCGCGCTACACCGCGTGGAGCCGGATGCCGCTCGAAGTGCCAAGTGGCTCGACGCCGCCAAGACGCTGCAGGCGAAGGCCGACGAACTATTCTGGGATAAGGACGGCGGCGGGTACTTCTTCGCCACGCCGCAGCCCGACCTGATCGCCCGCGGCAAGGACATCGGCGATAACGCGACTCCCGGCGGCAACAGCGTCATGGCCCACAACCTGATCGAGCTGGCCGCGGCGACCGGAGATGGCGCGCACCGGGCGAGGGCCGAGCGTCTTCTCGGTGCGTTCTCCGGCGCCATGGCGCAGTCACCCCGAGGAAGCGTTCACATGGTGCACGCGGTCCAGCGTCTGCTCTCACAGCCGCCCGGCGCGCCCGCAATCGAGATCAAGCCTCCGTCGTCCGCCGCCCCCCAGGTCGTACCGGCGATCTCCGATTCCTCGGCGCACGTCAAGGTTGAGGCGAGCGTCGAACCCACCTCGGCAGCGCCCGGCGACACGGTCACCGTCACGGCCACGCTCCGCATCGACGACGGCTGGCACGTCAACGCCAACCCGGCCTCGGCTGATTTCCTCATCGCGACGCTGGTGGACGTCCGAGCGAACGCGCCGCCGGGCGCGGCGGAGACTCCGAAGATCGACGTCGTCGAGATCTCCTATCCCAAATCCTCGATCCTCAAGTCCAAGGGACTAGGCACGGATGCCATCAGGGTGTACAGCGGGCTTGCCCGAGTCATCATCGCCGTGCGCCTTCCAGCGGAGGCACCGACCGGCGCCGTGATCTCCCTGCGCGTTCTGGCGAAGTTCCAGGCGTGCAGCGACGACGGCGTGTGCCTGCTCCCCGCCGAATGGGCCGGAGACATCTCCGTCCGAGTGAGGGCCACGCCGTGAGCGCATGTGATCGACTCAAGATGCTCTCCCTCCGCGCCGAGGAGCCCCCGCCAAAGTCCAGCCCGAGTTGGCACCCCGCTGGCGCAGCACCATGGCGTCAATATAGCCGCTCCCGCCCAGGCCGCCGCCCCCGGCCCCCGCTGAAACAGGCCGCCCGGGCGTCCCCGCCCGCGCGGCCCATGCCCCCCCGCGTGCTCACGACAGCGACGGCACGCACACCACCGGCACTTCGATCTTCCGCCCCGCGACCTCGACCCTCACGCACGTCAGGGCCCGGTGCGCGTGGAAGCCCGCGCTCACGCTGAAGGCCGTCGCGTAGCCGTCGTCGTGGCACGTCGGCGCGTTCCTCAGCCTCAGCACCGGCACCGTCGCGTGCGTGTCGCACTCCGTCAGCACCGTGCTGTACCCGCGCCCGCCGTTGCTCCCGCTCGCCAGGACGATCACCCGGTCCTGCGACTGGTACGCGCTGAACACCAGGTTCGACGGGCACACCTCGTGCCACACGTGGGTCACCACCGGCCGGCTCACGACCACGTGAGGCCGCGAGATCACCACGGGCGGCCGCGAGATCACCACCGGCGGCGCCCCGATCCGGATCGAGAAGCTCACCCCGCCCTTGCGGTCCCGGTCGTGGTCGTGCCCGCGCCCGTGGTCGTGCCCGCGGCCCTTTTCGCGATCGCCGCCGCGCCCGCGGTCGTCGTCGCGCCCCTTCCCCGAGTCACGGCCCCGCCCGCGCCGGTCGTCATCGTCCGGCGCGGCACCCATCGCCGCGCCCGCCAGCCCCGCCATGGCCGCGAAGGCCAGGACCCGACCCGCCGTCCGCATCGTTCTGTTCCTGAACATGGCCCGCTCCTTCGTCGAGGCGGTGCGGCACCCTCGCCGCCACGCGGCGGCGCTGACCCGCACCGGGTTCGTGCTTCTCGGGGCCGGGCGGGCTTCGTCTCGCGGCCCCGCGGCCGCGGCCCGCCCCAGCCCCCTTGTCGAGGCCCCGGGCTCAACTTAGTGCCCACAAGCCTCGCAAGCCATACGCACCCGGACCGGCTCTATTGCACCGCTTCCGAGGGCCGCCAGACCGGGCATTATCGGGCTCAGACGGCCGCGCCCCGGTCGGTACACTCGGCACCCCAGCCACCCCCGGAGAGCGCCATGTTCGGGATCATCCTGCTCATCTGCATCTACATCGTCCTGGGCTTCATGCTCGCCTGGATCGCCGGGGTTGTGGCGCGCGAAGATGTCGAGGTCAAGACCGGGGTCATCATCCTGGTCCTGACGGGGATCGCCTCGATCGCCCTCGGCCTGGGCCTCAACGAGATGGCGCCCGACGCGGCCGCCTGGATCCTGCCCTTCCTCCAGTTCGGCCTGCTCACCGCGCTGATCGCGCTGATCGCGAAGCTCAGCTGGAAGCACTCGCTGATCATCGCGCTCATCTACACCGTGCTGATCACCGTGCTGGTCCTGGGCCTCCGTTCGTGCATGTGACGGTCACGGGCACCCGGCCGCGTACCGCGTCAGGAAGCAGCCGAAGTCGCTCACGTTGAGCACCGGCGGGGTCACGGAGAGGTCGCAGTTGGCGCCCGGGTCCCCGGCGGCGTAGCGGGCGAGGAAGCACCCGAAGTCGGCGACGTTGAGGATCGGCGCCTGGGTGCTGTCGTCGCAGTTGGCGTAGCACTTCACGAACCTCAGGACCTGGCCCGTCGTCCCGGAGGGCCCGCCGGCGCTGCCGACCATCGCGTACACCTCCCCGCTCTGGTCCTGCCCGAAGCCCTTCACGAACTTGCCGAGCACCCGGTTGTCCGGCCCGATCTGGAGCGTGCGGAACGTCGGGCTGGCCAGCGCGGTGTCCAGGTAGAACAGCCTCCCCTGCGGGCTCGCGAAGCTCAGGCTGAAGTCGCCGGTGATGTACTTGCCCACCAGCGCCGGCACCGCGGCCCCCCGGTACACGAAGCCGCCGATGATCGAGATCCCGTCGCTCCGGCCGTAATAGGCCACCGGCGGAGTCATGCCCGTGTCGTTGCAGCTCGGCAGCGGGGTGCCCGGGTTCTGCGGGTCGAAGCAGATCGGCCCCTCCTTGATCACCCACCCGTAGTTGGCTCCCATCTGCCCGATGTTGATCTCCTCGTAGAGGTTCTGCCCGACATCGCTCAGCCACATCCGCCCGTCGCCGCCCGGCCGGCTGTCGAAGCTGAAGCGGTAGGGGTTCCGCAGCCCGTAGGCCCAGATCTCATCCAGCCCGGGGCCGCCGACGAAGGGGTTGGTCGGGGGGATGGCGTAGGGCGGGGCCCCGTTCACGT
Organism: Phycisphaerales bacterium; assembly: GCA_040902425.1. Classification (GTDB taxonomy): domain Bacteria; phylum Planctomycetota; class Phycisphaerae; order Phycisphaerales; family UBA1924; genus JBBDXI01. The sequence goes on from JBBDXI010000098.1 coordinate 9,528, forward strand.
CGATCCGCAGGACCTTCCCCAGGGGGACGTTGATGTTCTGGCCGTTGCCGATCGGCCCGTGGGGGAGGCTGGGGCTGCTCAGGCCGTCGTTGGCCCCGCCGCCATCGCCCAGGGAGAAGTAGAGGAACCCGTCGGGGCCGAACTCGACCTGGCCGCCGTTGTGGTTGAACTCGGGCTCGTTCACGCGGAAGAGGATGGTCTCGGTGGGGTTGGCGACGTTGGGGTTGGCGCTGACCGAGTACTCGGCCAGGATCTCCTCGTGGCACCCGCGCCCGGTGCCGAAGCACGGCTCGCCCGAGACGCCCACGCGCGGCTTGCTGTACCGCACGAAGAACCGCCCGTTCGTTGCGTAGTTCGGGTGGAACGCCAGCCCGAGCACGCCCCGCTCGTCGAACCCCAGGTTCACGGCCACGATCTCGCTGGTCAGGTCCAGGAACGGCGTCGCCAGCACCTGGCCGTTCTGGAGGATGAGGATCTTGCCCGTCTGGTCCACGATGAAGAGGCGGCCGGAGTTATCGCCGGCGTGGGTGGCGTAGATGGGGGCCACCAGGCCGCTGGCGACGGGCTCGAGGTCGATGGCGATCGTGCCCTGGGTGACCTGAGCCGAAGCGATGGGGACGCCGGCGAGGGCGGCGAGGGGGGCGAGGGCGACGGGAGCGAGGCGGCGGGTGCGCATGTGGATACCTCCGTTGTGTGCGGGCGCGGCGTGGTCGCCCCCGGGACCCGCGACGGGCCGAAAGGCCCGCGCGAGCCCCCGCGCTACGGATGTTCCATGCCCCGGCGTCGATTGCATCCCCGACCCCTCGAACTCCGGCGTGCGGCGGGCAGAAGTTCCCGCCGATTTGCAAGGCCGCGCTGCGCGGCAGCGCTCAGCGGGCCCCGAACCGCTTCACTTCCTCCCAGCGGACGGGCTCATCCTTCAGGGAACGGCGGGCCTCCTCGATGACCACGGGCGCGTTGGTGGCGGGGATGACCCACATGGCGTAGGGGGTGACGCTCTGCGCCCCGCCACCCGGGCCGGCGGTCTGGAAGGTGGACGGGTGGAAGCGGAGACGGGTGGCGCCGCCGACCTGCTCGACGGCCTCGGCGACCGCGCCATCCTGGTTGGTCCGCTTGCCGGCGAAGTAGGCCACGACGAGGCAGCGGTCGAAGTCGATCTTGGGCGCGGCGTGGCGGGTGAAGACGTAGGGCTCATCGGTGCGGGCGCCCTCGTGCTCGGCCCAGAGCGTGCGCCAGGCCGCGTCGTCGCGGACCAGCACGAACCCGGCCTCGGTCTTTTTGGAGTGGGCGCCGGTCCACTGGACCAGGGGCGGCGCGGCCCTGGCCCCTTGCTGGGGCGCGGCCTGCTGCTGGGCGGCGGCGAGCAGCGCGAACGGGGCGAGGGCGAGGGCGGCGAGCGGGATCATCGTGCGCGGCATGGTCATCATGGTCGTCTCCTTGTGCCGGTCATCTCCGGTGTTCCGGCGACCCTAGGTGAGATCGGCCGGCGGCGCTGCTCAGCCGGGCCATCTGTTACGCGCGGGTTACACGCGGGGCGGCGGCGCGGGCGCCCGGTACACTCCGGGCCCATGACGCTGATCGAGATTGCCCAGCTGGAGGAGGCCCGCCAGGCGAACGCGGCCCGGGATGTCGCGGATGAATGGCGCCCGGTGGGCGGCGGCGTGGCCGCGCGGGCCGACCCGGGCTCGTGGCTGAACAACGCGGTGAACGTCGGCATGTCGGGGCCGGTGGAGCGGGCGGAGCTGGAGGGCCTGTGCGCGTGGTGGGAGGAGAGGGGCATCGAGCCGAGGGTGGAGCTGTGCCCGTACGCGGATGCGACGGCGGTGGCAGCGCTGGCGGCGCTGGGGTTCGTGCCGCGGGCGTTCGAGGGGGTGCTGTTCAGGGAGGTGGGCATGGGGGACACAGGCGGGACGCTCGTGCTACTGGGGGATATGGGCACGGGGGACACAGGCGGGACGCCTGTGCTACCGGGGGTAGCGGGCGTCGAGGTGAGGCCGGTCGAGAAGGCGGATGTGCGCGAGGTGCGGGCGTACGTCGAGGCGGTGGTGCCGCCGTTCTACCCGCCGGGGCAGTCGCCGTCGGAGAGCGACTTTGAGACGGCGGCGCGGGCGGTGCGGCACCCGCGGACGGTGTCGCTGGCGGCGTGGGCGGAGGGGCGGATCGTCGGGGGCGGGTCGATGGAGGTGTGCGGCGGGGCGGCGGGCCTGTTCGGGGCGTCGGTGCTCGGGGGGTTCCGGCGGCGGGGGGTCCAGTCGCTGCTGATCGCCGAGCGGCTGCGGATCGCGCGGGAGCGCGGGGCGCGGGTGGCGACGATCGCGGCCCGGCTGAGCCGCGAGCCCTCGGGGACCGAGCGCAACGCGCGGCGGGCGGGGTTCCAGGTGGGGTACACGAAGGTCATCGTGGTCCGTCCCGGGGAGGGGCTGGCGGGGGTGCGGGGGTCGTGACGAACGCCGCGGGAGGTTGAGGCCCGCGGTTGTGTTCAGGGTCGGCGGCTGACGCGTACGGCGGGGTGGCACGATCCGTGCCACCGGTTTGATCGGTCAGACGAGGCCGAGGGCGACACGGCTACAACACGACATTAAAGAAACTCGGACTCCGTTCGTACCCTCCGCAGAAATACCGCTTGCGGCCCGCTTCGACCGCCGCTACGCTGCGTTAAAAGGCTACAGCATGGTGTACCGACTTCAATCGGGCATCTCGCCTCTGCTGGTCGCCGCCCTCTTGTGGGCGCCTCCATGTCCCGCGCAAACTGAATCACAAGTCAGACAGTGGCTAAGTCACGAATGGGAAAGCGCTGGCAGCCTTTCCCTACCCGAGGGGTTGGGCCTCAAGTACCGTCTTGAACCGTTAGCGCTTCCGGACGATGCTCAAGTACGCGATCTCCGCACGAAGGTCGGGACTCAAGAGAATCATCCACAGCGCTGGCAACTCGACCTGCTCGAGCGTCGCTTGAAGGGGGAGGATGGCAAATCCATCTGCTTCTGGCACACCTCGACAGGCTGGCGGCGGAATTCTGACTATCGGGGAGGACCAATCAAGTACCACGACGTCGCTATGTCTCGCCAAGGCGGTTGGGGGATGTCGGATAAGCAACTGACGCTTATCGATCCCGCGCTGACACCGCCGTCTGGTTACGACTTTGAGAAACTTGGCCACTCAAGTCTTGACGATCTTGATCTTCTTTTGAGCGGTGGGCTCGCCCACCTTCGAGACGCCGGAGCCAAGATCGCGGCTATCGAGCTTGCGGGTTCGGATTGGACCGCCTCCATCGACCGAGCGAATGGTCGCTGCCGATGCCAAGGCATCTGGGACAGCCAAGCGGGCCGCGGCTTCATCAAGACGATGACCCTCGCGCACGCCAACCACTTGGTCATTGAACGGACGTGGTCCAAGTGGGAATATGACAGCACACTCGGGCGATGGGTTGCTCTAAACATGACTGAAGTGGACAACGGCCATCCATTACGACGACTCGTGTGGGATGGCACCGACGACAAGCACGTTGGACGGTCGGCCGAACTGCTCCGAACTCCCAGGGACGACGAGGAGGATGCGGTGCGCGGGCGTGTCACTTACCGGTCAGTAATCGACCACGCTGGACAGTCCTACAGTCAGGTTCAGCCCGACGGGACGGTGACCACAGTTCCTATGGCAAGCCTTCCTATCCCGCAATCATCGCGTTTGCTTCGTTACGCGGGGTGGTTGGCTGCCGGGTTGCTTTTGATAGGCTTGTTTGTGCTTCGCGCGAGACGGTCTCGCGCAAACGCATAATCGAGGTCGGCAACAGGAGTGACCGGCTGTATGTTTCTTGGGTGCTCTGGCAACCGCGTCGTGGGCAGGCGCTCCGTGTTATGTCATTGTCAGCACATCGTGCTGTTCCACCGCCATAGGCGGCGGCGGTGGACCAGATCTCACTCGTAAATGTGGCGATCTAGACTGCTTCGACAATGTAACTCTCAACACCAATTACTTAGGTTGCACGATCGTTCCACCAAGTTCTGGCGGCAAGGTGGATTGCCTCGAGGACGAGGATGGAACGTGGGGCGGCTGTGTGTGGGACATATGGACTTGCGACCCCTGTCGGGATACAGGCTCGATGGGCTTCTACAACTGCATGCCACGGAAGACGGCCGGGGCAGGATGTTGACGGGCCGCGTTCTCAATCCTCACGTCGCCGCTGGCATTGCGATGCTGGTGATATTCGTCGCCGGCTCGCTCAAGATTCTGGACCTTCCGTCGTTTGCGTTTTCATTGGAGTCGTGGACATACTTCAGCCCCATGGTTCGGTTGATCATCGTGTTATCAATTCCGCTACTGGAACTCTTCGTGGCAGGCTGCTGGTTCATCGGTATCTATCGAGGAGCGTGCGTTCAGGCCGCCCTGGTGTTCATAGTCGCCGCGACGACAGCCTACGGCTTCCACGTGGTCCTCGGCAAGCCGCCCGAGTGCGAGTGCTTCGGCCGAATTCGTGCGTTTGAGGAGTCTGTGAGCAACGGGCTCGTAGTACTCATTCGTAACTCGGTACTTCTGGCGCTGCTCTGTGTCGGGGCTCTTGCTGTCCCCGGCGGGGGGGGGGGGGGGGGGGGG
>JBBDXI010000098.1:14124-65543 GCA_040902425.1 Phycisphaerales bacterium
CCCCCCCCCCGGCGCTTCGACGATCGGCGTCGACCGACGTGGATTCACTATTATTGAAACGCTGATTGCGATATCAATAATCGCTATTCTGATCGCGCTTGTTGCTCCTAGTTTCACGGACCTTCGCAACAGCGCGCGCGTCGCTCAGGATCTTGCCAATATTAGATCACACATTGCGGTGTTTCAAGCCTACGGAAACGATTTTCGCGGGATTTTTCCTTACCTAACGGAGCCGAGGGCTACATACACGGTACTGAGGAGCGGCGATCTGTCTGTTAGGACCGTTTACTTTGGCGCGTGCCTATTCTGGCCTGTCGGCATGGCCGATGATTATTACGATTCAGCTCCGGCTCAGAAGCACTTTCGTTCTCCATTCTGGCCAGAGGCAGCGCTCGGGACGCGAATGCAGACACTCAGTAGCTCATACGAGTACGGCTGTGTGTTTCTTGCCCGCCCCGAGCATTGGCAACTAGAGTCTAGGACCGGTCCCGAGCAGAGAGGCCCGGTCCGTTGGGATCAAGCGGTCTTTCCGGCCTCGAAAGCGCTGTTCATTAACAATGATGCATTTCTTCTGGCGTTTGACGCCACGTCGCCGGGAACTTTGACGCCCCGTCGCGCCTGGTGGTCCACGATCGGGTTGACGGATGGTAGTTCGTCGCGAACAGATGGCTCTCGTTATGTGGGCCGCGAGTTCCCTACCGGCTGCGGTCCCTACCAGGGGTTCGCGCACACGATCCCGTCGCCTCCCATGATGCACACTATTGGGGGGGTTCGAGGTCGGGATGTTCGCTAGCCTCCGCCCTCAGGCGACCGCCACCGCCACCGTCCGCGCCGCGTCCGCCAAGTCTGTCGCCGTCCGCATCGTCGGGATGTCCCGCCGCGCATCCTCGAGGAGCTTGCGCCCCGCGGAGACGTTCGTACCTTCGAGACGGACTACCAGTGGCACTCTGAAGCCCTCGCTCCCATTGGGGTTCCTGTAGTTCCGCGCCGCGTTGATGATGCCCTGGGCGATGATGTCGCAGCGCATGATGCCGCCGAAGATGTTGACGAGGATGCCCTTGACGCGGGGGTCGCTGAGGATGATGGAGAAGGCCTCGGTGACGGCCTCCTCGCTGGCGGAGCCGCCGACGTCGAGGAAGTTGGCGGGGTCGCCGCCCTCGAGCTTGATGATGTCCATGGTGGCCATGGCGAGGCCGGCGCCGTTGACGAGGCAGCCGATGTTGCCATCCAGGGCGATGTAGGAGAGGCCGAAGCGGTGGGCGCGGGCCTCGGCGGGGTTCTCCTCGGCGGGGTCGGCGAGGGCCTGGAGGTTGGGGTGGCGGAAGAGGGCGTTGTCGTCGAAGTTGAACTTGGCGTCGATGGCGAGGACCTGCGGGGGGAGTGACGCAGGGACGGAGTGACGCAGGGACGGAGTGGAGGAGGTCTCGGCGGGCGCGGACGATTCGGAGTTGCCGCTTGCCGTTTGCCGTTTGCCGCTTGCCGGCAGGGCCAGCACCAGCGGGTTGATCTCGGCCAGCGTGCAGTCCTGCTCGGTGTAGCACCTGGCGAGCTGGAGCATGATCTGGGCGGCCTGGGCGACCTGCTTGCCGGTGAAGCCGAGCGTGAACGCGGTTTGCCGGGCCTCGTAGGGGTGGAGGCCCAGGAGGGGGTGGAGGGGGACCTTGATGATGGCCTCGGGGCGTGTGGCGGCGATGTGCTCGATGTCGACGCCGCCTTCTCGGGAGGCGATGAGGATGTTGCGTCTCGTGCGGCGGTCGGTGGTGATGGCGAGGTAGAACTCTTCCCTGGGCAGTGACGCAGGGACGGAGTGACGGAGTGACGGAGTGGAAGAGGACAGAGCGGAGGGCGGGGCTGCGTCACTGCGTTGCTGCGTCACTGCGTCACTGCGTTGCTGCGTCGCTGCGTCACTGCGTCTTTCGGCGATATCGACGCCGGCGGCGATGAGGAGTTTCTTGACCTCGATGCCCTCGGGGGGCGTCTGCGGCGAGGTCATGCGGTGGGTGAGCATGAACCTGGCGGCGGCCTCGGCCTCCTGGGGGGTCCGGACGAGCTGGACGAAGCCGGCCTTGCCGCGGCCGCCGGCGTGGACCTGGGCCTTGACGACGGCGAGGTCGGTGCCGGCCTCCTCGGTGATGCGGCGGTAGGCGGGGGCGGCCTGCTCGACGAAGTCGATGACCTGGCCGGGTGGGACGGGGATGCCGTACTGGCGGAGGAGGTCGCGGGCCTGGTGTTCGTGGATCTTCATGGGGAGGGCAGACGGCAAGGGGCAAACGGCAAGCGGGGGAGACGGTGAGACGGTGACGGTCGGATGATACAGCGGCGCGGGGCGGGTTATGGCGGGCTCATGAGGGTGGCAGCGCGGGGAGGGGTGGCGGCCGGGGGTGGAGCTATGGATACCTGTCGCGTGCCTGGGGCGCGCGGGGAAGTGACGGCCGCGGGGGGCTGCGGCCGGGGGGCGGCTAGACAGGGAGGTCTCTCGATGGAAGCGTACAAGCTCGCGAGTCTCGCGGGGTCGGTGACGATGGCGGTGTTCGGGGGGCTGCAGTACTCAGCGCCGGTGCTGGTGCAGACGCAGCAGCAGCCGCGGCGGCCGGTGCAGGAGCAGCCGGGCCGGAGCCAGCAGCCGCCGCCGCAGCGCCCGCAGAACCCCGAGGGTCAGCAGCCGAACCGGCAGAACCCCAACCAGCAGGTGCCGCCGGTGCAGAACCCCAACGAGCGCAACCCGCGCCAGCAGACGCCGCAGCAGCCGGTCCAGAACCCGCAGCAGCCGGCGGAGGATGTGAACGGGGATGGGGTGATCGACGCGAACGATGCCCGGGGGCCGAGCGGCTTCTTCTCGCTGCAGAACGAGCAGATGCGGGGGCAGTTCACGCAGGCGTCGCAGCAGCTGGCGCGGCTGGAGCAGCAGCTGGTCGAGAACAACCAGCGGCTGCTGCGGCAGCTGGGGCAGGCGCGGCTGCTGAGCGGGGAGCGGAAGGCCGATGCCCTGGCGGAAGTGATGCAGGGCGTGCTGCAGGCGGAGACGGCGCAGATGCAATACCTCCGGGCGCTGCGGGAGGCGATCACGGGGCAGATCAACCTGGGCGATGACGGGACGCGCCCGGGGCAGCCGGGGGTGCTGGGGACGCCGGAGCAGGGGCTGCCGGGGCGGATCGGGCCGGCGCCGCGGCCGAACCAGGACCCGAATCAGAACGACCCCAATCAGAACGATCCGAACAACCCGAGTCAGAACGACCCGAATCAGAACGATCCGAACCGGACGGACCGGCCCAACCCGAGCAGCCCGGTGCAGAATCCGAACCCGCGGCGGTGAGGGGCGGGGGCGTCGGGGCCGAGTGCGATCGCGTGGCGGCGCGGGTCGGCGCTCCGGGTGCGTGCTCATGGGTGCGTGCTCATGGATGAACCGCAGCGGGCGACGGGTTCCGGCGCGCTGGAGGTGGCGGAGGACTTCGCGCTGCAGCGGAAGCAGTGGCGGGTGGAGCGCGCGCTGTGGGCGGTGATGGGGCTGGTGGCGGCGGCGGCCCTGCTCGGGGGCTTCGGGCGGGGGTGGCTGAGCCACGGGAGGGCGGTCGGGGATGGGGTGGTGGTGGAGTTTGACCGGCTGCCGCACGTGGAGACGGAGACGCTGGTCGTGGTGCGGTGGGGGCCGGGGGCGGGCGACAGCGAAGAACGGGTGCGCGCAGGGCCCGCGGAGGGCGCAGAGGGAGACGCGGAGAAAGACGGCGGGGAGGTGGTGCTCGTGCTGCCGGCGGGGTACCTGGAGCGGGTACGGGTTGAGCGGGTCGAGCCGGAGCCGTCGCGGACGGAGGTGTCGGCGTCGGAGACGAGGTACATCCTCGCGGCCCGGGGTGGCGGGGTGGCCCGGCTGACGGTGACGCCGATGAAGGTCGGCCGGATGGGGGCGCGGGTGCGGGTGGGGAGCGGGGAGGCGGAGGTGTCGCAGTTTGTGATGCCGTGAGAAGAAGGGACGGAGGGACAGAGGGACGGAGGGACGAAGAGAGGGAGAGAGGGAAACGGACCGGCTCGGAGAGCCGGGGTACCGGGGGGGCTGCAATGGATGCGGTGCTGAGGGCGGCGGCGGTGTACGTGCTGCTGCTGATCGTGTTGCGGGCGTCGGGGCGGCGGACGCTGGGGGAGTTGACGGCGTTCGACTTCGTGCTGGTGCTGATCATCGGGGAGGCGACGCAGCAGGCGCTGGTGGGGCGGGGCTACTCGCTGACGAACGCGGCGGTGGTGATCGTGACGCTGGTGGGGCTGGACATCGTGATCTCGCTGGTGAAGCGGCGGTGGGCGGCGGCGGACCGGTGGATCGACGGGGTGCCGATGGTGCTGGTGGAGGACGGCCGGCCGCTCAAGGACCGGATGCGCAAGGCGCGGGTGGATGAGGCGGATGTGATGGCGGCGGCGCGGGGCTCGCGCGGGCTGGAGCGGATGTCGCAGGTGAAGTGGGCGGTGCTGGAGACCAGCGGGGAGATCTCGATCATCCCGAAGTAGTAGAGAGGGCACGAGGGAACAAAGGATCGCAGAAGAAAGCGGTACCACCGGCGTTGGCCGGCGGTCCCGCGGTAGTGGTCGTCGGACGTGGCCAGGCCGGGTCAGAAGCGTTCCTTGACCCACTCGGCGTTGCTCTCGGTGTCTTCGCCGACGCCCTTGGCGGTATGGCGGCAGCCGATGCCGCAGAACACCAGCCCGCCGAGCATCACCGCCATCAGAGTTGCCGCGATCGTGGATCTCATGGTGCCACCTCCCTTATGGGGGTGATACGGGCGCGGGGTTGGGCTCCGGTGAGAGCGGGGTGAAGGGGCGCTCGCAAAGGGGCGACCAGCCGGTGCGGCGCGGCTGCGCGGTGGGGACGCCGACAAGCAGTGGCACACGATCACCCGGCGTGGCGCCAGGCGGCGCAGAGGGCGATGGCGAGGGCGTCGGCGATGTCGGGGGGGTTGGGCGGGGCGGGGAGGCTCAGGCGGGTCTGGATGGCCCGCTGCATCTGGTCCTTCTTGGCCTGGCCGTTGCCGGTGAGGAAGCGCTTGACGGCGGCGGGGCGGAGCTCGATGAGCGGCAGGTCGGCGCGGCGGATGGCCAGGAGCAGGACGCCCCGGGCGTGGGCCATGAGGATGGCGGTGGCGGGGTGCTTCGGGTGCGCGAAGAGGGCCTCGACGGCGACGGCGTCGGGGCGGAGGCGCTCGAGGAGGGCGCGGAAGTCGGCGTCGAGCTCGGCGAGGCGGGCGGGGATGGGGGCGAGGGTGGGGCGGGGGGGGTCGGCGAGGGCGGATGGGGGATGCCGGATGTCGGATGTCGGATGTCGGATGTGGGAGCGGCCGACATCCGACATCGCCGCGCGGCCGAGGCGGAAGATGCCGGCCTCCACGAGGCGGGTTTCGTGGATGGGGCCTTCCACGCAGCCGTAGCCGGTGATGCGGAGGCCGGGGTCGATGCCGAGGAAGCGCACGGTCCGGAGTCTATCGGGAGGTGCGGCGGGCCCGGATCAGCCCGAAAAGCGCGACGGGCGGGCTGGGGGGCGTCGTCGTGCGGAAGAGAGGCATCGAGGCAGGAGGCATCGAGGCATCCAGTCCGGAGAGGCCGGCGCGGGGAGTCAGCGGTGATGGCGCAGGTGGTGGATGGCGGCGCGGGCCAGCAGGTCGGTTTCGAGGTTGACCGGGTCGCCGGGGCGGAGGCCCGAGAGCGTGGTGCGCTCGAGGGTGGTGGGGATGAGGGCGACCTCGAAGGTGTGCCCCGCGGGGTTGCCCGAGGCGATGGTGAGCGAGACGCCGTCGAGGGCGACCGAGCCTTTGGGGATGATGGCGGGCATGAGGTCGGGCGGGGCCTCGAGCGTGAGGCGGTAGTCGGGGGCGGGGGTGATGGCGCGGACGGTGGCGAGGCCCTCGACGTGGCCCTGGAGGAAGTGGCCGCCGATGGGATCGCCGGCGGCGAGTGAGGGCTCGAGGTTGACGGGGCTGCCGGGCTTCAGCGAGCCGAGGGTGGTGAGGCGGAGGGTCTCGGGGACGGCGTCGAAGAGGAGCGCCGGACCGGCCGCGGGGCCGACGAGCGTCAGGCAGACGCCGGAGACGGCGATGGACTCGCCGGGGCGGGGGGTGTGGGACCAGCCGCGGGGGTCGATGGCGAGGCGGGCGCCGGCGGGGGTGGGCTCGAGGGAGAGGACCTTGCCGACTGCCTGGATGAGGCCGGTGAACATGCAGCGGAGGGTAGTTCGGCACTGCTGCGCGGCGAAGACGCCAGCGAGCAGTGGCACCCCACCCCCCCAACCCCCCGTCAGGCCTTGGCCTTCCTGGGCTTGGCGGCGGGGCCGGCCAGGGCGTCGATTTTCCGGGCGAGGTCGAAGTCCTTCTCGGTGATGCCGGCGGCGTCGTGGGTGGAGAGGGTGAAGGTGACCTTGTTGTAGCGGATGAGGATGTCCGGGTGGTGCTGCATGGCCTCGGCGGCCTCGGCGACGCGGTTGACCAGGGCCATGGACTCGCGGAAGTCCTTCAGCGAGAACGTGCGCTGGATGGCGCCGTTGAGTTCGGCCCAGTCGGGGGCCTGGGTGAGGGCGGTCTGGATCTGATCCTCGGACATCTTGGGCATCGGGGCCTCCGGTGGAAGTGTACCGTTGGGGCCGCGGCGGAGCGTTTGGGCGTCGTGGGGGGGTGCGGGAGGCGCGCGGGCGATGCCTGATGGGCGTTCACACGGTGGGCGCACTGCCCAGACCACGCGGCTGGCGCCGTCCCCGACCGGGGCGCTGCACCTCGGGAACGTGCGGACGTTCCTGGTGAACTGGGCGATGGCGCGGCGGGCGGGGTGGAGGGTGGTCCTGCGGATCGAGGACCTGGATGGGCCGCGGGTGAAGGCGGGAGCGGCGGAGCGGACGGTCGAGACGCTGCGGTGGCTGGGGATGGACTGGGATGAGGGCCCGCTGGTTCAGTCGGCGGACCTGGAGCCGTACCGGGAGGCGATGCGGGTGCTGGCCCGGGCGGGGCGGGTGTACCCGTCGGAGGTGACGCGGGGGGAGATCGAGGCGTCGGCGTCGGCGCCGCAGGAGGGGGTTGGGGAGAGCGTGTTTCCTGCGGCGCTGAGGCCGGAGGTCATCCCGCGCGAGTTCAACGAACGAATGAGGCACGAAGGCACGAAGGCACGGAGGCACGAAGGGAGTGAGAAGCGGGATGAGGAGGGGGGGACGAACTGGCGGATGGTGGTCGAGGCCGGCGCGGTCGAGTTTGTTGACGGGTTCCGGGGGCCCCAGGCTCTGGAGCCGGCGAAGAGCGTGGGGGACTTTGTGGTCTGGACGAAGCGCGGGGTGCCGGCGTACCAGCTCGCGGTCGTAGTCGATGACCACCGGCAGGGGGTGACGAAGGTGGTCCGGGGGGATGACCTGCTGGATTCGGCAGCGCGGCAGCTGCTGGTCTACCGGGCGCTGGGGTATGGGCCGGAGCCGTCGTACACGCACCTGCCGCTGGTGCGGGGCGCGGATGGGCGGCGGCTGGCGAAGCGGCACGGGGATACGCGGGTGGAGCACTACCGGGCCCTGGGGGTCCGGCCGGAGCGGGTGGTGGGGCTGGCGGCGTGGTGGAGCGGGGTTGGGGGGCCGAACGCCCGCCCCACGGAGGTCTCGGCGGCCGAGTTCGCCGCGGGATTCGGCCTCGATACGATGGGCCGGTCGGATGTGGTCTACAGGCCGGAGGATGACGCGTGGCTCAGGGCTCGATGACGGGAAGCCTGGTCGGGGTGGTGCTGGCGACAGCACTGGTGGGCGTGGCGGTGGCGCTGTCGTTCTCCAAGGGATGCGACGAGGAGGGGGGGGCGGGGGGCGCCGTGCAGGATGTGAAGATAGGGGGGGAGTGGTTCCACCTGGAGGTGGCGGCGGACAACGACACCCGGATGAAGGGCCTGGGCGGCAGGACGACGGAGTCGATCCCGCTGAACGGTGGCATGCTCTTCGTGCTGCCCTTTGCGCAGACGACGCAGTTTGTGATGCGCGACTGCCCGGCGGACCTTGACATCATCTACCTGAGCCCCGAGGGGCGCGTGCTGACGACGTACGAGATGAAAGCGGAGCCGGCGCGCGGGCTCGACGAGGGCCCCGTGGGGGACTGGGCGCAGCAGCACGCCGGGTCGGCGAAGTACGAGGAGCGGCTCAGCAAGCAATACAAGAGCCGGTACCCGACGCAGTTTGTCGTCGAACTGCGGGGCGGGCGGCTGAGAACGCTCAGAGCCCCCATCAAGGAGGGCGACAAGATCGACCTTCCGTACGCGGAGTGGAAGAAGCGGGTGAGGTGAGCCGGCGGCGCCGGTCACGGCCCCCTGCCGTGCTTATGGGCTTTGGATGACAGAGTGCGCCGGACAATCCGGTCCGGCGCTGCCCGTTGCCGCCCGCCCGCCCCCGCCGCGTGAAGACCCCCGAGAACGGAACCGATACGGCAGTGCCCGCGGGCCCCGAGGCGTTGCCCGTGGCGATAACCCGGTGTGTTCCAAAGATGTGTTCAGGGGGCTCCACGGATGGGCCAGCAGATCATCACGCTCGCGGGGTCCTCCTCGTGCGCTGAGGCCACGGAGCGGTGCGGGCGCGCCGTGGTGGAGCGGTGGCCGCGCTACGGCCGGGCGCCGCAGGTCCGGGACCTCCCGCTGGAGCGTGTGGAGGCGCGGCTGCGGACGGCGGAGGGGGCGCGGGAGCTGGCAGGGGGCGGGCCGATGCTGCTGGTTCTCGGGCCGGAGGTGGCGGGGGCGCGGCTGTACCAACTGGTGGACCGCATCCAGCAGGAGATGCTGCCGGCGGTGCTGCTGCTGCCGGAGGTGGACGACACGGCGCGGCGGCTGCAGGCGGGGGGGTTGATCGTGGAGGGGCACGACGCGGACCCGGGGGTGCTGGGGGCGGTGCTGTTCGCGCTCTCGGAGCGGCAGGCGACGGTGCGCTCGCTGGAGCGGGACCTGGCGATCGCGGCGCGGTACGAGGGCGGTGTGCGCGGCGAGATCGACCGTATCCACGACGAGCTGAACCTGGCGGCGGCGGTGCAGAAGGAGCTGCTGCCGCGGGGGCTGCCGGCGCTGAACGGGCTGGAGTTCGGGGTGCTGTTCCGGCCGGCGAGCTACGTGAGCGGGGACATCTACGACGTGATGCAGCTGGACGAGCGGCACGTGGGGTTCTTCATCGCCGACGCGGTGGGGCACGGGGTGCCGGCGGCGCTGATGACGATGGTGATCAGCCGGTCCTTGCGGATGACGCGGGCGGGGGAGAAGGGGCGGGAGATCGTGCTGCCGGGGGAGGCGATGACGCGCCTGAACGACGAGCTGTGCCGCGGGACGGGGGAGAACCCGCGGTTCAGCACGGCGGTGTACGGGATCATCGACTCGGCGACGCGCCGGGTGACGCTGGCGGGGGCGGGGCACCCGCCGCCGCTGCGGATCCACGGGCGGCGGCTGACGCGGGTGGAGACGGAGGGGCCGCTGCTGGGGGTGTTCGCGGGGGAGCGGTACAACGACACGTCGTTCACGATGACGGAGGACGAGACGCTGCTGCTGTACAGCGACGGGTTCGAGACGGCGTTCGCGCCCTCGACGCCGCCGGAGAAGGGCAAGCACCAGCGGCGCTCGAGCGACGCGTACCTGGGGGAGCTGGCCTCGCTGCGGTGGCCGGGCGCGGCCGGGGGGAGCGCCTCGGAGGCGCTGCTGGAGCTGGCGGTCCGGCTGGATGAGCAAGCGGGGTCGCTGCACCAGATCGACGACGTGACGGCGGTGGCGATCTGCGGGCGGGGGACGGCGTGGGCGGGGCGGGCGGGGCGGGCGGCGGCGTAGCGACCAGGGGCAGAATGGAGCGGCACGGGCGAGCCGGGGACGGCACGCCCGTGGCACCCTGCGCACCGGGCGTGCGTATGGGAGGCTGGTCGCTTGACCGGGGGGGGGGGGGGCTTGATACTGGTCGGTCCTGACCCCCGCCGCCCCGGCCACACCCCCACCGCCCCCCCACCGTTCCCCGGAGACACCCGCCGATGAGCCGCCGAACTGTCCTGTCGATGTGTGCGCTGGGAACGATCGCGGGCACGGCCATGCTGGCCGGGTGCACGGGGCCGGAGACGCACTCGCCCGGGCGTGCGAAAAGCGCTGAGCAGCGGCGCCGGGAGTTCCCGATGGACTACGCGGAGTACGCGAAGATCGGGTACCGGCTGGACTGGTGGGGCTACCCCATGGTGACGGGGAGCCTGCCGGTGCGGTTCATGGAGCCGTACAAGGACATCGTGGTGACCCTGGAGCAGGGGAGCCAGGTCTCGATCCTTGAGGCGGGGACGGGGGGCCGGCGCTGCTCGGACCAGCTGGCGACGACGCACCTGACGCGGTTCGTGGGCGTGGTTCGCGACGGGGAGCGGGTGCTGTGCGCCTCGGATGCGGATGTGTACGTGGTCGATCCGGCGACGTGCAACCTCGCGGGGCGGCAGAAGATCGAGAAGATCGTGGCGAGCGAGCCGGTGCTGTTCGGGGACCTGCTGATCTTCGGGACCGGGACGGGCGAGCTGCTGGCGCACATGACGCGCTCGGGCGTGGGCGGGGTGAAGGCGTGGGGGTTCGCGGTGCCGGGGGCGATCGAGCGCAGGCCGGTGGTGATCGGGACGGCGGTGGGCGCGGTGTCGCAGACGGGGGAGGTGCTGTTCGTCGATGGGGGCACGGGGTCGCTGGTGGGGCGCAGCTCGATCTACGGCGGGCTGGCGACGGACCCGGTGACGGACGGGCAGCTGATGTACGTGGCGAGCCTGGACCAGTCGATCTACGCGTTCTCGCCGGTCGGGGCGTCGATGGCCTGGCGGGTTCGGACGTCGGCGCCGCTGCGGGCGCAGCCGACGGTGCACGGCGGGCGGCTGTACGTGACGGTGCCCGGGCAGGGTCTGACGGCGTACGACACGACCACGGGGCAGCCGGTGTGGACCTCGCCCTCGTTCAACGGGACGGTGGTGGCCCTGAACAAGAAGAAGCTGGTGGGGTTCGACCGCGACCGGGCGGAGGCGGTGACGATCGATCTCGACCGCGGCGACGTGATCGAGCGGGCGAAGACGCCGGGGGTGGTGATGCTGAAGCCCGACGCGTTCGAGGATGGGAACCTGTACGCGGTGAGCGGGTCGGGGGTCGTCGCCAAGTTCCAGCCGCGTTAAGGGGGCGGCCACGGCCGGATGCCAATGCCCGACCTCGTCCCCATCCGCAGGGCCCTGATCTCGGTGAGCGACAAGACCGACCTGGTGCCCTTTGCGCGGGCGCTGGCGGGGTTCGGCGTGGAGATCATCTCGACGGGGGGCACCGCGCGGGAGCTTGGGGCGGCGGGCGTGGCGGTGACGCCGATCGAGAGGGTGACCGGCTTCCCCGAGATCATGGGCGGGCGGGTGAAGACCCTGCACCCCATGGTGCACGGGGGCCTGCTGGCGGTGCGGGATGATGCGGACCACGCCGCGGCCATGCAGAGGCACGGGATCCGGCCCATCGACCTGGTCTGCATCAACCTGTACCCGTTCGAGCGGACGATCAAGGGGGGAGAGGGCGGAGAGGCGGTCCCGCTGGCGGAGGCGATCGAGCAGATCGATATCGGCGGGCCGTCGATGATCCGCTCGGCGGCGAAGAACTGGGCGTGGGTGACGGTGGTGACGAGCCCCGCGGGGTATGACCGCGTGGGTGCGGAACTCCAGGCGAACAAGGGGGCCACGTCGCTCAAGCTGCGGGCGGAGCTGGCGGCGGCGGCGTTCGGGCGGACGAGCGAGTACGACGCGGCGATCGCGTCGTACCTGGCGCGCAGCGGCGGCCTGGCCTTCCCCCACGTGCTGCGGCTGGGGTACGTGAAGGCGGAGGAGCTGCGCTACGGGGAGAACCCGCACCAGCACGCGGCGCTGTACCGCGACCCGGCCTCGGCGGGGGCGACGGTGGTGAACGCGCGGCAGCTGCACGGGAAGCAGCTGAGCTACAACAACATCAACGACGGTGCGGCGGCGCTGGAGCTGGCCAAGGCGCTGCGGCGGCTGGAGCCGCAGCGCACCGGGGCGGTGGTGGTGAAGCACACCAACCCGTGCGGGGCGGCGGTGGCGTCGCACGCGGGACCGGGGAGCGTACGCGAGGCGGTGGACCTGGCGATCGCGGGGGACCCGGTGGCCGCGTACGGCGGGATCCTGGCGGTGAACGCGCCCCTGGATGAGGCGGGGGCGGAGCGGCTGTGCGCCGGGGATGTGTTCATGGAGGTGGTGCTGGCGCCGGAGTTCGAGCCGGGGGCGCTGGAGAGGCTTCGGGAGCGGTGGACGGGCGTGCGGCTGCTGGCGACGGGGGCACGGCCGGGGTCGCCGGCGCGGAAGCTGGAGTACCGCAGCGTCCCGGGGGGGATGCTGGTGCAGGACCGTGATGTGGGAACGCCGGAGCCGGGGATGTGGACTCACGCGGCGGGGCCGGCGCCGACGGCGGGGCAGCTACGGGTCGGCGGGTTTGTGGAGGCGTGCTCGCGGGCGATCACGAGCAACGCGGTCGCGATCGGGGGGGAGCACGGGCGAGCCGGGGACGGCTCGCCCGCGGCACCCGGCGGTGGCGTTGCCGGCGCGGCGGCCGCGATCATGCTCTTCGGCGTCGGCTCGGGGCAGGTGGACCGCGTGAGCGCGTGCAGGCTGGCGGCGACGAAGGCGGGCGACCGGGCCCGCGGGGCGGTCGCCGTTGGCGACGCCTTTTTCCCCTTCCCGGACGGCCCGAAGGTGCTGATCGACGCCGGGGTCTCGGTCATCGTGCACCCCGGCGGCTCCAAGCGCGACCAGGAGACCTTCGCCCTCTGCGACCGAGCGGGGGTCACCTGCATGATCACCGGCGTGCGGCATTTCAGGCACTGATGTGGTCGCCGCGAGCGCGATGTATATCGATATTTGCGGAGTTATCCCGGCGGGATAATCTCGCTAGAGATGCCGCGGACTCAGCAGGGACCTCGGGGGCTTATCAGGCCCCAAACAGCCGATTGAATCCTGCGCGAACCGCCCGTACCCTTTGGATCGATTCAGGGCGGAGGACCGCCCGAAGGGTTCGCGAGATGCACCGGCCGGAGGCACAGCACCGCAGGCTCCCCGAGCACGACGTACCGGACGCCGAGGGCGTCGACGGGTCGGTGTTGGTCGGCCCCGGCGGGGCGCTCATCGAGCGGTTCGGGACGGGGCTGGACGCCAAGGTGCTGGTCCTCAACAAGCTGTACATGGCGATCCGGGTCGTCTCGGCGCGCCGGGCGTTCGTGCTGCTCGCCAAGGAGCTGGCCGAGGTCATCCACGTCGACGAGGGGAAGTACCAGAACTACGACTTTGAGAGTTGGATGGAGGTGGCCGCCTACCAGCAGGAGTTCGAGCGGGAGCGGCACGACTGGGTGCGGACGGTGCGCTTCCAGATCGCGGTGCCGCGGATCATCCGGCTCTTCGGGTACGACCGGCTGCCGGCGCAGGCGGTGAAGCTGAACCGGCGGAACCTGTTCGCGCGCGACCGCAACCAGTGCCAGTACTGCGGGAAGCACTTCCCCACCGCCGACCTCTCGATCGACCACGTGACGCCCCGGGCCCAGGGCGGCGGGGACACGTGGGAGAACCTGGTCTGCGCGTGCATCTGGTGCAACGCCAGGAAGGGCGGGCGGACGCCGCCGCAGGCGAGCCTGAAGCTGGTGCGCGAGCCGAAGCGGCCGAAGCGCAACCCGCTGATCACGCTGCGCCTGGGGAGCGAGAAGTACCAGTCGTGGAAGGCGTTCCTCGACGAGGCGTACTGGTCGGTCGAGCTGCGGTAGGCGGTTACCGCGTCGGCCAGGCTTTCCGCGCCCTCTGAAGTTCGCCGGAAGACGCCTCGATCCGCTCCCCGATCCACGGCAGCGGCCCGGCCCAGGGCGAGGGCGGTCCCGGCATCAGGTACGGGATGACGCGGAGCTCCTGCTCGCCCTGCATGATCTGGTGCGGCTCGTCGACCGGGGCGTGCACCAGCACATCCGCGGTGGTCCCCCGGACCATGCTCAGACGCAGCCCGGGACCGCCGAGATAGACGTACGAGCAGTGCGCCCTGACCCACTCCCTCACGCCATCTTCGGGGACCGCGGACACGCGCTCCGCCCGCGGGGTCAGGAAGATGCGGGCCCGCTCGCTCTCGCTCGGCGGCCGCAGTTCGTCCGCGGGAATGAAGTCGAAGAGATCGGCCAGCGCGCCGGGCAGCTCGCCGTCGTGCGCTTGGGCGTAGAGCTTCATCGCCACGCCGAGCACCCGAAGATCGCGCATGGCATGCTGGAAGTCGGGCAACGGGCCACGGGAGGCAGCGAACTCCAGCACCTTCCTGGATGCCGGGATCACCCAGTCCATGTAGGGCCGTTGGGCCGCCTCGACCCCGCCGGCCGCAGTCGCCAGCGCAAAGGCCTCGCTCCGTCGCCCGTCGGGCCGCTCAATCGTCTCGGGGTCGTCCAGCCGGCTATGGACCAGGACCGTCCTCTGCGGGTCCTCCACCCGCTCCAGCGTCAGCCCCGCCGCGCCGAGGTAGACGTAGGAGGCGTGACGGTTGACCCACTCGGGCCCGGCGTCGTCGGGAACGTGGGTGCTCGCCTTCGTCCGGGGCGAGAGGAACACCCGGGCACGCCGGGCGGGCGTCGCGGTGCGTGGGCTGCCCGCGGGGATGTGCTCGAGGAGAGCGCCGAGGTCCGGGGGCAGCCCGCCGTCGTGCAGCCGCGCGTACTCATGCATCGCCCTGCTGATCAGACGGAGGTCCGCGAGCCGCTGGATGGAACTCGGATAGTCCGCCCCGGTCGCGGCGGCCTCCATGACCGCCCGGGAGAAGCCGATCGCCAGTTCCGCCTCCGCCCGTGTCATGAGCTCGACATGGCCGTCCAGGAAGGCAACGGGGAACGTGAGCCCCTCGGGGTTGCGCGCACTGGGGTCCACGGGGTGGCCCCGATCGAGCTTCAGGTGCATCAGCGCGATCGAACCCCACTCCGGCACGTCGTCCAGGCTGACGCCCGCGCGACCGAGATAGTCAAACGAGGAGAGCTCCGCCTCCAGCCTCTGGCGCCGGAGAGCGGGGTCCTCGTCGCCGGGGTTCGCCTGAGCCGCCGCATCGAGCAGCGACGCGAAATCCGGCGGCAGCTTGCCCTCACCCCGGGAATGCGCCGCGATCGAGACCCTCCGGAGACGCTCCGCATCCCCGGCGGCCCCTTCGGTCCACCCGCCCGGTTGGGCGAGCGCCCCCGGCACGCACCAGAGCACGAGAGCGACGACGAGATGCAGGCACCGCCCCGATCCGTGCTGCGCTTTCGGCATGGCTCGTTTCCTCGGGTTGACGGGGCCGTATACGCGGACACCCGGCCGCCGGTTGACTGGCGGCGCGCCCCGGTGGGCGCCTCAGCTGGCCCCGCCCTCGGCGTCCTCCAGCTGCAGCCCGGCGAGCGCCGTCATCGGGTCCGGGGCGAACATGAAGACCTTGTCGAGGCCGGTGACCAGCATGACCGACCAGACCTGGTCGGTGATCGAGCAGAGTTTCAGCCGCCGGCCGCGCTTGGCCAGGTTCTGGCGGAGCCGCAGGAGCTGGGCGATGTTGGAGCTGTTGAGGTAGGTGACGCCGGCGAGGTTGAGCACGATGTGGGGGGCCGGGTGCGCCGCATCCTGGATGCGGGCGATGAGGCCGTTGAGCTCATCGGAGAGGGCGGGCTCGTCGGCGAGCTCCGCGATCGCGATGTCGTCGGACCAGTCGGTAGCCATGGGGGGAGTGTAACCGGGGGCGCCTACGCCGTGGGCGCCGGCCCCTCGGCCGTCGCCGCGTCCTCGGCGCTCTCGGGCTCGGCCAGCACCCTGGCGGCGGCCACGACGGCGTCGCCCCCGTGGAGCGAGACCACGCGGACGCCCTGCGTCCCGCGCCCGATCTGGCTGATGGACCTCGCCGGCATCCGCACCAGCTGCCCGCCGCGGCTGACGACGACCACATCGTCCGCGTCGTGGACGCCGAGCGCGGCCACGGAGGGGCCGTTGCGGGCGGTGGTCTTGATGTCGGCCCGCCCCTTGCCGCCGCGGGATTGCGAGCGCATCTTCCCGGTCTCGGGCTGGACGCGGTACTCATCCACGGCGGTGCGCTTGCCGTAGCCGTTCTCGCAGATGGTCAGGAGGGAGGTCGACGTATCGGCGGTCATCAGGTCGCCGTCGGCGTCCGGCTGCATGGGGAGGCGGACGACGCCCACGACGCGGTCGCGGGAGAGGTCGGTCCTGCCGGGGGGCGCGCCGTCGTCGTCCGGCGGCCCGGTTTCGGGGGCGGTTTCACCCGGTCCCGACACAGGCGGGACGCCTGTGCCACCGGTCTCCTCATCCGACGCGAGCGTGATCCCCTTGACCCCGGCCGCGGACCGCCCCATGAGGCGGACATCCTGCTCGTTGAAGCGGATGGCCATGCCCCCGGCGGTGACGAGCATGAGGTCGTCGGTGCCGCTGGTGAGCACGACGTTGAGCAGCTCGTCGCCCTCCTTGAGGCCCACGGCGATGATGCCCGACTTGTGGACGTTGCGGTAGTCCTTGAGCGGGGTGCGTTTCACGATCCCGCCCTTGCTGACGAAGGTGAGGTAGTTGCTGCCGGACTCGAAGTCCTTGACGGCGAGGTAGGCGCAGGGGCGCTCGCCGGGCTTGAGCTCGACGAGGTTCACCAGGGCGCGGCCCTTGGCGGTTCGCGACATCTCGGGGAGCTCGTAGACCTTCATCTTGAACACCCGCCCGGAGTCGGTGAAGACGAGCAGGTCGTCGTGGGTGCTGGCGACGAACAGGTGCTCGATGAAGTCGTCGTCCCTGGTCTCGCCGGCGATGACGCCCTTGCCGCCCCGCCCCTGGGCGCGGTAGGTGTTCACGGGGAGCCGCTTGGCGTACCCGGCGTGGCTGATGGTCAGGACCATGTCCTCGACCTGGATCAGGTGCTCGAGGTTGATCTCGCCGCCGGCGTCCTGGATCTCGGTGAGCCGGTCGGACCCGTACCGCGACTTCATCTCCTCGCAGTCCTCCTTGATGATGTCGAGGATGCGCTGCCGCTCGGCGAGGATGAGCTCGTACCCCTCGATCTCGTCAACCAGGGCCTTGTAGTCGGCGACCAGCCGTTCGATCTCGAGGCCGACGAGCTGGATGAGGCGCATGCCGCCGATGGTCTCGGCCTGGATGCGGGTGAGGGGGACGCCGCCGGCCTTGTCGTGGGAGCGGACGAAGTCGAGGAGCCGCTTCGGCAGCTTCGCCGCGTACTTGTGCCCCGCGGGGACCTGGAAGCGCCGGGCCATGAGCCCCAGGATCGCCTCCTCGCGGGTGCCGCTGGCGCGGATGATGCGGATGACCTCGTCGATGTCGGCGACCGCGTAGATCATGCCCTCGAGGATGTGGGCCTTCTTCTTGGCCTCGCGGAGCAGGTACGCCGTGCGCCGGCGGACGACATCCTCGCGGTGGGCGATGTAGTGCCCGAGCATCTCCTTCAGCGAGAGCGTGCGCGGCTGGCGGTTGACCAGCGCGATGTTCATGATGGAGAAGGTCTGCTGGAGGGGGGTGAACTGGTAGAGCTGGTTCTCCACCACCGCGGGGTCGGCGCCCTTCTTCAGCTCGATGACGACCCTCGACTGGGCCTCGCGCCCGGACTCGTTGCGGACGTCGGAGATGTCGGCGATCCGCTCTTCCTTGACGGCCTCGACGATCTTCTCCACCAGGGTGCCCTGGCTGGTCATGTAGGGGATGGTGTCGATGACCAGCTGGATGCGGTCGCCGGCGCGCCCGATCTCTTCGCTGTGGAGCGTGCCGCGGACGGTGACCCGGCCGCGCCCGGTGGCGTAGGCCTCGACGATGCCGGCGCGGCCGTAGATGACGCCGGCGGTGGGGAAATCGGGGCCCTTGACGCCGCGCCGGGTGAGGTTGCCCTTGTCGTCGGTCTCGTCGGTCATGAGCTCGGCGAGGGAGATGTCGGGCTTCTCGAGGACGCGGACGATGGCGTCGAGGATCTCGGTGGGGTTGTGGGGGGCGAGACTGGTGGCCATGCCCACGGCGATGCCGACGGTGCCGTTGATGAGCAGGTTGGGGAAGCGCCCGGGGAGGACGGCCGGCTCGACGAGGCGGTCGTCGTAGTTGGGCTGGAAGTCGACGGTGTCGAGCTTGATGTCGGCGAGCATGTCCACCGCGGCCCAGGTCACCCTTGCCTCGGTGTACCGCATCGACGCCGGGGGGTCGCCGTCGATGCTGCCGAAGTTCCCCTGCGGGTCCACCAGGGGGACGCGCATGCGCCACGTCTGGGCCATGCCGACGAGCGTGGCGTAGAGCGCCGCATCACCGTGGGGGTGGTAGTTGCCCATCGTGTCGCCGACGATCTTGGCGCACTTGAGCGTCTTTTTGCCCGGGCGGAGGCCCAGGTCGTTCGTGGTGACGAGGACCCGTCGCTGGGAGGGCTTCAGGCCGTCACGGACGTCGGGCAGGGCCCGGTCCATGATGGTGGACATCGCGTAGGTGAGATAGGAGTCCTGGAGCTCGCGCTCGATCTGCAGCTCGAGGATCGTCTCGCCCGGGCCTTCACTGCCGCCAGCCGGACCGGTCGGAGCGCTGCCACCCGGGGGGGTCGGGGGAAGTGAACCGGCGCCGCCGGGGGGCGTCTGAGGGTCGGGCATTCGGGGGTGCTCCGGGTGAGTTTTTCGGTGGCCGCGGGGGCCGAGTTTCGGGTTCGGGAATCATAGGCGAAGCGCTCGAAAATGGCGCGTCGGCGCGCGCTATGGACCGCGCGGAGAGGGGCTGATTTCAGGCCGGTTTGGGGGTGCTTCGGGCGCTCGCACGGGCAAGCCCAGAGCGGCTTGCCCATGCCACCCATGCCACCCGGTCAGGGCTGCTCCGCGGCCTTGGCGCGCGCCTGGCGCTGCTTGATTTTCTCCAGGCTCAGGAGCGTCTCGCAGACGGTCATGAGCGTGAAGGCGGTGGCCTCCGGGGGCATGCGCTGGTCGAAGAGGCTGGCGCGGACGCCGCCGAGGGCCTGGTCGGGGTTGGCGTACATATGGCCCTCGGCCTCCGCGGCCGTGAGCTGGCGGAGGAAGCGCAGCGACGCGAGGAGGCGCGAAAGCTCGGCGGGGACTTCCTCGTCGGGCGTCAGCCGCTCATCGCCGAGCATGGTGGCGATGAAGGCCAGCGGCCGCGCCGCGTGCCATGTGGGCAAGGGCTGGCGTGAGGCCGTGAACATGATGCCCCCCGCGAAATCCTGCTGGTCGGCGGGGAGGTCCTCGGGGCGGAGCTGGTGCTTCCAGACCATCTCCCGCATCTCGCGGAGGGCGACGGCGGCCCTCTGATGGCCGTATCGAACATCAGCCCAGCCCAGCCACGGCATCTGCGAGACCAGTTCGCCGGGAGGAGTGGCCTTGAACGCCTCCGTCACGGCCGCGTACTCCTGGCCGGGGCCATCCAGCGTTGTGGCGTAGTCAACCATGAGCCGAGCCCACGCGACAAGTCCCAGACGCCCGCGGGGCACCGAGGGTGCGAAGCCCTTCTCGTGATGGAAGACGCCCTTGGTGGCATCAATGCAACGCTCCCAGAGCGTGGACACCCCGGGATCGTCAACCCACATCAGCGGCTTCATCGAGACCAGCATTGCCTGGCAGAACTCTGCGGCGACGACATCGCTCCATGGTTCGGCCTCGCCGGGATCCACAATCGCGAGGTCGCGCATGATCAGCGAAGCCCTATAGCCCGCCTCTTTCGCCCCGGGCTTGTCGAATGTCTCAGCAGCCCGGAAATAGCTCACGAGGGAGTAGGCAACCAGCACTTGATCAGCGGGCGGTGCCCAGTCAGCGAGCACCTGCCCGAGCACTGGATCGAGTCCGCCGTCCGCGCCGGTTCGATTCTCACCGGTCGATCGCCACCTTTGAAGGGTCGCGGCCATCTGTGCTGCCCAGCGGCGCAGCTCAGCTTCGGTCATCTCGCTTTGGCGCACGACGCGCCCGCCCCGGTGCAGGAACATCGGGCTCGCGCCGGCGCGCGGCTGCGCGATCGTCGTTGACTTGAAGCGATAGAAGACGGCGCCGTGCTCGGCGATCAGCTCGGCGGGCTTCTTCAGGGCCAGCGTGGGGTCGCCCGTGAGGCGGGAGACCAGCGAGCCCGCGGCCGCGGCGGGGTCGGTGCCAGTGGCGAGCATCTGCTCGGGGAAGAACGCGGCGAGGCGGTCGCCGAGGCGGACGGCGACGCCCTCCAGGCCGGGGGCGACCTCGGCGGCCACGTCGGCCCATTCCCTCGGGGCGAGGGGGATCAGCGCGCCGGAGAGCTCGAGCGTGACCGTGAACCGCTCGGCAAGGGCGCGGAACTTCTCCTCGAAGAGGGCATCCCGTTCGATCGGCACGCGCTGGCGGGCCTCGGTGATGGCCGTCACCGCGGCCTGCGGGACGGCGCTGCCCGCCGCACTCGGATCGGCCGAGATCGTCGCGCCTCGCCCGATCACCTGGCCGTCGAGACGGAGCGTGACGGCGATCGCCGGGCACTCGACGAGGCGCTCGGCGCCCGGGGCGAGCGGCCGGGCGCGGACGAAGTCCGCCACGCGGTGGAACGCGGCCATGGCCGCGTTCGGCTCCGGCGGCTCGACGTTCTGGGCCCGCGCGGGCGGCGCTGCCACGAGAAGCAGGAGGAGCGCTGTTGCGGCGGCGATGCAGCGGGTGTGGTGCCTACGCAACGCGCGGCGCACATCCACCGGTAATCCACAGTGCTTATCGGACGGCGCCCCCGCGTGGCGCGGGCGAGAACGCGGGTGAGACGTTGCTTCATGCGCGGGGCACGGCGGTTGTTTATCTTCTGGCAGCCGGGAACGGCACGCAGAGCGAAGAAGGGGTGAAGTCATGAGAACGGCTCTCGCGATCACGGCCCTGTCGAACCACCAGCAGAAGATCCTCGTGCTGACGCTGCTGAGCTTCCTGGCGCTGTGCTAAAGGGTACGTCCCGGAACCGAAGTTGGAGGCGAGCCCCCGCGGAGACGCGGGGGTTTTTCTTTCCGACCCATCCCGCCCATCCGGGGCCTCTCCGTCGCGAGCTTGCGTTGACACATGCCTGACGGTGTCCGAGATCAGTCGCCACCCCACGAGCCGCCGTCGCCGCGCCCGCGGAAGGCCCAGATCGCCAGAACGAAGATTACGAGGAGAAGCAGCACGCCCAGCAGGAGCCAGCCCATACCTCCATCCTAAGTCGAAAACGAAAGGAGCCCCGGCACGGGCCGGGGCTCGGTGGGTCAGGGTTGGTCGCACGGCTCGGCGCTAGGGAGCAGCGGCCGCGGCGGGTTATTCCTCGGCGGCTTCGGCCCGCTCGGTCTTGTCCGGCTTGTCGCCCTTGCCGGGCATGCGGATCTTGTCGGTGCCCATGGCGTCGTGGGCGTCCATGCCGCCTCTGGTGGGAACGCCGGTGCGCTCGTAGTCCGACGCCCCCCCGCCGGCACCGCCGCCGCCCGCGCCGCTGGCGTCGCCCCACTGGGCGCGCTTCAGGGACAGGCCGATCTTCCGCTCCTGCGTGTCCACGCGGAGGATCTTCACGTCCACCTCGTCGCCGGGCTTCACCACATCCTGCGGGTTCTCGACCTTGTGGTCGGCCAGCTCGGAGATGTGCAGCAGGCCCTCGAGGTCCGACTCCAGCTCGACGAAGACGCCGAAGTTGGTGATCTTCGTGACCGCCCCGCGGACGACCATGCCCGGCTTGTAGTGCTCGGGGATGGCCGCGATCCACGGGTCCTCGGTGAGCTGCTTGAGCCCGAGGCTGACCCGCTGCTTGCTCTGGTCCACGTCGAGGACGACGCACTTGACGGTGTCGCCCTTCTTGAGCACTTCGTTGGGGTGGGTGATCTTCTTGGTCCAGGACATGTCGGAGATGTGGAGCAGGCCGTCGATCCCCGGCTCGATCTCGACGAAGGCGCCGTAGTTGGCGAGGTTGCGGACCTTCCCCTCGATGAGCGTGCCGGCGGGGTACTTCTCGGCGACCAGCTCCCAGGGGTTGACCTCCGTCTGCTTCATGCCCAGGGAGATCTCCTGCTTGTCCTTGTTGATGTCCAGGACGACGACCTCGACCTCCTGGCTGGGCTGGACGAGCTCCGACGGGTGGTTGACGCGCCGGGTCCAGGACATCTCGGAGATGTGGACGAGGCCCTCGATGCCGTCCTCCAGCCGCACGAACGCGCCGTAGGACATGAGGTTGACCACCGAGCCCTTGACCCGCGACCCGACCGGGTACTTCTTCTCGATCTGCTCCCACGGGGAGGCCTCGCGCTGCTTGAGGCCCAGCGCGATCTTCTCCTTCTCGCGGTCGATGTTGAGGACCTTGACCTCCACCTTCTGGTCGATCTTCAGAAGCTCGCTGGGGTGGTTGATCCGGCCCCAGGACATGTCGGTGATGTGCAGCAGCCCGTCGATCCCGCCCAGGTCCACGAAGGCCCCGAAGTCGGCGATGTTCTTGACCGTGCCGGTCACGATGTCGCCTTCCTTCAGCGTCTCGAGCAGGCGGCTCTTGGCGGCGTCGCGCTCCTCCTCGATGAGCTTGCGGCGGCTGATGACGATGTTCCGCCGCTCCTGGTCGATCTTGAGGATCGTGGCCCGGACCTTGCGGCCGATGTAGTCGCCGATGTCGCCGGGGCGGCGGATGTCCACCTGGGAGGCCGGCAGAAACACCGGCACGCCGATGTCCACCAGCAGGCCGCCCTTGATCTTGCGCATCACGGTGCCTTCCACGACCGCGCCCTCGCGGGTGGTGTCCATGATCCGCTGCCAGTTGAGCATGCGGTCGGCCTTGCGCTTCGAGAGCACAATGGTGCCGCCCTCGCCCTCCATGCTCTCCAGCAGGACGTCGTAGGTCTCGCCGATCTTGACGTCGATGCCCTCGAACTCGTCCTTGGGGATGAGGCCCTCGGACTTGAGGCCGACCTCGACCACCACATCCTCGCCGGCGTAGCCGACGACCTTGCCCCGGATGAGCTTGCCGGGGGCGAGGTCCTTGATCTGCTCACCCAGGAACGAGTCCATGTACTCGCCGTCCTTGCGCTGGGCGCTGGGGCGGCCGAGGGCCTGGGTGAGGAGCGCCTCGGCTTCCTGATCCGCGGTGCCGAGGGTTGCGAGGAGCGTTTCGTCGATCATGGG
The DNA here is from genome assembly GCA_040902425.1 of Phycisphaerales bacterium. Lineage (GTDB taxonomy): Bacteria > Planctomycetota > Phycisphaerae > Phycisphaerales > UBA1924 > JBBDXI01. The sequence goes on from JBBDXI010000098.1 coordinate 37,202, forward strand.
CTTGGCTGGTCCTTCCGTCGGGCGGGTCCGCTCGCGCCTGCCGGGGTGGGCGCGGGGATCGGCCTGACTGACGGCGGGCGGCGGGAGCCACCGGCCGGCCCCTTGGGGGGGCGGCTTGGTCCTTGTGCGTCCGGCGTGCGCACCGTGCGCCAGCCGGCCCGGCAGAAAGACTTGAGGCGGAAACTCTAGCCCGGGATGAGGGGAAAGTCAGGAGAGGGCCCGGCGGCCCGGGCGGACACCGGGGCGGCTAAGTGGCCGATGAAAGGACATTTATCGCGACCTCACCCGGCCTTCATGCGGTTTGCCGATACGGGGGTGGCTGCCGGCGGATGCCGGCCCTTACCTCGGACGGTTCAATCGGAGGATCCGATCATGCGCCGAGTCATCGAAACGCGTCGGGCGGGATGCACAGGGGCGCCGGGGCGGAGCGCGGAGCATGGGCGGCATGCGGGGTGGACGGGGCCTGTCGGCCGCGCCGGGGCACGGAAGGTGCGCCGCGCGCTGGTCGATCGTATCCGGCGGGAGATCGCCGAGGGGCGGTACGAGACCCCGGCCCGGATCGACGGGGCGGTCGAGGCGATCCTCGACCGGGTGCGCGCCGTCTGACCGGCCCCGGCGACACCGCGCAGTTCAGCGAGCGGGTTGATGGCGACACGCCTGATCGGCGTGCCGCTTTTTTCGTTCCGGCGGGGGAGGGGGTCGGTCCAGGGCGTGCCTGAGGGATCGTTCTTGGGGTGGCCCGCCACTCCGTGGCGGGTGGTCTGCTGCTGCTGGGAATCAGTGGCGGGATCACCCGCCGCGGAGCGTCGGGCCACCCGGCCGGTCCGCGGCGCCCGCGAGCTCGGCGAGGATCTCCGGCAGGCGCCGGTCAAAGGCGCCGCGGGCCAGCACCGCGTCGGCGCCGGCGGCCCTGGCCTGCTCGAACAGTTCGGTGGCGATATGGGGGCCGAAGGCGACGATGCGGACCGAGCGCCCCGCGGCCGGGCCGGACGGGTCCCGCAGGGCCCGGATCAGGTCGATCGCCACATCGGGCGCGTCGAGGTCTACGATCGCGGCCCTCACGTCGCAATCCGCCAGACGGGCGCGGAGCATGTCGAGGGACCGCACGGGCCGGCAGGGGATTGATCCCTGCTTTGCGGCCCCTTGAATCCGAGTGGCCCAGAGAAGATCGGCGGCGAAGTACACTATCATCGTGCGGAACCGAGTGGCCGCGGGGCTTGCCCTCAGCCTGGCGCGGCGGACGAGGAACAGGTCGGTGCCGGAACGGTCCGGCGCTCGAAGAGCAAGGCTGCTGAAGTCCGAGGCGTTGTTCAACCGGCCCGCCAACCGGCGGGCTCGTCTCCCCCTTCCCCCCATCGTAGCGAACGCAGATTCTCCGGAACCCCGCCATGACGACCATCGCCAAGAGTGTCACCCCCAAGATCACCAAGACCCCCGGGGAGCGCGACCCGGTGTTCGACGAGCTGGGCTTCCCCAAGGACCCGGACAACCTCTACCTGCAGACGGTGGAGGTGATGCTCCAGGCGGCGGACATGCTGGAGCTGCCGCACCGGATCAAGATCATTCTGGCGCAGCCGCAGAGCGAGATCATGGTTCATTTCCCGGTGCGGATGGACGACGGGCACCACAAGCTGTTCAAGGGGTACCGGGTCCAGCACAACAACGCGCTGGGGCCGTACAAGGGCGGGCTGCGGTTCCACCCGGACGTGCACCTGGACGACGTGAAGAGCCTGGCGCTGCTGATGACGATGAAGTGCTCGCTGGTGCGGGTCCCTTACGGCGGCGGCAAGGGGGGCGTGAAGTGCGACCCGCGGGCGCTCTCGCAGGACGAGCTGATGCGGGTGACGCGCCGGTTCTGCGCGGCGATCTTCCGCTACATCGGGCCGGACTACGACATCCCCGCGCCGGATGTGAACACCAACGCGCAGGTGATGGCGTGGTTCGCCGACACCTACGCCAGCCTGGATGAGAACGGGAAGAACTCCTGGGACTCGATGCGGGTGGTGACGGGCAAGCCGGTGGAGATCGGCGGGTCGCTCGGGCGGGAGAAGGCGACGGGGCAGGGCGTGGTGGACACGCTGGTCGAGCTGCTGCCGACGCTGAAGATCAACGTCCAGGGGATGCGGTTCAGCCTGATCGGGTACGGGAACGTGGGCTCGTGGACGGGGCGGATCCTGACCAAGCTGGGGGCGAAGCTGGTGGCCGTGATGGACCACACCGGGGCGATCCGCAACGACAGCGGGATCGACTCGGAGGCCCTGGCGGGGCACGTCGCCAAGAACGGCGGCGTGGGCGGCTTTGAGAAGGGCGCCGGCTCGGGCGCGGGGACCCGGGGCGGGCAGGGGGTGACGCTGATCAGCACGGAAGAGTTCTACAAGACCCCGGTCGATGTGCTGGTCCCCGCGGCCCTGGAGCAGATGATCAAGGAGAAGGAGGCCCGCTGGATCGACGCCAAGGTGGTGGCCGAGGGCGCCAACGCCCCGAGCACGCCCGGCGGCGACCGCGTGCTCATCGAGCGGGGGATCGAGATCATCCCGGCCATCCTTGCCAACGCGGGCGGGGTGACGGTCAGCTACTTCGAGTGGGTGCAGAACAAGACCTGCACCAGCTGGGACCTGGAAGAGGTGGACCGCAAGCTGAACCAGCACATGGTGGCCGCGGCCCGGCGGACGATCTCGGCGCGGCAGAAGTACGAGTGCGACATGCGGACGGCGGCCTACATCGCGGCGCTGGATCACATCGCGAAGGCGTACACGATCAGGGGGATTTTCCCGTAAGCGAGGTGGGGTCGCGGTGACAGAGCCTCCGGGTGAGAACCGGGTGCTTTTTCCTTTGAAGCGGTCTCACGGCTGCCTGAAGCCGCCACTGAAGCCACCGGGACCGGTATGACTTTGGCGATGACTCGGCGCATGCTCCTGCATCTCGCGGAGGTTTTGGCGCGCTGGACGCTCACCGTACTCTCGCTGCTCCTGCTCGTTGCCTGGGCCGTGAGCCTGCGCTGGACCATCTTCCGCATGGCCCAGTTCGGCGACTCGGTCTCCCTGAAGAGCGGCACGGTCGTGTATTTGTGGACCTCGGATCCGCTGCGGCAGCAGCTGAGCGGCCGATTCGCGATGCTGCAGGAAACGCGGTGGGAATGGCACACCAGGCCGCGGGCCACCCCGATGGAGTGGAGTTTTTTCCGCAGCTCGACGGCGGGGCGCAGCATCATCGCCGTGCCGCTCTGGCAACCTTGGTTGATAGTCACACTGTCGGGCGCGTTGCTCTGGTGGCGGCGCTGGGCCCGCCGGGCGCGCCCGGGGCACTGTCCCTGCTGCCGGTATGACGTGCGGGGACTCCCGTCAGGCGTGCCCTGCCCGGAGTGCGGGAGTCTGACCGGGATCGGCGAAGCTACGGGTATTCCTGGCGCGTCGGACGGATCATCATGTCGTTAATGTGGACGCCGGCGGGCTGACCGACCATGAAGACGATTATGCGGGCGACGTCCTCGGGCGTCAGCACCGGCGAGATCGAATCCATGAACTGGCCGAAGCTCTGCGGGTCGTAGCCGGCCTGGGCCTGGAACTCGCTGCGCACCACGCCGGGCTCCAGCAGGCTGACGCGGATGCCGCGGGGGGCGAGGGTGCGGCGGAGGCTCTCGGCGAGCATGTGCACGGCGGCCTTGGTGGAGCCGTACATCGACGAGAAGGGCGAGACGTGGCGCCCGACGGTGCTGCCGAGCACGACGATGTCGCGGGGGCGGTCGAGCCAGCCGGGCGGGGGCTGGGGGGGCGGGCCGTCCTTTGGCGGTCCGGCGACGACCTCGACGGGGCCGGCCATGCGCTCGGCGGCGGCACGCATGAGGCTCGCGGCGGCGGTGAGGTTGGTGCGGATGACCTCCTCCCACCGGGTCTGGTCGGAGGTGTAGACGCTGCCGCGCAGGCCGCGCCCGGCGTTGACGAGGACGAGGTCGGCCTCGCGCGTGCCGTTCCCGAAGCGGTCGCGGGCGGCGTCGAGCATGGAGCGGATGACTCCGGGGTCGGCGGCATCGCCGGGGGCGGCGGCCGCGCGGGAGGGGCCGCCGAGCTCGTTGGCGAGGGCGTCGAGGCGGTCCGCGCGCCGGGCGTTGAGGACAACGCGGGCGCCGGCGCCGGCCAGGGCGCGGGCGGCGGCCTCGCCGATGCCGGCGCTGGCGCCGGTGATGACGGCGATGCGGTCGTGGAGGGGACCGGGGGGCATACGCGGGATGGTACGGGCGCGGCACGGCGGCGGGGCGGGGGCGCCGCGAGCGGCGGCACCGGCGCACGGGTCAGGGCGCGGGCGGGTCCAGCCTGCCCAGGCGCCGGATCTGCGGCCACTTGCGCGCCACGCCGATCACGACGAGGATGGTGCCGATCCCGCCGCTCACGACGCTGATCATCGACCCGCGGGCGCCCCCGCCGAAGATCGCGGCGACCGCCCCGGACTCGAACGCGCCCAGCTCGTTGCTGCTCTCGATGAAGACGCTGTTGACGGCGGCGACGCGCCCGCGGAGGTGGTCGGGGGTGCGGACCTGCACCAGCACGTGGCGGATGACGACGCTGATGTTGTCGAAGGCCCCGGCGAGGAGCAGCGCGCCGATGGAGAGCCAGAACCAGTGGGAGACGCCGAAGACGATCATGGCGGCGCCGTACCCGGCGACGCTCCAGAGCAGGGCCCGGCCGGCGCGCCGGAAGGGCGGGCGGTGGGCGAGGACCAGGGCCATCAGGAGGGCGCCGAAGTAGGGCGCAGCCCGCAGCACGCCGTAGCCGTCGGCTCCGACGCCCAGGATGTCCTTCGCGTAGACCGGCAGCAGCGCTGTCGCCCCGCCGAAGAGCACGGCGAAGAGGTCCAGCGCGATCGTCGCCAGGATCGTCTTCTCGTTCCACAGGTGGCCGAGGCCCGCGAGCATGGACCGGAGCGTGAAGGGCGTGGGGCTCCGCGGCGGCGGGGCGAAGCGGATGAAGGAGGCGGAGACGGAGAAGATGAGCATCCCGGCGGCGCTGGCGGCGTAGACCGGCCAGGCGTGGCCGGTGCGCGCCATCACGACGCCGGCGAGGATCGGCCCGGCGAGCGCCGAGAACTGGAAGACGCCGCTGTTCCAGGTGATGGCGTTGTGGAAGTGGCCGGGCGGGACGATGAGGGGCAGGAGCGACTGGCGGGTGGGGCTGTTGAAGGTGCGGATGCAGGCGGTGAGGCCGATGATGGTGAAGAAAACCGGCAGCCCGGCCCGCGACCACGAGGCGAGGGCGAGCAGGGCCGTGAGCACGGCGAAGGCCGCCTGCGTGCCGACCAGCAGCCGCTTGCGGTTGTAGAGGTCGATGGCGTGCCCGGCGGGGAGGGCCAGCAGCATCACGGGGAGGACGCGGGCGAGCCCGACGAGGCCCAGGGAGAAGACGTCGTTGGTGCGCGCGTAGACCTCCCAGAGCACGGCGGTGGAGACCATCTGCAGGGCCATGCTGGAGCACGTGAAGCCGGCCGCGAAGAGGCGGTAGTCCGGGTCGCGCAGGGCGGCATAGGGGTCGTGGCGGTGCGCCAGCTCCTCGGCGAGCAGCTCGGGCTCCAGGCCGGGGCCGGCGGTGGGGCGACGCTGCTCCGCGACCGGGAGGGGCTCGGGGGTGGGCTCGGTGGGCCGGTCGGACTGGGTCTCGGGGGGCACGGGGGCGAAGCGTACGGCGGTCGAGCGGCGGCGCGCCCGCAGGGTTGCGGCACTTCGCGGCCCGCGCCCGCAACTTCGCGGAATCTTCCGGGTTTTCGAGCGTGAATCCGCCGCCCGGGTCGATGCCACGCGCTATGGACCATCGCGAGGGCCAGAACTGGGGCGTGCTCGAGCTGGTGGCGGTCGCCCACGAGCTGCGGAACTCCGTCGCGGGCGTGCGCCTCCTGGCCGAGGCCATGGCCACGGAGCACGGCATCACCGATCCCTGGAAGGGGTACGCCGACCGGATCGCCGGCGCGGCGGCCACCGTCGCCGAGATCGTCGAGACCTCGCTCGACAGCGCCCGCGTGGCGCTGGCGGACCGCGAGTGGGCGTGGGGGGAGTTCGCGCTCTCGGAGGTGTGCGGCGCGGCGGCGGCGGCGGCGCTGCGCATGGCCGGGCTGCGGTCGCTCTCGCTCTCGATGGACCTCGAGCCCGGGCTGGGGACGATGCGGGGGAACTCGGCGGCGGTGCGTCGGCTGCTGGTGAACCTGCTGATGAACGCCTGCCGGTGCACGGAGCGCGGCTCGGTGGTGCTGCGGGCGCAGCGCCCGCGCGGGAACCCGGCGCGGGTGGAGTTCTCCGTGCGCGACACGGGCCGGGGGCTGAGCGCCGCCGCCCGGAAGGAGCTCGGGCGGCCGCTGTGGCGCGACCGCACGCCCGACGACCGCCTGCTGGGCGGGGCGGGGATGGGGCTGTGGATCTGCCGCTGCATCGCGGCGGCCCACGGGGGGTGGGTCGAGGCGGCGACGCGCGAGGGCGAGGGGTGCACGTTCACCGCGGTGCTGCGGACCGACCTGGGCGAGCCGCGGGACCACGACCGGCCGCGGGAGATCGCGGTGACGGACGGGGCGGAGATGCGCCCCCCGATGATCGCGTGAGGTTGGGCGCGCGCGGGCGGGGCCCGGTCAGCCGGCGATCCGCCAGCGGCTGCCGTCGCGGATGATGCGCCGGTAGAGCGTGTCCCGCTCGACAGGCGTGAAGCCCGCGTCGCGGATGGCCTTCTCCAGGGTCCAGACCGTCACTTCCTGGTGCGTGCTCACGCCGCCAACCTTGGTGATGTCGTACCAGACGACGGTGCCGTCGAGGTCGTCGGCGCCGCACTGGAGCATGAGCTGGGCCATGGGCAGCGTCTGCATGATCCAGAAGGCCTTGACGTGGGGGAAGTTGTCGAGCATGAGGCGGGCGATCGCCAGCGTGCGGAGGTTCTCGAGGCCCGCCGGTCCCGGGAGGTGCTCGAGGGCGGAACCGTCGGGGAAGAAGGGGAGGGGGATGATGGTCTGGAAGGAGCCGAAGGGAGGAGCGAGAGAGCGAGACAGCGAGACAGGGTCCGGAACAGTCCTTCCCTGTTTCGCTGTTTCGCTGTCTCGCTCTCCCGCTCCGGCGATCCGCGCGAGGGCCTCATCCTGGGCGCGGCGGAGCATGTCCATGTGGACGAGGCGCTCGCGCCGGTCCTCGATGTGGCCGTAGAGGATGGTGGCGTTGGTGTTCAGGCCCAGCTCGTGGGCAACCCGGTGGACGTCGAGCCAGACGTCCGAGCGGATCTTGCCCTTGAAGGCCTCGTCGTGGACCCGGTCGTCGAAGACCTCGGCCCCGCCGCCGGGGAGCGAGCCCAGGCCGGCCTCCTTCAGCTCCCGGAGGACCCAGCGGATGCCGGCGATACGGTCGGACTGCTTGTAGACCTTGGCGATCTTCGCGAGGTGGACGATCTCGACGGCGGTGAAGGCCTTCACGTGCAGCTCGCTGCCGAGCCCGGCGGCCGTCTCGCGGATCGTGCGGACGAGGTCGGTGTAGTAGCTGAAGGGCAGGTGGGGGTGCAGGCCGCCGACGGAGTGGATCTCCGTGGCCCCCGCCTCGACCGCCTTGCGAGTCTCCTCGCGGATGTACCCGAGGTCGCGGGTGTAGGCCTTCTCGTCGCCCTGCTTGGCGTAGAACTCGCAGAACTTGCAGGAGAGGGCGCAGACGTTGGAGTAGTTGAGGTGGCGGTTGATGTTGTAGTAGGCGATATCGCCGTGGAGGCGGCGGCGGACGAGGTCGGCCAGTTCGCAGACGGACCAGATATCGCGGGTGGAATAGAGGGCCTCGCCATCGTCGAGCGAGAGTCGCTCGCCGGCCTCGACCTTGGCGCGGATGGGGGCGAGGCGGGGGTCGTGCGAGGGCAGCGCGGGCGGGAGGGGGAGGGCGGCGGTGGCCATCGGGGGATGGTAGGTCCGGGCACCCCGAAGCCGATCGCTTACAATGATCGTGATGCTCCCGCACGGACTCACCATCCCGGCCGCCCGCCTTGCCGACGTGTGTCAGCGGTACGGCGTCTCGCGCCTTGCCCTTTTTGGGTCCGTGCTGCGTCCGGACTTTCCCCCCGATAGCGACGTGGACATCCTGGTCGAGTTCAGGCCGGGTTCGCGCGCCGGGCTCTTCGCCTTCGCGGGCCTGGAAATGGAGCTGAGCGAGCTCCTCGGCCGCGCCGTCCACCTTCACACACCCCCGATGCTCGGCCCGTGGTACCGCGACCAGGTCCTCCGCGAAGCGCAGGTCCAGTATGCCGCATGACCAGAGCGCCGGGCCGGGCGACCGCGCCCGATGCGAGCACATGCTCGAGGCGGCGCGTGACGCGATCGGCTTCGTGGCCGGACGAGCGCGGGCGGACCTGGACTCCGACGCCCTGCTCCGCCGTGGACTGATCAACGCGATCCAGGAGATCGGCGAGGCCGCCGTGCGACTGAGCGATGCGGGCCGCGAGCGGGTCCCGGGAGTCCCGTGGCCGCAGGTCACGCGCATGCGGAACATACTCGTGCACGTCTACTGGGGCGTGGACCTCGACCGGGTGTGGGACACCGCAACCATCGACCTCCCGCAGCTGGCAGCATCACTGGAATCCGCGCTGTCGGCCTGGACCGAGTCGGGCTGAACGTTTCCCTACACTCGCCCCCGATGCGACTCCGGCCGCCCATCGCCATCCCGTACCCGCACTACATGGCCTTCGCGCCCCTGGACGCGTGGCTGCGTGTGATCCTGTCGCCGCCCGCGTGGGTGCCGGTGCGGTACTGGGCGCGGCTGGCGTTCGGGCTGTTCACCTCGTGCATCGGCACCGTTCTGACACTCCCCGAGCGGCTGGTCCTCGCGCCGGTCCTGCGGATGGCGGGGCGGCGGAGCGGGCTGCGGCTGGACCACGCGCCCGGCGCCATCGTCATCCTCGGCTACTTCCGCTCCGGAACCACCCACCTGCACTACCTGATGTCGTGCGACCCGCGGGTGCGCACGCCGACCTGGTGCGAGGTGCTGGCGCCGCAGGGGTTCGCCCTCTCGTGGTCCTTCCTGCGGCTGTTCATGATCCCGTTCCTCTCCGCGAAGCGCCCGCAGGATGATGTCGCCATCGGCCCGGACTGGCCGGCGGAGGACGACTTCGCCACGGGGAACTGGGTAGGGGCGTCGAGCCTGCCGGGGCGGTTCGTCATCCCGCGGCTGCACGCGCACTACGACCGCTTCCACTCGCTGACCGGCCTGAACGAGCGGGAGCGGCGGCGATGGCGCCGGGCGCAGTGGGCGTTCCTGTGGAAGCTCGCCCGCCTGGCCCCCGGGCGGGCGATCCTGCTGAAATCGCCCAGCCACACGGGGCGCGTGCGCGAGCTGGCCGACCTGTTCGGCGGCAACGTGAAGTTCGTCCACATCAGCCGCGAGCCGGGTGCGGTGCTGCGCTCCAACGTCGCCATGGCCCGCCGGCTCTCGGTGTTCAACCTCCAAGACCCGTTGCCGGGGGATGACATCGAGTCCCGGCTCGCGCGGGAGTACCTGGAGACGGAGCGCACGTTCCTCGCCGAGGCCGCGGCCATCCCGCCCGGGCGCCTCGCCCACATCCGGTACGAGGACCTGGTGGCGGACCCGCTGGGGGAGCTGCGGCGGGTGTATCAGGAACTCGGCTTGGAGTGGTCGCCGGAGCTGGAGCGCCGCGCCGGGACCTATCTGCTCTCCGTGCGCGACTACCGCGCCGCGACCAAACCGGAGGCCGTTCCCGCCGCGACGATGAGTCCGGCGGCCCCCCCCGCCGCCGCGCTCGCCCAACTCGCCCGGGCCTTCGGACACGACCGGCCCCCGCGCCCCAAGGCCCCCCTGCCCCTCGGCCTCGAGGACCACCACCGCTCGCGCGCTGGCCCGGCGATGCTGGCCGCGGCCGTTGTCGCGACTCTCGCCTCGATCCTCTGGATCGCGCAGGCGTCGTGGTTCCGCGACCGCAACGACTGGCTGGTCTGGCCGCTGGGGATTCTCGTGGGCCTGACGGCGCTCCGCGTCGCCCGCGTCGGCTCGCCGCGCTTGGGCGCGTGGGCCGCGGGGCTCACGCTGCTGGCGTTCTTCGCGATCAGCATCCCGGCGACGTACTACGCCGACTACGCGTTCCGCACGTCGCCCCCGTTCCCGGTGGATTACCGCGACCTGCCCATGCGGGACTGGGAGTGGTACCACATCCTCAAGGCCTCGGGCGTGCCGATGGATGGGCTGCGCCACTGGAACCGCGTGGGGTCGCTGGCGACCAACAACTTGTTCTGGCTCTTCATGGGCGTGGTGACGGCGTACCGCTTCGCGTCGCGGGAGTTCGTGCACCCGCCGGGCCGGGGGTAGCGACTACGCGGGGCGGGCCCACCACGGATGGACCTGCCCGACGACCGATTCCGAAGCGTCGCCATCGACAGCGCGCACCACCCCGGCGCAGATCTCGGCATCGGTGAGCCAGCGCGCACCCGGCGGCCCGACCACAAAGCCGAGGATGACCCGGCGATACCGGACCCCGGGGAGGAGCGCGAGGCCGCGGTCGGGGGTGCGCGACGGGTCGGCCACGGCGCTCCCGCAGATGTGGAAGAGCCGCGGCGGGTCGCGGTCGCGGGCGATGAGATCGGCGATGAGCGGGAGCGCGCCCGGCGCGGCGGAGCGCACCCACGCGATGGCGAGCGACACCTGCCCGCGGGCGATAGTCGCCGACCGGATCGCGCTCGCCAGGGCGGCGTCGTCGGTGTAGTCCGCGGGAGCGGGGGCGATCCGGCCCGGGAGCGAGGCCGCGGCCCGGGCCAAGGACGCCAGGGGCGCGTGGCGCCGGGCGATGACCGTCACCGTGTGGCCGCGCTCGGCCAGGGCGAGGCAGAGGCCGCGGAGCATCCCCGTGCCGCCCACCACCAGCGCGTGCCGGCTCACCGGCCGCCCCCGCGGCGGACCATCCAGAGCACGGGGCGGAGCGGGCCCTCCAGGAGCGCCGCGGCCGCACGCTGGCGGGCGAGGTAGTCGGCGAGCAGCGGCCTGAGGCGGGGGTTCGCCCGGCCGAGCGCGCGGGCCCGGGCGCTGAGGGCCGCCCGCAGGGGCCGCTCGATCCGCCGCACCTCGGCCGGCCTCAGCACTCGCTCCCTGAGGATCCGGTCCCCGGCGCGGACCAGCAGCGCGCGGGCCTCATCCAGCGTCGGCGCTCCGCCCCGCTGCGGCGAGCCCGGCACCCCGATCCACGCCGCGTCATCGATCATGTAGACGCCGCGCGGGCGTACCAGCCGCCGCAGGATCCTGGCCGCGTCCCGCACCGGCGCCACGCCCAGCATTATCGCCGCGTCGAACGCGTCGCCCGCGGCCCGGGCGCCCCGCGCTGTCCCCACCGAGAACACGCAGCGATCCGCGACGCCCCGCCGCTCGGCCAGCCCGCGCGCCGCGGCCACGAACGGCGCGAACGCATCCACCCCTGCAACGCGGCACCCGGTCCGGCGCGCGACCTCCACCGCCGCCGCGCCCTTCCCGCACCCGACATCCAGCACACGCGAGCCCGCGCCGACGCCCGCGCTCCGCAGCCACTTCGCCACCAGACGCGGGGAACTGCCCAGCGAGTCAACATCCGCGAACAGCTCGCCCAGGTACGGCAGGAGCGCGGCCGGCGCATCGAGCGACGCGGCCACCTGCGGGACCACTCCGGCGCTCGGCGACCGGGCCCTTGTCCGGCGCGCGCCGCCCCGGCTGCCAGTTCGGCAGCCCGCTCCTCGACCCGGAGCACGGACGGCGGGCTTCTGGTGGTGTCTGGCTGGAATAGGTCCATTAAACCGTGCCCAAGCCGCCGCCGCGACTCCCGCCCACCGTGCACGATGCTTGGCACCACCCTTGCAACCCGTTGACAGGCCAAGGCCCGGCGAGGCCGGCGGCCAACTCACAGGGACCAAGCACATGGCATCCAAGATCATCGGCATCGACCTGGGGACCACGAACTCCTGCGTGGCCATCGTGGAGGGGGGCACGCCCAAGGTGCTGATCAACGCCACCGGCAACCGCGTCACGCCCTCGGTGGTGGCCTTCACCGACAAGGGCGAGCGGCTCGTCGGCCAGCCCGCGAAGCACCAGCAGATCACCAACCCCAAGAACACGGTCTACTCGATCAAGCGGTTCATGGGGCGGCGGCGGAGCGAGGTCTCCGGCAAGGGGGCCGGCATCTACGGCAAGACGGGCGATGAGGAGAGCAAGGTCCCCTACACGCTCGTCGGCGGGCCGGACGACTTCGTGAAGGTGAAGGTCAACCAGGGCGAGTTCACGCCCCAGCAGATCTCCGCCTTCATCCTCCAGGACCTCAAGAAGACCGCCGAGGACTACCTGGGCGAGAAGGTGGACCGGGCGGTCATCACCGTCCCGGCGTACTTCAACGACGCCCAGCGCCAGGCCACCAAGGACGCCGGCGAGATCGCCGGGCTGAAGGTCGAGCGGATCATCAACGAGCCCACGGCCGCGGCCCTGGCGTACGGCCTCGACAAGAAGAAGAACGAGAAGATCGCGGTGTTCGACCTCGGCGGCGGCACGTTCGACGTCTCCATCCTGGACATCGGGGATGGCGTGTTCGAGGTGCTCTCCACCAACGGCGACACGCACCTGGGCGGCGACGACTGGGACCAGCGGCTGATCGACCACATCGCCGAGGAGTTCCGCAAGAAGGAGGGGATCGACGTCCGGAAGGACCCGATGGCCCTGCAGCGGCTGAAGGAGGCCGCGGAGAAGGCCAAGATCGAGCTCTCCTCGGCCCAGGAGACGACGGTCAACCTGCCCTTCATCACGGCGGACCAGAACGGCCCGAAGCACCTGCAGATGTCGATCACGCGCAGCAAGTTCGAGGGGCTCTGCGAGGACCTGTTCAACCGGCTCCGCGAGCCGTGCCTCCAGGCCCTCAAGGACGCCAAGCTCGACGCGGGCCGCATCGACGAGGTGGTGCTCGTGGGCGGCTCCACCCGCATGCCGCGGGTCCAGCAGATCGCCAAGGACCTCTTCAAGAAGGAGCCCAACCGGACCGTCAACCCCGACGAGGTGGTCGCCATCGGCGCCGCCATCCAGGGGGCGGTCCTGCAGGGCGAGGTGAAGGATGTGCTCCTGCTCGACGTGACGCCGCTCTCGCTGGGCGTCGAGACCTACGGCGGCGTGATGACCAGGCTGATCGAGAAGAACACGACCATCCCGACCAGCAAGAAGGAGACCTTCTCGACCGCCAGCGACAACCAGTCGAGCGTGATGATCCACGTCCTCCAGGGCGAGCGCGAGTTCGCCAAGGACAACCGGACCCTGGGCAACTTCGAGCTGTCGGGGATCGCCCCGGCCCCGCGCGGCATGCCCCAGATCGAGGTCGAGTTCGCCCTCGACGCCAACGGCATCCTCACCGTCACCGCCACAGACAAGGGCACGGGCAAGAGCCAGAACATCAAGATCACCAACTCCGGCGGCCTCAGCAAGGACGAGATCGAGCGGATGAAGGCCGACGCCGCGGCCCACGCCGAGGAGGACAAGCGGCGCCGCGAGGTGGTGGACCTGAAGAACCGCGCCGAGGCCACGGTCATCCAGACCCGCAAGGCCCTGGAGGAGCACGGCGGCAAGGTGTCGCCGGAGGTCCGCGGGCGGATCGAGAGCGCCATCTCCAACGTCGAGGACAAGGTCAAGGGCGACGACAAGGCGGCGATCGAGGCGGCCCTGAAGGAGCTGGACACCAGCGCGATGGAGCTGGGCAAGATCGTCTACGAGGAGGCCCGCAAGGCCGGGACCGGGGCCGGGCCAGGCGGGTCGCCGGAGGCGGACCGCGCCGCCGAGGGCGGGGGCAGCGCGGGGAAGCCGGACGACGTGATCGACGCGGAGTACAAAGTGAAGGACGAAGGCTGAGCCCGCGACCCCGCCCTACGTCGGAGCCGCGACGGGCGAGACCGTGGTGACGAGCCCCGCTCGACGAGCACCGGGGTTCTTCGTGCGGACCCCCGGCCCGCCGCTCACGCCCAGACCGGCACGGCGACCACGCTCCAGTTCAGCTTGAAGTCGGCGCCGGGCCCCCGCGTCGCCACGCCCCCGTTCCAGGCGTAGTTGCCCTTCGGGAGCTTGTTGCTCTTCAGCTTCGCCTTGTCCGCGTCGCTGAGGAAGACGCTGGTGGCCCAGCCCGGGGCCTCGCCGGTCGTGGGGAACATCGTGTGCACCCGCCAGGGGCCCGCGGCCTTCGTGGTGGGGTTCCACTCGCGGCGCAGGATCCCCTTGGCCCCTTCCTGCCAGAAGGCCTCGACGCCCAGGTGCTCCAGCAGGGCCCCGATGTTGTGGAACGCGGGACGGTCCTTGACGAGCGCCTTTCCCATCGCCTGCACCTTGTCGCCGTAGAGGTCCGACCAGCTGGCGCGGCTGGAGAGCGCGGTGATGCACTTGACGACCTCGTCCCGCGTCCGGGGCTGGAACTTGCCGTCGATCCGCCGGTACCCCACGCCGAAGGGCCCCGACGCCTGGGCCTTGGCCACCACCACGCACAGACTGGTGATGGGGGCGCGGATCTTGGCGTCGGGCTTGTCCCTGGAGACGAACTGCCCGGCGATGTACTGGGGCCATGCCGTTGGCGGCGGCGAGTGCCTGGGAGCGGGCCTGCTCCTGGGCCTCGACGCCGAGGAAGGCCCCGGAGACGATGCCGCCCTCGGTCTCGTAGTCGGACGCGGCCGGCGTGAAGGCGAGGCCAACGGGCAGCTCGACCCACTCGCCCCAGGCGTCGTAGCCCTTCTGGGTGCCGAAGGAGGCATCGCCGCCGCCGCTCAGCACCGCCCCGGAGCGGATCGTGCCGCCGGTGCCCATGGGGTCGAAGCGCTGGTCGGGGGAGACCTGCGTGCAGCAGCGGATGAGCTGGGCCTCCCAGCCGGTCTGGTGGCCGTGCCGGGCGTAGGCGTGGGCCCCGGTGTTCTGGGCGATCTCGGCCTTCAGCCGCTGCTCGTGGGTGGCGATGGCCTGCGACCGGCCCTGCATGAACTTCTCGAGCTCGGCGAAGTTTCCGCCCCAGTTGCGGGTCTTGACGTTGATCGGCATCGGTGGGCCTCCGGGGCGGAGTGTACCGAGGGCCCGGCCCCTGCGGCGGGACGATAGAATGCCGCCATGCTGGGTGATCGGATCGAGCCGCTGATTCGGGGAGCCATGCCCGACCTTCAACGCGACTTCGGCGTGAGCGCGGTCTACGTGTTCGGGTCCGTCGCGCGGGGCGACGACCGGCCGGAGAGCGATGTGGATGTGCTCGTAGAGTTCGCGGCCGATGCGCGGCCAACGCTGCTCACACTGGCTGGTCTGCACGGCCGGCTCACCGACCTCCTCGGATGCCCGGTTGATCTGGGGACGGTGGACAGCCTCCGGCCCGGATTGCGCGACTCGGTCCGGGCGGAGATGCGCCGTGTCGCCTAGACCGTGGCCCCAGCGGATTGCCGACATTCTGGAGGCGATCGCTGAGTTCAGCGGTTCGTCGCGGACGTGGCGTTCGAGGAGTTCGCGGCGAATCCGGAGAAGATGAAGGCGGTGCTGGCGGACTTTGCGATCATCGGGGAGGCCGCCCGTCACATCCCGCCGGATGTTCAGGCGGCGAATCCCACCATCGAGTGGCGCCGGATGCGCGACATGCGGAACGTCATCGTTCACGTGTACTTCTCGGTGAACCCGCGGATCGTGTGGGACACGATCGAGCAGGATCTTCCGGTGCTGAAGGGCCAGCTCAGCGCGATCGTGCCGCCGGAACCGGGCAATCCCGCCTAGGAGAACGTCCCCGCTCGCGGCCCGCCGAATGGGGTTGTACACTCCTCCCCATGGCGACGGAACGCCTGATCTCCCCCACCGCCGCGGCCCCCGAGGATGAGCAGGTCAACTGGTCGCTGCGCCCGACGCGCATCGACGAGTACGTCGGCCAGGCCGAGCTCATCGAGCGGCTCCGCATCGCCATCGAGGCCGGCAAGGGGCGCGGCGAGCCCATGGAGCACGTGCTGCTGCACGGCCCGCCGGGCCTGGGCAAGACCACCCTCGCCCACGTCATCGCCAACGAGATGGGCAGCCGCGTCCACGCGACCAGCGGGCCGGCGCTGGCCCGGGGGACGGACCTGGTGTCGGCGCTGACGCGCCTCCAGCAGGGGGATGTGCTGTTCATCGATGAGATCCACCGGCTGCCGGTGCAGGTCGAGGAGTTCATCTATCCCGCGATGGAGGACTTCCGGATCGACGTGTGCATCGACAGCGGCCTCAACGCCCGCACGGTGCAGCTCCGGTGCAAGCCGTTCACGCTGATCGGGGCGACCACGCGGGCGGGGCTGCTCAGTTCGCCGCTGCGGTCGCGGTTCGGGCTCGTGCACCATCTGCGGTACTACTCGGCGGAGGAGCTGCTGGTGATCCTCCGGCGGAGCTGCGGGCTGCTGGGGATCGCCGTCACAGGCGAGGTGGCGCTGCCGGTGATCGCCGAGCGGTCGCGCGGGACGCCGCGCATCGCCAACCGGCTGCTGCGGCGCGTGCGCGACTTCGCCCAGGTCCGGGCCGACGGCGTGGTGACCGAGCGGGTGGTCGAGGCCGCCCTCAAGCTCGAGAGCGTCGATGCCCTGGGGCTGGATGCCCTCGACCGGGCCTACCTGCGGGTCATCGCGGAGGTCTACGAGGGCGGGCCGGTGGGCCTCGAGGCCGTCGCCGCGACCATGAACGAGGATGCGGGCACCCTCGAGGATGTCGTCGAGCCCTACCTCCTCCAGATCGGCTTCCTGGCCCGCACCAGGCGCGGGCGCATGCTCACACGGTCGGCGGCCGAGCACCTGGGGCTGAAGTGGTCGCCGAAGGCAGCGCAGAAGGACCTGTTCGAGTGATCGTGCTCACTCGCCGGGATCGGGGGCTCCCTCCGGCGTCCAGGGGCCGTCGAGGCGGGTGACGGTGAGCTCGTCGTCGCTGCTGCGCCAGAGGATGCGCTCGGTGGGGCCGGGGGCGAGGCCGTCGCGCCGGTGGTAGATCAGCAGCACGCCGGAGGGCGGGTCGGCGATGAAGCGGTTCCAGCGGTTGCGGGTTGGGTGGGGCCAGCGCCCGAACTCCAGGTACAGCCGCGCCCCGTGATGGCCGCCGAAGGCGCCCTGCCACAGGTCGGGGAACCCGCCCTCGATGTGCTCGGTCTGGCGGAGCCACGCGTACAGCTCGGGCCAGTGCGTCTCGTTGCGCTCGTGGACCCGCACGGGCAGGGCGGCCACGGCCACCGCGCCGGCGGCGAACGCGGGGGCCAGCCAGCGCAGCATCCACCGGCGCGGGAACCGCATAGCCGGGGCCGCGGCCAGCCCGAGGCCCGCCAGCATCCCCAGCCCCGCGTAGAGCGGCAAGCCGTAGCGGTCGCGCCGGTCGGCGTAGAGCGTGAGGGCGGCCAGCCACGCGACGGTCCACACGACCGCGAGTTTCCCGGCCAGGTTGCCCCGGGAGAGGGGCCGCCCGCGCAGCCAGTGCACCGCGGCGATCGCCACGGCGATCATCCACGGCCAGTAGAGGGTGCCGAGCTTCTCGAGGTAGAACCACGGGGGGTTGCCGCTGATGGGCCCGGCGGGGTTGGCCGCCAGCCGCTCGCCGATCTCCGCGCCGAAGTACTGGTCGAGAAAGTCCTGCCCGTGGGTCGCCCACATGGAGATGTGCCAGGGCGCCGCCACCGCGACGGCCGCCCCGAGCGTCCCGAGCAGCCAGGGCAGCATGCGGGCCCGCCCGGCCCACAGCATCCACGCCGCGAGGATCGGGATCAGGAGCAGGCCGTTCAGCGGCTTGCAGAGCAGCGCCAGCCCCAGCGGCACGCCCGCGGCGACCAGCAGCCACCCGCGCCCGCGCTTCACCGCGGCCGCCGCCAGCCAGAGCGCGGCCAGCACGAACAGCAACTGCCACATGTCCAGGGAGACCTCCCGGACGCGCCGGAAGAACTCCAGGCTCAGGGCCATGGCGACCCCCGCCAGCACCGCCGCCCGGCGCGTCGCCAGCTCCCGCGTGATCGCCACGGTCAGCAGCACGCACCCGAGCGCCGCGATCACGGCCGGGAGGCGGGCCGCCACCAGGCTTACGCCGAAGAGGTGCAGCACGAGTCCGTGAATCCAGAACGCCAGCGGCGGCTTGTTGAAGTACGCCTGCCCCGGGTCGGCGTAGATCGTCCAGAGGCTCCCCGTCCGCCATGCCTGGACGCCGATGGCCGAGTACCACCCCGCATCGCCCCGGAAGTCGCCCTGATCAAGGTGCGGCAGCGCCACCGCAAGCAGCAGCACCGCGGGCACGAGCCAGACGCGGGCGCGGGCGAAGCGGGAGAGAGCGGTGTGCCCCGGCGTCATGGGATCAGATCGGCGAA
The DNA here is from genome assembly GCA_040902425.1 of Phycisphaerales bacterium. GTDB lineage: Bacteria > Planctomycetota > Phycisphaerae > Phycisphaerales > UBA1924 > JBBDXI01. The sequence continues at coordinate 55,498 of JBBDXI010000098.1, forward strand.
CCCCCGGGCCGGGGGTTGCAAACGGCGGTCCCGGGCCCCGATCAGAGCTCGCTGACCTGCTCGGCCTTGGCGTTCTTCTTGGCCGCGGCCTTCTTGAAGGAGTCGGCCGCCTCCTGCTGCAGGTAGAGGATGCACCCGCAGTTGACGCAGATGGTCACGGGCAGGGCGGCGGTGGGGACGGTCCCCTTGATCAGGGCGCTGAGCGTCTCGACCGGCACGGCCATCTGGCAGGAGCCGCAGGTGTACTCGTGGCGCCGGCGGTCCAGCTCCTCGGCGGGGGCCATGGCCTCGTCGCACTTGCGGCGGACCAGGTCGGCGTAGAGCCGCATGACCTCCGCGGGGACCTCCCCCGCCAGCCGCTCGCGCTCCTTCGTTAGCTCGTTGAGGCGGTCCTTGATCTCCTCGGCCCGCTTCTGGCGGTCCTCGGAGGCGACCTTCCGCAGCTTCTCGCGCTCGGCGTGCTGGGCCTCGAGGTCCGCGCCCTGCTTCTTCAGCTCGTCGGCCTTCGTCATCAGCTCCAGGGCCGCCGTCTCGGAGTTCGAGCGGTCGGCCTTGAGCGTGTTGATCTCGGTGAGGAAGGCCTTGTATTCCTTGTTGGTCCGGGCCGAGTTCATCTGCTCGCGCAGGTGCTCGATCCGCGCGTCGAGCCGCGCCATCTCCCCCTCGTGGTTGGCGACGCTCGCCTGGAGCTGCCTCAGCTGGCCGCCGATCGCGTCGCGCTTGGCGTCGATCTGGCCGAGCTGGCGCGACTGCTCCTCGAGGAACCGCTCGGCGGCCCTGAGGCGCGATTGGAGACCCTGTAGCTGCTGATCGACGCGGAAAACTCGGAGAAGCCTCTCCGTGACGCTCATCGAGAACTCCGGCTAAACGGGGCGAACACATCTAGTGTAGCCGCGCGCCGGGCGGTGTTACAGCCCTCTTCACCCCGTGTGGATGGCCGCGAGCCACCAGTAGGCGACCGGGGCCACCAGGAGCGGCGAGTCGATCACGTCGAGCACGCCGCCGAACCCCGGGAGCAGGTGGCTGGAATCCTTCAGCCCCGCATCCCGCTTGAAGAGGCTGGCGATGAGGTCCCCGGCCTGACCCGTCAGGCCGAAGAGGGCGCCCGCGATGAGCCCGGTCCACAGCGGGGGGATCGTCGCCGGGTTGGCCCCGCCAAGCTCGCGGATGAGCCAGAGCCCGATGAACCCGGTCAGCGACGCCAGCGCCACGCCCCCGGCGAGCCCCTCCCAGGTCTTCCCCGGGCTCAGCCAGACGATGAGCTTGCGGCGCCCTACCGCCTTGCCCGTGAAGTACGCCCCCGTGTCGCAGTTCTTGGTCGAGAAGATGACCCACAAGAGCACCCAGACCGTGTGCTCCCGCCGGATGGCCAGCAGGAAGCCGAACATGAGCCCCAGGTAGACGAACGCCAGCATCGTGCCCCCGGAGGCCCCGACGATCCCCTCGAAGGTCCGGTTCCGCGTGTAGTAGAGCAGGGAGATCACGAAGACGGCCACGGCCGCCGTACTCACCGCGGCCGCGGCCCGGGCGGCGGGCCACGCGTCGGGGATGGCCGCGGAGACCAGCAGGCCGGCGACGGCGGCGGTGGTGGTGATCCGCTTGGCGGCCTTGATCCCGTTGTCGCGCATGATGCGGACCAGCTCGCGGGCGGCGAGCCACGAGAGGGCGATGCCGACGAGGAACAGCAGCGTCCCCGGCGGGGCGGTGTCGCGCCCGAGGAACAGGGGGCGCAGCCACGGCGCCAGCGCAGCCCCCTCGATCCGCTGGTCCGCCCAGCAGAGCAGGATCACGATCGCGATCAGTACGGGGCCGAAGATGAGCCGTTTGCGCACGCCGACAATGTACCGGGGGGCGCGGGGCCACGCCCCGCTCTCTCACCCATCACCCGCTCACGCCCTCAGCGCGCCGCCTCATCCTCCAGGCCCCCGAACCGCCGGCTCCGCGACGCGTAGTCCCGCACCGCCGCGTGCAGGGCCGCCCGGCCGAAATCCGGCCACAGCACCTCGGTGACGTGGATCTCCGCGTAGCTGATCTGCCAGAGCAGGTAGTTGCTGACCCGCCGCTCCCCCGCGGTGCGGATGAGCAGGTCCGGGTCCGCGGCGTCGCCCAGCGCGGCGGTGTACAGGCGCGAGGCCACCGCCCGCTCGTCGATCGCTTCGGGGTCGAGGCGGCCCGCGGCCGCATCCCGCGCCAGCGCCCGCGCCGCGTCGGCGATCTCCGCCCGGGCGCTGTAGTTGATCGCCAGGCACAGCGTGCCCCGCGTGCACCCCGCCGTGGCCCGCTCCACCCCCTCGATGGCCGCGACCACCGGCGCGGGCAGCCCCTCGCGGCGCCCGATCACCTTCAGGCGGATCTCCTCGCGGATCAGCTGCTCGCGCTCGCCCTCGAGGTAGGTGATGCACAGGGCCATCAGGGCCTCGATCTCCTCCGCCGGGCGCTTCCAGTTCTCCATCGAGAACGAGTAGAGCGTCAGCACCTCGACCCCCAGCCGCCCGGCTTCCTCCACCGTCTCGCGCACGGCCGCGGCCCCGGCGCGGTGCCCGAAGACCCGCGGGAAGCCCTTGCCCCGCGCCCAGCGCCCGTTGCCGTCCATGATGATCGCGATGTGCCGGGGGATCCGCGCCGGGTGTACATCCGGGAGGATGCCGAGCGGGTCGGCCTTCGGGTTGCGCCGGCGGAGGCGCTCCACCGCGAGGAGCGCGGCGGGGTCCTGGGCGTACGGGCTCAGCGTCGTCGGGGGCGCGGCTGTGTCCACTCGAGTCTCCGGGGCGGGGCTGATAGGACGATCCCGGGCGCGGGCGGGTTCACGAGTGGATCGTCTGCTCCCGCCCGGGGCCGACCCCGACAAGCTGGATCGGCACGCCGACGTACTCCTCGACGAAATCGAGGTAGCGCCGGGCGGCGTCGGGCAGGTCGGCCCGCGAGCGCATCGCGGAAAGGTCGGCGGAGAACCCGTTGAAGTCCGTAAAGACCGGCTCAGCGCCGGCGAGGTCGTGGGCGTCGGGCAGGTACCGCCCCGTCTCCGCCCCGTTCACGCGGTAGGCGGTGCACGCGCGGAGGGTCGGCAGGCCGTCGAGCACGTCGAGCATGGTCAGCACGATCCCGGTGATCCCGTTGAGCATGGCCGCGTACCGGACCGCGACCAGGTCCACCCAGCCGACGCGCCGCGGCCGGCCGGTGGTGGTCCCGTACTCCCGGCCGCGCTCGCGGATGCGGTGGGCGGTGTCATCCGTCAGCTCGGTGGGCATCGGGCCGCGACCCACGCGGGTGGTGTAGGCCTTCATGACACCGAGGACCCGACCGAGGCGGCGCTCGGAGATGCCGGTGCCGGGCCCGATCCCCAGCGCTGCGCAGCTGGAGCTGGTGACGTACGGATAGGTCCCGTGGTCCACGTCGAGCAGCGTCGCGTTGGCCCCCTCGAAGAGGATCCGCTTGTTCTGCGCCAGCAGGTCGTGCAGGAGGTAGGCGGTGTCCTGGATGCGGGGCCGGAGCCGCTCGCCCCAACCGAGCATCGCGTCGGCCAGCGGCCCGGGATCGAACGGGGTGAAGGGGCGCCCCGCCCTGGATGCCAGCCCGGCCAGCGCCGAGTTCTTGAACACGCACGCGAGGGCGACGCGTTCGCGGAGCACGGCCGGCTTCAGCAGGTCGCCCATCCGAACCGCCGTCGCCCGCTGCACCTTGTCCGCGTACGCCGGGCCGATCCCGCGCCGGGTGGTGCCCAGTTCCTGCGTCTCGCCGTCCCCCGCCTCCGCGGCCGATTTCAGCAGCTCCTCCCGCAGCTCATCCTCCGCCTTGTGGTAGGGCGCCACCACGTGGGCGCGGCTGGAGACCACCAGCCCGGATGCATCCACGCCCTTCTGCGTCAGCCCGTCGATCTCCTGGATCAGCTTCTCCGGGTCCACCACCACGCCGTTGCCGATCACGGCCAGCTTCCCGGGGTACAGGATGCCGGAGGGGACCAGGTGCAGCGAGTACCGCGTCCCCCCCACCACCACCGAGTGCCCGGCGTTGGCCCCGCCGTTGTAGCGGACCACCGCGTCGTGCTCGGCCGCCAGCAGGTCAACGGCCTTGCCCTTCCCCTCATCGCCCCACTGGAGGCCGATAACGGCGGTGCAGGTCGCGGGCGGCGTGGGTGCTGAGGGCGGCATGGGGGCTCCGTGGCGGAACGCACACGATAGCGGCCGGGCCGCAGGCCCGCGATTCCCGGCCCCGCCCGTCACCGCCCGCAGGGTCGATCAAGCGAGGCCCGGAAACGGCCGATGCAGGGGCGGCCTACCGGAGTGAAGCCGCATGTCGCACCCAGAGACGCTCCGCGTCATGTGCCCCAACCTGACCTGCCGCAAGATCCTCGCCGTCCCCGAGACGGCCCGGGGCAAGACCGTCCGTTGCCGCGGGTGCGCCACCAACATCAAGGTGCCGGGACTCCCCACCCCCGCGGCCGCGCCGGGCGCGAAGCCCGAGGCCAGGCCGGGCGCGAACGCGGCGTAGAGCCCGATCGCGCCGGGGGCCGCCCTACAGCTTCTTCTCGTCGTCGTCCTTGAGGAACTCGTCGAAGTCGAAGTCCACGCTGCTGTCGCTGGGATCGCCCCCGGCGCCCGCCGGCGCGGGCTGGGCGCTGCGCGGCGCGGGCGCTGCCGGGCGCGCCGAGGGCGCCGCCGCGGCGGCGACCGGCTCGGGCGCGGTCCCGTGGGCGCGGGCCTCCTGCGCGTTGACGGTCGCCGGCTCGCCGTCGATCCGCACCACGAACACGGCGGGGCCCAGGGCCAGCAGGTCGCCCGCGGAGAGGGGCGCCTCGCCCTGGATGCGCTGGCGGTTCACGTACGTCCCGTTGCTCGAGCCCAGGTCCCGCACGGTCACCCGGCCCTCCTTCAGCAGCAGCTCGCAGTGCTCGCGGGAGACGCTGGGGACGGGCACGCGGATGTTGCAGTCGGGCTTGCGCCCGATCACCGTCCGGGGGCGCCTGAGCGGGACATCGCGGGTCTTCCCGTCCGGCTGCACGATCGTCAGGGTCGCATCCACGGCTCCGCTATCCTTTCTCTCGGGGCCCGCGGCGGGTGGGCGGAAACTGACAAGGCCCGCCGCCGATCTCATCCCCCTTCCGGATGCCTCACGATACCGCGATGCCGGTGCTCGGGCAACGCCGACTTTCGGCGGGGGCAGCGCTGCGCACCGTGCCGCGCCCGGGGGACGCGGGGAGCCCCGGGCGGGCCCGCTCCCTCTACATCCACATCCCCTTCTGCTTCCACAAGTGCCACTACTGCGACTTCTACAGCCTCGTGGACACCCGCGACCGGCAGGAGCCCTTCGTGCTGCGCCTGGAGCGGGAGCTGGCGGCCCTCGCCCCGTGGGCCTCGGGGGGGCCCCTGGACACGATCTTCGTCGGCGGCGGGACGCCCAGCCTGCTGCGGGTGGACCTCTGGGAGCGGCTGCTCGCCGCGCTCTCGGGCCTTTTCGACCTCTCCGCGATGGGCGGCGGCCACGGCGAGTTCACCGTCGAGTGCAACCCCGAGACCGTGACGCCGGCGCTGATGGCGACGCTCGCGGGGGGCGGGGTCAACCGCGTGAGCATCGGGGCCCAGTCCTTCGACCCGCGGCACCTCAAGACGCTCGAGCGCTGGCACGATCCGGAGAACGTCGGGCGCGCCGTCGAGCTCGCCCGGAGCGCCGGCATCGCCCGCCAGAGCGTGGACCTGATCTTCGCCATCCCCGGCCAGACGCTGGACGACTGGTCCGCCGACCTCGGGCGCGCCCTGGCCCTGGGCACCACCCACGTCTCGTGCTACAGCCTCACCTACGAGCCCGGCACCGCCATGACCGCCCGCCTGAAGCGCGGCGAGTTCCCCCGCGCGGATGAGGACCTGGAGGTCGAGATGCACCGGCTCACCCTCGCCCGCCTCCGCGCCGCGGGCCTGGAGCGCTACGAGGTCAGCAACTACGCCCGCCCCGGCGATGAGGCCCGCCACAACCTCGCCTACTGGCGGCAGGAGCAGTGGCTCGCGGCCGGGCCCGCGGCCTCGGCCCACGTCGGCGGGCACCGCTGGAAGAACATCCCGCGGCTCGACGATTACCTGGGCCTCGACGATGGGGGCTTCGCCCCGATCACCGACCACGAGCCCCCGGACGCCAGACGCGCCCTGGCCGAGCGGATCATGACCGGGCTGCGGCTCGCGGAGGGGCTCGATTCCGCGGCCATCCTCGCGGCGGCCGCCGCCCTGGCTCCCGATGAGGGTGCCACTGCTCGCGGCGTCCTCGCCGCGCAGCAGTGCGCAACCGGAGACCCCCACCGCTGCGCCGAAGACGGCGAGCGGTGGCACCCATCCTCAGCGCCCGCGCGCCTCCTCGCCGCCGTCAGCACCCACGCCGCCCGCGGGCACCTCCAACCATCACCCGGGCGCTGGCGCCTCACCGACGCCGGGTTCCTCTTCGCCGACGGCATCGCCGCCGACCTCATGGCCGCCCTTGACTGACGCCGGCCCCGCATCCGGCCTGGTCATCCCCAGCCGCCGCAGGAGCGACGCCAGATCCTTGGGGAAGGGCGACGACACATCCACCGTCTCCCCCGTCCCCGGGTGGGTGAACGCCAGCCGGTGCGCGTGCAGCGCCAGCCGCGGCGCTGCCCGCACCCGCGAGCGGGGCCCGTACAGGTCATCGCCGAGGATCGGGCACCCGATCGACTCCAGGTGCAGCCGCACCTGGTGCAGCCGCCCCGTCACCGGCCGACACTCGATCAGCGCCGCCTCCCGCTGCCCCACCGTGCTCGCCTGGAGCACGCGGTACGCCGTGAGCGCCGGCTTCCCCGAGGCCGCCACCCGCCCCGTCTTCTTCTCGTCCTCTACCTCCAGGATCGGCCGGCGGATCACCCCCGAGGGCTTGCTCGGCGTGCGCCCGGTGATCGCCCAGTAGAACTTCCGCACCTGCCGCCTCGCGAAGGCCTGGCGCAGCGCGTCGTAGGCCCGCGGGCGCAGGGCGATCAGCACCAGCCCGCTGGTGGCCCGGTCCAGCCGGTGCAGCAGCCCGAAGTCCCGGGCATTGCCCAGGTTCTGCAGGCGGGCCCCGTACCGCCCGAACAGCCCGTTGAGCAGCGAGTCGTGCTCGTGCCCCTTGCCCGGCTGCGTCACCACCCCCGCCGGCTTGTCGATCACCGCGAGGTCGTCATCCTCGTGGCGGACCTTGAAGGTCACGCGGTCGTTGGGCTTGATCGAGAGGTTCACGGACATGGGTGGGCCGCCAGGGACCCCACACAGGGACCCCCAGGATGATGCGGATTTCACGGGCGGGCGCCGGGGCGGTGCGTATCACTCTATGGAAACCGACAACCTCTCTGAGATTGCTGGAAACAGTAAGAACGGAAAGGAACCACCGGTTTCCATGCGAAGGCCGCGTCGGGACTGGAACGGTCGCAAGACCGATTTCGGACCTGACGACGGCTTTCGTTTTTTTCGCCCGCGACTCGTTCGCCCCGGTTCGTCCGGGTCCCACCGCCCCGGGTGCCACCGCTCGCCGTCCTCGGCGCAGCGGTGCGATTCCCGCCCGCGCACTGCTGCGCGGCGGGGACGCCGCGAGCAGTGGCACCCGCTCCCGGGCGGGCCGCTCTCACGGGCACGCCGCTCGATCGAGGTACCAGCGCAGCTCGCCGCCCACCGGGCGCACCCCCATCACCGGCAGGTCCTCCACCAGCTCGCTCCCCGCGGCCACCCGGGCCGCCGCCGCCCGCTTTTTCTCCCCGGTCACCATGATCCCCACGAACCGCGACGCGTTGATCAGCCCCAGCGTCATTGTCACCCGGTCCGGGGGCGTCACCATCGGCCCAGCGTTGATGACCACCAGCCGGTCGGCGGCCTCGAGCGCCGGCGAGCGCGGGAACAGGCTGGCCGTGTGGCCGTCGGCGCCCATCCCCAGCAGCACGTAGTCGAGCCGGTCGTGCCCCTTCTCGCGCCAGCCCAGGATGTCGCGCAGCTCGGTCTCGTACCGCGTGTCCGCATCCGGCTCGGTGGCCTCGACGGGGTGCACCTGCTCACGCGGGATGTCGGAGTGCTCCACGAGGGTCTCGCGGATCATCTTGAAGTTGCTCCGCGGGTCGTCGAGCGGAACCCGCCGCTCATCCACCACCCACAGGTGCGTCCGCTTCCAGGGCAGTTCCCGGTAGTTGGGGTCGTACATCAGCCGCCGGTACAGCGGCTCGGGCGTGCTCCCGCCCGAGAGCGCCAGGTGGAAGTCCCCGAACGTCCGCACGCACGCCCTGCTCTGGAAGAACAGGTCCGCGGCCATCGCGTCGATCAGTTCTTCCACCCCCTCGCGCACCACCACCGTCCCCGTCAGCCGGGGCCGCGGGAGCGGGCGTGCCGGCTGAACCGGCGCGATATCGATCTGGGGCGGCTCGCGATCGGGCACACCGCATTATTCCCGGACCGGGCCCCGCCCGGGGAACCGCCCCGGAAGGCTCTCGGACCCGTACAGATGCAAGAACAAGGAAAAAACAAACCGGTTCCAGGAAAAACTCTTGCAGGCTCAAACTAGGGCAGTTACCTTGATCGCTGAGAGAGACGCTCCGCCCGGCTGTGGCCGCGATGGCCCCAAGGTCGTAGGAGGCCCTCGATTCGAGGCGGTTCCGGAGCGCGAGAGCGCATCGGGACTGATTGTCTGGGACGCGCCCCGTTTGCACGAGCGGGGAGTTTACAGACGCTTGACCTCCCCTCAGGCCCCGCCAACGCGGGGCCTGATGGTTTTTGGGCGTGCCACGGGTTCACCAACGTCCGCGGCGGCAACCCGTGCCGACCGCCACAGCCCGCTACTTCAGCGCGTGCACCCCCAGCCCCGCCCGCACCGCGTTCCACCGCCCCATCGCCGGCGGGTGGTCCTTCACCAGCTTGATCAACTGGCTCGCCGAGCACGCCAGCCGCGCCGCCGCCCGCTTCGGGTCGGCCCCGCTGGCCTCGATCACATCCAACGCCTCGGCCAGCAGGGCCGGGTAGTCGCGGTGCGCCGGGCTGCACACGATCCGCCCCCGCTCATCGGTGCGCGACTTCCACAGCGCCGAGCGCGTGTCCCCGAAGGGGTCCACCGGCGCGGGCGTCGTCCGCACCCGCGTCGCCAGCGCCAGCCGCAGCCGGAAGATCGCCACCGGCCGGTTCTCCCGCGCCGACCGCCGCTCGCCCGCGTGCGCCTCGATGCCAGTCGCCCGGTGCGTGAGCGTCACCTTCGACTCCACCTTGTTGCGGTGCTGCCCGCCCGGGCCCGACGAGCGGCTGGTGCCCATCTCGCACTGCCGCAGCAGGTCCGCCTCCTCCAGGGTCGCCGGGTGCGGCGGCGCAACCTGGATCGCCTCGGGCGCCTGGGGGGGAGGCTGGTGTGGCGTGGCGGGGACCATGTCTAGAGCGCCGACGTCGGCACGGCCCGCAGCGTCAGGTCCGCCGCACGCCCCGCCACCAGCAGGTGGTACCCCAACCCCGCGATCATCGCCGCGTTGTCCACGCACAGTTCCGGCGGCGGCAGCCGCAGCCCCAGCCCGTGCCGGGCCGCGAACGTCGCCAGCTCCCGCCGCAGCAGCGAGTTCGAGACAACCCCGCCCCCCGCCAGCAGCGAGCGGTAGCCCCCGCGCGCCGCCGCCCGCTCCAGCTTCAGCACCGCCGCCCGCACCGCCGCCCGCTGGAAGCTCGCCGCGTAGTCCGCCCGGCTCGCCCCGCTCAGCCACGTGTGGTCGCGCTCGAACTGCCCCCCCGGCAGCGGCCGCCCCCGCACCGCGTACAGCAGGCTCGTCTTCAGCCCGGAGAACGAGAAGTCCAGCGACTCGGGCCCGAGCCGGCTCACGGGGAACTCGTGGGCGCGGTCGTCCGCCCCCTCGCTCTGCGCCAGCCGGTCCAGGTTCGGCCCGCCGGGATACGGCAGCCCCAGGATCGTCGCCGCCTTGTCGAAGGCCTCCCCCATCGCATCGTCGATGGTGGCCCCCAGCCGCACCACATCCACCGGCGACTCGCAGCGGTACAGCGCCGTGTGCCCGCCGGAGACAACCAGCCCCAGGGCGGGGAACTCCCGGGTAGGTGGGGGGG
>JBBDXI010000098.1:65553-74732 GCA_040902425.1 Phycisphaerales bacterium
CTCTCCGAGCCGATCTCCGGCTCCGCCATCGGCTCGGAGAGCCGACCTACCCCCAGGAACCCCGCGTACAGGTGCGCGTGGACGTGGTCCACGCCCACTAGCGGCTTCCCCAGCGCCCACGCCAGCGCCTTCGCGCCCGCGACGCCCACCAGCAGCGAGCCGATCAGCCCCGGCCGGTGCCCGACCGCGACGGCATCGATCCGGTCGAGCCTCACCCCGGCGTCGGCCACCACCCGCCGCACCACCGGCAGCAGCCGCTCCGCGTGCGCCCGGCTCGCCAGCTCCGGCACCACGCCCCCGTACTCCGCGTGCAGGTCCGTCTGGCTCGCGATCACGCTCGACCGGACCCGCACGCCCCCCTCGACCACCGCCGCGGCCGTCTCGTCGCACGAGGTCTCCAGGCCGAGGATCACTTCTTGCCGTCGTCCTTCTTCACATCCGCCTCGATGAGCCACCGCTCCACATCCGGGCCGGTGATCCGCAGCCGCGCGACCACCTTCCCGGACTGGTCCCGCACCTCGACCAGGCCGCCGGTCAGGTCCGCATCCGCCCACAGGTCCGCGGGCTTCGCCGGCTCCCCGGCCGCGGCCTGCAGGTCCTCGATCCGCTTCTCGAGCTTGACCAGCTCCTTCTCCATCCGCTCCCGCAGGCGCGACGCCCGCTCCAGGTCCTTGCTCGCCAGGTCGCTCCCCTTCGGCAGCGCCTCGCCGGTGGGCTCCCACTTCCCCGACGCCAGCCGCCCCTGCACCGCCTTCAGGGCCGCGGCCAACTGCAGGTCCTTCAGCCGCTCCACGATCCACTCCGGGTCCGACCACTTCTCGTCGGCCGCGGCCCGCGCCGTCCGCACCGCGTCCTCCTCGCGCCGGACCTTGAGCATCGCGGTCGTCTGCTCGTCGGTCATCGGCACGTAGAAGCCGCCGCTGGGGTCCACGCCCCACTCCGCGGACGACTCATCCCGGTTGATGCTCCGCCCCGAGGGCAGGTAGTACCGCTGCTCGGTGAACTTCAGCTGCCCCGCCCCCGACGGCAGCGAGACCACCGCCTGCACCAGCCCCTTCCCGAAGGTCCGCGTCCCCACCGCCACGCCGCGATCGTTCTCCACGATCGCCCCGGCGAGGATCTCGCTGGCCGAGGCGCTCGAGCCGTTGATCAGCACCGCGATCGGGAACGCGGGGAGCGTCCCCTCGGCCGTGGCCCGCGTGGTCTCCTCGGGCTTGGCCCGGCCCCGAGTGGAGACGATCACGCCCTGCCCGAGGAACAGGTCGGCGATCTGCACCGCATCCTGGAGGACGCCCCCCGGGTTCCAGCGCAGGTCGAGGATCAGGGCGCCGACGGCATCCTTCTCCGCGCCGATGGAGGCCATCGCCTCCTTGAACTCCTCGGCGCTCGTCGGCGTGAACTGCGTCAGCCGGATGTACGCGATCCGCCGCGCGGGGTCGATGAAGTACTGCCAGCTGTTCTTCCCGTCGCCCCCGCCCCCCCCGCCGTTGATGCGGTGGAACCCCTTCACCGTCCGCGCGATCACCCGCTCCCGCACGATCGTGAACGGCACCCGCTTCCCGTCCCGCTCCACCACGATCGCCACCGCCGCGCCCGCCTCGCCCGAGAGCATCTGGATGCACGTGTCCGAGGCCAGCCCCAGCGTCGGCTTCCCGTCGATCTCCACGATCCGGTCATCCGAGAGCACGCCCGCCCGGAAGGCCGGCGAATCCTCCAGCGGCGCCACCACCGTCAGCCACCCGTCCTTCTGCACCACCTGCACGCCGATGCCGACGTAGTCCCCGGTCAGCTCCTTGGTGAACTCCCGCGTCTCCGCGGCGGGGACATAGACCGTGTACGGGTCCTTCAGGGCCTCCAGCATCCCGCTGATCGCCCCCGCCTGCATCGCCTGCTCGTCCGGCCCCTCGACGTACCGCCGGCTGATGACCGACTGGACCTCGATCAGCGGGTCGAAGAACGAGTACGGCGTCCGCGTCACCGCCAGCGTCGAGCCGACGACGACGACGGCGAGGATGGCGACCAGGGCGAATCGGAACTGGCGTGGGTTCACGGTGGGCCTCCGTACTCCGCGAGCCGGGGATCGTACGCGTGCCACCGACGCGGACGGCCCCGCGCCCGGGTCGGCGCCCGGGGCACTCGCACCGACTTCACCCAACACCCCCAAAGCCGTGGGCACGCGTTCCCTACGATCCCCGCTCATGCCCGCCCCACGCGAACGCACCACCATCGACGTGAAGTCCGAGCGCACCGTCCTCGCGGCCGTGCGCCTCCCCGACTCCACCTACGACCTCTCCAACCCCTTCGGCGAGCTGCGGGCCCTCGCCGAGCAGGCCGGGGCCCAGGTGGTCGGCGAGCTGGAGCAGAAGATGGACCGGCCCGTGGCCGGCACCTACATGGGCTCCGGCAAGGTCGAGGAACTCAAGCGTCTGTGCGAGGCCCTCGACGCCCAGACCATCCTCTTCGACCACAACCTCTCCCCCAAGCAGATCGCCAAGATCGAGGAGGTCACCGAGCGGAAGGTGATCGACCGCTCCGAGCTGATCCTGGACATCTTCGCCGCCCGCGCCAACAGCCACGAGGCCAAGCTGCAGGTGGAGCTGGCCCAGCTCGAGTACACCTTCCCGCGCCTGCGGGCGATGTGGGACCACCTGGAGCGCATCGTCGGCCACGGCGGGATCGGCGGCATCGGCACCCGCGGCCCCGGCGAGCAGCAGCTCGAAATCGACCGCCGCCTCGTCCAGCGCCGCCGCCTCGACCTGCAGCGCGAGCTGGAGGTCATCCAGGCCCGCAAGCGCCGCGAGGTGCGCGACCGAAAGCTCGACTTTTTCACCGTCGGCATCGTCGGCTACACCAACGCCGGCAAGAGCACGCTCTTCAACACCCTCACCGCCGGCGGCGCCTACGCAGACAACCGCCTCTTCGCCACGCTCATCAGCCGCACAAGACAGTGGGACCTGGGCGGGGGCCTCAACGTGATGCTCTCCGACACCGTCGGCTTCGTCCGCGACCTCCCCCACAACCTGATCGCCAGCTTCCGCGCCACGCTCGAGGAGGCCACCCACGCCGACCTGCTCCTGATCGTCCTGGATGTGAGCGACCCGGCCGCGGAGATGCACTACCAGACCGTGATGCAGACGCTCGACAGCCTCTTCGAGGAAGTCGAGGAGCACGAGCGCCGAGCCGGCCAGCAGTGGAGCCGCCCCGAGATCGCGGTCGTCCTCAACAAGGTGGACGCCCTCCGCGACAACCGCGAGGTCCTGATGTGGCAGCAGCGCCTGGGCGGCCCCACGGGTGGTCCCTTAGGTGGCCCGACGCTCCGCGGCGGGTCGCCGGGCTCTCCGAGCCGGTCCGTCTCCTTCCCTCGAACACACCGGCTCGGAGAGCCGGGCTACCCACGAAGCCATCCCCATCGCCGGCCGCGACCCCACCCACCCCGGCCACGAAGCCCTCCGCCAGCGCGTCCGGGCCGCGGCCGCGGGCGAGATCCAGGAACTGACCATCACCGTCCCGCTCTCCGACAGCCGGACAATCCACACGATCGAGAACCGCGGCCAGGTCCTGGAGCGGACCTACGAGGACGGCGTGGCCGTGCTGCGGGCGCGGATCGGGACGAGGCAGCTGGAGCAACTCAAGTCGGCTGGGGCGCGCATGACCATCGGGTCGATCTAGCTCGCTCGCTCACCTGAGGACGAAGGCGGCCCGGAACAGACCCCATGGTGCCCGCGCCGCACAAGGCGGTAGTGGTTCACTTTGACCCTGCGGCCGGGGAGGGTAGGTAGTTCGTCACCCGGCCCCCGAGCGTGGCTTCCGTCGCCTCAATCCGCTCCACCAGTTCGACCATCTGCATCCGCCGGTTGGCAAGCCCGGACGCAACCGCCGGGGTGGTCTTCAGGGTCTGGTGAGAGCGGCACCAGTTGTAGGACCAGTAGTGAAGGTGGAGGGCGTGCAGGTGGTTCTGTAGCCGCTTGGAGAAGGCGTGGGTGAGCCGGGCATACCGGCGGCAGGCGAGCCGCAGGGAGGCGTTCTGGCGCTCCACAAAGGACGTGCTGATGTCCTCCCCGACCGGCTGCCCCATCACGCGGACCTTCTCGCATGAAATGCAGATGCCGGGGCTGTAGCGGGCCTGGGCCTCGCGCGGCGGGTTGGCGAAGACCTTGATCGTTTGGGCGTAGTCCACGTTCGACCCGAAGGCCCGCACGATGGCCCGCTCGTACAGGGAGAGCCCGTCCGTGGTGATTTGCACCCGGTTCGCCAGCCGCGAGGCCAAGTCCCGCATGAGGGCGTCGGCATCGGCCTGTTCCCGCCACCCAAGGTGGTAGCTGATCGCCAGCTTGGAGTCGGCGTCCAGTGCGATCCACGTCCAGATTGACCCCACCCCGACCGCGCCCATCTTCTTCGCGCGATCCTTGCACCCGATGAATGACCACGTTTCGTCGGCCTGAATCCGCTCGGATTGCAGGCCCCGGACGTGCTGATCGTGCCACCGGGCGCAGACGGTCCCGGCATCGGCGAGTAGCCGAAGGACCGTGACCTTGCTGCATCCGCACACCCGGGCGGTGGCGCTGACGCTGGTGCCTTCGGCGAGGGCGGTCAAGATCGTGGCCCGCTTGTCTGTGGTGAGTCGGTTCATGGTTGTACTGTACTGCCAATGGCAGTACGTGTCAAGGGATGTACTTGCTTTTGCAGGACATTGGCAGTACAGTGCCTACATGGCAAAGAAACCGCCCGTTCGGCGCATGCACGAGAAGCCCCTACAGGTCCGGGTAACCGCCGATCAGTACCGCCTCTTTACCCAGGCGGCGGAACGCGACGGCCGTTCACTGTCGGGGTGGGCGAGGGACCGGCTCGCAAGGGCGGCCCAGCGCGAGCTTTCGTCGGGGAAGTCCTGAAGCCATTGGGCTGGACTGCCGACAGCGGCTTGTGTACTGTTTCGGCGTCGGAGGTGCTGTACGCGAGAACCGGCGGTACGGGGATCTATCCCGTGTCTCCCAGGGCAAACTGGGTGTCTTAGGCCGCTAGACGAACCGCCGTGCAGTGGTGGAGTGGAGCTGAGGGGAATCGGACCCCTGGGCGAGAGGATTTGGAAGCCTTGCCCGACCAGTTCCAGCCCCGTTAGATAACTGTTCACCTCCGATCTGAGGCCCATCCGGTGAATCCGGGTGGGCCTTGTTCTAGGGCCTAGGAAGTCTTACGCTGGGCCTTGACACAGTCAAGCGAAGTGTTTACCTTTAGGTGAACAAAATGGCCGGACCGGCCGATTTTGAGCCACTGGCGAGCGGCGTAGTCTGCTCGGTGCGGGTGGCCAGGGCCGGGGTCGGGGAGTGCGCCGCGCGCCGCCAGTGGAGCAAGCTGTCACCGGGGGAGCGCGCCGCCCTCTACACAAGGTTCAAGGCGACGTGCGATGTGGACAGGCTGTGGGGGAGCAACAAACTGAGGCACCTGGGGAAGGGTGTGTACGAGTTCAAGACCACCGCGCCCGTCATGAGGGCGCTTGGGTTCAAAGACGAAAGGACTGGTACGTGACACGGATCGAATCGAAACCGGGCAAGGCGGCCTTGGCTGATGACATCAAGGAGGTCAAGCGGGATCGGGACATCCATTTCGGGAGTCTGTAAATGCCACTGAGTGAGGCGGAACGGAACCTCGCCGTTCAGCGCGGGCTGATGGAAGAGGTGTCCATTGGCATTGAGGACCTGATGGGCGAGGAAATCTCCCGCGCCGATCTTGCCGCGCGCCTGGGGAGAAGCCGCGGCTTTGTCACCAAGATTCTCAGCGGCTCGCACAACTTCACGCTGGCCACGCTGGCCGACGTGTTCAGGGTGTTGGGCCGACGGTCCCACCTGCGCCTGAGCGCTGATCTTGAAACGACGCGAGCCCCCGTGGACGAGGAGGCCGCGGCGGCTGCGGCTGAGGCCGAGGCCGAACGGACTCGCATGCAGATCATGCCCGCGATTCGGGGTCAAGGGCTCACCGTGAACACGACCGTGACCCTGAACCTCGTTGGGGGCAGCGGAATCACATTCGGTGGCCAGTCCCCCCAATCCCCCCAAAGGACCTCCACCAAGACGACGTTCCCATATCATCCTCCGAATGGTGGCTACGACGCGGCACGGAGCATGTGAACATGGCCGAACCCTCTCAGGTTCCCACCGGGGAGATTGTTCAACTCTCCGTCTCTGAGGCCCTGAAAATCCTGTCAACGGAACACCCGCCCATAAAGCTGGCCCAGTACCGCCCCACAAAGAGCCACTTTGAGATTGTGCCATTCGAAGAGGGACACGGGAAGCAGCTGCACACAATTCAAGGACTGGCGCAGTACCCCAACGGAGCGATGGCCGTTCAGACCGAGTTCAATCAGTTCGTGCCTCTGCGCCAAAAGCCCGATGCTGAGACAGAGGCGTCGGCCACCCTCAGTTTCATGACGTGGATCGCCTACGAGTTCCAAGAGCCGATGCCGAGCGAAAGGGACCGACAGGTGTTCGCCAGAATGTGTGGTATCATGCACTCATGGCCGTTCTGGCGAGCGTTTGTGTACTCGACGCTGGCTGATTCCGGATTCGCTACCGCGCTAGTCCCGCTGATCCAGCTCCCGCAGGCCGCGCAGATGGCGGGCTTCAAGCCCGACGAGGCTCATCCCGCGTCGTGACGGTCCGCGCCTTCCCCGCCTCCACCCCCGCCTCAAACGCCGCCCTGAGCAGCGTCCGCGCCCGCTCATCGACCTTCTGCACCCCCTTGACCCACGCCTGCCACGCGGCCTCTACGTCGGCGGGGAGGGGGTTGCCTTGGTCGGTCGTCTCGCGGACCACGCGGGCGGCTTCGGTGTTGGGGTCGCGGTTCATGGGTGATCGTAGGATCAGGCCATGTCAGAGCCGGTGCGGATCATCCTCGGCGCAGCCCTGATCCTCGGCATCGTGACCGTGGTTTGGATCGGGGTTTTCGGGCCCGGAGTCGCCCGGTGGTGGTGGTCCCGTCGCTCAAAGTGAACCACTACCCACAAGGCCCAGACCCCCGCGGCCACCCTACCGCTGGATATCATCGCCCCGGCCCCGAATACTTCGGCCCTCGCGCGATGGCCCCCGTCGGCGATGCCACCTTAGCTCAGTGGTAGAGCGATGCTTTCGTAAAGCATAGGTCCAGGGTTCAAATCCCTGAGGTGGCTTTCTCAAAAACCCGGTTTCCGGTGCCCAGTGACCAGGGCACTTTGACACCAGGTTTGACATTGCGGGCAGAAAAAGCCCGCTTGGGCCGCGTCGGTGCAATGCCGGACACGGGGGGCAGGGCTCGCCGACTGCATCCGGCAGGGGCTCGTGATCGTGGCATGGCCCCCCCCGCGGCAGTACGCCGGGGATCCTGCCGCCGGGGAGGTGGCGGCCATGGAGCACACCGTCAAACAACCGGCTCAACCGGTCGGGGCCGAGGGGGGCAGCTTGCCCTTGGTGAACCGCGGGGGGCCGGGGAAACCCCGCGCCACTCAGGGAGGCCGCCGGAGGGCAACGCTGGCCGCCAGCGTGACGGGGAAGGACATGGCCAGATAGAGGGAGCGGCGCCCCAACTGACGCTGACTTCTCTGCGGTGGTCGCGACTTGGCCCGCCCTGCCCCCCGCGATCCTGGCGATGGTGCGGACCGCTTGCGGGGACCGGTGATGCCCGCATCAATCCAGTGCAGCGCATTGTCAGGTTTTATCAACCAGTGAAGGGTGCGCGGGTTGGTGCGCTCCCCCCTCGGCATGGGCGTGCGTCTTCCTCGATCATCCAGGCGGCCCTGCTTCTTGCCCGGGATCCCGCAGCTCCGGGCCTAGCTCACCTCGTCTACCAAGCGGTCGGAGTGGTCGCTGGCCTTCGCCATCTGTCGAAAGACAGACCGGGATTGTCAACATTTCTCAACAGGTCGAAACAACAGCGCTTCTGCCGCCCTGTGGCGAACGCCCGCCCGGCCGGCCGACGTACGAGGAGTAGCGTGGACTGATTGTGCCGTTGAATAACGGTCCACGCTGGCGAGGATTCGTGGCCATGAAGACGAGCCGTTCCAAATCGTGCCCCTGCACCTGCCCTGCTTACCGCTGGCCGCACCGCCGCGGCGGGGGCCTTTGCCGGTGGCCGGAGCCCCCGCGGGCCGAGCACCCGACGCCGGCCGGGACCAATCGCCCCTCAAACCTCCGCCGGCGCGGCGCCCGCCGCGGCCTCATGCGGCTCTACGGACTTCACCCGATCCAGGACCGTGAACTGATCGCGGAAGTGCTTCCGGTGCTCTACCAGGCTGACTCTTGGCAGACGGACACCCGGGCGCTGGTGGCGGCGGCTCGCCGGCGCCTGCGCCGAAGGGGCCGGCGTGGCGCCGCCCGGCCTCCTGAAGAAACCTCAAAAACCAGCCACCGACGCGCCGCGGCGCAAGACCCCCTTACCCCCCGGGAGGATTCAGCTCACTCGAGGGTTGTCGGCAGGCGAGCGACGGCGAAAGCGTAGGGCAAGAGCGGTGGTAATGGGGAGGAGCCGATGGGAGGTCGCGGAAGCGGGTGGTGGGGCGGAACCTGCGGCCGGCCGCCCCGCCGGCGCCGGGTCACCGGGTACGTCGTTCGGATGGACAGCTTCGCGCTCAAGCGGGAGGTTGAGGGCCGCGGACTCCCCCCCATGGGCGGCAGGCGGAATGACGGGCGCCCCGTCGCCTTCAACCTGGTGTGGACGAACGAGCACACAGTCAGCCTGGGACCGACCGATGGCTCCCGCCCACCTCCGCCTGACGTGCTGGCCAGCAGGGGCTACGTCGGCCGCCTGCGGCTGATCCCCGAAACCGGTCGCGCCGGCGGCGCCCGGCGCTTCTACTTCAACTGCGACCGGTGCGGGCGGCTCAAGCGGTTCCTCTACGCCTGCCGCCCGGGGGGATGGTTCGCCTGCCGGGAGTGCCACGGTCTGTCGGCCTAGGAAGTGTCCGATGGTCGCCGGTCCTGGTGCGACTCCGTGCGTGATGCGGCCGCGTCCAGCCGCGGGGAACGGCCCGGACCCTGATGCCGGCGCTGCGCAGCGATCCCGACGCGATGCTCGCGCGGGCCTGCCCGAGGGCCAGACGGCCGGTGGCTGTTTCCCGGCTGCTCCTGAGCCGCCATCCCCAACGGGAAGAGCGATTCTCGAACCGCAGGCTCACGACCCGGCAGGTGCTCGCCATCCGGGCTAGCCGGGAGAGC
>JBBDXI010000099.1:0-14030 GCA_040902425.1 Phycisphaerales bacterium
GGGGGGGGGTGGGGGGGGGGGGGGGGGGTGAGCTGGTTCGAGGAGCACTGGCGGGCGCGGCTTCGCCGCTCAAGCCGCCATTGGCACGGGGAGGACGGTCCGTGCGCATGATGAGGGTGGCGGCTCGGCGGCGTTCGAGGGGGGACTCGGCGCTGGTGGCGAGGCGGGTGAGGGCGGGGAGGATGAGGAGGCGGGCCTCGGCGAGGGCGGATTCGAGGGCGAGTTTGCGGTGGCGGAGCCAGGCGGCCGCGGCGGCGGCGATGGCGGGGGTTTCGGCCCAGGCGAGGAGTGTGTCGAGGGGGAGGGTGGTGTGGTTGGCGAGGTTGTCGAGGTCGAGGTTGAGGGCGAGGTAGGTGCGGAGGAGTGTGGGATCGGAGGCGAGCGCGGGATCGGCGGTGGCCGCGGGGGCGGGGGAAGGGGCGGGGGAGGTGGGGACCGGGTCGATCACGCGGGAGGATACGGGGTTTGTTTGGGCGTGTCAAGGCCAGCGAATCTGTCGCTTTCAGCAGCGATTTGGCGGCGTGATTGATTCGATCGAGTCGCCCGTGCACGATGCGCGAGCAGACTCATGACCGACCGATGCCGTAGAATGCTGCGCTCGCTGATAGAGCCGAGTGCCGCGGCGGGATCGCGGCAACGGGGAACCCATTCCGCCGGGAGTTCCGGCGGGAACGTGAAGGCGGGGGCGACTCCGCTGGAACAGGGGCTAATCCGCCGCGTGGCGGACGGGGACCAGCGATCCCCCGAGCCCGTCAGCTAACCTCGTAGGCGCACGCTGGAGGCCGTTGGCAGTCCCCGACGGCAAGGTCGGTAAGCAACCGGTACACGCGCACGACTGGGTTCGGCCTCGGCCGGCGGACGGTCTTCGCGCGCGCTCTGGCGGCATCCCACGGGTGCTCCATCAATGGAAGGCAATGGCGTCGTTCCGGGCTCACGCCCGAAGGGGCTGTCCTACTCCGCACTGCTCACACTTGGTGCGCTTGGCGTTGTCTACGGCGACATCGGCACGAGCCCTTTGTACGCGCTCCGCGAGTGCTTCGGGGGGCACCACCTCGTGGGGGCGTCTCGGGCGAACGTCTTTGGCGTTCTGTCCCTGATTCTCTGGTCGCTCGCCCTCGTCGTGTCGGTGAAGTACCTGGTCTTCATTCTGCGGGCGGACAACCGGGGTGAGGGTGGCATCCTTGCGCTCACTGCGCTGGTCACGCCGATGGGCGAGACTCGCACGCGGCGCCGGGTCCTGATCCTCCTGGGGCTCTTTGGTGCTGCGATGCTCTACGGGGATGGGATGATCACGCCTGCGATCAGCGTGCTCAGCGCGATCGAAGGGCTCACGATCGCCACGCCGTTCTTCGAGCCCTACGTGGTGCTTCTCACCTGCGTGATTCTGCTTGGGCTCTTCCTCATCCAGAGCAAGGGCACCGGTCGAGTGGGCAGCGTGTTCGGGCCGGTGATGGTGGTCTGGTTCACGACGCTCGGAGTTCTCGGCGTCCGGCAGATCGCCCGCGACCCAACGGTGCTGATGGCGATCAACCCCTATTACGCGGTGCGTTTCTTTGCACACAACGGATGGGCCGGTTTCTGGGTCCTCGGGTCGGTGTTCCTGGTGGTGACGGGGGGAGAGGCGCTGTACGCGGACATGGGCCATTTCGGCCGGAGGGCGATCCGCTGGGCGTGGTTCGGCTGCGCCCTTCCGGGCCTGGTGCTGAACTACTTCGGTCAGGGCGCCCTGATCCTGGCGGACCCGACCGCGCTCGACAACCCCTTCTACCGCATGGCGCCGCAGTGGGCCCTGTATCCCCTGGTGGCGCTCGCGGCCGCGGCCACGGTGATCGCGTCGCAGGCTCTGATCTCTGGCGCGTTCTCGCTCACCATGCAGGCCATCCAACTGGGCTACAGCCCGCGGATGACCATCCGGCACACCTCATCGGCGCAGCGGGGGCAGATCTACCTGCCGTTCGTCAACTGGACGCTCATGCTCTCGTGCATCGGCCTTGTGGTCGGCTTCAAGTCCTCGAGCAACCTCGCGGCGGCGTACGGGATCGCGGTCACCACGACCATGTCCATCACGACGATCCTCTTCGGTGTGGTCGCGTGGCGGAACTGGAAGTGGCCGATGTCCGCGGCCCTGGCGCTGGCGGCTTTCTTCCTCGCCTTCGACCTTGCCTTCCTGGGGGCCAACGTCGTCAAGATTCCTCACGGCGGATGGTTCCCGATCGTCGTGGCGGCCGCGGTCTTCATTCTGATGACGACCTGGAAGACGGGCCGTCGCGTCGTCGCTCAGCGTCTGGCGCAGCAGACGGTGCCGTTCGACTCGTTTCTCGTGTCCATCCGGCGTGGCATGCCGCTGCGCGTGCCGGGCGCGGCGGTTTTCATGTACTCCAGCGCGACGGGCACCCCGCCGGCGCTGCTGCACAACCTCAAGCACAACAAGGTGCTGCACGAACGGGTGATCCTGCTCACCGTCCGGACGGAGGACCTGGCTCACGTGCCGCCGGTCGAGCGGGTCGGCGCCGAGGCGCTGGGCGAGGGGTTCTTCAGGGTGCGGGTCCGGTACGGCTTCATGGATGAGCCGGACATCCCGGCGGCGCTCGCGCTCGTGCCTTCGGAGTCGCTTCCGCTCGATCCCATGCAGGTCACGTACTTCCTCGGTCGGGAGAACCTGATTCCGAGCTCCAGGCCGGGCATGGCCCGGTGGCGGGAGGCGCTCTTCGCGTGGATGAGCCGGAACGCTCAGTCCGCGACGGCGTATTTCCGGCTGCCCCCGAACAGGGTGGTTGAGCTGGGGGCGCAGATCGAACTGTGAAAGGAGGTCTGCGAGGGCGTGGCGGCGGGGACGGTGTGGGGCTCGCCGCGGATGGAGCATCGACCGCCCAGAGCTGCGGTCGATGGCACGTTCAGCGGTGGGAGTCTCAGGTGGATGAGGGCCCGGGCCGCGTCCGGTCAGTGGGGGCGGAACTGCTCGCCGATTGCGTCCACGAAGAGCGGGCATCGGCGGCTGATGATCTCGGGCGCCGCCCGAGGAGGTGCCCGGAGTGTGGGATCGCGTTCGACCGTGAGTCGCTCCGGCGGGGCTGGTGCCGCTCGTACCCGTGGCTGTCGTACGAGATCGATTGGGAGCGTCAGCCGTTGTGCGGGCGAAGCGCACTGCTCAGGATCGAGGGCCCTGAGGGTTCGGTGCGATGCGCGACGATCGGTGTCGTGGGGATCACTCGTCCGCCCTCCGGGCGGGTTGGATGGGGGGCGGGTTCCTGGGGCTGGGCCGCTGCGCGGTCTGCGCCTCTGGCAACGGTCGTGCGCCCTCCGGGCGGGAGCGATCAGCATGATCTGGCCGGTGTGGTGGCCGCGGGGCTTGGAGCCGCGGCACGGGCGATGGTCGTGGCGTGATCATGGCTCCTCCGCCCCGTCCGGGGCGGTGTGGGGCGGGGGCGGCGGTCCACGGGTTGCGCGACGCTGCGCGTCGCTGCACCCGTGGCTTCATTCCGGCGCCCCGTTGGGGCGAAGAGCATCGACCGCCCAGGGCGGCGGTCGATGGCACGTTCAGCGGTGGGATTTCAGGGGGATGGGGGCTTGGGCCGCATCCGGGCGCGGGGGGGCTTGGGCCGCATCCGGGCGCGGGCGGCATTCGGAACCCGGGGCGGGGACGCCCCGGCTCACCGGGGATCATCCGGCTTTCAGCGCGGGCTCGGCGTGGGACCAGACGGCGCCGGGGGCGACGGCGATGATGCGGTCGAGCTCGCCGGCCGCGGCTTTGCAGAGGCGTTCCATCGGCTCATCCACGTGCTCGTCGCCGAGGGGGAAGGTCGAGTGGTGGACGGGGAGGAGGCGGCGGGCGCCGCTGGTGCGGAACATTTCCCAGGTCTGCTCGGGGGTGGCGTGGGCGTGGACCCAGGGCTCGTAGGCGCCGATGCCCATGACGGCGAGGGCGAGGTCGCCCAGGCCGCGGAAGGCGTCGGTGTAGGCGGTGTCGCCGGCGAGGAGGACGCCGTGGTCGGGGGCGCGGACTAAGTAGCTGTTGTAGCCGCGGCCCCGGTCGAGGGCGGTTCTCGCTCCCCAGTGGGCGGGGCGGAGGGCGCGGAGTTCGAGGCCCTTGAAGACGAGGCGGTCCTCCCAGTCGAGCTCGATGACGCCGCCGAAGCCGCCGGGGATCAGGCGGGTGGTCTTGCGGGCGGTGATGACCGTGGTGTGTTTGGAGGCGAGCTTCCGCAGGGTGGGCTTGTCGAGGTGGTCGAAGTGGGCGTGGGAGATCAGGAGCAGGTCGATCTTCGGCAGTTCGTGGGCGGCGACGGGGGCGGGCTTGAGGCGGGAGAGGCCGAGGGTGAAGCCGCCGATGCTCATGCCGATGCGGTCGGAGAAGACCGGGTCCATCAGGATGTTCAGGCCGTTGAGGCGGACGAAGACGGTGGCGTGGCCGAGCCACGCGGCCGCGAGGGTGTGCGAGGTGACATCGGGCAGGCCGTTGCCGGTGGGGACGGGGGAGGCGCACTCGCGGGCCTCGAGGCGGTTCAGGCACTCCCAGAGGGCGCGGGGGTATCGCCGGAGCCCGGATTTGGCGAGGGCGGAGAGCCGCCTGAGCCGGGCCTGGGCGGGCGTGGCGAGGGCGGTAGAACCGGTGATCGCGGCGGCGGGCACCCGGCCGCGTGGGATGCTGGTCGTCATGATGGACTGGGCCTCTCTCTCCGAGATCGACAACGGACCCCCCCTGGCTTCAAGGCCTCTGGTGATGCTACGTCCGGTATGAGTGCGGGTTCATGGCCTTTGGCCCTGTGGTTCAACCGGCGGCGTGGGCGTGGGGCACTGCTGCGCGGCGAAGACGCCGCGAGCAGTGGCACCCCTTCCGGTGTCACTGGCGCTACCCCGCGTGCTGGACCTCCTCCCTGACGTCGCCCGCGGGGTGGAGGGGGGCGGGGAGGCCCCGGAGGGCGGAACGGACCATGATGAACTCGCCGATGTTTTCGGGGGTGAGCAGGCCGACGAGCCGGCCGCGGTCGGTGACGGGGACGAGGGGGCAGCCGGTCTGCTGGATGCGGTCGAAGACGCGGGTGAGTGAGGCGGAGGCGTCGACGGAGCCGCAGTCGCGGCGCATGGCGGCGGCGATGGGGGCGTCGCGCCCGCTGCTGGCCAGGGCGCGGACGAGGTCGGCGCGGGGGAGGATGCCGGCGATCCGCTCGCCGTCCATAACGGGGAAGTCCTGCTGGGAGGTGGCGAGGAGGAGGTCGGCGGCCTGTCCGAGGGTGCTGTCCTCGGGGAGGGCGGCGAAGTCGGTGATCATGGCGTCGCGGACGGGGACGTTGCCGATGGTGTAGCGGATCTCGGCCATCTGGGCCTCGGCCTGGGCGCCCATGAAGACGAAGACGGCGATGAGGATGAGGAAGGGGTTGTACATGAGGCCGGCGAAGAAGAAGAGCGCGGCCATGACCTGGCCGACGGCGGCGGCGATTCGGGTGGCGCGGGCGTGGTCGAGGCGGTAGGCGAGGGCGGCGCGCAGGACCCGGCCGCCGTCCATGGGGAAGGCGGGGAGCATGTTGAAGAGGACCAGGAAGACGTTGATGTAGGCGAGGGTGTGGAGGAAGCCCGCGGCGAGGAATCCCCCGCGGGCGCCGGCGGCGGCGGGGTCGGCCGGGGGGATGCCGAGGGCGAAGATGAGGGCGTAGAGGAGGATGGCGATGGCGACGTTGACGGCGGGGCCGGCGAGGGCGATGAGAAGTTCCTGCCTGGGGTCGGTGGGCATGCGCTCGAGCCGGGCGACGCCGCCGATGGGCAGGAGGGTGATGTCGCGAGTGGGGATGCCGAAGCGGCGGGCCATGAGGGCGTGGCCGAGCTCGTGGAGAACGACGCAGGCGAAGACGGCGAGGACGAGGGTGTTGCTGAGGATGATGGCGGGGAGGCCGTCATCCCAGCGCATCCAGGTGACGAAGGCGAGGAGGAGCAGGAAGGTGGCGTGGATGTAGAGGCCGATGCCCGCGACGGAGCCGATCTTGAGGGACCAGCGCATGGGCTCACCGTAGCGCGGCGGAGCGGGGAGAGGGGGGGTGTGCGCCCGCTCATGACAAACGCCGCGTCCGACCCGGGTGGCGCTAGAACATCCGCTCGTCGTCGTCCTCGTCCAGCCTCCCCGAGACCTCCGGGGGCGCCAGCCCGAGGTCCTCCTCCGGCTCGCCGAGGAGGCCGGAATCGCCGTCGTGGTCGGCGGGACGCCCCGCGCGGGCGGTGAGGCTCTCGATATCGCGCCGGAGGGCGGCGGCCGCGGCGCGCAGCTGGTCGCGGCCGATGCGGATATCGACGTAGTGGCGGTCGGTGGGGGCATCGAGGGCGAGGTCCCGCGGTCGCCCCTCGAGATGGAAGCCGATCCGGATGGTGACCTCGCCCTGGCTCTCGGCGGCGACGGAGAACCGCAGCTCTGGGCCGAGGAGCTCGATCTCGCCGGCGTCGGGCCGGGCGCGGCTGAGGGCCTCCAGCCACTCGACGAGGTTCTGCACCTCGAAGAAGTTGAGGCAGGGGGCGGTCTCTTCCCAGGTGTCCTCGGGGGTGCCGACGCGGATGAGCAGGGTGCACCAGGCGGAGTCGCCGGTGCCATCCTGGACCTCCGGGAAGCGGTCCTCGATCAGGCCGAGCTCGAACTCCGCCTCGTTCACGCCTTGCAAGAGCATCGCCATGCGGCCTCTCCCGGGGCGGGCGATCGGGGCGCCCGCGCCTGTGAATGCTACTCTTCGCGGGATGAGGGGTGTTCGGGGCTTAAGCGGGCTTCACGGCGCGGGCGGGGGGGGGGGGGGGGCGGGCGCGGATGGATCAGCGGGGCGCCACCTGATGTTGGCCGCGCCGAGAAGATTGCCGGTGGCGGCGGCGAGGTCCACCTGGGCGAGCTGGTACTCGACGACGGCTCGGACCTCTTCGAGCTGGGCCTGGGCGAGGAGGGTCTGGGCGTTGAGGACATCCTGGCCGGTGGAGGCGCCGAGGTCGAACTGGCGCTGCTCGGCCTGGAGGGTGCGGCCGGAGAGGATGGCGGCCTGGCGGGTGGCGATGATGCGGCTCCAGCCGGCGTCGATGCGGTCGATGGCGTCGAAGACCTCCTGGCGGATGAGGAGCTTGCGGGATTCGCGGGTGCTGAGGCGCTGGAGGCGGGCGAGGACGGACTGGCGGAGGCGGGAGCGGGCGGCCTCGTTGCCGAGGGGGACCTCCAGCGTGGCGCCGAGGGACCAGTCCTCGAACTTGTTGTTGCGGAGGGTGGTGAAGCTGTCGCTCATGGTGCCGCCGAGGCCGTTGATGCGGTAGGCGGCGTCGAGGTCGAGGCGGGGGAGGAGGGCGCTGCGGTCGAAGTGGATGTTGGCGGCGTCGGCGAGGAGCTGGAGCTCGAGCTCGAGCATCTCCATGCGGTTCTGGAGGGCGGAGATGGCGAGGGTGTTGCCGTCGATGAGGTACTCGACGGGGGCGGGCTCGGTGGCGGTGAGGAGGAGCGTGCGGCCGCCGAGTTCGAGGCCGGGGACGTTGACCACCCGCTTGAGCTCGCGCTGCTGGGCGAGGACGGCGTTCTGGGCGAGGAGGATGTCGCCGAGGCGCTGGGCGACGGCGGCCTGGGCGCGGAGGACCTCGATCTCGGGCTGGGTGCCGGCGTTGACGACGCGCTCGGCGCGCTCGTGCTGGGCCACGGCCAGCTCGTAGTCGCGCTGGCGGACCTCCAGCTCGCGCCGGGCCTGGTAGAGCCGCCAGTAGGTGCGCTCGACGGCGGAGAGCTGGTTGATGATGGCGAGCTTGGTCTGGGCCTCGGAGATCTGGCGGTTGTAGCCGGCGACCTCGATGGCGGTGCCGGCGACGCGGGTGCCGGCGCCGCGGAGGAGGGGGTGGGCGATGGAGAAGGCGAGGTCGGAGGTGTAGCTGGGGTTGAGGGTGGTGAAGGGGTTGCTGGTCTCGTTGCGGGTGATGGGGAGGGAGACGGTGGCGGTGCCGCCGCTGCGGAGGGGGACGCGGACGCCGGGCTCGACGATCTGGAAGCGCTGCTGGGCATCGACCAGCGTGCTGGCGGTGGGGGAGTCGGTCTCCTGCCAGAGGGCGCGGGTGGTGAAGGCGGCCTCGAAGCGGGCCCGCTCCTCATCCACGCGGGCCCCGGCGATGGTCGGGTTCACCAGCGCGATGCGGAGGTCGAGGTTGTGCTCGAGGGCGGAGGCGCGGGCTTCTTCGATGGTGAAGGGGAGGGACTCGAGGTTGGCGAAGCGGGCGCGGGCGGCGGCCGCGGGGTCTTCCGGCGGGGCCTGGGGTGGGGGCGGGGGCTTGGCGAAGCGGCCCAGGTTGGCGCCCTCGATGTCGCGGAGGCGCTGGGGGGGGACCTTGGCGGTGCGCTCGTCGGGCCAGAGGGGGTTCTTGGCGCCGCAGGCGGCGAGGAGGAGAGGGATGACGAGGAGGGCGTGGCGGGGGTGCATGGGGTGGGGCAATCTACAGAAGGCGGGTGGCGGCAGCGGTGATGGCTTACTGGTGGTTCGCGCGGCCGGGTTGCACGCGCGTGCTCCGCGATGGGGCGGAGAGCGGGCGACCTCAGCCCTCGGCCGGCAAGGGCCAGCTTCCGAACGCCTCTCGGAGCGTGTTGATGAGCGGGGCAAGGTCGCGGTCGGCGACCGCCCAGACCAGGTCGCGGTTGATATCCCAATACTGGTGGACGAGGCGGTGCCGCATCCCGACGATCTGCTCCCAGGGCAGGCCGGGAACGTGTGCCCGTCCCTCGTCGCTGACCCGCGCGGCCGCCTCGCCGATCTCCTGGATGGCGTGCACGAGCGCGCGGGTCAACATGGGGTCGCCGTCCAGGTCGGCGCGGGAGCGACCGCTGGTGAACGACATCGCCTGCTCGGCGGCCTCGAGCATGTGCTGGCAGCGGATGCGGTCGTCCAGCGCGTGGGCCCGCGGGTCACGCGGCATAGAGAGGTCTCGCGTGGCGGAGCACATCCTGTCGGAAGTATCGCGAGAGGTCCTCCGGCGTCCGCAGGTCAACCTCGCGGCCGAGCATGCGGCGAAGCTCCATCAGCATCCCGCCGATGTCGAGGAGGCTCTTGGTCTGGCCGGGCAGGAACTCGACCAGCAGGTCCACGTCGCTCGTCGTACGGAACCCATGTCCTTCCGGTGCGGTCGGGTCCCGCAGGATGCTGCCGAACAGGGACAGACGCTGCACGCCGTGGCGCCGGCAGAACTCGGCGATCTGATCGTCGGGGAAGTTGACGCCGTTGATGACCATGGGCCTCTGTCTGAATGGTATCGGGCCGAGCGGGATGGTGCGGGAAGCGCGGGGGGTGCGGGGTGCGGAGCGGGGCCGGAGCGCCCCGGACCCTGGGACCCTGGGGGCGAGGTGGGCCGGTGCGCGGCTGCGCGGTTACGGCGGGGCAGGATCAGGTGGCCTCGGCACTGCTGCGCGGCGGGGACGCCGCGAGCGGTGGCGCCCGGGATGGCCCCCTCCGGCCTCGAAGACTCGGCCACCTCCCCCGCCCAGAGCGGCGGGGGAGGGGAAGGTCACTCGTGGCGGAGGGCCTCGATGGGGTCGAGGCGGCTGGCCTTGATGGCGGGGAACATGCCGAAGAGGACGCCGATGAAGGCGCTGAAGAGGACGGCGAGGAGGACGGCCCAGAGGGGGACGGCGGCCTGGCTGAGGGCCTCGAACTGGCGGATGCCGAAGACGCCGGCCTGGGCGACGAGGAGGCCGAGGCCGCCGCCGAGGATGCAGAGGGCGACGGCCTCGACCAGGAACTGCATGAGGATGACCTCGGGGCGGGCGCCGACGGCCTTGCGGAGGCCGATCTCGCGGGTGCGCTCGGAGACCGAGACGAGCATGATGTTCATGATGCCGACGCCGCCGACCACCAGGGAGATGGCGACGATGCCGCCGGCGGCGACGGTGATGACGCGGGCGACGCTGTTGAAGTTGTCGATGAAGCTCTGGATGACCTGGACGTCGTAGGTCTCCTCGTCCTCGGGGCGGAGCTGGCGCATCTTGCGGAGGATGAACTTGATCTCGGCGACGGCGTCGTCGGCCTGGTCGGTGCTCTTGAGCTGGGCCATGGCCATGTTGATCCAGCCGCGGGGGTTGGCGGCGAGGGCGACGCTGGCGGGGACGAAGATCTCGGCGCGAGACTGGCCGCCGCCGAACATGGGGCCGAGGTCCTTGGTCTCGACGACGCCGACGACGGTGAAGCGGCGGCCGCGGATGGTGACGACGTCGCCGAGGGGCTCCCTGTCGAGGTTGAACTCCTCGATGGTCTTGTCGTTGATGAGGCAGACCTGGATCCGCTCCTCGTCGTCGATGCGGGAGAAGGGGCGGCCCTGGGTGACGGTGCGGTTCTCGATCTCGTGCCAGGTGGGCCAGATGCCGGTGACGGAGGCGTCGTTCTTGGTGAGCCCGGCGATGGTGACCTCGCCGGGGACGCGGATGACGGGGGTGATCTTGTCGATGGACTGGGCGTGGTCGATGATGGCCTGGACCTCGTGGATCTTGAGGTCGTAGTGCTGCCAGGGGACGGTGCCCCACTTGGACCGGGGGAGGCGCCCGTCGATGAAGACTTTCTTGGCGCCGAAGGCCGCGAACTTGTCGAGGACGTAGACCCGCATGCCGTCGGTGGCGGCGACGATGGAGACGACCGCGGCGACGCCGATGATGATGCCCAGCGTGGTGAGGAGGGAGCGGAGCTTGTTGGCCCACAACTGGCCGAAGGCGAGGAAGACGGTCTGGGTGAGGAGGCGGATGAAGGGCATGGATTCACCGCGGAGTGCGCGGAGTGCGCGGAGAGGGATGAGGAAGGGGGATCGGGACGGGGAGAGTCACGACTTCAACTCGGAGAGCGCGGGAATGGAAGACACGGGATCAAATCCGCCTCCGCGCTCTCCGCGCTCTCCGCGGTGATTCGAATCATCCGCGGCCAGCGCGGCGGCGGCCACGGCGGCGCGGTTGAGGTACTCGCGGTGGATGGGGTCCTGGTCGGTGGGGAAGTCGGAGATGATGAGGCCGTCGCGGAGGCGGACGATGCGGTGGGCGTGGCCGGCGATGTCCTCCTCGTGCGTGACGATGATGATGGTCTGACCCTCGTCGTGGAGCGCCTTGAAGAGGCCGATGATCTCCTCGCTGGTGCGGCTGTCGAGGTTGCCGGTGGGCTCATCGGCGAGGAGGATGCTGGGCTCGTTGACCAGGGCGCGGGCGACGGCGACGCGCTGACGCTGGCCGCCGCTGAGCTGGTTGGGCTTGTGCTTGATGCGGTCGGCGAGGCCGACGCGGGCGAGGGCGCCCTTGGCGCGCTTGCGGGCGCCGCGCCAGTGGCGGGGGGAGTAGATGAGCGGGAGCATGACGTTCTTGAGGGCGGTGGCGCGGGGGAGGAGCTCGAAGGTCTGGAAGACGAAGCCGATCTCGCGGTTGCGGACCTCGGCGAGGCGGGCGGCGGACATCTTGTGGACGGGCTGGCCGGCGAGCTCGTAGGTGCCGGCGGTGGGGCGGTCGAGGCAGCCCAGGATGTTCATGAGGGTGGACTTGCCGGAGCCGGAGGCGCCCATGATGGCGACGAACTCGTTGCGCTGGATGTCGAGGTTGACGCCGCGGAGGGCGTGGATGCGCTCGACGCCCATCTTGTAGACCTTCTGGAGGTTGCGGATGCGGATGGTCATGGGGCAGTGACGGAGTGACGGAGTGACGGAGTGACGCAGTGACGGAGTGACGCAGGGACGGAGGGACGCGGTGAAGAGAGGAGATGCGCGGGTCAGGAGGGTCCGGTGGGGGTGGTGGTGTTGGCGACGGCGTCCTTCTGGGCGGGGTCCTTGGGAGCGTCTTTCTTGGCGGCCTGCTCGGCGACGGCCTGGTCGTCCTTGATGGAAACGAGGACCTTGTAGGGCCCGGTGATGACGCGGTCGGTCTCGGCGAGGCCGGAGATGATCACGGTGTGGGTGGTGTCGCTGCTGCCGATGCTGACGGGGACAGCGCGGGCCTTGCCGTCGCGGAAGGCGTAGACGATGCGGGCGAAGACCTTGCTGCGGTCGACGTTGGCGTTGCCGTCGACGAGAGCGCGGGGGAGCTCATCGACGCGGCGGTCGACGACGGCCTGGCTGGGGACCTTCAGGACGTCGGAGAAGGTCTCGACCTCGATCTCGACGTTGGCGGTGAGGCCGGATCGGAGGGCGTCGCCGGGCTCCTGCTTGACCAGGACCTCGGTCTCGAAGTAGCCGGTGCCGTCGCGGGCGTCGACCTGCTTCTTGAGGCCGACGAGCTCGACGGACCCCTTGAACCGGCGGTCGGGGTAGGCGCTCATGAAGACGCGGACGGCCTGGCCGACGCGGACGGGGACGATGTTGGTCTCGTCGATCTCGGCCTTGACGAGCATGTTCGACAGGTCGGCGATCTCCATGATGACGGAGGCGGCGTTGTTGAGCGTGCCGATCATGACCAGCTCGCCGACCTCGGCGTTGAGCATCGTGAGGGTGCCATCCATCGGGGCGATGATGACGGTGTTGGCCAGGTCCTTCTCGGCGCGCTTGATGTTGGCCTGGGCGATCTCGATGCCGTGCTCGGACTGGCGGACCGCGGATCGCATGCGGAGGTACATGGACTCGGCGGTGTCGAGCGCGGCCTTGCTGACGTCCTTGGTCTCGAAGAGGCCGCGGGTGCGGGCGAGCTCGGACTCGGCGTTGGCGAGGTCGGCCTTCAGGCCCTCGAGGCGGGCCTGCTCGCCCTTGAGGCTGGCCCTGGCGGAGTCGAGGGCGGCGGCGAGGTCCTCGGCGTCGAGTCGGGCGACGGCGTCGCCCTTCCTGACCTGGTCGCCCTCGCGGAAGGGGAGGGCGATGATGCGGGCGACGACCTGGGCGGAGATCTGGACCTTGGTCTTGGGCTCGACGGTGCCGGGTGCGGAGACGACGCGGATGACGTTGCCGCGGATGACGGGGTCGACGCGGACCTCGGTCTTGGCGGCCTCACCGGAGAAGCCGGCGAGGAACCTCTTGCCGGGGTCTGACGTGGCGGCGAGATAGCTGCCGCCGCCGCAGAGGCCGATCAGGACGAGGAGGCCGCCCAGCATCCATTTCCACACGGGTGAGGCTCCGGAACGGCCGCGCGGGGGCGGCGGCGGGGGGTAGGCGGCTGGTTGGGGAACGGGGCGGGGTGGTTTCGAGTCGGTGTAGGTTAGCAGGGGGGTCAAGGGGGGCGGGCAGGGGAAGAACGGGGACGGGTCACGGCCGCGTCAGGGGTGGAGCAGAAGAGAGCCGGGAACGGGTGGTCCCGTCGGAATTCTCGTATGGACGGGAGGGGCGTGTCGTTTCTGGGGGGCCGGCGCCGCGGTTCCGCGAGGACCGGCGGGCAGGGGTTGGGCTTGACAGGGACTTGAATGTTTGCTCAAATGCGATTTGAACGATCGTTCAAGGAGCCCGGATTGGCCCCCGGCGTCGAGCCCACACGCGAGCGGATCCTGCGGACGGCGTTCGAGCTGTTCCACGAGCAGGGGTACCACGCGACGGCGGTGGCGACGATCCTGCGCGAGTCGGGGCTGAACCCGGGGAGCATGTATCACGCGTTCGGGAGCAAGGACGACCTCCTGATCGGGGTGCTGGAGTTTGCGCTGGTGCTGTGCCGGCCGGCGGTGATCGCGCCGGTGGAGGCGCGGGAGGCGGACCCGATCGGGCGGGTGTTCGCGCTGCTGGGGCAGTACCGGGCGGGGATGGAGCTGCGCGGGTGCCGGATGGGGTGCCCGATCGGGAACCTGGCGCTGGAGGTGGCGGATGACCACCCGCGGGCGCGGGAGCTGATCCACCGGAACTTCGAGAACTGGGCGGGGATGGTGGGGGAGTGGCTGGAGGCGGCGGGGGACCGGCTGCCGCGCGACTGCGACCGGGTGCGGCTGGCGCGGTTCGTGCTGACGGTGATGGAGGGGGGGCTGATGCAGGCGCGGGCGGCGGGGGACCTGGGGCCGTTTGACGAGAGCGTGGCGGAGCTGCGGCGGTATTTCGACGTGCTGGAGGAGAAGGCCCGGGGGGAGAGGGTCGGGAAGGCCGGAACGAAGACACGGGGGGGGGCCCCCCGGGGGCCGGGG
>JBBDXI010000100.1:0-7988 GCA_040902425.1 Phycisphaerales bacterium
CCGCGCGGCTGGGGGTAATGGAGGTCGCGGGCGTGTTCGACGACGCGGCGAGCCCGCGGGCGTGCGGGATGCTGGGGGTGGCGCGGCTGGGGGGGCTGCGCGAGGCGGGCGGCGGGAGCCCCGGCCCGGGGCTGGTCCTGGCCCTGGGGGCTTTGCCCCTGCGCCGGTCGCTCATCGCGGGGCTGCCGCGGGACCGGCTGGTCTCGGTGGTGGCCCCCGGCGGCTGGGCCGGGGTGGTCCCGGGGGCCTCGGTCGGGCGCGGGGTGTTCATCGCCCCGGGGGCGGTGGTCCAGGCGTTCGCGGCCATCGCCGATCACGCGATCATCAACACGGGCGCGATCGTGGAGCACGACTGCCGCGT
Source organism: Phycisphaerales bacterium (assembly GCA_040902425.1). Lineage (GTDB taxonomy): Bacteria > Planctomycetota > Phycisphaerae > Phycisphaerales > UBA1924 > JBBDXI01. The sequence goes on from JBBDXI010000100.1 coordinate 362, forward strand.
CGGCGAGAACGCCCACATCGCCCCGGGCGCGGTGATCGGGGGCGGGGCGGAGGTCGGGGCCGATGCGCTGATCGGGTTGGGGGCCCGGGTGATGCCGGGGGTGAGGATCGGGGCCGCGTGCATCATCGGGGCCGGGGCGGTGGTGACCAGCGATGTGGAGGCGGGCCGCACAGCCGCGGGTGTGCCGGCGCGGGTGATGCAGTGACGCAGTTACGCAGCAAACACAGTGACGTCACTGCGTCACTCCGTCACTGCGTCACTGCACTCACTCCTCCACGCGCGCGCGGAGTTCGCCGGCGCGTCCGAGGAGGGCGCGCTCGGTGGTCTCATCCAGCGTGGGCGAGGGGGCGAGCCGGTAGTGCCAGTGCTTGCGGGTGACGATGCGCGCGGGCAGGGCGGTCGAGACCAGGTCGATCGGGATCCATTCCCAGGGCGGGGGCCGCGTCCGCTCGTGGGTGATGAGCGGCTCGTGCCCCTCGCGCCGGAGGCGGACGTCGTAGTCGCCGTAGAAGGTGAAGGCGGTCTCCACCGGCGTGCGCCCGACCTCGGTGTCGTTGAGGTAGACGAGCGCCCCGGGCGGGTCGGAGGTGACGGTGACGGTGCGCTCGAGGCAGCCGGCGGGGAAAGCAGCAAAGCAGCAAAGCAGCAAATGGCAAATGCAGAGCCGGAGCCTGGGGGCTCTCCGATTTGCGATTTGCTGCTTTGCCATTTGCTGCTTTGTCATCGCCCCGCCCCCGCCCGGCCCGCCGGCGCGGGCCGGTGCTCGACCACCGCGTGCGGGTGGCCCTTGGCGGGCCCGTCGAACTCGTCGCCCCGGAAGAGCGAGCCCAGGTAGACCCGGCGGACCATCTCGTCGTTGATGAGGGCCCGGGGTGTGCCCTCGGCGAAGACCTTGCCGCTGTCGATGATGTAGGCCCGGTCGCAGACCCGCAGCGTCTGCTGGACGTTGTGGTCGGTGATGAGGCAGGCGATGCCGCGGGAGGCGAGCTTGCGGATCTCGGCCTGCAGGTCCTCGACGGCGATGGGGTCCACGCCGCTGAAGGGCTCATCGAGCAGGATGAGGCGGGGCTCGGTGACCAGGGCCCGGGCGATCTCCAGCTTGCGGCGCTCGCCGCCGGAGCAGGTGCGGGCCGCGTGCCGGGCCTTGTGCTTCAGGCCGAAGTGCTCCAGCAGCTCGGCGCAGCGGGCGTGGCGGTCGGCGCGGGAGAGGGGGAGCGTCTCCAGGATGGCCAGCAGGTTCTGCTCGACGGTCATCCGCCCGAAGACGCTGGGCTCCTGCGAGAGGTAGCCCATGCCGAGGCGGGCCCGGCGGAACATGGGCAGGTCGGAGACATCCTCGCCGTCGAAGAGCACGTGCCCCCCGTCGGCGTCGATCATGCCGATGACCATGCGGAAGCTGGTGGTCTTGCCGGCGCCGTTGCGGCCGAGGAGGCCGACGATCTCCGAGGGCTCCAACTGGAAGGAGACGCCGTCCACGACGGTCCGCCCGGCGAAGGCCTTGCGGAGGTTCTGGGCCTCGAGGAGGGGCACGGGGGCAGTCTAGCAGCCGCGGCTACCGGCCACCGCGTTCGCACGGGCAAGCCCAGGGCGGCTTGCCCATGCCACCCATGCCATCCATGCCACCCCGCGGGCAGGCAAGCCCTCTAGTGCAGGAACCGGATCGTGGCCGGGTAGCGGTAGTACTCGCCCGAGTTGGCGGCCTTCGCGGCCACGATCATCCCCACGATCGCCATCACGTAGATGGGGATGTACAGGACCAGGCCGACGCCGCAGGTGATGATCGCCATCAACGGGACGAGCAGGATCGTGTAGAGGGTGAGGCTGAGCTGGAAGTTGATCGCCTCGCGCCCGTGGTCATCCACGTACGGTGACTGGTCCTTCTTGATCAGCCACATGACCAGGGCGGGGATCACCGGCAGGAAAAAGGTGGCCGCCAGGAGCGTCAGGTGCATGAACATGGAGTAGGTGCGCTCCCACTCCGCGGCCTGGGGGTCGACGACCCGGCCCTTGCCGTTGACCACTTCGCTGTAGACCTCGCGTGGGTTCATGGTCGCGCCCCGGATCATGGACAGGTTGTTGGGCGGGGGCCAGCCCGGGTTTCAGGGCTCCTGGGTGTCTCCCGGGTGGCCGTCCTGGGTGGACCTCCTGGGTGGCCCGACGCTCCGCGGCGGGTCCTGGCGGCCTGTCTGTGGTGGCCTGGCGCTCTCCGCGGCAGAGGATAAGACCCGCCGCGGAGCGTCGGGACACCCAGGACAAGACAAGACCTGCCGTGGAGCGTCGGGCCACCCGGGCCTCCTGCCGCGGAGCGTCAGGCCACACCGAAGCCGCCCGGATCACGGCCTGGCAAGGTTCAGGCCGCACTCCGGGCAGCGCTCGGTCGCCGGCTGAAGGCGGTACCCGCACTCGGGGCACTCGGGCCGGGGCATGGGGAAGACCCAGCGGACCAGCCGCTCGCCGAACAGGAGCAGGGCCGCGGCCAGGGGGACGGGGACGAGGGCATCCCAGAACTCGACGAGGCGGAAAACCTCGAAGAGCCCGCCGCCGCCGAAGGTGCAGTAGACGGCCCAACTCAGGGCGCGCCCGGCGGCGTAGAGCAGGAGGACCGTGGCGGCGAGGCGGATGACGGCCCGGGTCCAGTAGCGCCCGCGGGCGACGTTGGCGGCGGATGGGCCGGCGGGGGCGGGCATGGGGGAGAGGATACAGCCAACCCATCGCTAGGAAACCAGTTCGGGTGGCCAGTCGAGCCCGCACTCAGGGCATCGCAGGCTGGGGGCTGGCTGGGCGGGGTAGCCGCACTGCGGACAGGCTCGCCTGGGAATGGGCCACGCCCACCGTACGAACGTTCGCTCGATTACGAGCAGGAACGTAGCGGCGATCAGGAGTGACCACTCGAAGCTCAAGAGCCTCATCGTCAGCCAGCCTGGGTTGTCGAACTCGCCCCAGTCCTTCAGCACTTCGATGACCTGCCAACTCGCCATCGATACGAAGATCGTGGTGAGTACCAGGGCACCAACGCGGAGGGTGCGCCGAAGGCGGTACCGCTTCCGCACGACAGAGGCAATGTCTGGGATCACGGCGTCCTCCGCACCCTGGAGTGCGCTGGGCCCCTGCTCGGTTCACGTTGGATATCATCCCCCCAAAGCTGTTCTGAGCGTCCACATATGCCCGGACCCTATAGCGGCCGCCCCCGAGATGCTCGACAAACTCTTTGCGATACCAAGGAAAGTCGGCGGTTGAGGGCGACTTGAGTCGGTCCGTCACGAACTTCTCGGCCATCGTGTAGGCGGCGATGGGGTCATGGCTGGTCTGGCGTGTTGAAGTCGAACCCGAACCTCCCGAATCGCCGCCAAGGTTCGTGCATTTGCCGAGAATGAAAACGAGGACGAGAACGGTGATTAGCGCGAAGCATCCGGTCTGCGCTGCGCTCGGCTCGTTCGACGACATGGTTCGCCTCCCGCTCTGCCCGCTCGGTCCGACATAGTCCCTACCGCGGAATCACTCGTGGGTCCGGTCAGCGCTGTCGGACCTCGACGGTGTAGTCTGGGGCTTCTTCCCACCGGATCGGCTTGAAGTGTGAACTCGCCGCGCTGGCAGCGGCATGGCTCTTGTAGGACGTGAGCCCGGTCACCTTGCCATCGGTGAACCACACAACCCGGTAGTCGTGGTAGCCGAAGCCCGCGCCGGTCTGGCCGTACTGCCACGCTTCGCGCGTGCCCCTGAACTGCCGATCACCCGGGGGCCCCATGGCGGCAGTCACCGCCTCCCGACTGTCCCCGTGTTTGATGAGGCTCGCGCGTTTTTCGAGTGAGCCGCACGCCGCGAACACTCCCACGACCAATGTCAGGCCCAAGGGCCACACACGGAGGTGCGTTCTCATGTGGTCCAGCTTCCCACGCCCCGTTGCCAGCGTCAACCCATTTTGAGTTTCTGACCGGGATATGGGTCGGGCGGGGAACACGCTTGGCCGGGATCCAGTCGACCTGATCAGTGCCCGAAGAGGTTCCGCTCCCCGAACATCCCCTTGCTCTCGAAGTAGGCGAGCGCCTCGGGCACGCTGGCGAAGATCCTCGTCGCCGTCTCGGTGATGAACGGGCTGGGGTGCTTCTTCGGCTTCCAGACCACGTACACCTCCTTGGTGTGCTCGAACGCGTGCTGCAGCTCGCGCTCGACGCCGCTGCTGAGGCCCGGCGTGCCCCCCGGCAGCTCGGGGATCAGGCTGCAGATCATGTCGGCCTGGTCCACCAGCTTGAAGTCGCGCATGTAGATCTGGCCGTCGATGTCCCCCGAGATGTCCAGCACCTCGCGGACGCGGACCCGGATCGGTTCGCCCACGGCCTTGCTCCCCGCGAAGCTGTGCGGGGCCACCTCCAGGAAGTCCTTCCCGTCCTTGGCCGCGGCGATGGCCCGCTCGAGCAGGAGCTTCTCGTCCACATCCCCGGGGTCGAAGGTGATGAAGTGCTCCGCGAGCGCGGCCCGGAACGCGTCGATCTCGGCGAGCGTCTCCGGCAGGTCCACCACGTGGCTCATGGGGAAGCTGGGGTAGACCTTCCGCATCCCCGGGCGGCAGACGAGGCGGAAGAGCGTGCGGCGCGTGTCGGCGTGCCGGCCGCGGCTGAGGATGAAGAACTTGCTCCCGGGGAGGGCCTGGGCCATCAGCTCGGTGGCGAGGATCTCCTCCTCGCGCCACACCATGCAGTCCTTCAGCGTCGCATCCACGAGGTGGTCGCGGTGGAGGCGGTGGTGGACGGTCTCGATGTTGTCCACCAGGCAGATGAAGAGGTCGGGCTCCAGCAGCCGCATCTGGTCGAAGTCAAAGGCGCTGAAGAGGCCGTGCCGCCAGCGGAAGGTCCCGTGGGTGTTGACCAGGATGTTCTTCTTGCCGCGCGAGTCGGCGATGATGTCCTTGAAGGCCGCCCGGCGCAGCGAGTTCAGCCGCGAGAGGGGCAGGTCGAGGATCTTGCCCGCCCGCACGTCGAGGGCCTCCCGGTACATGATGTCGCCGACGTTGTAGATCGTCAGCTCTTCCCCCTGGTCGCCGGCGAAGTCGGCCGCGGCCTGGAGGTACTGCTTCTTGTCCATCCCGACCTGGCCGGTGACGATCGCGCGCATGGGGGCTCCAAACCGGGTGCGGTTCCCGCAAGTCTATTGCGCCGGACGCGCTCGGTTCAGGTTGACGGCAGGGGAGGGCCCGTTTCAATGGTCGTATGGCCGCGCCTATACGCACGACGCTCAGTATCGACGGGGACCTGCTGCGAACCGCCCGGCGGTACTCCGGGATCCGGGGCACATCGGCCCTCGTGAACGCGGGGTTGCAGGCGCTGGTTCATCGCGAGACCCTGCGCCGTCTGGCGGCGGCGGGCGGCACGATACCCGATGCCATAGCGGCGCCGCGGAGGCGTGTTCGGCCCGGGCGCTAGCCAGTTGCCCGATCAACGCGACGCTCTGAAAGGGCCCCTTGACATTTCAGTAATCGCTGATATATTAGTGGCATGTCCCGCATCCCCGCCGACGCCTCGGTCTTCCACGCCATCGCGGACCCCACCCGCCGGGCCATCCTCGACCTGCTCCGCGAGGGGGAGAAGACCGTCTCCGCCATGCTCGACGCGGTCGCCAAGGCCTTCCGCATCACCCAGTCGGGGTTCAGCCAGCATCTGGCGGTGCTCCGGCGGGCGGGGCTGGTGCTGGTCGAGAAGCGGGGGCGGATGCGGGTCTATTCGCTGCGGGCCGACCCCCTGAACGAGGTCTCGCAGTGGATCGGCGCGTACGACCGCTTCTGGACCGACCGCCTCGACAAGCTGGGCACCTACCTCGACCGCCGCCACGGTCGGGCCACCAAAAAGGAGAAGCCGTGACCATTGCCCACCCGTCCGCCGCACCCGCACCGGAGCGAACCATGACCGCCGCCGCCCCCAGCAAGACCCAGAGGGTCCTCCGCAAATCCGCCCTGTATCAGCACCCGATCGGGGTGGTCTGGGCCGCGCTCACCGACGGCGAGGCCCTCGCCCAGTGGCTGATGCCCAACGACTTCGCCCCCGAGGAGGGGCGGGAGTTCCAGTTCCGCGTGGACCCGATGCTGAGCTTCACCGGCCTGGTCCAGTGCCGCGTGCTGGAGCTGGATCCGCCCCGCCGGATGGTCTGGTCGTGGGTCTCCACCGCCCGCCCGGGCAAGCGCCAGCCGCCGCCGATGCGCCTGGAGTGGACGCTCGCGGAAGAGGCGGGCGGGGCGCGCCTGACGCTCACGCAGACCGGCCTCGAGGGCCAGCCGTTCCTCTACAACATCATGATGTCGATGGGCTGGGGCACGATGCTCAAGCGCTGGCTCCCCCGCGTGCTCGACGCCTTCCAGCGCTCCGGCGAGTCGCCCGACCTCTGGGTCTACCGCCGCCTCGAGAAGGCACCCAACCGCGGGCACCACAAGACCAGGACCATCCCCGCGACCTTCCACAAGTAGTCCGGCCCTGCCGCCCCTGCCCCGACCCCCCGCGCCCGCGCGCCCGCTCCGGTTCCCGACCCCCACACCCCGAGGAGACGACCCATGCGACGGACGACGATCGTGATCACCGCTCTCACCCTGCTCGGCGGCCTCAGCGCCGGCGTGCTCGGCCTCTCGCAGCCGGAGAAGGCGCCCCCGCCGCAGGGGCCGCCGAAGGAGCATCCCGCGGTCCCAGCCGACATGCAGGCGGCGATGGAGGCCTGGTCCAAAGCCATGGCCCCCAGCGCCCAGCACGAGGTGCTGAAGAAGATGGTGGGGGAGTGGAAGACGACCACCCGCCTGATGGGCGGCGGCGCCGTCGCCGACGCGCCGGGGACGGCCAGCAACGAGCTGGTGCTCGGCGGGCGGTTCCTGCTCCAGCGGACCACCGGGACCATGATGGAACAGCCGGTCAGCGGCCTGGGGATGCTCGGGTACGACATCATCCGCAAGCAGTTCACGGGCACGTGGGCCGACACCATGGGCACCGGCCTGCTGCACTACCACGGGGGCCTGAACAAGGACGGCGACGGGCTGACCATGTTCGGCGCTATGGATGAGCCGATGACCGGCGAGATCGGCAAGACCATCCGCCTTGCCACCCGGTTCGATGGGCCCGACCGCTACACCCTCACCATCCAGGAAGTGCAGTACGGCGAGCCGTTCACGGTCGTCGAGATCACATACGAGCGGGCGAAGTAGCGCCCGCGGCCGGCGGGAGGGCGGCGAACTTGCCCCCTCCCCCGCGGGTCTCTACCGTCCCGCCCATGGCCATCCTCGTCAACGCCCAGACCCGCGTCATCTGCCAGGGCATCACCGGCGCCTTCGGGGCCCAGCACACCCGCGGGTGCCTGCTCTACGGCACGAAGATGGTGGGGGGGGTCACGCCCGGGAAGGGCGGCACCAAGGACGCCAACGGGCTGCCGATCTTCGACACCGTCGAGCAGGCGGTGAAGGCGACGGGGGCGGACGCGACCATGATCTTCGTGCCCCCGGGGCTCGCGGGGGATGCGATCCTCGAGGCGGCCGCGGCGGGGATCACGACGATCTGCGCGATCACTGAGGGCGTGCCGGTCCAGGACATGATCAGGGTGCGGGCGGTGCTGGATGAGGTGAACGGGGTAGGTCGGCTCTCCGAGCCGACATCGGGTCGTG
>JBBDXI010000100.1:7998-13897 GCA_040902425.1 Phycisphaerales bacterium
CCCCCCCGGGACTGGTCTCGGGTCGTTCTCGTTGGCCCCAACTGCCCCGGCGTGATCACCCCCGGCCCCAAGACCGGCACCGGCGAGACCCCCGACAGCCCCTACACCAGCGCCGGCTGCAAGATCGGCATCATGCCCGGCTACATCAACACCCACGTCAGCCAGTCCAAGCTCGGCAAGGCCGTCGGCATCGTCAGCCGATCGGGGACGCTCACCTACGAGGCCGTCTGGCAGACCAGCAACCTCGGCCTGGGCCAGTCCACGTGCGTCGGCATCGGCGGCGACCCGGTCCGCGGCCTGTCGCACCTCGACGTGATCCGCCTGTTCGAGGCCGACCCGGATACCCACGGCATCCTCATGATCGGCGAGATCGGGGGGACCGACGAGATCGAGGCCGCCCGCTACATCCAGGCCAACGTCAAGAAGCCCGTGGCCGCGTTCATCGCCGGGCGGACCGCCCCGCCCGGGCGGCGCATGGGCCACGCCGGCGCGATCATCGGGGGCGCGGAGGACACGGCGGATGCGAAGATCACGGCGCTCCAGGAGGCCGGCGTGAAGGTCGCGCTCTCGCCGGCCGACATGGGCAAGGCGATGGCCCAGGCGATGCGCCTGTAGACGCCCCCCCCACCTACCGCGTCGTCGCGTCGGCCCGCAGGCAGACGAGCGTGTGCAGCACCGGGTACTGCAGACGGCAGCGGTACACGTCGTAGCGCGAGCCCAGCCATCCGCGGTGATGCAGGACGTAGCGGACGGCCTCCGCGTGCCGGCCGGACCCGGTGATGGCGGGCGGCTGGTCCAGGGTGCCGAGGTAGATCGCCGACTCGCGCTGGGGCAGGAGGTCCGCCTTCCGCTCGTCGAAAACGTGCTCGGGGTGGGGGCGGCGCCCGTAGACCGCTACCCGCGCGCTGCCGGGGTCCGAGGCGCCGGCCGGGACCAGCAGGTCGCAGACGGCCGTCTCGACGGGGATGGTGATGAACAGCCGCACGTCGTAGTAGGGGTGCGGGACCGTCTCGGCGTTCTCGCGGAACTGCTCGGAGAAGATCGTGGCCGCGCCGCTGCGACCGGCGGGCATGACCAGCTCGGTCTCGAACCCGCCCAGGACGCTCTCCTTCTGGACGATGCGTGGGAGCGGGTGGGTGCAGAACTCGTGGAGCAGGCCGACGCCGTGGTCGACCGGGTGGGGGCCCTCCGGGCGGTCGGTGGGGATGGGGTGGTCGGCGTGGTGGCGGGGCGTGTCGCCGGTGCGGAGGTAGCGGACCATCCCCAGGGGCTCCCCCTCGCGGAGGCGCTGCAGGCCGATGTCTCCGATGATCAGCGCCACATCCTCGGACCGCAGGGGCCGCGGCTTCGCGTGGTGGATGACCGTGCGGGCCATCAGCTCCACCTTCGCCCCCCAGATGTGCGCGTTGGCCCGGAAGGCCGCCTTGCGGATGTTGATCTCGTAGGAGTCGCGGGCCGGAGCCGCGGCCCCGCTCAGCAGGGTCACCAGCCCGGCCCGGTCGTCGGCCTGGTCGGCGGCGAAGCGGTCGAAGCGGGCGAAGGCCGCGGCGGCACGGTCGCGCAGCCGGGCGGGGACGCCGTGCTTTCGTGCGGCGGCCAGGAGGGTGCGGGCGGAGGCGGGTGAGGGGATGTTGGCGATCTCGGAGAGGTCCTCGGAGCGGACGATGCGGAAGACCTGCCAGGCGAGCTTCTTGCTGACGCCCAGGGCCCGCTCGAGGTCCACGGCCTTCTCGGGGCGGCCGGGGGCCCGGGCGATGAGGTCATCCAGGGCGGCCCGGAGGTCGTGAAGGACGCCGGCCGCCGCCTCCGAGAGCCGGGGTGGCTCCGGGGGCGGGGGTGCGGAGATGTCGCGGGCGGGGATGTTCGCGATGGTAACGGGCACGGCGGGCGCATCGTGACCGCCGCAAGCCCCGCGTGCAACAGGGATTCCGGGAGATTTCCAGAAATATTCTCGAATTGCGGTTGTGCCCCCGCCGGGCGCGCGGTAGGGTGCCGCCGTTCAGCGGAACCCCTGCAAGGAGGATCTGACCATGAGCCGTCGCCGCGCCTGTGCACTCGCCGCCCCGATGTCCCTGTTCCTGGCCGCGGGCGCCGCGGCGGACATCTTCCCCACGACGGCCCCGACCGCCGGCGGGAACACGATCCCCTTCGGGACCAGCACCGACTACCACGAGGTGTTCGCGTCCTCGCTCTTCAGCAACATCACGGCCGGCCAGCCCGCCCTGATCACCCGCATCGCGCTGGCCCCTCTCAACAACCTGCGGTACCGCACGGGGCTGGTGGTGCGGCTGGGGTACAGCGCCGTGCCGCCGGGATCGCTCGTGGCGCCGCCTGACAACACCGGGACCCACAACGGCGCGCCGAACTCCCAGATCCCGCCGGGGATGACGGACTTCTACGTGGCGCCGGCGTACCTCAACGTCTTCCAGGGCGCCTCGGACACCAACTTCCAGGCGGTGCTGGAGGGGACGCCCTTCGTGTACGACCCGGCGCTGGGCGACCTGCTGGTGGAGCTGGTGGTCTCGAACCCCACGTTCAGCTCGCTGCAGATGTCGGCGACCAGCGCCCCCGGCGAGGCGTCGCGGGCCTATTTCAACACCGTCGCGAGCGCCTTCGCTACCCAGAGCTCCGGGGTGCTGCGCATGAACTTCACGTTCTCCGCCCACAACCCGGCCAACACCGGCGCCTGCTGCGCCGCCGATGGGACGTGCAGCTCCGCCACCATCGCGGCGTGCGGCGCTGCCGGGGGCGTCTACAAGGGCGACAGCATCGCCTGCGCCTCCGGCCCGTGCCCGCAGCCGGGCGCCTGCTGCAAGACCGACGGCACCTGCGACTCGATCCTCAGGGCGGCCTGCATCGGGAGCGGCGGCACGTGGCACGGCGCCGGCGAGCCGTGCTCGACGGTCACCTGCGCCCAGCCGGGGGCCTGCTGCGCGCCGGACGGGACGTGCGCGAACACGCTGGCGGCCGACTGCATCGCCCTGGGCTCATCCTGGAAGCCGACGGCCTGCGGGGTCCAGGCGTGCGCCGGGGTGCTCGTCTCGCCCCACGGCGTCTTCGTGCCGCCTTTCAACACCGGCAACACCAGCTCGAGCGTCGCCAACGTCGGCCTGTACCTCGACCTCACCGCCGCCGCGGGGGCGAACCTCGCCGTCAGCCGCATCGACTACAACAGCAACATCGCGGTGGGGACGCCCGTGAGCGCGACCGTGTACGCCCGGGATGGGACCTATCTCGGGTTCGACGGCAGCCCCGACGGCTGGCGCAGCCTGGGGACCTTCAACGTCATCTCCAACGGCACCTCGACCACCAACCCGCCGGTGCACCTGGACCTGCCCTCCCCGCTCTTCATCCAGCAGGGGACCACCGCGGGCGTCGTCATCGTGGCCCACACGGGCGGGCTGCGCATGAGGAACTCGGCCGCCAACGCCAGCAACGCCGACCTGACGCTGACGGGGAACCACCGGCGGGCGCCGGTGTTCACCGGCACGGCGGTCGCGAACAACGGGTTCAGCGGGGCGGTGGTGTACGACCCGGTGCCGCTCACGGCCACAGGGGCGTGCTGCGCCCCCTCCGGCGCCTGCTCGGTCGTGTCGCTGGGCGACTGCCTCGCGGCCGGCGGCGTCTTCCGCGGCGAGGGCGTGACGTGCGCCGGCGCCAACTGCCCGGCCCCGGCCTGCTACGCCAACTGCGACAACAGCACGCAGGCGCCGGTGCTGAACGTGGCCGACTTCGGCTGCTTCCTCACCCGCTACGCGGCCGGGGAGGCGTACGCCAACTGCGACGAGAGCACGCAGGCGCCGGTGCTGAACGTGGCCGACTTCGGCTGCTTCCTGACGAAGTACGCCGCGGGCTGCCGCTGAGCGGTCGCGACACCCGGGGCGCGCCGCCGGCCCCGCGGGAACCCGGGGGAACGTGAGCGGGGATTCCAGACCACCCAACGAGGAGGCGCGCGATGAGCGGGAGCATGCGGAACCGGTCGGCGGCGGCGATGGTGGCGGCGTGCGGCATGGCGGGCGCGGCCTCGGCGCAGACCATCCACCCCGAGGTTGAGCCCAACGACAACAAGACCCAGGCCCTGGCCAACGGGCCCATCGTCCTCCAGGCGGGCGACACCGTGGTCGGCGCCTCCACCGGCGCCCTCACCAACGGCACCGGCGACCTCAACACCGCCGACTACTTCCTCTTCCAGACCGTCCCGGCCCCGTTGGGCGTCTACCGCCACCGCCTCCTCTTCGGCCAGACGGGCACCGCGGGCCACTTCAGGAACTTCCGCGGCCTCGGCCAGTGGGACAGCGCCGTCAACTACTACCCCGGCCCCGCGCCCACCGGCTCGGGCACCGACGACTTCACCGCCAACTTCTGGAACACCCTCACGCCCGTCACCGTGAACACGCCCGCCCGCACCATGAAGTGGTACGGCTTCGGGCGCGCCGAGAAGCTCTACGACCGTGTCACCGGCGGGACCGCGACCACCGGGACCTACACCATGACCTACGACTCCGTCGCGGTCACCCCCGTCGACCTCGGCACCTTCGCCGGGGGCCTCATCACCATCAGCACCGCCGGCCAGGGCCACAACTCCGACACCGAGCTGTGGGTTTACGACGCCGACCTTCACCCCATCCCCGGCTTCAACAACGACAACGTGGGCATCTCCACCACCGCGGGCGGGGCCAACTCCACCCTTACCCGCGACTTCGTTCAGGGCGGCGTCTACTACCTCGCCCTGGGGGGGCAGAACCTCGCCAACACCCTCCCCTCGCCGACCGACGACAAGATGCGGAGCGTCTTCCTCAACGAGTTCCAGGACATGCTCACGTGCAGCAGCCACGTGGTGGACCTCAACTGCGCGTTCTCCATCACCGACGGCGCCGGCGCTGTGACGACCTACCCCGCGGGCGGCCCGGTCAACGTGATCCGGGGCGAGCCCCACGAGATCCTCTGGTACAGGCTCACCCTCACCGCCCCGGCCGCCGGCGCCTGCTGCCGCCCCGACGGCTCGTGCACCGTCGCCAGCGCCGGCGGCTGCGCGGCGGCCGGCGGGACCTTCACCGCCGGCGCGCCGTGTGTCTCGGTGAGCTGCGCCCAGCCGCCCCTGGGCGCCTGCTGCGGGACGGACGGCGCCTGCACGGCCGCCACCTCCTTCGCCTGCGCCGGCGCGGGGGGGACCTGGCGCGGCGCGGGCAGCGCCTGCCCCTCGGTCGCCTGCGACCGCGTGCAGGGGACGATCCCCGGGACGGTCCCCGGGCCGGTCGCCACCATCGGCTCCATCTTCTTCGACGTCACCGCCGGCGCCGCCGAGGTGACCGTCACCGGCCTCGATTACTACACCTCCTCCGGCACCCACAGCAACGCCGACGGCCCCGAGGGGCGCGTCTACGTCCACCCGCCCGGCACCTATCTGTTCAACACGCAGAGCGTCAGCCACACCGAGCCGCCCTTCGGGTGGGTCGTCAACACCGACTTCACCTTCCCCGCCAACCCCGGCGCCTGGACCGCGCTCCACGTCGCGCTCGCGACGCCGGTCACGATCCCCGCCGGGCAGACGGTCGGCTTCAAGCTGGCCACTCGCATCCACGGCATCCGCATCGGCGGCCTGCTCAACCCCGGCGACCCCCGGACGTTCTCCGGGCCCGACGTGACCGTCTACAGCGAGCACGGCCAGACCGGCGTGACCACCAACTACCCCTACTGGGCGGCGATCCTGAGCGGCCCGCGCATCCTGATCGGGCGCGTGTACTACGCGGTGAGCGGCTCGTGCTACCCCAACTGCGACGGCAGCACGCAGGCGCCGGTGCTGAACGTCGCCGACTTCGGGTGCTTCCTGACGAAGTACGCCGCCGGCGACGCCTACGCCAACTGCGACGAGAGCACGCAGGCGCCGGTGCTGAACGTG
>JBBDXI010000101.1:0-10901 GCA_040902425.1 Phycisphaerales bacterium
CCCGCGGCGCGCCGCACCTGATCCTGGCAATGCCCGACCACCAGGACCGACTCGTCCACGCCGTTCGCGGCGAGCCCGTCCAGCATGCGATCGAGCAGAGAGCGGCCGCCCACCGGCAGCAGCGCCTTGTGGGTGTGATCGGTGAGCGGCGCCAGCCGCCGCGCGACCCCGGCCACCAGGATGATCGCCTTCATGCCGCCGCCGCGAGCGCGGCCGCGGTCACTTCTTCTTGCCGCCCTTGTCCTCGGCGAGCAGCTCGTCCTGCTTGTTCCGGAGCTTGGAGACCAGCTCGTTGTAGGACGTGGTCTGGATGATCTTGTTGAACTGCGTCCGGTAGTTCGACACGAGGCTCACGCCCTCGATGCTGACGTCGTAGACGAGCCAGCGGTCGCTTCGCTTGATCATGCGGTAGTCGACCGGCACCTCGGTGCCGTTCTTGGTGATGATCTTGGTGGAGACGGTCGAGAAGTCCCCGTCCACGCGCTCGGCGATGTACTGGATCTTCTCGCCCCCGTAGGTCTCGATCTTGGAGATGTAAGAGCGCTCCAGCAGCTCGGCGAACAGGCCCACGAACTCGCTCCGCTGGGCCTCGGAGAGCGGCTGCCAGTGCCGGGCCATCGACCGCTTGGCGATCTCGGCAAAGTCGAAGATCTCGTTGGCGATCTTGCGGACGGCCCCGCGACGCTCGGGGGACCTGGGGTCGCCCTTGAACGTCGGATCGTCCAGGGTCTTGAGCACCCGCTCCACCGCGCCCTTCAGCTGGTCGGTGGGCACCCCGGCCGCGGCGGGCGGCGGGCTCACCGCGACCACCAGGGCCCCCGCCAGCACCACTGCTCCCATGCCAAGCCAGTTCATCGAATGCCTCCCGGTTGGAAAGTGAGTCTATACCTTGCCGAAGATGTACTTGGACAGCAGCTCCTCGATGTCGACGGGGGGCTCGACCTCGCGGATCCGCCCGTTGGGCTCGATGATCTTGTCGGAGCCGCCCGGGCTGATGCGCACGTACCGCTCCCCGATCAGGCCCTTCGTCTTGATGGAGGCGATCGAGTCCTCCTGGAGCTTGAGGCGGGGCTGGATCACCATGACCACCGGCGCCTGGTTGTCCTGGAGTTGCTTGCGGTCCACGCGCCGTATCTCGACGCCCGCGATCTCGATCGCGGACCCCGACTTGAGCCCGCCCACCGAGGGGAAATCGGCGCTCACCACGTAGCCCCGATTGCCCAGGAGATCGACGCGCCCCAGCTTCACGGACAGCCAGCCGAGCGCCAGGAGGCCGATGAGCACGAAGATGCCGACGCCCAGATCCAGTGCCGAACGCTTCATTCTTTTCTCCCCGCCTAGGATCGTTGCCCCGCGGGCGCCGCCTCGACGTCCCCGCGGATGAAGTGCTGAACGATGGGGTTGGCGGAGGCGCGCACCGCCTCCGGCGGCCCGACCTCGACGATCACGCCCTCGTGGAGCATGGCGACCCGGTCCGCGATCTCGAAGATCTCCGGGATCTCGTGGCTCACCATGACCGCGGTGAAGCGGAACTTGCGGTGCAGCTCCAGGATGAGGTGGTGGATGGTATTGACCAGGATCGGATCGAGGCCGGTGGTGGGCTCGTCGAAGAAGACGATCTCGGGCTCGGTGACCAGGGCCCGCGCGATCGCCACCCGCTTGCGCATCCCGCCCGAGATCTCGGCGGGATTCTTGTGCCCCATCCCGGTGAGCCCGACCTGCTCCAGCTTCTCCTCCACCCGGCCCCGGATCTCCGCGTGTCCGAGGCGGGTCTTCTCTCGGAGAGCAAAGGCCACGTTGTCCGACACCGACATCGAGTCGAACAGGGCGCCCCCCTGGAAGACCACCCCGTAGCGCTCGCGCACCCCATCGAGCTCGCTTCCGCGCATCCGGGTGATCTCGGTGCCGTCCACCGCGACCGTTCCCGCGTCGGGCCGGAGCAGGCCGATGAGATGCTTGAGCAGCACCGACTTGCCGCCGCCGCTCCGTCCGATCACCACCATGATCTCGCCGGTGGCGATGTCGAGGTCGAGGCCGCGCAGGACCGGCTGACTGCCGAAGCGCTTGTGGAGGCCCTGGACCCGGATCACGGCAGCACGGACCCCAGGAAGTAGTCCCAGACCAGGATGAGGATGGAGGTCAAGACCACCGCCTCGGTGGTGGCGCGCGCCACGCCCGCGGCGCCGTGCCCGCAGTGGAAGCCCTTGTAGGTGCAGACCCACGGCACGATCAATCCGAACGAGATCGCCTTCCAGTAACCGGTCATGAGATCGGACATGGTGACGAAGGTCTTCATCTCGCCGAAGTAGGTGCCGGGCGAGAGCCCGAGCAGCTCCACCCCGACCAGGTAGCCGCCCAGGATGCCCACCACGTCGAAGATGGCGGTCAGCAGCGGGAAGGTGATGACCCCCGCCACGAGGGCCGGCGCCACCAGGTAGCGCATCGGGTTCAGCGCCATGACCTGCAGGGCGTCGATCTGCTCGGTGATCTTCATGATGCCGATCTCGGCGGTCAGCGCCGAGCCGGCGAGGCCGGTGACGAAGACCGCGCACAGGACCGGGCCCAGCTCGCGGATCAGCGAGAGCGCCACCGCGGGGCCCAGGTAGGCTTCCGACCCGAAGCGCGACAGGGTCAGGAAGATCTGCAGCCCGAGCACCATGCCGGTGAAGGCGCCGGTCAGGATGACGATGGTCAGGGACCGGAAGCCGATGAAATGGACGCGGTCGATGAACCGGCCGAACTTGAACGGGGGAACGACGATGTAGCCGACCGCCTGGCCGAAGAAGCGGCCGAAGCGCCCCAGGGCCGAGAGCACGTCGAGGGTGCTGCGCCCCAGGGCCGCGATCGGACGCAGCGGCGCCGGCCAGAATTCGGGCGTGGGCGTCGAAAACATCGGTAGATACTAGCACACGGCGCGGGCAATCTCGGCGCCGTTCTTGAAAAAAAGCCGCGAGTTCCGTATCGTGAGCGCGTGGCGAACTCGCTCGAGGCGCTCTGGGCCGTCGTGACCCTGCTCGCGGGTTCCTTCGTGCTGAGGCCCTACGTGTTCGGCTTCCTGGCCATCTTCCTCCTGGCGGGCGCGCGCGACCTCGGACGCGCGCGGACCCTCGGGCTCTTGCTCTGGGGGGGTCTCGTGGCGCTCGGGGCGGAGCTGCTCTCCACGCGCGTGGGGATTCCGTTCGGGCTCTACCACTACACCGGCGCCACCGCGGGCGCGGAGCTGTATCTCTCCAACGTGCCGTTCTTCGCGCCGCTGTCGTTTCCGTTCCTGGCCTACGCCTCCTTCTGCCTGGCCCGGCGCGCGTTCGGTCCGGGCTGGGCAGGGAGCCGCGCCGGAAGGGCGCGCACGGTGGCCCTGGCGGGCGTGCTCATGACGCTGCTCGACGTCGTGATCGATCCGGCGGCGGTGCGGGGCGGGCGCTGGTTCCTCGGTCACATCTTCTCGTACCCGGAGGGGGGATTCTACTTCGGGGTGCCGCTGTCCAATTTCGCGGGCTGGCTCGTGGTGGGGTGGGCCACGGTCGGGGGGTACGTCTGGGTGGCGGGCGCGGCGCGCCCGGGCTCGCCTCGCCTCGGCATCGCGCTCTACTACCTGGTCCTGGCGGTCGCCGTCGTCGTGACGCTGTGGATCGGCGAGCTGGTCATCGCCGCCACGGGATTAGTGGTCCATCTGGCGGTCTTTCTGCTACTGTACAATGTCAATCGGGTGACGCTCGGCCGATGGTCGGCTGAGCGGCTGTCCGCAACCCCTTGACCGGGCGAAAGGGTCCGCGACATGAGCGTTCCGCTGTCTCAGATGTGGACGGTGGCGACCTACGTCCTGCGCCAGAAGCTGGCGGGGCGCAAGCGCTATCCGTTCGTTCTGATGCTGGAGCCGCTCTTCCGCTGCAACCTGGCCTGCGCGGGTTGCGGCAAGATCCAGTATCCGGCCCAGATCCTGAAGAAGAACCTGAGCGTGGAGAAGTGCCTCGCCGCGGTGGAGGAGTGCGGGGCGCCGATGGTCAGCATCCCGGGTGGGGAGCCGCTGATGTACCCGGACATCGACCGCCTGGTGGCCGAGCTGGTGAAGCGGAAGAAGTACGTGTATCTCTGCACCAACGCCATCCTGCTGAAGGAGAAGCTCGATCTCTTCACCCCCTCGAAGTACCTCTCGTTCAGCGTCCACATGGACGGCCTCCGCGACGATCACGACGAAGCGGTGTGCCGCGACGGGGTCTACGATCAGGCGGTCCCCGCGATCAGGGAAGCGGTCGCGCGCGGCTTCCGGGTCACCACCAACAGCACGCTCTTCGACGGGGCCTCCCCGCTCCGGATGCGGGAGTTCTTCGACGAGATGATGAGCCTGGGCGTCGAGGGCATGATGATCTCCCCGGGCTACAGCTACTCGAAGGCCCCCGACCAGGAGCACTTCCTGCTGGAGGCGCGGACCCACGAGCTGTTCTCCCGCATGCTCTCGAAGCCGAAGAAGCGCTGGCGCTTCAACCAGTCCCCACTCTTCCTGCGCTTCCTCATGGGCAAGCACGACTTCGAGTGCACCCCGTGGGGCAACCCGACCTACAACATGTTCGGGTGGCAGCGCCCGTGCTACCTCCTGCAGGAGGGCTATGCCCGCACCTTCCAGGAGCTGATGGACACCACCCCCTGGGAGAACTACGGCAAGAAGAGCGGGAACGAGAAGTGCCGCGACTGCATGGTGCACTGCGGGTACGAGGCCACCGCGGTCGACTACACGTTCAGCTCGGTGAAGGGCTTCGTCGAGACGGTCGGGGTCACGCTGACCGGCAAGCTGTAGGGGGCCCGCATGACCCTCGAGGGCTGGGTGCCCGACGTCGGTCAGTACCTCACGCTGGCGGAAGTGGTCGAGTTCGCCTTCGACTACCGCGGCAACACGACCATCGTCAAGGCCGACGGCACCGAGGTCGTCGGCTACATCTTCAATCGCAATACCTACGGGCCGGAACCCTACCTGGAGTACTTCGAGGAGAGCGGCGAGGGCCCCTTCACGCTCCGCTACTCCGAGCTCGCCAACGTCAAGTTCACCGGCAAGGACACCGCGGCCGGGAACAGCTGGAGGGCGTGGCTCGAGCGCAAGGAGCGGGAGAAGGCCGAGAAGGCGACGGCCGCGGAGAGTGTCCGGGATCCTGATCCTCACCGCGGTTGAGCTCGAGGCGCGGGCGCTGGCCCGCCGGCTCGAGCTCCCCGCGATCACGCTGCTGCCGTTTCCCGCCTTCGGCCGCGGCCTCCTCCGGGTGGCTCCGGTCGGGCTGCGGGCCGGTCTCCTCGTCTCCCGCTGGCCGCGGCTCCTGGCCGGCTTCAATCATCCGCTCGTCGTCTCGGGCGGGGTCTGCGGGGGCCTCGCCCCGGACCTGCGCGCCGGCCAGCTCGTCCTGCCCGAGAGCGTGCTGGGTCCCGACGGCGAGCGGCTCAACGTGACGCCCACGCCGCACCGCCAGGCTACCGAGCTGGCCGGCGCCGCGCGCGGCGGCACTCTGGTGACCTCGCGCGAGGTGGTCGGCAGCGCCGAGGCGAAGTCGGCGCTCTTCGCCCGCACCGGCGCGGTGGCGGTGGACATGGAGTCTTCCGTGATCCTGGCCCATGCGGCCGGCGCGGGCTGTCCGGCCCTGGTGGTGCGAGGCGTGTCGGACACCGCGGCCGAGAGCCTGCCGCCCGAGCTGATCGACCTGGTGACGTCGGCGGGCAAGCTGCGCACCGTGCGCGCGCTGACCCTGACCCTGACCCACCCGCGGGTGCTGCCGCGGGCGGTGGCGCTGCGGCGCGCTACCCAGCGGGCGCTGGCCGCGGTCGCGCGCCTGCTCGCGGCGCTCGCCGCCTCGCCGCCGCCGTGAACGTTCTCGTCACCGGCGGCACCGGGTTCGTGGGAGCCAACCTCGTGCGCGAGCTCATCGCGGATGGCCACACCGTGCGCGTGCTGGCGCGCCGGGGCGGAGACCGCCGGGCCCTCGAGGGCTCTGCGGTGGACATCGTCGAGGGCGACCTGCTGGACGCCGCCTCGCTCCGGACCGCGGTGGCGGGGGCGCGCCACGTCTATCACGTCGCCGCGGATTACCGCCTGTGGGCGCCGGACCTGCGTGTGCTCTACCGCGCGAACGTGGACGGCACGCGCCACCTGCTGGCCGCGGCCTCCGAGGCGGGGGCCGAGCGCATCGTCTACACCTCGACGGTGGGCGCGGTGGGCATCCCCAAGGATGGCACGCCGGGCGACGAGACGACCCCGGTGGCGCTGGCCGACATGGTCGGCGCCTACAAGGCCTCCAAGTTCCTGGCCGAGCGCGTGGCCGACGAATGGGCCGCGCGCGGGGCGCCGGTGGTCATCGTCAACCCGTCGGCGCCCATCGGGCCCTGGGACGTCAAGCCCACGCCCACCGGGCAGATGATCGTGGACTTCCTGAACGGCCGGATGATTGGCTCGGTGGACACCGGCCTCAACGTGGTGCACGTGCGCGACGTGGCGCGCGGGCACATCCTGGCCGCCCGGCAGGGCCGGGTGGGCGAGCGCTACATCCTCGGTCATCGCAACCTGTCGCTGATCGAGATCTTCCAGATGCTCTCGGCCCTGACCGGCGTGCCCGCGCCGCGCTTCCGGGTGCCCTACGCGGTGGCGTGGATGGCCGCCGCCGCCATGGAAGGCGTCTCGAAGATCACGCGCCGCCCACCCCCGGTACCACTCACCGCGGTGCGCATGGCCCGCAAGCGCATGTACTTCAGCGCCGAGAAGGCCATCCGTGAGCTGGGCCTGCCGCAAACTCCCGCGGAGACCGCCCTGGCAGACGCGGTGGCCTGGTTCACCGACCACGGCTATACGCGCGCCAGCCGGAGCGGGAGGAGCGTGGCGTAATGGGCGGTAGCAGGAAGAGGCGTGAAGCCATGAACGCGGGCCAGTTCGTCTCGCGCCTGACGCGCAAGAGCCGGTCGAACTTCTTCTACGCGTTTCTCTGCCTGCCGCGAGCCCAGCGCGAGGCGATCTTCGCGTGCTACGCCTTCTGCCGCATCGTGGACGACGCGGTGGACCTCGTGACGGACCGCGCGCAGCAGCGCGCCGAGCTCTGGCGCTGGCGTGACGAGATCGCGCGCGTCTACGAGGGCCGGCCCGAGCATCCGGCCGGCCAGCGGCTGCAGGTGGCGGTTCGCCGGTTCCCGATCCCGCGCGCCGCCCTCGAGGAGATCATCGCCGGGGTCGAGATGGACATGGACCACCCGACCTACGAGACCTTCGACGAGCTGTATCCCTACTGCTACCGGGTGGCCTCGGCGGTGGGGCTCTGCTGCATCGAGATCTTCGGCTACTCGGATCCGCGCGCGCGCGAGTACGCGGTGAACCTGGGGGTCGCGCTCCAGATCACCAATATCCTGCGGGACGTCCAGGTGGACGCCCGCATCGGGCGCGTCTACCTTCCGCAGGCGGACCTGCGCCGCTTCGGCGTCACCGCGGACGATCTGGCGCAGGGGCGCTACACGCCGCAGTTCGTTCAGCTCATGGCCTTCGAGGCGGGGCGCGCCCGCGAGTACTACGAGCGCGCCTGGGCCGCGCTGCCCGCCGCGGACGCGCGCGGGCTCTTCGCGGCCGAGATCATGGGCCGCACCTACTTCGCGCTGCTGCGAGCGATCGAGGCGCGCCGCTTCGACGTCTTCGCCCGCCGCGTGACGCTCCCCGCCGCCCGTCGCCTCGCCATCGCGCTCCGCGGCTGGCTCGGCGCGCGCCTGCCTCGACCCAGAGCGCTCGCGTAGCCATGCGGGCCCAGGTGTTCTACGGCCCGGGTGATCTGCGCTTCGAGGACATTCCGATGCCCGAGCCGGAGCCGGGCGGGCTCGTGGTGCGCGTGGAAGCGGCGCTCACCTGTGGCACCGACGTCAAGACCCTGCGCCGCGGCCATCCCGTCATGATCCCGCGCGTGCCCACCGTGTTCGGCCACGAGCTGGCCGGCGTGGTCACCGCGGTGGGGCGCCGCGCTTCCGGCCTGCGGGAAGGGGATCGCGTGGTCGCCGCCAACTCCGCGCCGTGCGGGCAGTGCCGGCTCTGCGCGGCGGGCCGGCCCAATCTCTGCGAGGACCTGCTCTTCGTCAACGGCGCCTACGGCGAGTATCTCGCGTTGCCCCCGCGTCTGGTCGCGCGCAACGTGGTGCCGATCGGGCCGGGCCTGGCCGCCTCGAGCGCCGCCTTCGCCGAGCCGCTGGCCTGCGCCCTCCTCGGAGTGGAGCGGGGCCGCGTGGAGTCCGGGATGACGGTGGCGATCTTCGGCCACGGGCCGCTCGGCTGCCTGCTGGCCATGGCCGCCGGGCAACGAGGGGCCCGCGTTGTGGTCGTGGGCAAGGACGGGTGGCGGCTCGAGCGGGTGCGGGGCATGGGGCTCGGGGCCTGCGTGGACACCCTGGCGACCCCCGACATGGCCGACCACCTCCGGGGACTGACCGGTGGGCGGGGGCCCGATGTCACGGTGGACGCCACCGGCCGCCCGGAGGTCTGGGAGCAGGCCATCGATGGGGTGGGCCGGGGAGGCACCGTGGTACTGTTTGGGGGTTGCGCCCCGGGGACCTCGGTGCGCGTGGATACGCGCCGGGCTCACTACGAAGAGCTCACGCTGGCGGGAGCCTTCCACCACACGCCGGTCATGATCCGACGCGCAGTGGAACTCCTCGAATCGAAAGCAATCGAGCCCGGCCCGCTCCTGACTCACCGCGTGGGGCTCGGGCAGGTGAAAGAAGCGCTGGCCCTGATGGAACGCGGTGAGACCATGAAAGTGCTGGTGGATCCACAGCGATGAGCGCCCAGGGGCCGCGCCCGCCCAGGGTTTCGAGCTCGCGATGCGTTATCATCATGATCGATTTCAGCACATCTTGAACCGGCACAGTGAGGGCCTCATGACCACGCCGCTACCGCTGCAGCAGATCGTGCTGGCCGGGCCCCGGGGCTTCTGCGCCGGGGTGGACCGCGCCATCGATATCGTCGAGCTGGCCCTGCAGGTTTGCCCGCCGCCGGTCTACGTGCGCAAGGAGATCGTGCACAACCGGCACGTGGTGGAGGCCCTCCGCGCCAAGGGCGCCCACTTCGTGGACGAGCTGGACGAGGTGCCCGACGACGCGACCGTCGTGTTCAGCGCCCACGGCATCTCACCGGCGGTGCGCGCGGAGGCGCATCGGCGCGGTCTGCGGGTGATCGACGCCACGTGCCCCCTCGTCACCAAGGTCCACCTGGAGGCGGTCCGCTACGCCCACCAGGGCTACTCGATCATCCTGGTCGGGCACGCCGATCACGATGAGGTGGTGGGCACCATGGGCGAAGCCCCGGATCGCATGTTCCTGATCGCCCATCCGGAGGACGTGGAGAAGCTCGCGGTGCCCGATCCCGACAAGGTCGCGTATCTCACCCAGACCACCCTCTCGGTGGACGACACGCGGGACTGCATCGAGGCGCTGCGCCGCCGCTTCCCCAAGATTGTCGGGCCCGCCAAGGACGACATCTGCTACGCGACCCAGAACCGTCAGGCCGCGGTGAAGACGGTGGCGGGGGCGGTCGACGTGCTGCTGGTCATCGGCGCGGCCAACAGCTCGAACGCCAACCGGCTCGTCGAGGTCTCCACCGTGATGGGCACGCCCTCGTACCTGATCAACGATAAGAACGACATCCGGCCGGAGTGGCTCGAGGGCGCCGGCCGCGTCGGAGTCACCGCGGGCGCCTCCACCCCCGAGTTCCTGGTGACGGAAGTGGTGGAGGAGCTGCGTCGCGCGCACGTCTCGGAGGTGCGCGAGGTGCACGTGGTGGAGGAGGACGTGCGCTTCGGCCTGCCCCGCGAGCTGGAGGACTTCGCCAAGGCCGCCGGCAAGACCCTGCCTCCGCGCAGCGGCGCGGCGGTGGTGAGCGGCTAGCCGTGCGGCTCGTCACTTTCCGGCGCGGGCGCGGCGAGCCCAAGCCGGGCGCGCTCTGGCAGGAGCACGTGCTCGACCTGACCGGCCTCGCCAAGGATCTGGCCACCCAGCGGGGCACCGTGCGCCGCGGGCGGGGCGGCTTCCCGCGCACCGTGATCGAGATCGTCCAGGGCGGCGAGGCGGTGATGGCGCTCACCCGCGAGGCGTGGGAGCACGGCCGGCGGCTGGTGGGGCAGGTCGCCGCGGAGGACTTGGCTCAGCGGCGCCTCGCCTATCCCCAGAAGCGCGTGCGGCTCCTCGCGCCGATCCCGGTCCCGGCCCGGAACGTCTTCTGCCTCGGCCGAAACTACGCCGACCACGCGGCCGAGCGCGGCGCGGCCGCCCCCGAGCATCCGGTCTACTTCACCAAGCCCGCCACCGCGGTGGTGGGGCCGGGCGACGACGTGGTGCACCACGCCATCACCAAGGAGCTCGACTACGAGGTCGAGCTGACCGCGGTGATCGGGGTGGGCGGCCGCGACATCGCCCGCGCCGACGCGCTCAAGCACGTCTTCGGCTACACGATCATCAACGACGTGACCGCGCGCGACCTGCAGAAGCGCCACCAGCAGTGGTTCAAGGGCAAGTCCCTCGACACCTTCTGCCCGATGGGCCCGGTCTTGGTCACCGCCGACGAGCTGCCGGACCCGCAGGCCCTCGCGATAACGTTGCGAGTGAACGGTCAGGTCCGCCAGGCGAGCAATACCTCCAAGATGATCTTCCCGGTGGCCCAGTGCATCGAGGTGCTGTCCCAGGGCCTGACGCTCCTGCCCGGGGACATCATCGCCACCGGAACCCCCGAGGGGGTCGGCGCCGCGAGCGGCAACTTCCTCAAGGCGGGCGACCGCATCGAGGCCGAGGTCGAGCAGATCGGCATCCTGCATAGCAAGATCGTCCGTCCCTAAGTGACCCCGGGGGGGGGGGGGCCCCCCCACCCGGGGGGGGGGGGGGGGGGGGGGGGGGGGGGGGGGGGGGGGGGG
>JBBDXI010000101.1:10911-13586 GCA_040902425.1 Phycisphaerales bacterium
CCCTGCCTCCCCCGAGAAGCTAGATTGCGCGGGCGGAGCCCGCGCTCGAAGCGGGCATGCTCTCGCCAGCGATTGCGGGTCGGACCCCGGGCGGGCTAGCATGCCGGCCGGGGGGGCCTTGGCATGCGAACGGTGATCGAGGGTGGATGGGTCGTGGCGTGGAACGGCCAGAGCCACGAGGTCCACGAACAGGGGAGCGTGGTGTTCGAAGGAGACCGGATCGTCCACGCGGGCGGCGCATGGACCGGGGCGGCGGATACGCGCATCTCGGCGCGCGGCAAGCTGGTCTCCCCGGGCTTCATCAATACCCACGTGCACACCGCGGGCGGGGGCGGCGACTACCTGCTGCTCGACATGTCCAAGAACGACTACCGCACCGCGAACTACATGGCCTTCGCGGCGCCGCTCAAGGGCAAGATGACGCCGCCGCCTCCGGAGCCCACCGCGGCGATCCGGGCCTTCACCTTCCTGCACGCGCTGAAGAACGGCACGACCACCGTCATCGACGTGGGCGGCCTGCGCGGCGACTGGGACGGTTACGCCCGCCTGGTGGACGATCTCGGGGTCCGGGTCTACGGGGGCCCTCCGTTCCGTGACCGCGACACGTACACCGATGCGCAGGGCCGCCTCTACTACGACGAGGACGCGGCGGCCGGCCGCGCGCGCCTGCAGGAGGCGGTGGACTTCGCGCGGAAGTTCGACGGCGCGGCCGGGGGCCGCCTGCGCGCCCTGTTCAACGCGGCCCAGGTGGAGACGTGCAGCGGGCCGCTGCTGCGGGCCGGCAAGGACGCGGCGCGCGCGCAGGGCGCGCCCATCCATACCCACGCGGGCGGCAACCTGATCGAGTTCCAGCGCATCATGGACGAGTACCGCAAGACGCCGATCCACTTCCTGGCCGACATCGGCTTCCTGGACGAGCGCACCCTGATCGGGCACGCCGTCTTCACCACCGCCCATGAATGGACGCGCTACCCGTTCGGCGACGACCTGCGCGTCCTCGCCGAGCGGGGCGCCACCGTGGGCCACTGCCCGTACAAGTACGCGAAGATGGCGATGACGCTCCACTCCTTCCAGCGGTACCTGGACGCGGGGGTGACCCTCGCCCTCGGCACCGACACCTATCCGCTCGACATCGTGTCCGAGCTCCGGTGGGCGTCCATCCTGGCCAAGGTCACCGACGGCAACTACCAGGCGGGCCTCGCGCGCGACGTCTTCAACGCGGCCACCGTCGGCGGCTGCCGCTTCCTCGGGCGTGAGGATCTCGGCCGCCTGGCCCCGGGCGCCCGGGCCGACATCCTGCTGATCAACCTCGATCACGTGGGCGGGCCGGTCTACGCCGACCCGATCAAGGCCCTGGTCGACTCGGCATCGGGCCGCGACGTGGACACCGTCATCGTGGACGGTCGGGTGCTGGTGCAGGCCGGGCGCGCCACCCGCGTGGACGAGGACGCGGTCTACGCGAAGGCCCGCGCGGCGACCCAGCACTACTGGAGCCGCGTGCCGGGATGGCGCTGGGACGGCCACGGCGTGGACCAGATCATCCCGCCCGCGTTTCCCATCCACCGTGCCGCGGCCCCGCCGTGAGGCCCGGCGCCCGATGACCATCGCGGCCCCGATGACGAAGCGACAGCGGGTGCTCGCCGCGCTGGGCGGGCAGGACGTCGACCGCGTGCCGCTCGCGTTCTGGCTGCACAACTTCGCGGCCGAGAATTCGGCGGAGGGACTCGCGGCCGAGACCCTGCGCCTGGCACGGACCTTCGACTGGGACTTCCTCAAGCCGCAGTCGCGCGCCCAGTGCTTCGCCGAGATGTGGGGGCTCACCTACGCGCCGTCCGGCGAGAAGGCCACCCCCTACACGGTCACCCACTGGCCGGTCGCGGCCGCGGCCGACCTCGGCCGGCTCCGCCCCGCCGATCCCCGCACCGGCGCGCTGGGCGAGCAGCTGGCCGCCCTCCGGCTGATCCGCGTCGCGGTCGGACCCGACGTGCCGGTCATCTGGACGGTGTTCGCGCCGCCCATGATCCTGCCGATGCTCGCGCAGGGCGGCCGCGACCACGCCCTGGGCTTCCTGCGGACCGCGCCGCGCGAGAGCGCGCACGCCTTCGACGCCATGGCGGAGACGCTCCGCGAGTACGCCCGGCTCTGCCTCGAGGCGGGCGCCGACGGTCTCTTCTACGCGACCAACGTGGCGACGCGAGGGCTGCTGACCGCGGCGGAGTGTCGGCGCTGGCAGCGCCCGTGGGACCTGCGTATCCTCGAAGCGGTCGCGCGGGCCCCGTTCAACCTGCTCCACGTCTGCGGCGCGGACATCCAGCTCGACGAGTTCGCGGACTACCCGGTCAGCGCGTTGAGCTTCGCCCAGGCGCCGGGCAACCCGACGCTCGCCCAGGCGCGGGCGCGCACCGGCCGCGCGGTGGTGGGCGGGCTGCCCGCCAAGCCCGAGATCGCGAGCACGACCGAGGCGGCCCTCGTCGAGCGGGTGCGTGCCGCAACGCGTGAGACGGCAGGCCGCGGGCTCCTGCTCGGACCCGATTGCTCGATCAACCCGGACACGCCGGAACGGCTGCTCCATGCCGCCGGCGCGGCGGCACGGACCGGCGCGTCCTAGCCGGGACTATGCGTGACCACGGGCGCTACCCTCACCCCGACCCTCTCCCTCGCCGAGGGAGAGGGAG
>JBBDXI010000102.1:0-13449 GCA_040902425.1 Phycisphaerales bacterium
CGGCTGCCGGGGCGCGGCCCGGGCAGCACGGCGGGTCTTTTCCCTCTGGGGCCGGCGGGGCCCCTTGACGAGAACGGAGGAACCGATGCGACGAATGAAGCTGGCGATCAGTGCGGCGGCGTTGTTTGCGGCGGTGGGCGCGGCCGAGGCCGCGACCCCTCTGCGGCTGGAATACCGGATCGAGGCGATGGGCGCGGGGGTGTACAAGTACCACTTCCAGCTGATCCTGGACAACAACAACGGGGGGTGGGTTTCGGGCAACGGGTGGGACTGGTTCATCTTCGGGGACGGGCGCCGGGTCTCGCCGATGGCGAACATCCAGATGGACCCGTCGCAGTTCCCGATCGGCCCGTGGACATCGCTCACGTCCTCGGGCGGCGGGCACAACGGCCCGACGTTCAACCCGGTCACCAACGCGTTCTGGATCCCGAACGCGGTTGGGGACAGCCTCTCCTGGAACTGCACCTCGACCGAGTACCTCGACCAGGGCCGGATTCTCTTCAGCACCCTGCAGCACGTGGGTGGCGCCCAGGCGGCCAACTTCGACATCGCGCAGCGCGTGAACGGCGGGCTGACCGAGGCCGCGTGCTGCCGGTCCGACGGGACGTGCCTGGTTCTGAGCGAGGCGAGCTGCATCACCGAGGGCGGGGTGTGGAGCAGCGCGGCGGCGGACTGCTCCGGCGGGTGCCCCCAGCCGCCGACGGGGGCCTGCTGCCGTGCCAGCGGGTGCGTGACGCTGAGCCAGGCGCGGTGCACGGCCACGAACGGGCTGTACCAGGGCGACGGGACCAACTGCGCCACCGCGGGGTGCACCGCGCCCGCGCCGTTCAGCCTGACCCCGCCGGATTTCCAGGGGCTCAGCCGTGTCTGGGCCTTCAGCCCCTCGCACTCGCAGACCTTCTCGGGCGGCGCCTTCCGGGCGACCGGCTTCCGGCTCGCGGTCCAGGCGGAGCGGGCGTACGAGGCGTTCCAGAGCGACCTGCTGATGGAGATCGTGTCTCCCAACGGCACCACGCTCCTGGTCGGCGGGGACGGCGGCACGCCGCTGATCGCGAACTCGATCCGTTGGTCCACGGTCCGGACCTTGGGGACCGGCCCGGCCACCAACGCCAACCCGGCCGCCTTTGACGGGACCTACTCGTGGGACTTCGGCCCGGCGGACGGCACGTGGACGGTGAACTTCTGGAACAACTGGGGCCCGCTCCCGGTGGACAGCGCGGTCAAGTGGAACGACGTGCTGGTGACGGTCCTCGATGCGGGGGCGGGGGCCTGCTGCCTCCCCGATGGGACGTGCGTGGACACGGCCTCGGGCAACTGCCTGGTGCAGAACGGCATCTACCAGGGCGACAACGCCCCCTGTGGGAGCGCGAACTGCGAGACCTTCGTCTTCACGGGGCTGCCGACCTCCTCGATGACCAACCTCGGCGCGGGCTCCTTCATGAACCTGATCCCGGCCCAGGACGTGTCGGTGTACCAGTTCGACTACGCCGCGACGGCCGCGGCGGGCATCCCGACGACGGTCGAGGTGTGGACGTACCCCGGCTCGTACATGGGGCACGACAACGACCAGACGGGGTGGGTGCTGCACGAGACGGTGAACGCGACCTCGGGCGGCCCCAGCGTGCTGGTGCCGCTGAACCTCGCGACGCCGCTGGACCTCAGCGCCGGCTCGACGACGGGCGTGTACCTGATCGCGCAGTCGGGCGGGCTGCGCTACTTCTTCTCGACCGCGACGCCCCTGGTCTTCGGGTCCGGCGGGTTCCAGCTCTTCTCCGACCGGCGCCGCACGGCGCCGTGGGCGGGGAGCCTGGGGACCTTCAGTCCCTTCTCCGGGCGGGCCTACTACGACCCCACGTGCACCCGCGCGACGTGCGACTTCGCCCTGCTGACGCCCTACCCGCCCTCGGCCTCCTCCACGGCGGGGTCGGGCATCTTCTTCGATGTCACCGCCTCTTCCGAGCTGTCGATCGACCGGGTCGACTACTGGGCGGGGTCGGCGTTCAACACCGGCGTCACGGCGTCGCTCTACATGAAGACCGGTTCGTACGTCGGGTTCGACACCGACCCCAGCGCCTGGACGCACCTGGGCGACTTCAGCGGCCTCTCGGGAGGGGCCGAGGACCCGGTGGTGCTCGACTTCGCCTCGCAGTTGCCGCCGATCGCGGAGATCGCGATGAACCCGGGCGACACGGTCGCCTTCTACGTGGTCGGGACCACCGGCGGGTACCGCTACCGCACAACCTCGCCGAACCCGGTGACCGACCAGCACATGTCGCTGGAGTCCAACATCGCGCGCTCGGCGCTCTTCGGCGGCGGGCTGAGCAGCGGGCGGCGGTTCGCCGGGCGGGTGCACTACACCGCCGGGTCGGGCGGGCAGTGCTACGCCAACTGCGACAACAGCACGCAGGCACCGGTCCTGAACGTGGCCGACTTCGGGTGCTTCCTGACCCGCTACGCGGGCGGCGAGGCCTACGCCAACTGCGACGAGAGCACGCAGGCGCCGGTGCTGAACGTGGCCGACTTCGGGTGCTTCCTCACGAAGTACGCCGCCGGCTGCCCGTGACCGTGCCGCGACGGCCGTGACCGGGCCGGCGACGATGCGAGAGTGAAACCGGGCCCCGCCTCCGGGCGGGGCCCCTTTCCTTTTTCTGCTCAGTGCCGCTCGGCGTCGCTCTGCGGGGCCAGGGCCCACGGCTTGCTCGGGCGGCCGTTGATCGTGGCGCCGCCCTGCATGTTGTCCGCGGCGGCGCGGAGAAAGTCGTGGGGGAAGGGCAGCGTCGGGCGGCTGGCCTCATCCAGCCGGGCGAGGTGCTCGGGGGAGAGGGCCACATCCAGGGCGCCCAGGTTGTCGTGCAACTGGTCGAGCGTGCGGGCCCCGATGATGAGGCTGGCGACGCCGGGGCGCGCGAGGAGCCACGCGAGCGCGGCCTGGCTGGGCGTGCAGCCCGCGTCGCGGGCCACGGCGACCAGCACATCCAGCAGGGCGTAGACGGGCTCGGTGAGGTTCTTCGAGACCCACTGGCCGCGGTTGGGGCTGGCCGAGGCGGCGCTGCCGCGGGTGTACTTGCCGGAGAGCACCCCGCCCTTCAGCGGCGACCAGGGGGTGATGCCCATGCCCATCTCGCGGGCCATGGGGACCAGGTCGCCCTCGACCGTGCGCTCCAGGAGCGAGTACTCGATCTGGAGGGCGATCAGGGGCGACCAGCCGCGGAAGTGGGCGGTGGTCTGGGCGTGGGCGGCGATCCACGCGGGGGTGTCGGAGAAGCCGATGTAGCGGACCTTGCCGGCGCTGACGAGGTCATCCAGGGCCCGCATGGTCTCGTCGATGGGGGTGAAGGGGTCGTGGGCGTGGAGCCAGTAGAGGTCGATGTAGGGGGTCTGGAGGCGGCGGAGGGACTGCTCGCAGGCCGCCATCAGGCTCTTGCGGTGAGCGCCGCCGCCGTTGGGGTCGCCGGGGTGCATGTTCCCGAAGAACTTGGTGGCGATGACGATCCGATCGCGCCGGGCGGGGTGGCGCCCGAGGCGGTCGCCGATGATCTTCTCGGAGTGGCCCTTGGTGTAGATGTTGGCGGTGTCGATGAAGTTGCCGCCGCGCTCGAGGTAGGCGTCGATGATGCGCGTCGAGTCCTCGACGGAGGAGCCCCAGCCCCAGTCGGGGCCGAAGGTCATGGTGCCGAGGCACATCGGGGA
Organism: Phycisphaerales bacterium; assembly: GCA_040902425.1. Taxonomy (GTDB): domain Bacteria; phylum Planctomycetota; class Phycisphaerae; order Phycisphaerales; family UBA1924; genus JBBDXI01. The sequence continues at coordinate 3,691 of JBBDXI010000102.1, forward strand.
GACGCGGAGGCCGGAGCGGCCGAGGGTGCGGTAGTGGTTCAGGGGCATGCCATCCTCCTGCGCGCGGGGCGGTCTGCGGCGGGCGGTATCGTATGAGCATGGCTGACCGTGCTCCGCGATGGACCGCCGGGCGACGCACCCGGCTGATCGACGCGCGCGGGCGGGTGCTTCCCCTCTGCGAGCCGCGGCAACTCCCCTCGGGCGCGGCCTCCGAGCTTCGACGCGCGGTCGTGGCCGCCAACCAGCACCGGGTTGTCCCCATCCTCACGTGGTGTGCGGTCTTCGTCGGTGGTCAACTCGTGCTCCAGGCGCTCGTGGGCGGCGGACGCGCGGGTACGATGTTCAACTCCCTCTCGCAAGCTGCGTCCTTCATCGCCGGTATCGCGTTGGTCCTGCCGTTCTCGATTGTGGTTGAGTCGGGTCGGGCGCGGAGGCGCGGGATCGCTGCGATGGAGAACTGCATGCGGTACGGGCTCTGCCCGTCGTGCTGCTACGACCTCACCGACATGGCCCCGGATCGGGAGGGGTTCGTGGTATGCCCCGAGTGCGGGGGGTCGTGGCGTATCCGGCTGGCATGAGCGATCTTCAGCACGGGCGAGCCGGGGACGGCACGCCCGTGGCACCCCCGTAGCATCGGCCCATGTACGACGTGATCATCGTCGGGGGCGGGCCGGCGGGGCTCTCGGCGGCGCTGGTGCTGGGGCGGTGCCGGCGGAGGGTGCTGGTGATCGAAGCGGGGCGGCCGCGGAACGCGTGCGCGGAGCACATGCACGGCTACCTGACGCGCGATGGGACCGAGCCGGTCGAGATGCAGCGGCTGGGGCGGCAGGAGGTGCTGAGGTACGGCGTCGAGATCAGGGAGGCGGAGGCGGTGGGGGGTTCGTGCGGGGGCGGGGGAGGCGCCGGCGGCGGCGGAGGGAGCGGCGGGTTCGAGATCGAGTGCGACGACGGCTCGCGGGCCCGCTCGCGGAAGCTGCTGCTGGCGACGGGCGTCGCGGATGTGCTCCCGCAGATCGAGGGTCTGAAGGAGCTCTACGGGCGGAGCGTGCACCACTGCCCCTACTGCGACGGGTGGGAGCACAAGGACCAGCCGCTGGCCGCGTACGGGCGGGGGGAGCAGGGGGCGGGGCTGGCGCTGGCCCTGCGGACGTGGACCGGGCGGGTCACGGCGTGCACGGACGGCGAGCCGCTCGACCGGGAGTGGCTGGAGAAGCTGGCGGCACGCGGGGTCGCCCTGCGCGACGAGAAGGTGGCGAAGCTGGAGGGCGAGGGCGGGCGACTGCGGAGGGTGCACTTCCAGCGGGGGCCGGCGCTGGAGTGCGAGGGGCTGTTCTTCAATACGGGGCAGTACCAGCGGAGCGAGCTGGCGCAGCGGCTGGAGTGCGCGATCGGGGGCAAGGGCGAGGTGAAGACCACCGACCGGCAGCGCACCAACATCCCCGGGCTGTGGCTGGCGGGGGACGCGGATAGAGATGTGCAGTTCGTGATCGTGGCCGCGGCCGAGGGGGCGACGGCGGCCGTGTCGATCAACAAGGAGCTGCAGGAGGAGGACTCGATGCCTTGATGCCGGGTGCCCTTCTTCATCTGCCATCCGGCGGGGAGGCGGCCGGCGGGCTCGTTGAAGAGAGGCATCAAGGCACGAGGCATCGAGGCATCGAGGCATCGAGACATCGAGTGCGGAACGGTCAGGGCTCGTCGAGGAGCTGCTTGAGCCCGCGCAGCGTGTCGAACGCCTGGATGGGCGAGAGCGTGTCGAGCTTGATCTCGCGGAGGCGGTCCACCGCGGGGTGGGGGAGGAACTCGGTGAAGAGGCCGAGCTGGCCGTTGCCCGCGGGCGAGGGCGGCGGGATGGCGGCCGCTGCCCCCGGCGACCCGGCCGGGCGGGACGCCTGGCCCACCGAGTGGTGGACGGCGAGCGACGCCAGCACCTCGCGGGCGCGGGCGACGACGGGCGCCGGGATCCCCGCGAGCTTGGCGACGTGGACGCCGTAGGAGCGGTCGGTGCGCCCGGGCAGGATGCGGTGGAGGAAGACGATCTGCTCGCCCCACTCGCGGACGGAAACGTGGAGGTTGCGGATGCGCCCGGGGAGGCGGTCCTCCAGCTCGGTCAGCTCGTGATAGTGGGTGGCGAAGAGGGTGCGGGGGCCCTGTGGGGCGCCCGTCTCGCCTGCCGGCGGGCGGGATTCGGGCCCCACAAGGTGCTCGGCGATGGCCCAGGCAAGGGAGAGGCCGTCGAGCGTGCTGGTGCCGCGCCCGATCTCGTCGAGGATCACCAGCGAGCGGGCGGTGGCGCTGTTCAGGATGGTCGCCGTCTCGGTCATCTCGACCATGAACGTCGATTGCCCCGCGTGCAGGGCGTCATCGGCGCCGACGCGGGTGAAGATGCGGTCGGTCAGGCCGATGGTGGCCGCCTCGGCGGGGACGAAGCTGCCCGCGTGCGCCAGCAGCACGATCAGGGCGGTCTGGCGGATGAACGTGGACTTGCCGGCCATGTTGGGGCCGGTGATGAGGGCGAGGGAGGCAGCGAGACAGCGAGACAGCGAGTCAGGGGAGGATCCGCCCGCGGCCCCGCTCTCTCCCTCTGTCGCTGTCTCGCTGTCTCGCTGTCTCGCTCCCCCCAGCTGCACGTCGTTGGGCACGAAGCGGTCGCCCAGCACCTCCTCGAGCACGGGGTGCCGCCCGGCGGTGATGCTCAGCACGGGCTCGTCGGTCATCTCCGGGCGCACCCAGCGGCGGCGCAGGGCCCGCTCGGCGAAGCAGGCGAGCGTGTCGAGCTCGGCCACGCACTGGGCGAAGGCGGCGATGGCCGGCAGCACAGCGCCGGCCTCGTCGCATAGCCCGTCGAAGAGCAGCCGCTCGCGCTCGACCGCCCGCGACTCCGCGGTCGTCACCTTCTCCTGGAACTCCTCCAGCTCCGGCGTGGTGTAGCGCTCGGCGTTCTTCAGCGTCTGCTTGCGGGTGAGCGCGCCGGGGGCCTGGCGGGCCTGGGCCGCGGGGAGCTCGATGTAGTAGCCGAAGACCTTGTTGAAGCCGACCTTGAGGCCGGGCAGCTTGTGCTCGGCGCTCAGCCGCTGCTGGTATGCCGCGAGCCACGACGCGGCGTCGCGCTGGAGCAGGCGGGCCTCGTCGAGGGCGGCGTCGAAGCCGTCCCTGAACAGGCCGCCCTCGCGCAGGTGCTGCGGCGGGGAGTCGATGCAGGCATCGAGGATGCGGCGGGCGACGGGGGCCAGTTGCTCGCGCACCGACTCGAGCGCCCGGAGGCTGACCGCGAAGGCCGGGGCGCTGTGGATCACCGCGGCCAGCGTCTCGACGCGCGCCAGCGAGCGCCCGAGGGCCACCAGGTCCCGCGGCGTGGCCCGCCGCAGGGCGATCCGCCCGCCGATCCGGGCCACATCCTGCACGCCGTCGAGGGCCTCGGCGAGGGCTTTGGCGGTCCGCCGGTCCTCGACGAGCAGCGCCACCCGGGCGTGCCGCGAGCGGACCTCATCCAGCCGCAGGCTCGGCCGGCAGAGCCACTCGCGCAGCAGCCGCTTGCCCATCGGCGTGCGGCAGCCGCCGGGCGAGGAGAGGAAGAGGCCGACGAGGGAGCCGTCGGCGGCGCCCGCGGCCGTTCGCCCGTGGGGCGTGCGGATGGTCCGCTCGACCTCCAGGGCCCGGAGGCTGACGCCGTCGAGGATGCAGACAGCGCCGTCTTCTTCGCGCCGGGGGGGGAGGAGGTGGGCGAGGGTGGGGCGCTGACGGGCCGGCGTTCCAGTGCACGGGCGAGCCGAAGACGGCACGCCCGTGGCACCCGCGCTGTCTTCGGTCGGCGTCTGCGTCTCCAGCAGGTAGCGGATGATCGCGCCGGCGGCGCACACCGCCAGCTCGTCGTCGCGCAGGCCGAAGCCGGCCACCGTCGCCACGCCGAACTGCTGGCGCACCGCCTCCAGCGCCTCGGCGGGGCGGAAGTGCCACGCGGGGCGGGGCGTGCAGGAGATGCCGTGCACCTCGGCCGCCCGGGCCAGCGCCGGCGGCAGCTTCCCCGCCAGCCCCGGCTGCTCGGGGAAGATCAGCTCGTCGATCCCCCGCGCCGCCAGGGCGTCGGCCAGCGCGGCCGCGCTGGTCTCGAAGACGGTGAACGCCCCCGTCGAGACCTCGACGGCGGCCAGCCCCAGGCGCGTCGGGTCGCGCAGATCGGCCGGGGCCAGGGCCGCGAGGCGGCTGGCCGCGGACTCATCCAGGAGCGAGTCCTCGACGCGCGTGCCGGGCGTGATCACCCGCGTGACCGCGCGCTCGACGATCCCCTTGGCCTCCTTGGCGTCCTGCACCTGGTCGCAGACGGCGACGCGGTACCCCTGCTGGATGAGCCGCCTGAGGTAGTTCTCCAGTTGGTGGTGGGGGACCCCCGCCATGGGGATCCCTTCCGTCCGCTGCGTGAGCGTGAGGCCAAGGGCCTTGTGGCAGGTCACCGCGTCGTCGTCGAAGGTCTCGTAGAAGTCGCCGATCCGGAAGAGGAGGATGCAGTCCGGGTGCCGCTGCTTGAAGCGGGTGAACTGGCGCATCGCGGGCGTGTCGCGCGGGTCGGGCATGGGGAACGGGCAGGATAGCCGAAGGCGCCCCGCGAAACGTCCCACGGTCCCACGGGTCCTATGGGTCCCATGGGTCCTATCGGTCCCATGAGAAAGACCCGCTCGCGGGAGCGGGTCCTGGGTGAACACCGGTCGCCGCGACGGGTCCTACGGGCAGCCGGCGGCGTACTTGGTCAGGAAGCACCCGAAGTCGGCGACGTTCAGGACCGGGGGCTGCGTGCTTTCGTCGCAGTTGGCGTACGCCTCGCCCGCGGCGTAGCGGGTGAGGAAGCAGCCGAAATCGGCGACGTTGAGCACCGGCGCCTGCGTGCTGTTGTCGCAGTTGGCGTAGCACGCGGCCGGGCCGGCGGGCTGAACCGAGACCGTGTCGAACAGCATGCCGGTGGTCGTCTCGCCGTACAGGTCCAGGCAGGCGATCCCCGGCGTGCCCGCGGTCGCGTAGGTCAGCCCGGTGATGACCTGGTTCCCGCCGTAGAACACGTCGTACGTGTTGGATGTCAGGTTCACCTCCGCCCGGAGCTCGACCCACTGGTCGCGGATCAGCGGGGCGAGGACGGCGGAGTTGTTGAAGTTCACCACCGAGTTGGTGGTGGCGTTGAACTGGATCTGGATAGCCCAGCGGTCGGGCGCCGCGGGGACGCCGTTGTAGGCGTGCATGACGATGAAGTAGCCCGTGCCGGTGGCGGCCGCGGGGACAAACGTGTAGGCGCGCAGCGTCCACTCCCCGGATGTGACGTTCCCGGTCTGCACCACGTCGCTGCCTGCCGTGATCTGGAACGCGTTGGCGCCGGAGTGGGCGTTGCCCGACACGATGGCCCCGGGGGTCCCGCCCAAGTACCAGATCGACCACCCGTTGGGCCCGGCGCACGCGGCGCCGACGCAGGGGAACACCCCGACCGGGTAGGAATCGAAGTTCTCGGTGATGGGGAACGACTCCTGCTGCGCCAGGGCGGCGGGGGTGCCTAAGCCGCCCGCCGACAGCGATATCGCCGCTACCAAGTGTCTCCGCATGGTCAACCTCCTTAGACGAGCCGACTCCCTCGAACGAGCGGCGCCCGAGCGGACGCCACGGGAAGGGTCTTCGAGATGGGGGCGCACTGCGCCCACCAGACTTCCACTGTACCCGCGCGCCGCGCGGACACCACCCGCGGCGGGCGAGGCCCCCTGCCGCGCCGTTCTCATGAAAGAAAGAGGACCCGCTCCAGCGAGCGGGTCCCGGTGAATCTTCATGCCTTCACACGGCTTACGGGCAGCCGGCGGCGTACTTGGTCAGGAAGCACCCGAAGTCGGCGACGTTCAGGACCGGGGGCTGCGTGCTTTCGTCGCAGTTGGCGTACGCCTCGCCCGCGGCGTAGCGGGTGAGGAAGCAGCCGAAGTCGGCGACGTTGAGCACCGGCGGGGTCGTGCTGTTGTCGCAGTTGGCGTAGCACGCCGCCGGGCCGGCGATCGGCGCGATGTCCACGCCCTTCCACGTCACGGTGCCCGGGGCGGTGGCGACGAGCGTGAAGGCCGAGTTGGGGCCGGTGTCGGTGACGGCGAAGAGCCTGTTCCCCGGCGAGGCGCTCCCCGCGGCCCCCTCGCCGGTGGTGCCGTAGATGGTCACGCCCCCGCGCCCGGAGACGCCGGTCATGTGCGCGATCGGGACCGTAAACGTCCCGCCCTCGTTCATCACGTAGGCCAGCAGCCACTCGAAGCCGTCGAAGGTGTACTTGGTGATCCCGCTGGTCCCGGTCCCGCCGGCGCGGCTGCCAGTGTAGAGGGTGGTCGCGTCGGCGAAGAAGAAGTCCATCGCGTCGGCGTTGCCGGTCTGGTTGGTCACGCCCTGGCCGGACGTGGTGGGCAGGCCGATGCCCAGGCGGTTCACGCCCGAGGGCGTGGAGCCGGAGGAGAAGTAGAGGTTGCCGCCGAAGATCTCGACGCAGCGGTTGTTGGTCGGGGACACGTCGTTGAGCATCGTGGAGCTATTCGCGCCGAACAGGGCGTAGCGCACGCCGCGGTTGAGCGCCGTCGGGCTGTCGCCCGTCATCCAGAAGGCCGTCCCGTCCACGCTGGCGGCCCCGCGGGGGGAGCTGCCGGAGAACGTCCCGTCGGTGAAGGCGGTGGTGGTGTCCACCTGCGCCGCGTTGTCCACGCGGGCGACGACGCGGCTGACGGAGCTGGCCGAGACGTTCAGCGTGCCGTCGCTGAGGTTGTAGCCCATCACGACCAGGTACCGCCCGTCGGACGAGCGCCCGAGCTGGCCCTCGGTGGTGCTGGCCCCGTTGATGGTCGCGGCCCGGTTGCCGTTCTCCGTCTGCACCGCGGGGAGGCCGATGGTCTGGATCGTCGCGCCGTCGCTGATCCGGACCTCGCGGAGGCTCATGCCGCTGGCGGTGTTCACCGTCGCCGGCGCCTCGAGCACGACGAGGTTGCCCACGCCGAAGGCGCCGCAGGCGCCCGTGCCGCAGGTGGTCCCGTCGCCGCGGTAGGTCCCCGAGCAGGCCGCGGCCGTGGTGATCGTGCACGTCCCCCCCGCGCAGCAGGCGCCGGAGCGGGGATTGGGGCAGGTGGCGGGGCAGGGGTTGCCGTTGCCGGCGAAGGTGCCGCCGGCGGCGGTGCACTGGCCGCTGCTCAGGGTGGTGCAGGTGCCATCGGGGAGGCAGCAGCCGCCCGGCTGCGGGCAGACGACCGTGCCGCAGTCGCTGCCGTTGCCGTTGTAGGCGCCGTTGGCGGCGGTGCACTGGGCCGCGCTGAGCACCTGGCAGGCCCCGCTGTCGAGGCAGCACGCCCCGGGCTGGATGCAGACGACGTTGGCGCAGAGGCTGCCGTTGCCGTGGTAGGTCCCGCTCTGGCTGGTGCAGGCGGCGGAACTGGCGGTGATGCAGGTGCCGTTGGGCAGGCAGCAGGCCCCGTCGTTGGCGCCGCCGAAAGTGCCGGGGAGGACGCGGAGGCCGCGGAAGACGGTGTTGGCACTCGGCGCGACGAGCAGGGCGGGCGTGCCGGCGATGCCGGTGTCGGTGTAGGTGTAAACGGAGGTGCCGGAGTTGGAAACGGCCCACAGGAGCGTATTCGCGCCGTCAACCTTGCCGGTCAGCCCGCGGGCGCTCGTGGTGCTAGTCGCGGTGGGCAACACGACCGTGTAGGCGTTGGTCCAAGTGACCCCGTCAAAGGTCCACTTCTGGATGCCGCCGTTGCCGCTCGTCACGCTACCGTCATCCGCGACGAAGAGCGTACTCGCGTCGCGGAAGAAATAGTCGTAAGGGCTCCGCGAGGCCGTCGGCATTCCGGTGAGTGAGGTGCAGGATTGGCCAGACGTGATGGGGACGCCGCTGCCGATCGTGAAGACATTGGCGAAGGGGGAGGAGCCCGAACTACCGTACAACTGGTTGTTGAAGATGTTCAGCACCCGCGCGTTCGTCGGGGCTGCGGCGAGCTGGGTCGACCCGCCCGAAGTTCCGAAGGTCGTATGCCTGAAGCCGCCGGTGCTGCAGGAGAAGAACAGGTCTGTGCCGTCGCTGGACGTGGCGCTACGGGCATTCCCGCCAGCGTCGTTCAGCAGCGTTGAGGTGTCGACCAAGCCGTTCAGGTCAACACGCGCAATCACGCGGTTGATCGTGGCGGGCGAACTGCCGGTGATGCTCGCCGTGCCCGGCGCGGCGGTGTAGCCGGCCATGACCAGGTATTGGTTGTTGGGCGTGAGGGTGACGAACGCCTCGGAAGTCGCCGAGCCCGACACCGTAAACGGGTTGTTGCTGCCCGACACCGTCGTCGGGAGAGCGATCACCTGAATCAGGGCGCCATCCACCGGCGACCGCTCTTCGAGGAACACGGTCGTCGCGGCGGAGCCGATAGCCGCGACGCCATCGCCAACGCGGACCACGACGATCGTGCCCTGGCCGAACGGATCGGCCCGTCCGGCGGCGGCGGCGAGGGCCAGCGCGGTGACCGCGCCGTAGTGGGACAGCTTCTTCATATTGACCTCTCTGGGCCCTCCGTGGGCCATCCGTGGGGGTGGGAGACTCACCGACATCGCGTCAGTTCTTCCGTGCCGGGAGCGTATCCGGACCCGGTCGAATTGCAACGCCAGAATCCCCCGTCCCGGGCGGGTTTTGCACGATTCACACCGGGTCTGAACGGGTTGTCCACAATCGCCGGGGGGCCGCCCACGCCGCGGGCAGGCGGGTGCCACTGCTCGCGGCGGCCTCGCCGCGCTGCAGTGCGAGGGGCAAGGGCACGCACTGCTGCGCCGAAGACGGCGAGCAGTGGCACCCCCCGTGGCCCCACGACGGGCCTTGGCGCCCTCAGTGCCCCACGGCCGGCGGCGCGGGCGCGAGCGCCCCGGGCGGCAGCTCGCCGAAGTTCGGCTCCTGCCGCTCGCTCTGGGAGTCCAGCACCCACGCCCGGCGGCCGGGGTAGTGGGCCAACACCCGCCGCGCCTCCTCGGGGTCCAGCAGGCGCGCCCACACCACCGGCGCGGCATCCACATCCGCCCCGTTGTAGACCAGCTCCACGTGGCAGGTGTGCCCCGCGCCGTAGCGGACGAAGACGATGTGCCGGCCCCCCTCGCGCTCCAGCGTGGTCCTCACCTCGTCGCGGACCTTCGCCCAGTGCTCCATCATGCGCTCCGGGGCGCGGGCCTCGCCCGCCCACGCCAGCGCCGCGGCGCCCAGCGTCGCGCCCACGAGCGCCAGCGCGAGCGCCCGCCACAGCCGGCGCGGCCGCAAGGGCGCCGCCCCGATCCGGCGCAGCGCCCCGGTGGCGAGGATCACCGCCAGCCCCGCCCCGGGCGAGAGGTAGTGGGTCTGGAAGAACGTGCTGAGCATCGAGCCCGCGAGGAACAGCGCGAACGCCCCGAGGGCGAAGAGCATCCAGCGCTGCCGCGCGGTCCACGGCAGGAGCAGCAGCATCGCCGGGGCCAGCACCGGGCCCACCATGAACACCAGCGTCCGGTAGACCTCCCGCACCCTCGGCCCCGGGCGCGAGTGGTGCCGCCCCGCGGCCAGCTCCCACTGCGCGTACTCGCGCATCATGCGGTTGAGGCCCGGCGGCTCCTCGCGGACGGCCTGCCACTGGAAGATGGGGAGGACCTGGTACTGCTCGCGGTACTCCAAGTAGGGCACGCGGAAGGGGTCGCCCGCGACCCCCAGGGTGTAAAGGGCCACCCCCCCCGCGGCGCGGGCGCGCACCGCCGCCGCCGGCCCCGCGCCCCGCC
>JBBDXI010000103.1:0-31909 GCA_040902425.1 Phycisphaerales bacterium
CGGGTGTGCTGGTAGTGGGCGGGGCGGTCGATTCGGGGCTCGGGGGGGCAGTTGCGGACCTGGAGCAGGATCAGGGCGTAGCGGCCGGTGGCGAGCATGCGCTCGATGGCGGGGGTGCGGCGGTCGGGGCCGGCGAGGGAGAGGGCGATGCCGGGGGTGTACCCCGCGGCCAAGTAGGTGTAGGGCTGCGGCGTCGGGGCGGGGGACCAGAGGGTGTCGGCGTCCGAGCGCTGTGGGAGCGTCGCCTCCCACGCGCCGCGCTCGAGCGTGCCCACGGGGACGGAGGGCAGGATGGGGATGGGGACGCCCGTGGCGGGGTCGGTCCTGGTCGTCAACGGCGTGTCCATGGTGAAGCGGCGCTCGCCGATGCGCACCTGCGCGGCGTCGACGGTGCAGCCCTCCGGAAGGCCGGTGACGAACGCGCGGCACTCCGCCCCGTCGCCCTCGCCCGTCACGCGGATGCGCGCGGCCAGGGAGAGCGCCGGGTGGGACTGGTCGAGGAAGCCGCGGAAGGTCCAGAGGGGCATGGCGAACGGCAGCAGCGGGTTGCCGCGCTGGGAGCCGGCGGTGCCGCCGGCGGCGCCCTGGAAGGTCGGCGCGAGGCCGCGGGGGGGGTCGCGCCCGTACCAGTGGAGGATCGCGCTGACGCCGCGCCACCAGGAGGCGGGGTCGGTCTGGGGGGTGATGACGCCGGACTCGCCGGCGTAGACGGAGGTGATGGCGGTGGCGCGGGTGAGGGCGTCGGGGCCGGGGGGCCTGGCGGGGGCGTCGCAGAGGTGGTCCACGACGCTGAGGCGGGAGACCTGGGTGGGGTGGGTTCGGATGAGCGCGGGCGCGGCGTAGGCGGCGGCGCAGGCGAGGCCGATCCACGCGAGGGATGACAGCCACCAGTGCTGGCCGGCCTGGAGTCGGCGGAGCACGAGGTAGTCGACGGGGCCGACGAGGAGCACGAGGAGGAGGAGGCCCGCGCCGAAGGCGATGATGACCCAGCCGCCGATGGAGGGGACGGTGGCCATGCTCTCGAGGGCGGAGTTGATGGCGGCCTGGGGGCGAGACTGGGGGCCGTAGTAGGCGTGGCCCTCGGCCCAGCCGCCCTCGAGGAAGTCGGCGATGGCGGGCGTGAGGGCGTCGCGCCAGGGGGCGCCGGCGGCGCGGGAGGAGACGACCACGGTGCTGCGGATGGGTTCGAGGCCCAGGACGGTGATGTGGCCGAAGCCGGCGGGGCCCTCGGCGAGGGCGCCGGCGCTGCCGTCGCCGGGGAGTGCCCAGGCGAGGCGCCAGCCGGTGGCGCGGGCGGCCTGCGAGAGGCGCAGGGGGCGCATCGCGAGGGTCTCGGCGGGACCGGGGAGCTTGGAGGTTGAGGGCTGCACGGTGGAGCGGCCGGGGGGCGTGTAGTGCTGCTGCTGGATGCGGGTGCGCCGCTCGGCCTGGATCCGCTCCACAGCGCCCGCGGGCGACGCGAGGTCGGCGGCGAAGCGGCGGATGGACTCGGCGACCTCGGCGGGGAGCGGGTGCACGCCGGGGGGATCGTCGGCGACGAACGAGCGCACGCCCGGCGGGAGCCAGGCCCGCCAGAGGTCGCCAGGGCGGTCGGCGACGATGATGAGGCGGCCGCCGCCGAGGACCCACTGGTGGACGGACTCGAGGATGCGCGGGTCGATGCCCAGGGCGGCGTCGCCATCCACGACCATGGCGGCGAGGCCGTCGTACGCGGCGGGGATGGGTGGGAGGGAGCCGGCGTCGGCGCGGGCGATGACCAGGTGGCCCCACCCGGGCTCGAGCACGTGGGGCTCCTCTTCGCCGGCGACGCCGGTGGCGGCGAACTGGGGCCACTCGCGGGCGGCGTCGGGCAGGGAGGGGCGGCCGACCACGAGCACGACGCCCTGGGTGGGCGGGAGGACGCCGGGCATGCGGATGGTGTTTCCCAGGCCGGTGTCGCTGTAGCGGAGGCGGCGGGCGCGGCGGTCGTCGGTGATGATGGTGATGTCGGCCTGGTTGCAGCGCTCGCTGAGGGCGGCGACGACGGTGATGGGGGTGGTGCGGTTGGGGGTGGCGGCGAAGGGGGCGGTGATGCGGGCGGACTGGGTGGTGTCCTGGGGGAACTCGACGATGATGACGCCGGAGGCGGGCTTGTCGCCGGCGGTGAGGTAGACGGTGATGGGGGCCCAGCGCTCGCCGGGGATGATGTTGCCCCAGCCGAAGACGGTGGTGGCGGAGAGGTCATCGCCGCGGGCGGTGTCCTGGGCGTGCGCCGCGGGGGCGAGGCTGTGCACCACCAACAGGGTGAGGAGAAGAGCCCGCAGAGTTCGCAGAGAGGATCGCAGAGGGCGCAGAGGGTGGAACGGGGCGCTCGATCCCACGCGTCCCGATCCCTCTCTGCGCTCTCCGCGAGGACTCTGCGCCCTCTGCGTACTCCGTGCTGGTCCGGGCCTCACACGTGCACCTTGCGGTTGTAGACGAACCATTCGAGCATGCAGACGGCGAGGGCGGCGAGGAGGAGCCAGGGCCAGAGGGGGCGGGTGGTCTTGAGGTCTTCCTGGGAGGAGGCGACCTGCTTGGAGGCCATGTCGAGCCTGGTGGCCGCGCCGATGTCGGACTCGGCGGTGTCGAGGAGGTTGACGGCGAAGGGGCGGATGGCGCGGTCGGAGAGGACGGCGTCGGTGGGGCCGGGCTGGCCGGACCAGGAGAGCTGGTAGACACCGGCGCGCTCGACGGGGCCGTAGACGATGGTGCCGTCGGGGGCGGGCTCGCCGACGTCGGCCTGGGTGTTGTCGGGGAGGCGGACGCGGACATCCCTGGCGCCGGGGGGGAGGCGGTCGGCGACGACGCCGCCGGGCTGGAGGCTCTGCTCCGGGCCGCCGCGGGCCTCGCCGAGGAAGCCGACGGCCTGGGCCATGAAGACGACGAAGGAGACGTCGAAGCCCCAGGAGGAGTCGGCGACGTCGAAGGGGACGACCAGGGCGCGGGCCTCGGCGGTGCTCAGCTCGATCATGGCGGGGCCGACGCCGGAGGTGGCGAGCACGGTGGCGGCGGCGCCCTTGGGGACCTCGACGTGGCGGACCTTGCCGATGAGGATGGGGTCGAGGCGCAGGCCGCGGAGGGCGGGGTGGTCGCGGGACCACTCGAGGAACTCGCCGGGGCCGGGCTTGTCGAGCTCGGCGAGGCCGTGGGGGATGGCGTTGAAGATGAGGAAGCGGCCGGCGGGGAGGGCGCCGCCCCCCCCCACGACGCCGGCGGCGGGCGCGGGGACGGTGGGGAGGTAGCCGTCGAGGACGACGACGTCGTAGTTCTCCTTGCCGGCGGCGCGGGACTGCTCGTACTGCTCGGGGGAGAGGGTGTCGAGCTTGGCGAGGGGGAGGCTCTGGAGGGCGGTGGCGATGAAGAGGTTGCCGCGGGTGACGACGGCGACGGCGAGTTTCTTGGCGGGGGGGACGACGAGGCGGGCGAGGTCGTCGGTCCTGAGGTAGTCGGTCTCGGGGGGGGTGACTCGGATAGTCACGATGCCGCCCTCGGGGCGGTCCAGGGTGAAGACGGTGCCGCCGAGGGCGGGGGAGACGGTGATGGTGAGGGCCGGCGCGGGCGAGCCGGGGGCGGGGGCGTCGCTGCCCGTGGGCGCGACGGCGGTGTTGACGGTGGCCGCGGAGAGGGGCACGGACTTGATGGCGACGGGGGTCTGGTCGATCTGGAGCTCTACGTCGACGGTGCGGGGGATGCGTTCGGTGCTCTGGAGGCCGACGAAGATGGAGAGCTTTCGCGGGTCCTCGAAGGCGCGGCCGGCGCGGAGGCTGGTGATGCCGACGTTGGCGGTCTCGGGCTTGCCCTGGGCGTAGTAGATGACGGGCTCTTCGGTGCTGGGGGCGGCCTTGGCGAGGTCGGGGAGGCGGCCGTCGGTGAAGAGGTGGATGGTGCCGACGGGCTCGGGGGGGCGCTCGTACTTGGAGACGGTGCCGTCGTCCTTGGTCTCCTCGACGATGCGGCGGGGCGGGGCCTGGGCCTGGACGAGGCGCCAGGCCTCGTCGAAAGAGGACGGGGCGTCGGAGGGGGTGATCGCCTCGACGGCGGCCTTGAGCAGGCTCTTGTCGGTGGTCCAGGTCTGGAGGGCCTTGGCGGTGGTGTCGAAGGCGATGACCATGGCCTGGTCGCCGCTGGACTTGTCGAGGATGGAGGGCTCGCGGAGGGAGTCGATGAGGCGGATGGCCGCGGCCTTGGCGGACTCGAGGCGCGGGACGAGGCGGCCGTCGAGGTCGCCGTCGCCGGCGGACATGGACGCGGAACGATCGATGAGGATGACGTGGCGGGCGGCGGTGGCGGCCTGGGACTTGAGCATCGGCTGGCCGACCGCGATGAGGGCGGCGGCGAGGATGAGGAGCTGGAGGAGGAGGAGGATGTTCTTGCGGAGCTTCTGGAAGGGGGCGTTGGCCTGGAGGTCCTCGATGGCTTTTTTCCAGAGGAGGGTGGTGGAGATCTCGACGTCGCGGCGCCTCAGCTTCAGGAAGTAGAGGATCAGCAACGACGGCACGGCGATGGAGGCGGCGACGATTGCGAGGGTTGGGGTGAGCCAGTTCATAGGGAAGCCCTGAGCGAGAAAGCGAGACAGCGAGACAGCGAGACAGGGAAGCCGCGAGCGAGACAGCGAGACAGCGAGACAGGGGGTTCAGGAGCGTTGTTCATTGAGGCGCTCCAGGCTCTTGATGAGGCCTTGAAGGATGCGGGCTTGCTCGTCAACGAGGTCCGAGAGCTGCGGATCGCGGTCGAGGTGTCGTAGCCGTACGGCAAGCTCAAGCTGGGTGCTCAGTTCGGCCAGCGAGCCCCGGGCGACCCGAAGAAACCTGATGTAGTCGGGGCGGCTTGCGCGGGCGTGACCCTCAGCGATGTTCGAAGGGATCGATACCGCGGCTCGCCTGAGCTGCGAGATCAAGCCGAACCGTTCAGAGTCCGGCATGAGTCTGGTCGCGGCGTACACCGCTTCCGCCAGCTCCATCCCGCGCTGCCAGGCGATCAGGTCGCGGAAGGTGCGGACCTTCTTCACCCCTGTCTCGCTGTCTCGCTGCCTCGCTGTTTCGCTCACTTCAGCAGCCCCCGCTTTCTGAGGTAGTCGAGGATGAGGGAGTCGAGGGGCGTGTCGGTGCGGACGGTGAGGAGCGTCATCTCGCGACGGGCGCAGAAGTCGCGGAGCTGGTCGCAGTAGGCGGCGAGGTTGGCTTTGTAGCGCTTGAGGAGGGGGGCGGAGATGGTGACTTCGGCGAGGTCGCCGTCTTCGACATCCTTGAGGCGCAGGTCGCCGGCGAGGCCGTCGGGGCCGGTGGGGTCGACTTCCTGGGGGGAGAGGCACTGGATGCAGAAGAGGTCGTAGCCGCGGCCGACGAGGAGGCGGAGGGCGGCCTCGTAGCCCTCCTTGATGAAGAAGTCGGAGAGGATGACCATGACGCCCTTGCCGCGGCGGGTGAGGGCGATGCGTTTGGCGGCCTCGGTGAAGGGGGCGGGGCCGACGGGCTCGAGGGCGCAGAGGAAGCGGGCGAGGTCTTGGGTGCGCCTCCGGCCGCGGAGGTCGCGGAGGGCGTGGACGACGCCGGCGGTGAAGGGGGCGTCGGTTTCAGGGGCGGTGCCCCCCTCGCCGTTGCCGTTGCCGGTGGGGCCGGGGGCGGCGCTACCGGAGCGCATGGCGCCGCCGACGGCGCTGACGGTGACGCGGTTGAGGTTGACGAGGCCGATGTAGCCCAGGGCCATGGCGAGCTGCTGCATGTAGAGGAACTTGCTGGGCTTGCCGCAGTCGGCGGAGGCGGAGCAATCGATGACGATGTGGAGGGCGAGGTCTTCCTCCTCGAGGAAGAGCTTGAGGAAGAGGCGGTCGAGGCGGCCGAAGATGTTCCAGTCGATGTGGCGGAGGTCGTCGCCGGAGACGTAGGGGCGGTGGTCGGCGAACTCGACGGACTCGCCGCGCTTCTTGGATCGGCGCTCGCCCTTGAGCTTGCCGGCGAAGATCTTGCGGCTGGTGAAGTCGAGGTGGGAGACCTTGGCGATCAGCTCGGAGGAGAGCAGCTCGTCGATGGTTCGGGGGCGGGTTGGGGTCTGGATGCGGAGCATTTTTTAACGCGAAGGTCGCGGAGAACGCGAAGGAAGAGGGAGGAATGGTGCGGAGACGCGCTCGTTGAAGACGCGTTTGATACCGGTCTTCAGCACGGGCACATTGAAGTTGAAGAGAAGCCCGAGAGGCAGCCTGGCGGCACAGACATACGACAAGAGCTGGGCACCGTGCACCTCCAGAACGTGTGACACGCACTTGAGCTCGACGATGAGTGGTTCCTGATGACCACCCCTTTGTAGGTCATCGGCAGCTCGTATTGCCTATCGACTCGGACCTTGGCGAGCCCGAGTTCGTAGACCAACCCGTCCTCGTAGAGCTTCTCGAGCAGACCGGGGCCCATCTCGCGGTGGACCTCGATCGCGGCGCCGATGATGCGATGGCTCAGCGACTGAATCTCCGCGGGGAGTTCGCTGTGCCGCATCGCGCTCTCGAGCACTTCGACCGAAGTCACTTCCTACTCCTTCGCGATCTTCTTCGCGCTCTTCGGAACTTCGCGTTCAAACTCCGCTCTTCACCGGCTCGGTCGGGGTCAGTTCCAGGATCTGGCGGACGATGCCGTCGGGGTCCACGCGGTCGGCTTCGGCTTCGAAGTTCAGGAGCAGGCGGTGCCGCAGGGCCAGCAGGGCCACTTCCTTGATGTCCTTGTTGCTGACGTGGTAGCGGCCCTCGGTGAGGGCCCGCACCTTGCCGCCCAGCAGCAGGGCCTGGGCGGCGCGGGGGCTGGCGCCGCAGCGGATGTACTTGTTGGTGGGGCCGCCGGCGCCGCCGGCGGCGAACTGGCCCTCGGGGTGGGTGGCCAAGACCAGGCGGCTGGCGTACTCCTTGACGTGGGGGGCGACCATGACGCCGCGGACGAGTTTCTGCATCTCCAGGATCTGCGGGGCGTCGAGCACCTTGCCCGCCTCCATCGCCTTCTGGCCGGTGGTCCGGTCCATGATGGTCATCAGCTCGTCGAGCTGGGAGTAGCCGACGACGATCTTGAACATGAAGCGGTCCATCTGCGCCTCGGGGAGCGGGTAGGTGCCCTCCTGCTCGATGGGGTTCTGCGTCGCCAGCACGATGAAGGGCTCGGCGAGGCGGTAGGTCGTCCCGCCGCTGGTGACCGCGTGCTCCTGCATGGCCTCCAGCAGCGCGGACTGCGTCTTGGGCGTGGCGCGGTTGATCTCGTCGGCGAGGACCACCTGGGCGAAGATGGGCCCCCGCTGGAACTGGAAGCCGCGGCGGCCGGTGTCGGGGTCCTCGGTGACGATGTTGGTGCCGATCACGTCGGCGGGCATGAGGTCGGGCGTGAACTGGACGCGGCTGAAGGGGAGCGTGAGCGTCTGGCTGAGCGTGCGGACCAGCAGGGTCTTGCCCAGGCCGGGGACGCCCTCCAGGAGCACGTTGCCGCCGGCGAAGAGGCAGGTGAGCACGCCGTCCACCACGGGGCGGTGGCCGACGATCACCTTGCCGATCTCGTCGGACAGGCGCTTGAACGTGGCGCGGAACTGCTCGCACTTCTCGCGGACTTCGGCGGGGGTCTGGGGGTCGGTCATGACGGCTGCCATCGGGGGGTCCTTTCAGTCTTCGTTCACCGCGGAGGACGCGGAGAGCGCGGAGTGATGGGCGGAGAGGGACAGAGGAGAAGAGAAGAGGGCCACAGATGACCCAGATGGGCCCAGATGGGCGAACTGCTCTGGGCTGGTGGGAGCACGTCTCTCCACCTTCTTCACATCTGGGTTCATCCGGGTCATCTGTGGCTTCTTCTCTTCCGGCCGTCCGCTCTTCCTCGGTGTTCCTCTGTCTTCCTCTGTTTGCCTCTGTGTTCGCCCGCCGGGGTCAGTCGTCCTTCATCTCGTCCTGGGCGCGCTTCTTGGCCTGCATAAGGCGGGAGAGGCCTTCTTCCTTGGTGATCTGGGGCGTGGGCTTGCCGGGGGTGGGCTTGCGGGATTCGTCGGGGCCCCCGACGGCGACCGGCTCGGGGGCGTGCTTGCGGACGCGGTCGGCGGAGGCCTCGAACTTGATCTTGGCGGTGGCCGCGGTGGCGGCGGCGACACCGGCGCCGGCCAGCGCGGGGATGGTGACCGTGCCGGCCCCGGCCCCCGCCGCGGCACCACCGCCCCCCGCGCCCCCCGCGGCCGACGACCGGGCGGCCATCGCCGCTTGCGCCTTGGCCCGCGCTTCCTGCAGGGCGCCCATCTGGGCGCCGTGCTTCTCGCGGCGGGTCTCCATGCCGCGGCGGAGGGCACGGGCCATGGCGGGGATGTCGATGCGGACGCGCCGGACGCCGACATCGACGAGGAAGATCGCGATGCCGACGAGCGCGAAGGCGAGCCAGATGGGGGTCATCGCCACGGGCATGACGATCCCCTCGCGGCGCCAGAGGTCGTCCCTCGCCGGGTCGCCGGTGAGGATCCGGCCGCCGGTCATCGAGGCGACGCGCTGGAGGAGCGGCTGGTTGTCGGTGAGGGCGCGGAACTCGTCGGCGAAGGGGCGGGTGACGGCGGCCTGGACGGAGCCCTCGATCATGCCGGTGTCGGGGACGCCGGTAGGCGGGGCCTCGCCCGCGGGGCGCGGGGCGGCGTAGCGCATGCTGACGACGAACGTGCCGGCCTGCTTGCTGTCGAAGCGGCCCTCGTAGCGGCCGGGGGCGACCTGCTGCAGCTCGATGTCCTGGCCGGTGCCGTCGGGGCCGGCGACGCGCCCGCGGAACCTGGCGAAGTTGAGCCGCTCGCCGGCGGTGTCGAGGGCGTCGACGATGACACGGGTCTGGTCGCCGAGCTTCTCCGTCGTGACGCGGATGTTGGGCGAGCCGCTGGGGCGCATGGCCCAGCGGATGTGCTGCTCCCAGAAGGCCCGGTACCCCGGCCAGCCGACCCAGGCGGGGCCCCAGCGCGAGGCCGCGTCGCTGGTGAAGGCGACGACGCGCCCCAGCCCGTACTGCCACTCGGCGCAGATGGGGTCGTTCTCCTTGCCGCGCAGGGTGACGAGGGCGAGGCCCTCGCGCTCGCCGGTGACGACGTAGCCGGAGATGACGGGGACGCCGCCGATGCCGCGCATGGCCGCGGAGGGCGCCCCGGTCATGGTGGGCGGGAAGGGGTCGCCCTCCCAGATGAGGGAGCGCTTGACGGTCTGCGCCTCCTTGATGAAGATCTGGACGATGTTGCCGAGGCCGGCCTGGTTGGTGACGAGGTAGGACTGCCCGCCGGTGTCGCGGGCGATCTGCTGCATGTTGCCCCACTCGCGCCCGCCGGCCATCCCGCCGCCGTGGGGGTAGACGCAGACGGTGGAGATGGTGACCCGCTCCTTCTTGTACTGCTGGATGAGGCGCATCGAGGGCATCGAGGCGTCGCCGTCGGTGATCATGATGACGTGCTTGGCGCCGGCCTCGACGGCGACCAGGCCCTTGAGGGCGAGGGTGAGGACCGAGTCGTAGTCGGGCATGTCGCCGAACGCGAGGTTGTTGACGGAGCGGCGGATGGCCGAGCCGTCGCCGACCTCGCTGATGGGGTGGACCCAGGAGGCCCCGGTCCCGCCGCCGCGGCGCGGGTCGTACTCGGCGATGCCGGCGAGGTCGAGGCGCGAGAGGGCATCGACGGCGGCCTGGGCGGTCTTCTTGCCCCAGCTCATGCCGTCGGGCATCTCGATGGAGTGGCTGACGATGACCAGGGCGCCGCGGGGCATCTGCCGCTTCTGGGGCGGGTCGAGGCGGACGGGGAGGGCATCCTCCAGGGGCGAGCCGATCCAGCCGCCGGCGCCGAACGACTGGGGGCCGCCGATGACGACCAGGCCGCCGCCGGTGTCCTTGACGTACTGCTTGAGCTCCTCCTGGGACTGCTGGGAGTAGTCGTAGGCGGCCTGGTCCATCATCACGATGGCGTCGTAGGCGTTGAGCTCGGTGAGGCTCCTGGGGACCTGCTCGGCGAGGACGACCTCGGCGCTGATCTTCGCCTGGGCCAGGGCGCGGGCGAGGGCCTCGGTGGTCTCGGCGGGCTCATCCTTCGGGGCGACGATGAGGACCTTGCCCTCGCTGCTGACGAATGTGACGGCGAGCTGCTCGTTGTTCTCGACGGTGGTGTCCACGGGCTTGCCGGAGACCTGGTCGGGGGTGAAGACGGCCTTGAAGCGCTGGGGGCCGGCCTTGGTGACCTCGATCTGGACGGCGTGGACGTTGATCCCGGGCGTCAGCGTGACGGGGGCGCTGGTGTCCCCGGGGCCCTCGCCGAGGGGGACGGGGTCGTCGTTCATCAGGACGTGCAGGCGGCCGCTGGCGGCCTTGGTCGCCGAGAGGACGACCCTGAGGTTGACGGTCTCGCCCAGCCGCGCGGTGCCGGGCGCGACGAGCTGCTCCATCATGACCTCGCTCTCCATCGAGTAGCGGACGGGGAGCACGTCGATGGGGAGGCCGACGGCCTTGGCGGCCTCGGCGGCGGCGAGGAGGCTGCCGGCGGTCTCGTTGCCGTCGGAGATGAGCACGAGGCGGTAGGCGGCGTCGTCGGGCTTGATGGCCATGGCGAGGCGGACGCCGGCGGCGAGGTTGGTGCCCAGGGGGGAGCCGATGTGGCCCTGCTCGAGCTTGTCGGTGAGCTTGCGGGGCGTGCTCTGGACGATGGCTTCGTTGGTGACGGTGAGGCCGCCGAGGCGGTCGTCGGGCCTCTCGTTGGCCAGCCGTGCCTTCTGGATGTAGTCCTCGGCGAGGCGCTGATAGTGGAGCGGGATCGACCGGCTGGCGTCGAGCACGACCGTCACGGCGACGTCTTTGGCCTCCTTGCGCCACTGGGGCTCGGCCATGGCGCTGGCCAGGAGCAGGATGACGAGCAGGCGGACGGCGAGGGCGACGCGGCGGGTGGTGGTGCCGAGGCCGGAGAGGCTCTTGCGGCCGATCCAGAGGGAGAGGGCCCAGCCGATGGGGATGAGCCAGAGCCAGACGGGCGTGTCGAACTGGATGGGGCCGACGGGGAGGGATGAGAGGGTGATGACGTGATGAGGTGATGACGTGAGGGCGTTCGCCGGCGCGGCCGCGGCCATGCCGCCCGTGCCCGCCGCAACGCCGATCACCGCTGTCCTGGCACCAATCGCCATCGCACCACTCCGTCAGCGCCCCCCGCCAGCGTCCGCTTCCGCCTCAGCGCATCACCTCATCACCTCATCACCTCATCACGTCATCACGTCATCACGTCATCACGTCATCACGTCATCACGTCATCATCTTCTCACCGCCCTCGGCCGCGGGAAGGCCTGGATCCGCTCGTTGCCCGAGTCCAGTGCATACACGGTCTCGCCGATCACTGCAACGCCCCAGGGGCTCGTGAACTGCCCCTTGTCCCGCCCCGGCACGCCGTAGAGGTTCAGGGTCTCGCCGGTCTGGTAGTCCACGTGCTGGATTCGGTGGTTGCCGAACTCCGAGACCAGGGCGGTGCCATCGCCCAGGAGGGCGAGGCCGTAGGGGTAGGCGAAGGAGCCGGGGGCATCGCCGCAGGTCTCCGGGGAGCCGATCCATCGGATGAGGGCGCCGTCGAGCGTGAAGACGCCGACGCGGTGGTTGCAGCCGTCGGTGACCACCAGTTGCCGGCGCTCCTGGTCGATGGCGAGGGACTGGGGGCGGTTGAACTCGACGCTCGAGCCGTCGCTCCCATCGCCGGGGCGGCCGATCGCGAAGAGGAACTTGAAGGAGGCGTCGAAGACGCTGATCCGGTCGTTGCCGCCGTACTCGCCGACGTAGAGGCGCTCGACGGTGCGGCCGTCCTTGCCGGTGAGCAGGGCGACATCGGTCAGGTAGATGAACTGGCCGGGACCGTCGCCGTACTCGCCGAACTTCGCCACCAGCTCGGGGTCGCCGGGGATGCCGGGGGGCGGGCGGTAGATCATCACCCGCTGGTAGTGGGTGTCGGCGACATAGAGAAGGTACGGGGCATCCGCGGCGCGCGCGGGGAGCGGCGGGCCGACGGTGATCCCCGTGGGCTTGCCGTGCTCGAAGACGGGCATCCGCCAGTAGGCGGTGGCGCGGCCGGTGTCGGGGTCGAGGCGCTGGACGCGGGCGGACTTGTCCACCACCCAGAGGCCGGAGGGGTCGGCGTCGATGGCGCGGGGGTAGGTGAACTGGCCCGGGCTGGTTCCGACCTCGCCCAGGATGGCCGAGACGCGGAGCGGGGCCCCCGAGAGGCCGGCGTGGGCGTCGTCGCCGCACCCCGAGAGGGCCCAGACGGCCGCGCCGGCGGCGGCGAGGGCGCAGAGGGGGGCCAGCCGGCGAGCGCACCGGGTCCGGGCGGGGGATTGGGGGGGGTGGGGCACCACTCTTGTACCAGCGTACTCGCCTCCGGGTTTTCATGGTTCCGCCGGAAGAGCCCCGCGTTTCACTGGATACGCACCGGCGGGGACCTTCCAGCAGGCTCTTTCCGGTGCGGGTTGTATGTCGGAACGAGCCCCCGAGCATGAGAACGAGCCGGGAGCGTGAGCGACGGGTCTCCTGACGGGCGGCGAGCGCGGGCGCAACGAAGAGAACGGGAGTTCAGAAGAGCGCCGAGAAGCGCATCCTCGGCGTGCTCCTCACCGACGAGGCCGGGAAGGGCACTGCTACACTCCGCCGGTGAGCATCACACCGCTTCCGGTCCACCAGGCGACCTCGGGCCCGCACGCGGGGATGGTCATCCTCCAGCTCGAGCAGCCCGGGCGCGCGGTGGTGGTGCTCGACCACGAGCTGGTCCAGCGGCTCGAGGCCGCGCTGAAGCTGGTGCCGCCGTCGGCGACGGGCCTGGTCCTCGCCTCCTCCAGCGAGCGCGTGTTCGTCGCCGGGGCCGACCTCAGGGCCATCAGCGAGCTGGATGATGCCCAACTGACGGCGTATTTGGAGTACGCCGCACGGGTGTTCGGCATGATCGCGGGGCTGCCCTTCCCGACCGTCGCGGCCATCAACGGCGCTGCGCTCGGCGGGGGGCTGGAGCTGGCGATGCACTGCGATGGGCTGGTCGCGTCGCCCCCCCACGGCGGCAACGGCAAGCCCGCCAAGCCCTACCCGGTCGGGCTCCCCGAGTGCGCCCTGGGCCTGTGCCCCGGATGGGGAGGGACGAACCTGCTCCCCGCGCGGATGGACCCGGCCGGGGGCATCCTCCGCACCGCGGCCGGCCAGACGATGATGTTCGACGAGGCGTCGGGCCTCGGCCTCTTTGACCGCATCGCGCCCTCGGCCGAGCAACTCCGGGAGACCGCCCTGGCGTGGCTCTCCGAGCGGCCGCGCGTGGCCCGCCCGGAGCCGCGCAACACCCCCGGCCGCTGGATCGGGCAGCCGGAGAGGGCCGCGGCGACGCTGAAGGCCCTTGATTCGATGGAGCTTCCCCAGACCCCCTCGGCCCGGGCGGTCCGCGAGGCGGTAGAGGCCGGGCTTTCCCAGGGGTGGGAGGCGGCGACGGCCGTGGAGCGCCGGCGCCTCGTAGAACTGAGACACACGCCCGAGGCCCGGGCCGCGCTCGCGGCTTTCTTCGAGCGCAGCGCAGCCCCGAAGCCCGGGGCCGCCTAGAAGGACATACCGGCGCTGGATTGTCCAGGCCCCTCCCGGGCCCGACGCACGCCGACGGAGCTGTTCCCCATGGCCGACCTGAAGTCGATGAAGATGTCCGACAAGGACCGCAGGCTCATCGAGGATGCCGAGTCGCTCCTCGGGCCCGAGCCGGACTCCATGGGCTTCGTGAAGAACCTCTTCTGGGGGAACCTGCGCCACGACCTGGTCTTCCCGTACCCGCGGCAGGACGCCAAGGAGACGGCCGAGTGCGACCGCCTGCTGGCGGCCCTCGACGAGTACCTGCGGACCGAGCACCCCGCGGTGCTCATCGACCAGGAGCAGGAGATCCCCGACTGGGTGATCCGGCGGCTGTTCGAGTTGGGCGTGCTGGGGATGACGATCCCCAGGGAGCACGGGGGGCTGGGGATGGGGATCACCAGCTACAACCGCGTGCTGGAGCGCATCGGGCGGTCGTGCGGGTCCACGGCGGTGCTCGTGAGCGCCCACCAGTCGATCGGGTGCAAGGCGATCATGCTGTTCGGCACGGCCGAGCAGAAACAGCGCTGGCTGCCGCACCTGGCGAAGGACTGGCTGAGCGCCTTCTGCCTCTCCGAGCCCAACGTGGGGTGCGACGCGGGCGGGCAGGAGACCCGCTGCGAGTGGGATGAGGCGTCGCAGACGTACATCCTGAACGGCGAGAAGAAGTGGGCGACCAGCGGGGCCCTCTCGGCCATCTTCACGGTGATGGCCAAGCAGCAGGTCCGCGACCCCAAGACCGGCAGGGAGGCCGAGAAGGTCACCGCCCTGGTCTGCACGCCCGACATGCCGGGGATCGACATCTTCCAGAAGAACCGCAGCAAGTGCGGCATCCGCGGCACGTGGCAGGCCCGCATCCGCTTCACCAACGTCCGCATCCCCAAGTTCAACCTGCTGGGCCAGGAGGGGCGCGGGCTCAACATCGCCCTCTCGTGCCTGAACTACGGGCGGTGCACGCTCTCCGCCGGGATGCTCGGCGGGGCCCGCAATGCGATGGACCAGTCGGTCAAGTGGGCCCAGACCCGCTACCAGTTCGGCCGGCCGCTCTCGGACTTCGAGCTGGTCCGCCAGAAGATCGCCCACATGGCCGCGCTCTGCTACGCGATGGACGCGGTGCTCTACATGACCACCGGCATGCTCGACCGCAAGGACGAGGACATCATGCTGGAGACGGCGATCTGCAAGGTCTTCTGCTCGGAGATGGGGTGGCAGGCGGTGAACGACTCGCTCCAGATCATGGGGGGCGAGGGGTACATGACGGAGAACGAGGTGGAGCGGGTCTTCCGCGACTCGCGGATCAACCTCGTGGTCGAGGGCGCCAACGAGGTGATGCAGAGCTTCATCTTCGCCTACGGCGGGAAGCAGCTGGCCGAGAGCATGCTGGGCATCCAGCAGGCCCTTACGTGGAGCCGCGCGGAGGGGGCCGGGGCCAACCTGTCGCGGATCACGCGGATGGCATTCAAGCCCACGGTGATGCGGGCGGCGCTGCCCCGGGCCTTCGAGCTGTTCCTCGGCGTGCGCCGGGGGGCGCCGGCGCCGGCCCGCGTCCACCAGGCGCTGCGCCCCGTCGCCGAGCGCCTCTCCCGCGCGGTGCAGGAGCACAGCCACCAGTTCAAGAAGGCCAGCAAGCGCTACAAGGAGGAGATCATCACCCGCCAGGCCGTCCAGGCCCGCCTGGCCGACATCGCCATGTGGCTGCACGCCTGGGCCTGCACGCTCAGCAAGCTCGACCACGACCTGCGCGCCGGGGGCGACGGGCCGGAGTTCGAGCGCGACCGCGCCGCCGCCATCCACTTCTTCGACCTCGCCGAGCAGGGCATCCACACCTGCTTCCGCGCGCTCTACGAGAACACCGACGACTCGATGCTCCCCGGCGCGGCCGCGGCGCTCAGGTACACCGAGACCCTGCCCAACAGCGAGTTCTCGATCCCCGAGAAGTCCCCCAACGCCCAGGGGACCGGGCGGGAGCGGAAGCAGGAAGGGATCAAGCAGTTCCCGGGCGATGCCCCCGGACGCGGGCACGAATATGCCCGGAGCGTGGGGGCCTCGGGCAATGAGGGGTGAACCGGAGAGGTATCGACTCGGAGAGCGGACCTACCCGGACCGGCCCCGCGATCACATGAAGTTGCCGATCTCCCGCATCACGTCGGATGCGCTGCGGTAGGAGCGCTCGGGCAGGTCGCGCAGGGCCAGGACCACCACCCGGTGGCACGCCATGTCGCGGGCATGCCCGATCATCTCGCGGCGGGTGGCGGGGAAGTCCAGCCCGGACAGAAGAAGCTCGATCTCGACGGGGCCGGAGGCGGCATCCTCCACCTCGCGGCGGCGCTGCTCGTGGCGCCCGGGGTGGCCCCCGCGGGTCTCGCGCGTGGGGGCGTCGGTCTGTCGCTGGTCGGCGCTCTGTCGCTGGTCGGCCCGGCGGTGCTGCTCGCGTGGCATGTGACGGTGTCTCCGGTAGGGCCTCGCGCGGCGGGGTCGGAAGAGCCGGCGCTGGCCGCGACTCTACCGCCGGCTCCGCCCCGCGGTTCCCCATCATCGCAGGGCCGTATGAAAAACAAGCGGTTCACCCGGCGGCTTCGAGGCGCAGGTCCAGCACGGCGTGCCCGTCGATCTGAAAATACTCGACGGTCAGGCCGACCGGGCCGTCCTCCGCGTGCTCGAACTCGCCGGTGTCCCGCGTCGGCCCGTGCCAGGTCCAGTTCTCGATCAGCGTGGTCCGGCTGCCGGGGTCTTCCCCCCCCGGACGCGTGAGGATCACCCGGACCCCGTCGTCGCTCATCGTGACCACCCGCCACCGGCCCCGCGGCAGGTTCAGGGTGGTCTCCGCCGTCACCCCGTAGCGGGACCGCTCCGGCAGCCGGTCCCTGACCTCCTGCCACGCCTTGATCGAGCGGGGCCCCGCGCTCCCGAAGGGCAGCGAGAGCGGCCCCTTCCAGGTGAGCTCCACCGCGCCCTCTCCCGTGGCCCCGCGCCGCCAGGACTCCGGGTCCTCGCGCGGGTCGGCCGGCCAGGGGAAGACCCGGACCGTCCAGGTCGCGTCGAGGGCGACGCCCCGGACCGCCAGCCGCTCGCGGTCCGCCGTCAGCTCCAGGTCGTACGCGGCCAGCGAGAGCCCGCCCGCGGGGCGCACGGCGAACCGCGCGGCCTCGCCGCCCTCGGCCCGCAGCGGCTCGACGACGGCGCCCATCGTCGGGCGCGGCAGCACGACCTCCTGCGCCCCGAAGACGGCGTAGACATCGCCGCCGCCGGCGCTCGAGACCCTCCGCACCAGGGGGGAGGCGTGGTCCCACGGGCCCCACTCGGTCATCACGATCTTTTCTCGCCCCGCGAGCGCGGAGCGCGCCCCTACGGGCCGCTTCTCGCCGATGACGGCGACCTCGGGCAGGACGTACATCGGCTCCTGGCGGTCGGTGATGACCTCGGCCCCCTGGGGCGCATCGACCGCCGCCCCGCCCTCGACCGTGTTGCGCGCGAACACCGTCCCGCGAACGCGGTCCTTCCCCGGGCTCAGGTCGCGCAGGTGCAGGGCCGGCGAGACCCCCTCGAAGCGGTTCCCCGCGATGACGTTGTCCGCCACCCCCCGGTACCCACCCCCCACTACCCCCGGCTTTGTCAGCAGGGCCTTGTCGTCGTCCCACCAGAGGTGCACGCCGCACCGGTCGTTCGTGAACGCGTTGCCGACGATCAGGTTGGCGCTCCCGTGCTCGATGTTGATCCCGCCCCGCTCCAGGCCGTAGGCCATCTCGCCGTTGCCCGCGAAGGTGTTCTCGGCGATGGTCATGCCCTGGGAATACCCGCCCCAGATGCCGCAGATGGCGTTCTGGACGAAGCGGTTGCCGAAGATGCGGTTGCCGTGGCTGAAGGTCATCTCCAGGCCGTGGGCGGGGGCGTAGGAGAAGTCGTTGCGGAGGATGATGTTGTCGTTGCACCCCTTGCGCTCGTAGCTGAAGTCCGGGGGGGCGGGCGCATCCCCGATGGCCTCCTTGCCGGCGAAGCCGAAGAGGCCGTCGCCGCCGTGCGTCACCGAGTTCTCCGCGATGAGGTTCGCCGAGCATTGCTCGAACATGAGGATGCCGGCGGAATCCTGCCCGCGGTTGTAGACCCCGTGGCTGTAGCCGCGCACGCAGAAGTCGAGGGCGTTGCGGCAGACGGCGTTGCCGGAGCTGCGCCACATCGCCAGCCCCCAGCCGGAGAGGAACGAGCAGTCGTTGTCGAACACCCGCGAGCCCTGCACCCGGTCGAGGATGATCCCGTTCTGCCCCCGCCGGACGGTGACGTTGCGGATGGTCACCCCCGCCGACTCCTCGACGCAGGCCGCGGCCCCGTAGTTCTCCCGCCACTCGCCCTTGTCGTTGGCGTGGGGCCAGAGCCAGTCGCCCCCATCCTCGGCCTGCGGGGTGGAGCGGAGGCGCTGGCGGAAGTTGTCGTCGAAGGTGAGGCCCTCGAGCGTGAGCCCGCCGGCCCTGTTCGCGTGCAAGCCGACCTTGAAGCCCGAGACCGTCCCGCCCTTGATGGTGATGTTCCGCCGGCCGTCGATGCGGATGCCGACGCCCTTCATCGTGTCCGGCGCGGTCCCGGCGGGCGCGCCGCGGAGCGCCGAGCCGCTCACGAACTCCACCGTGACCCCGTCGGCGACGATGTGGATGACGCCATCCCCCGCGGCGTCCGCGATCACCGTGCCCGGCGGGATCGCGACGCGGCAGGACCTGTCGATCCGCGTGTCGTCGGCGGTGATGAGGATGGTCGGCAGGCCGCCCGGGCCGGGGGCGGCCCCCGCGCCGGTGCCGGGTTGAGCCAGGAAGGACGCCGCGAGGGCGGTCAGGGCGGTGAGCATCCGGGCATGCTACCGGCTGACGCGTGAAACGAGCGGCGGAGCCTCAGGCGTCGGTGCGGTCGACGACGCGGTACGCCTCCCGCTCGCCGCGGCCGCGGAGCGGGTAGTCCTTCCGCAGGGGGTGGGCGGGGTAGGTCTCCCAGAGGAGGATCCGCCGCAGGTCGGGGTGGTTGCGGAAGCGGATGCCGAACATGTCGAAGACCTCGCGCTCGGGCCACTCGGTCCCGGGCCAGAGGTCGGTGACGCTGTCGAGCCAGAGGGCGGGGTCTTCGACGATCCCGTCGGTGGGCAGCGAGGGGTCGAGGAAGATCTTGACGAAGAAGCGGTCGGTCCGGGGGATCGAGACCAGGTTGAAGACCACGGCGAAGCGCCCGGGCATCTTCGTCGGGTAGCCGAGGTAGTCGATGCCGGCGACGTCGGAGAGGAAGTCATAGTTCGCCCGCGGATCGGTCTTGAGGAAGGCCATGACCTCGTGCAGGTCGGCGGGCTCGACGATGAGCGTGCTCTGGTTGCGGAACTCGGTGGCCCGGAACTTCTTCGACGGGAAGGCGGCCTTGACCAGCCCGAAGGCCGGGTGGTCGAGGTTGACTGAACTCCGCTCGTCGGGCGCGGCCGGGTTGGCTGGTGCGGTGCTCTCGGGCATGGGCCGCAAGTGTAGCGGCGGGGCTCAGGGCCCGGCAGGCTCGGATGCGCCCGCCCGGTGCAGCTCCAGGAACTTCTCGCGGACGAAGGGGCTGAGGTGCTGCTCGGCGAAGGCGGGGGGCAGCGCGAGAAGGCGGATCAACTCCAGGACGTCGGAGAGATCGCGCAGGCGAGCGGGGTTGGTCATCCCCGAGGCAAGCTTGAGCTCGATCAGCGTGGGGAGGTTGAGGTACCGGATGTGGTCGTGCTCGAGCGCCACGCCGGAGGGATCGGGGAATCGGACGGGCTTGGGCTTGCCATCGCCGGGGTACTCGCCGGAGATGATGAAGTCGATCCGGACGCCGGTCTGCGTGTCCCGGATGCCC
The DNA here is from genome assembly GCA_040902425.1 of Phycisphaerales bacterium. Taxonomy (GTDB): domain Bacteria; phylum Planctomycetota; class Phycisphaerae; order Phycisphaerales; family UBA1924; genus JBBDXI01. Next base: position 19,437 of record JBBDXI010000103.1, read on the forward strand.
TTGCCGCCGGCCACCACCGGCAGGTACCCGAGCCCGACGAGCGAATCGTGGATGCCTCGCAGGCCCTCCGTGGTCACGAGAATGTCGACATCTTCCGTGAACCGCCGTAGCCCGTGATGGAAGAGCGCCATGCCGCCGGAGACGGCGTAGGGGATGCCGAGGTCGTTGAGCCTTGCAGTAACCCGCCGCAGGGTGTCGTGCACCGCGCTGCGGTCCTCGAAGTGACGGCTGCCCTCGCTCAAGGCCCACCTCGGGTCGGTCTGCAGGCGCGTTTCGTACGCCACCATGAACTGACTGTAGGCGTTCGTCGGATGCGTCCCGGCATTCGGTTCAAACACGGAGCACCAGATCTTGTGGGCGAGTTCTGCGCACCACTACCGGCGTGACTCAGGTGGGACCGCCGGTAAACACCCGTCTCTCGTCCCGGACCTTCGTTGCAGACTCAACGACAGCGCGTCCGATAGCTCCCCTCGCCGCCGTTTCCGGCGGATGACATCCCCACACTGTTCGGAGGACCTCGATGCCCATCGCGGGCGCCCACGGGCGCACCTCCGAGCCGCCGGAGCGCAGCTCGCCAGCCCCATCGTCGCGATTGACCCGGGAGCAGGTCGTCGATCGCATCATCAGCATCAACCGCACCGCTTCGGTCGAGTTCCTGGAGAAGTTCGCCGACCGCGACCTGGACCGGTACCTCGACCACCTCGTGGCCGCCAGCACGCCCCGCGGGCGGCACGCCCGCTGGGAGCGGCCGGGCGACTCGCCCGCCATCCAGGGGCGCGAGGCGCAGGACTGAAGCCCGGGTGGACCAGGGATCGCGCCTGCGGCGTCGGCTCGGAGAGCCGACCTACCCGTTCACGACCGACCGTCCGCGGGACGGGCGGAGGGGAGCCTGGTGGGGCTCCCCTCGGCCTTTTCCGGCGTTTCCCTTAGCGGACTCAAGCCCGGCCCGGCGGGGTCCGATTGCACCATCTGATCGGACCTCCGCGGCTCAAGCGGCCCCGGAGGGCGGTCCGATAAACCCGCGGGGCCAGCGCGGCCCCGTGGTCGCGGCCGGCGGATGCCGGCTCTTCGGGCAGTGTCGCGGGCATCCGGGCGGAGACCGGTCAGCCGAGAGTCGTCCCGATCGCGGGACGCCCGCCGAGGACCGGAGCTTCGCCCATGACCACCTCTCACCACACCGCCCTCCCGTCCGCTGCCCTGGCCCTCGCCCTCGCGGCGGGCCTCGGCGCGGGCTGCTCGCGCCCGTCCACCACCAGCGCCGGCACGGGCCCGCAGGAGACGGTCCACATCGTCAACCTCGACCGCCCCGCGGTGAGCCCGCTGGCGGTGTCCACGGGCGGGTGGGTCCCCGGCGAGGGCGGGCCGGTCTCGAGCCGGTTCGTGGCGCCCGCCGGGCCCGCGCCGGCGGCCAGCGACGTGCAGAGCCGGATCATGGAGCTGGCCTCATCCGGGCGGCACGGCTCGAGCGCTGCGCTCAGCGGGAACGTGACGCAGGTGAGCTTCGCGCCCGAGGGGGCCGACTTCGACCCGTGCCTCTCCCCGGACGGCCGCACGGTCGCCTTCGCCAGCACGCAGCACCGCGACACCAGCGACCTGTACACCAAGTCGGTCGATGGGCGCGTCGTCACGCAGATCACCAGCGACCCCTCCAACGACCTCATGCCCCGCTTCAGCCCGGACGGCTCGCGCCTCGCCTTCGCCAGCGACCGCGCCGGCAACTGGGACATCTACGTGATGCCCGCGGCCGGCGGCAAGCCCATCCAGGTCACCTCCGGCCCGGCCCACGAGCTGCACCCTTCCTGGTCGCCCGACGGGTCGGAACTCGTCTTCTGCCGCCTCGGCGAGACCAGCGGCCAGTGGGAGATGTGGGTCACCGGCGTCAGCAACCCCGGCATCGCCCGGTACATCGGCAACGGGCTCTTCCCCGAGTGGTGCCCCGTCCCCGGGACCGGCGCCGCCGGCGCCGACCGCATCGCCTTCCAGCGGAGCCGCGAGCGCGGCGACCGCGCCTTCGGCATCTGGGTCCTCGACTACGCGCGGGGCGAGGCCGGCAACGCGACCGAGCTGGCCTCCACCCCCGTGGCCGCGTGCATCAACCCCGCCTGGAGCCCCGACGGCCAGTGGCTCGCCTACGCGACCGTCCCCAACCCCTCCGAGTGGTACCCCGGGGCCCGGCCCTCGTGGGCGGAGCTCTGGATGGTGGACGCGGCGGGGAACAACCGCATCGCCCTGACCGGGGGCCAGTTCGTGAACCTGATGCCCACCTGGGGCCCCGGAAACCGCCTTTTCTTCGTCAGCGACCGCGGCGGCGTCGAGAACATCTGGGCCATGGACACGACCAAGGTCATCGCCCTGGCCGCGGCCAACACCCGGTCCGCTGTTGCCGGAGTCGCCCCCCCGCCGAAGAAGGACCCGGCGGTCGTCAACGTCCCCGAGCAGGGGGGCCAGCCCCCCCACTGACCACGATCCACCCCCCCGGCGGCCGGCTCCGGAAGGAGCTGCCGCCGATTGACGGTTCGCCCGACGTGGAGCGCGGGCAGGAACGGCAGGACGCCATGACAACCGCACAGACCATGCTCAAGGAACCGCTCCGGCGCGGCCTTCGCGCTGTCGCCCTGGCCCTCGCGGGCGCGCTCGCCCTGGCGGGGTGCGCCCGCAAGGAGCCGCGCCTCATCATGCCGACGGCGATCGTGGCCCCCTACGACGCCTCGCACGGCGAGCCGCTGCTCGCCGTCGTGCCGCTCCGCAACGAGTCGGGCACCACGGCCGCGGATGTGCTGGAGGTCACCGACCGGGTCGTCGCGGCCGCCTCGCAGGTGCGCGGCCTGCGGGTGCTCCCGCTCAACCGGACGCTCGCGGCGATGCGGTCGCTCAACATGGCGGACCTGGCGTCCCCGGCGGATGCGCGGATGCTGGCCCAGCAGCTCGGGGCCGATGCGCTGATCGTCGGCTCGATCACCGCCTACGACCCGTATAACCCGCCGAAGCTCGGCCTGGCCCTGGCGCTCTACATCCGCCCCGGCGCCCTCTCGCAGCCGGGGACCGCGGACATGGACCCGCGCCGCCTCCGCTACCAGCCCACCGAATACCAGCACTTCCCCCGCAGCCGCAGCCACGAGGCCCCGGCCTCCGTCGTCTCGGTGTACCTCGACGGCAAGAACCACCAGGTGCAGGCCGACCTGCGGGAGTACGCGGCGGGGCGGCACGACCCCATGGCCGCCCTCGGCTGGCAGCGGTTCCTCACGAGCATGGACCTGTACGGAGAGTTCGCGGCGTGGCACACGGTGCAGCGCCTGATCGACCACGAGTGGGTGAGGCTGACCGGATCGCAGCCCGCCCGCGAGAAGAAGAAGTAGCGGCGCCGCGGGCACTCGCCGGCGGGCCGCCGGACGAGAGCCCCGCATGCACGCCACCCCGCAGCAGCCCGGTCAGATCGCCGACGCCCCGCGGCGCGTCCTCTTCAGCCGCGGCCGGCACCGCTGGTCGCTGGAGTGCGACACGCCGGGGCGGGGGGAGTTGCTGCGCTGGGTCGCGTGGTGCGCCGAGCAGCCGGCCTACGCCCTCGACCGTTTCGACGCCGCGGTTATCGCCACCCACTTTCTGAGGCCCGGCGAGCCCCAGGGCCTTAAGCCCGAGGCCCGAGAAGCCGACTGACTTATTGAACGTGGGCGGGCCCCCCCCCCCCCCCCCCGGCGGGCCGCGGCCCGTGACAGGAGCCCGACAATGTCCACGCCCCCCACCCTTCCCATCACCGACGCCTTCAGCCGCTACCTCACGGACGAGCGGCACTTCAGCCCCTACACGGCGCGCTGCTACGGGGCCGACCTGCGCCAGTTCGTGGAGTTCCTCTGCGCGCAGGGCGGCCTGAGCATCGACGCGGCGCGGGAGGGCGACGCGCTGCGCATCCGCGAGCAGGCCATCTCCGGCAACGGCGGGCGCAAGCCGCAGAACGGGCACGCCGACTCGATGCCCGGCAGCCTGACCAGGACGATCATCAGCGCCAACCCCGACCTCATCCGCGGCTTCCTGGCCCACCTCGGCGAGCAGCACTACTCGGCCGCGACCATGGCCCGGAAGATCGCCACGCTGCGGTCGTTCTTCAAGTGGGCCGAGCGGCGGGGCCTGGCGGATACCAACCCGATGACCCTCATCCGCACGCCGCGGCAGGGCAAGCGGCTGCCCAAAGCCATCACCATCGAGCAGATCGAGAAGCTGCTGGCGGCGCCGGACGAGCGCGAGGTGCTGGGGATGCGCGACCGGGCGATGCTCGAGACGCTCTATTCGACCGGCATCCGCGTGAGCGAGCTCGTGGGCCTGGAGGTGGACGACATCGACCTCTCCGGCGAGGCCGTGCGCGTGAAGGGCAAGGGGAAGAAGGAGCGGGTGGTGCCGCTGGGCTCGCACGCCCTGGCGGCGGTCAGGCGCTACATGGACATGCTGCGGGCCGACGGACGGCTGCTCCCGGCGTGGGCGGAGGGGCGGGCGCACCGGCCGCTGTTCGTCAACAAGCACGGGGGCCGGCTCTCCAGCCGGAGCGTCCGCCGCAAGCTCGACAAGTACCTCAAGCAGGTGGGGCTGGACCCGACGATCAGCCCGCACACGCTGCGGCACAGCTTCGCGACGCACCTTCTGGACAACGGGGCGGACCTGCGGAGCGTGCAGGAGCTGCTGGGCCACCAGAGCCTGAGCACGACCCAGGTGTACACGCACCTGACGACGCAGCGGATGCAGAACGCGTACAACCAGGCCCACCCGCGCGCCGAAGCGGGTTGAACCCCTGGCATCCGGTCATGAGCACGGGCCGCGTCCCCGGGTGGGCGCGGCCTGCTGCGTTTTGCCGGGCGCGCGGAACCGCCGCTGCTTCTGCGCATCAGACCCCGTGATTCAGCGTGCACGCCGGGCCGGGCGCAAGCCGGCCGGGCTGACGCGCCCCTCGAAAGGAGACGACCATGCGCCCCGTGCTGTTCCTGCGCGCCCTCGCTGCGGCTTCGGCCGCTCTCGCCGCTCCCGCCCTCGCGGCGCCGCCGGTCCCGGCGGGGCAGCCCCTGGTCACTGTCAAGGCCAGCGGCATCCCGGCCCGCGACGCGATCGCGTGGCTGGGGCGGGCGGCCGGCCTCCGGCTGGTCCCGCTGTGGCGCGACGCGGAGCACCCTGAGGGGCTCGATCCGGATCGCGCGCTCGACCTCACACTCACCCGCGCCGACCCGATGCATGCGCTGGAGGTTGTCCTGCGGCAACTGGATGGGGATGCCACCTGGCAGCTCGACGAGTCGGGGGCCGTCGAGATCGGCCCGCGGGCGAGGCTGAACGAGAGCCGGTCGGTCCGCATCTACAACATCCGCGACCTGCTCACCCGCGCCCCGGACCACCCGCAGGGCGCGACGCTCGACCTCGAGGCCGCGCTCCGCGCCGGCTCGGAGTCCGTCCTCCGCGAGGATGACCGGGGGCACCGCCCCGACGCCGACCTGGAGCGCGCCGAGCGGGCGGAGAGACTGGTGCTGCTCATCACGAGCACCGTCGAGCCCGACCAGTGGGTGGACAACGGCGGCGCTGCCGCGACCATCCGCGTCCACGAGGGCTCGCTGGTCGTCCGCGCCCCGGGGTACATCCACAGGCAGATCGCCGGTTCGCTGCTCCCCCGCGCCACGCCTACGACCCCCGCTCGATGATCCGCGTGATGGAGATCCTCGCGGAGGCCGGCGGGGACGGGCGGCAGCCGGAGTTCTTCGCGACGCACCCGAACCCGGAGAACCGCCTGGAGCGCATCCGCGACGTCATCGCGGAGCTCTTCCCGCAGGGCGTGCCCGCGGGCCTGAAGGAGTAGGGTCCGCTACGGCGGTGACACCGGCGACGGGTGCTCCGGCTCGGCCGGCGCGGGCGGCGGCGGCGCGGGCGCGAGCGCGGCCCTGAGCTCCGCGGCCAGCGCGACCGGCTCCCCGGCTCGCCCATCCAGCACGACCGTCCGGATCAGCTTCCGCTCCGGCGAGACCAGCGCGATCACCGCCCCGGCCCTGGGATCGAACCGGTCGATCGAGTGGGCCGCCGAGTTTGACCACAGGAGCGGCTCGCCCGTCCCCCCCGGCGGGCCCGCCTGCTCGCGCCCCGGCGCGGCCCCCCACCGCTGCTGCTCCGCATCCCACTGCTGCGCGCTGAACTGGCCGAGCTCCATCACCAGGGCCCCCACCATGCTCAGGTCGATCGGCTTCGCGGGCGGCTCGCCGGGCGCGGTCTGGCCCAGGCCCACCGCCCGCAGCACCGACCACCCCGCCCGCGCATCGGCCGAGGCCCCCTCGGCCCGCTCCGCCGGCCCGGAGCGGAACATCACCAGCGCCAGCGGGCGCGGCGATTGCCCCACGCCCTTCCACAGGTTCCACAGCGAGAAGTCCCGCTGCTGGAAGACGATGTCCGGCACCGCATCCCCGGGAGAGAGCGGCCGGTTGCTCGCGGGCGCGGGGCGGAGCTGCGTCATCGACTCCACCCGCTCGCGCCCCTCCGTTCCGATCGCCCATGCTGTGGGCTCCCCCGGATCGACCGGCCGCATCGTCAGCTCGATGGTCATCTCCGCCGGGTGCCCGGGCGTCGTGGTCGCGAACCCGGTGATCCGCCCCGCCGGCATGGAGGCCGTCAGCACCACCGGCGCCCCCTCGCTGTGCCCCCGCAGCGTCGCGGTGCTGACCCGCCCCGACGAGTCGATGACGCCGGCGCTCCAGTCCACCCGCGGCGTGTAGGTGGTCAGGGCCGCGGCGCTCCCGGGGGCGGAGCAGGCCATCGCCAGCTGCGGCGCGGGGATGGGCGGCATGACGGCCGCGAGCGTCGCCGGGGTCGGCGGCCCCGCGAGCGTGGCCCTGTAGTAGAGGCCCGGAACCGAGGTGTGCACCGCCGTCAGCTCCCGGCCCGCGATGTGCACCCGCAGCGAACCGAGCTCCAGCAGCACCCGCGCCGGCGTCTCGAAGCCGGTCCCGGGGTCGATCCTCACGATGAACGACTCGGTCGTCTGCGTCCCGGCGGAGCGCACCCGCACCGTCACCTCATCGGCGGTCGGCCGGCGCGAGTAGGCCGCGCGGATCGTCTCGACCAGCACATCCGGCGGCGCCTGCTCGACCTGGCCCAGCAGCGTGCCCGGGGAGACGAGGAGGGCGACCATCGCCGGCAGCCAAGTCCGTCTCATCTCGCCCCTCCGGATGCCACGCGAAGATCGCGGAGCAGCTCGGCCACGGTCCGCCCCAGCCCGGCGATGCGCAGCCCCGGCGCGATCTGCGCCAGCGGCTCCAGCACGAACGCCCGCTCGTGCAGGCGCGGGTGCGGGAGGGTCAGCCCCGGCTCATCCATCACCGTCTCCCCGTGCGTCAGCAGGTCCAGGTCCAGCGGGCGCGACCCCCACCGCCCGCCGCGCGACCGGTCGCGCCCGTGCTCCCGCTCGATCCGCAGCAGGTGCCCCAGCAGTTCGCGCGGCGCGAGCGATGTCGCCACGTGCGCGGCCGCGTTGAGATAGGCCGGCTGCGGCGGGCCGACCGGGGCGGTCTCGAGGAACCCCGAGGCCGCCACGAGGCGGGTCCCCGGCAGGACGGCGATGCCCACCAGCGCACGGCGCAGGGTGGCCTCCCGATCGCCGAGGTTCGACCCCAGGGCGATGCAGGCGTCAACAGGGGTCTCGCTGGGCACGTGCACGGACCAAGGGTAGTGGCCAAGAAAGAAGGCCGCCCGGGGGGCGGCCTTGGGGTCTGTCGGGCATGGTCCGGCGCGGTCACTCGATCGGCTCGAGCTCCTTCGAGCGGTGCTGCATCTGGGCCTTGAGGCGGGCCAGGATCGAGCTGTGCATCTGGCTGACCCGGCTCTCGGAGAGGTCCAGCGTGGCCCCGATCTCCTTCATCGTCATCCCCTCGTAGTAGTAGAGGATGACGATGAGCCGCTCGGCGCGGCTGAGGCCCCTGGTGATCAGGTCCTTCAGGTCGCGGCGCTGCATCTCGCGGAGGGGGTTGGTCTCATCGTCCTCGCGGACGACGTCGATCTCGCGCAGCTCTTTCCCGCCGTCGCTGCTGGCGAACTTGCGGGTGATGCTCTGGGTCATCACGGCCTTGCTGTCGCGGTCCACCTTCTCGAACTCGTCGGGGGCCAGCTGCAGGTGGTCGGCCAGCTCCTGCGGCGTGGGCGGGCGCCCGTGCTTCATCTCGAACTTCTGGCGGGCGCCCTCCACCTTGGAGGAGCGGTGCCGCACCAGGCGGGGCACCCAGTCCATGGCCCGCAGCTCGTCGAGGATGGCCCCGCGGATCCGCGGGGCGCAGTAGGTCTCGAACTTGACGTTGCGGTCCAGCTCGAAGGCGTCGATCGCGTCCATGAGGCCGAACAGCCCGGCGGACATCAGGTCCTCGATGTCCACCTCGTCGGGCAGGCGGGTGTAGATGCGCTCGGCGTTGTAGCGCACCAGCGGCAGGAACCGCTCCATGAGGAAGTTGCGGATCTCGCGCCGGCGGGCGCGGTCGCTCTCGCACGCCTGGTACTCCACCCACACCTCGTGGATCGGCCGCTTCTCCAGGGGCGGACGCACCTTGGGCCCCTCGCCGCGCGCCGCGCGCCGGGGAGCGCCACGCATGATCTTCGTCTGCTTCGTCGCTGACATGGTCGGCTCCTTGACCGTCCGTCGCCGCCGGTGCGCTCTCACGCGCCGGCTCACTCTCTCGACTTCTCGACCCATCCTGGGTCTCGCAGCACGCCGAGTATACCGAAAGTCCTGCCCGTGCAAGTCACGGCGCACCCGCGCCGCGCGTCTGGGGTTCCTTCCCCGGTCCGGGCTCCGCGCCGCCCACCGGGTTCGCCGCCTTGTACCGTTCCACGTGCTCCGCCGCCGCGCGCAGCGCCACCGCGCCGATCACCAGCCCCGCCAGGTAGCACAGCACCATCGCGATGATCGCGCCCTGCAGCACCCGCACCACCGGGTTCCCCGCACCCAGCCCCGATACGATCGCCACCGTGAACCCGGCCAGCGCGAAGGCCGCGGCGATCGACTTGCCGGCCTCTGGGTTCACGCGTGGTTCCTCCTGGAGCGACCCGCGAGCGCGGGGATATCGAGTGGCTCTTTATCGTCCCGCATCGCGACGCTGGTGAGATCCATTACGAATTCCCCAAAAACCAGGCCGCGGCCCGCGCCGCGGACCGAACAGAGCGTCAACCCCCGCGCAAAACCCGCGAAAGCAGGCCCGATAGCCCGCCCGACCCTCCGCCGCGCGCCGGCGCCGGCGCCCCGGACTCCAGCCGAAGCTCCCTCGCCACCGCCCCCGCCAGCGCCCGCACCGCGCCGGCCGCCGGCGACCCCGGCGCACTGAGCAGCAGCGGGCGGCGGGAGCGGACGGAGGCGGGAACGCGGGCATCGTGCATGATCCATCCAAGGAGCGGGAGCGTGTACCCGAGGAACCGCTGGCAGACCGCCGCCATCCGCGCGTGCACCGCCGCCGCCTCGCGCTGGTCCGAGGCCTGGTTCACCACGAGCACGACCCGGGGCAGCCCCCCGTCGGGGGAAGGCGGCCGCAAAGGCCGTGCCTTCCCGCGATCCCCGTGCAGGATGCACTTGATCAGGGCGTAGGCATCCGCGATCGACGTCGGCTCCGGCGTGGCGATGACGATCGCGAGGTCGGCGGCCCGGGAGAACCCGATGACCTCCCGGCCCAGGCCCGCCCCCGTGTCCACCACGATCACGTCGGTGCTCTGGTCAAGCTCCGCCAGGGAGGCCATCAGCCTGTCCCGCTCGTCGCCGGAAAGCTCCGCCATCCGCGAGACGCCGACGGAGCCGGGGATGAGGCGGAACCCGCCCGGGGCATCCATCGCGATCTCGGTGATCGACCGGCGGGCCGGGGGCGCAGACGGTGCGCTGGCCGCCGGCGCATCGGCGACTCCGACAAACTGCTCCAGCCGTCTGGTAGGCGTAAGGCCGCAGAGCACATCCGCGTTGGCCATTCCCAGGTCCGCATCCAGCAGCGTCACCCGCTGGCGCATCTGCACCAGGCAGATCGCGAGGTTCACGGCCGCGCTGGTCTTGCCCACGCCGCCCTTGCCCGAGGCGATGCTGACCACCCGCGCCGACCGCTTCGCGATCGGGGGAGCCGGCGCGGGCGCTATCGGGGACGCGGGCCTCGGCGCGTGCTGGCGGACGGCGGCGCCCGCCGCCGGCGCTGCCGGGCGACGCTGCATGGCCTCGACCATCGCGCGGAGGCGCGACGCCTGGTCCTCGCTGATGGTGACCCGCGACTCGCGCACCCGCGAAACTCCGTGGGCAGGCACAGCGGGCAGGACAACGGGCCCCTGCCCGGAAAAAGGACCCGAAATATGGACCGTCATCTCGCCTTGCCCCCCTCGAGCAGGAGCCGCGCAATGCGGTCGGGACTGCCGATCTCGATATGGTCCGGGACTTCCTGCCCCGTCGTGACATAGCTCAGCTTCAGGGCGATCCGGCTCGCCACCGTCACCAGCACCCCGAAGTTCACCGCCTCATCCAGCTTCGTGAAGATCACGCGGTCCGGGCTCGCCGCCGCGAACCGCTCCGCGGCCTCCAGCAGCACCGCCTCGCTCGCCGTGCTGGAGAGGACCAGGTGCGTGTGGTGGGGCCGGGCCGCCGCCAGGAACCGCCGCAGCTCATCCAGCCGCCCCGCGTCCCGCTGCGAGCGCCCGGCGGTGTCGATCAGCACCACCTCGCAGTCGCGCAGCCCCTCCAGCACCGCCCCCATCTCCGCCGGCGACATCGCCACCCGCAGCGGCAGCCCGATGATCTCCGCGTAGGTCCGCAACTGGTCCACCGCCGCGATCCGGTACGTGTCCGTCGTGACCAGCCCCACCCGCTTCCCGTGCCGCAGCTTGTACGCCGCGGCCAGCTTGGCCACCGTCGTCGTCTTGCCCACCCCCGTCGGCCCCACCAGCGCCAGCGTCAGGGGCCGCCCGTCGCGGGGGGGCGTCAGGCGGGGCACATCGCCCTCGGCGGGGATCATCGACGCCAGGTGCCGCAGCACCGTCTGCCGCACGATCCCGCCATCCGCCAGCTCGGCCGGCGACAGCTCGTTGCGGACCTGCCCCACCACATCCTCGGCAATCTCGGCCGCGACCTCGCCCTCCAGCAGCTTCAGGTAGTCCGTGAACAGGGCGTCGGGCATCGACCCCGGCATCTCGCCGGCCGTCGCCGCCGTCCCGGCCCGCACCGCCGACTGCCGCGAGCACTGGAGCACCTGCCCCACCATCTTCTTGATCGCCGCCAGTTCCGCATCCAGCGCCTGGGTCACGCCGTCCTTCGCGCCCCGCGCGGGCGACGCGATCGCCTCGACCACGGCCGCGGCAGCGCTCCCCCCCGCTCCCCCGGCCGACGCGGCGACGGGCACCAGTTCCGCAGCCCGGGTCGCCGCCCGCTCCGGCCTGGCGGACGCGTTCTCCGCGGGCGGGGGCATCCCGTACGCCCTCATCGCGGCCGCGGGGATGACCACGGGCCTCGGGGCTGGCGCCGTGGGGACGGTTCCCTTCTTCCGTTCGCGGGGCAGCACGTTCACGCCGTCGGAGGCGGTGATCTCGACCATCGGGCGCCCGCCGAACCCCAGCCACCCGCCCACCCTGTACGAGCGGGTGTGCAGAATGACGGCGTCCTTCCCGAGGTCTCGCTTGACCTCAGCAAGGGCGTCGCCCATGGTGCGTGCGCGATAGGTCTTGAGGATCATCTCGCCTTCCGTAGCACGATCCGCCCTGCATCCTTGCCGGGCATGGGGTCTCAGAATACCGAGTGCGCCGCCGCGTGCAAGTCGGCCCGCGGGGCGGGCGCCGATTTCCACCGCCCGCCGGCGCACGCCTTGCGCCAAGTCCTTACGCCGCCGCCACCTCCTTCCCTTCCGGCGCGCCGACCAGGGCCAGCGACTCGACCTCGATGGTGGGGATGACCTCGTTGTACCCCAGCACGGCCACGGTCGGCACGTGCGGCTCCAGCACCTGCCGCACCACCGCCCGCACCTGCGGCGAGGCGATCACCACCGGCGGGTAGCCCCCCGCCGTCACCAGCCGCAGCGACTCGCACACCTGCTGGGCGATGGCCGCCGCCACCCGCGCCGGCATGGAGACGCTCGTCCCAGCCTGCCCGCGGTCGATGTACCCGTTGATCTGGTCCTCCAGCACGGGATCGAGCGTGACGCAGACCAGCCTCGGGCGGCCGCCCGCCTCCGCCGGCGGGCTGGCGTACTGCTGGCAGATCGTCCGCCGCAGCGCGTTGCGGACGTACTCCGTCAGCACATCCAGGTCCTTGGTCCGGGGACCCCAGTCGGCCAGCGTCTCCAGGATCGTCTCCAGGTCCCGCACCGGCACCCGCTCGCGCAGCAGGTTCTGGAGGACCTTCTGCAGGTCCCCGCTCTTGACCACCGCCGGCACCGTCTCCTCCACCAGCTTGGGCGACTTCTTCTTCAGCTCCTCCAGCAGGTTGACCACCTCGGTCCGCGTCAGCAGCTCCCCCGGGGGGG
>JBBDXI010000103.1:31919-39017 GCA_040902425.1 Phycisphaerales bacterium
CCCCCCCCGCTGGTGGGGTCGACCACCGTGTAGTTCATCGTCTCGGCTCGTGTCCGCAGGGGCGGATCGATCCACCACGCCTCCAGGCCGAAGGCCGGCTCGCGCGTCCGCTCCCCGTCGATCGGCCCGCTGGCCAGCCCCGAGTCCATCGCCAGGAGCTTCCCCGGCCTGGTCTGCCCGCTGGCCACCGGGCTCCCGCGGATCTTGATCCGGTACTCCGTCGCCGGCAGCTGCATGTTGTCGCGGATCCGCACCGGGGGCATCACCAGCCCCATCTCCCCCGCCAGCTGCCGCCGGATCGCGCTGATCCGCTCCAGCAGGTCCCCGCTGCGCCCCGCATCCACCAGCGCCACCAGGGCGTACCCCACCTCCAGCTCCAGCGTGTCCACCTTCAGCAGCGTCTCGACCGGGGGCGGCTCGGTCCGGGTCTTGGCCGCGGCCTGGTCCTCATCCTGCTGCTTGCTCGCCGCCGCCTGCTTCTTCGTCCGCAGCATCGACCACGCCAGCAGCCCCAGCCCGGTCCCCGTCGCCAGCAGCGGGGCCGAGGGCAGGGGCGTCGCCGCCAGGGCGATCAGGAACACCGCCGTGATCAGGAGGCCCCGCGGCTGGCTGATGATCTGGTCGGTCAACTCCGTCCCCAGCTGCGCCCGCGATCCCGAGCGCGTCACGATCAGCGCCGAGGCGATCGCGATCACGAACGAGGGGATCTGCGAGGTCAGCCCGTCCCCGATCGTCAGCTTGGTGAACACCTCGGCCGTCTGCTTGGCGTCCCAGCCTCGCGCCAGGATCCCCACGGCGAAGCCGCCGAGGATGTTGATGACGGTGATGATGATCCCGGCGATCGCGTCGCCCCGGACGAACTTGCTGGCGCCGTCCATGGCCCCGAAGAAGTCCGCCTCCTGGCGGATCTGCTCCCGCCGGCGCCGCGCCTCACCCTCGTTGATCACCCCCGCGTTCAGGTCGCTGTCGATCGCCATCTGCTTGCCCGGCATCGCGTCCAGCGTGAACCGGGCCGCGACCTCGCTGATCCGCGTGGCCCCCTTGGTGATCACCACGAACTGCACGATCACCAGGATCAGGAAGATGACCACGCCGACGAACAGCGACTCCCCCGCCACGAAGTTCCCGAACGCCGAGATCACGTGCCCGGCCGCGGCCTCCGCGTCGGCCGCCGTGTTCCCCTCCGCCGAGAGGATCAGGCGCGTCGAGGCGATGTTGAGCACCAGCCGCAGCAGCGTGGTCCCCAGGAGCAGCGAGGGGAAGACGCTGAAATCCAGCGGGTGGTCCATGTAGATCGTGGTCAGCAGGATGATCACGGCCAGGCTGATGTTGGCCGAGATCATCATGTCCATCAGCCACGGCGGCATCGGCACCAGCAGCACCGCCAGCAGCCCGACGAACCCGACGGGGACGATCACCCCCCGGTACTCGCGCACGCGGTACATCCAGGCCGGCAACCGCCCGCCCGTCAGCCCCGCATGGACCGGCTTGACCGTCGCCTTCGCCACTCACGCTCCTGGATCGAAGAGAAGAGCGGCCACAGATGACACAGATGCGCACAGATAAGAGGGGAAGGGCCCCTTGGAGGCCCGGTGGGTCGACCCCGAGCACGCGTGTCTTCTCTTCCCATCTGTGTCCATCTGTGTCATCTGTGGCCTCTTCTCTTGTCTTCTTCTCACGCCGCCTGCCCCCTGAGCCGGTACACGAACGCCAGCACCTCCGCCACCGCCTCGTAGAACTTCGGGCCGATCTCCTGCCCCACCTCGACGCCCCAGTAGAGCCCTCGCGCCAGCGGCGCCCGCTCGACCATCGGCACGCCGTGGGCGATCGCGATCTCGCGGATCCGGAACGCCAGCTCGTCCGCCCCCTTCGCCACCACCCGCGGCGCCCCCATCTTCCCCGAGTCGTACTTCAGCGCCACCGAGAAGTGCGTCGGGTTGGTCACGATCACGTCCGCCTTCGGCACCGCGTGGCGGACCCGCTGCATCGCGATCTCCCGCGCCATCCGCGTCCGCCGGGCCTTCACATCCGGGTCGCCCTCCACGTTCCGCCGCTCGTCCTTCACTTCCTGCCGCGTCATCCGCAGGTCGCGCGTGTGCTGCCACCGCTGGTACGAGTAGTCGATGATCCCCAGCATCAGGAAGATCGCCAGCAGCCACGCCACCAGCTGCGCCGCGATCAGGGCCACCTTGTACATGGCCGCCGCCAGCCCCAGCGCCGGCAGCGCCGCGATCTCCGGCAGGGCCGACCGCACGATCATCGCCGCGGCCGCGCCCACCACCGCCAGCTTCACCGTGTTGAGCAGCGTCTTGACCAGGTTCCGCGCGTTGAACAGCCGCTTCACACCGGCGATCGGGTTCAGCCGCTCCAGCTTCGGCGCCAGCGGCTGCGTCGTGAACAGCCACCCCACCTGCACGAAGTTCCCCAGCAGCGCCACCCCCAGCATCGCCAGCAGCCCCGGCCCTATCAGCTTCGCCGTCTCGAGCGCCGCCCACAGGATCAGCCCATCCAGCGACTCCACGCGCAGCGGGTCCCCCGGGGCCTCCCCCTCCAGCACGCGCCGCAGGAGCACCGCCAACCCCGCCAGCGCCGCCCCGCCGAAGAGCGCGATCAGCAGCACCCCCCCCAGCAGGTCGATCGCCGAGGTCAGGTCCTGGCTCTTGGCCACCTGCCCGCGCTGCCGCGCCTCCGAGAGCCTTCTCCCGGTCGGCAGTTCCGTTCTTTCGCCCAGTTCCTCGGCCATGACCGGGGCCTCCCTGCCCCGCCCGCGCTACTCCCGCCGGATCACCCGACCGTCCGCCCGAAGTCCAGCACCACGTTCAGCACCCGCTCCAGCTCCCCCTGGATCGCCCCGTGCATCGAACCGATCGCCGCGGCCACCATCCCCACCCCGAAAAGGATCTTCACGGTGAACCCCACCGAGAGGATGTTGATCTGCGGCATCGTCTTCATGATGAACCCCATCGAGATCATCAGCAGGAAGACGATGCAGACCACGGGGGCCGCGACGCGCGCGGCCATCTCGACGCCCGACGAGAGCACGCCAACAACGAGATCAAGCGGCGCCACCCCGCCGCCCACCCCGCCGATCGGCACGCCCTGGTAGGTCGAGAGGAGCGAGACGAACAGCACCTCCAGCCCGCCCAGCGCGATGAACGTCCCCAGGGCGATGAACATCAGCAGCTGGCCGAGGATGTCGGTGTCCATCGCGGTGTGGGGGTTGTACACGCGGGCGAGGCCCAGGCCCATCTGGTGCCCCATAACGTACCCCGCAAGGTCCAGGCACATGATCGGCAGGCACGCGATGAACCCGATGGTGAAGCCGATCAGCGTCTCGGTCACGATCAGCGGGGCGAGGGTGAGCAGCGTCGTCTCGGGCAGGTGCTGCACCGTGCTCGAGAGCCCCGGGTACACCGCGGCCGCGAGCATGACGACCAGGAGGGCCCGGAACTTCGCCGGCAGGAAGCGGTTCCCCAGGATCGGCGCCAGCAGGAAGAGGCCCCCCAGGCGCGCGACGACCAGCATGAAGGGGACCACGTGGGAGAGGATGGGCTCGTAGGAGATCATTGGAGTTCGCGCGGGGGCGCGGGGGGCGCAGAGGAAGACGCAGAGAGGACTATCCCGAGGCCAGGGAGAGCAGGTCGGTCGCGTACTCGACCAGGCGGGCGGTGATCCACGGCAGCAGCAGCGCCGCGACCACGATCATCACCACGATCTTGGGCACGAACGTGATCGTCTGGTCCTGGATGCTCGTCACCGACTGGAAGATGCTGACGATCAGCCCCACCAGCACCCCCGCCGCCAGGATCGGCGCCGCGATCTTCAGCGTGATCACCAGCATGTCCCGGGCCATCGCCACCGCCGCCTCGTCGTAGTTCACGCGTACCCCCATCCGCCGCCCATCCACTGGATGGTCTGGACCGCGGCCGCGTACCCGGGCGAGCCCGGCGTCGCGAAGCTGCTCATCAGGCTCCCCACGACGAGCGACCACCCGTCCACCAGCACGAACAGCAGGAGCTTGAAGGGCAGGCTCACCAGCACCGGCGGGAGCATCATCATGCTCATCGAGATCAGCATGGTGGCGATGACCATGTCGATCACGAGGAACGGCAGGTAGACGCGGAAGCCCATCAGGAACGAGGTCTTCAGCTCGCTCAGCATGAACGCGGGGACGAGGGCGACCATGTCCACATCCGCCCGCTTCAGCAGCTCGGGCCGGCTCGTGTCCACGCCGCGGTAGTTCAGCACCATGTACAGGCTCGACCAGTTGCCCGTGGCCTCGATCTGGTCGAACATGAAGTCGCGCAGCGGCTGCTTCCCCCGGTTCCACAGCGTCTCGTAGTCGGTGATCTCGCCCCGGTTGTACGGCAGCACCGCCTCGCCGTACACGCGGTCGATCGTCGGCGACATCACCAGCAGCGTCATGAACAGCGCCAGCCCGATGGTCACCTGCGGCGGGGGCAGGTTCTGCGTCCCGATCGCCTGCCGCAGCAGGGCCAGCACCACCACGATCCGCACGAAGCACGTGGTCATCAGGATGATCGACGGCGCCAGGGACAGCACCGTCAGGAGCAGCATGACGCTCATCACCGTCGAGAGCCCACGGGGCTCGCCGTCGCCGCCCGCGGGCGACCCCCCCGGCATCGCCCGGGCCGCCTCGGCCATGATCTGGAGCGGGTTGGAGGGCAGCGGGGCGAACCGTGCGGGACCCGATGCCTCGGGCGCTGTCGCGGCGGGCGCGGACGGGAGCGGGAATGGCGGCGAGACCTGCGCCAGAGCCGGCACCGCCAGCGACGCCACCAGCACCGCGATCAGCGCCAGCACCCTCACGCGCCGCCCTCCCCGCCCTGGCCCCGCAGGGCCGCGAGCCGCCGCCGGAGAACCCCCGCCGCGCTGGTGTGCTCGCCCGGACCCGGCTGCCGCGTGAGATCGACGACCGGGATCGCCCCCGCGGCCGTGTCCCACACCTCCGCCGTGTCCCCGGCCGCGGACGACCGCAGGCTGCGCCCGCCCGGCCCGCCGGGGTCGCCCGCGGCGTCGCCCATCCCCTGGTCGTACCTGGAGAGCATCGAGCGGAAGCGCTCGGCCATCGAGTCGCCCTCGATGTCCCGCGCCTTGACGAGGATCGACGCGACCTCGTCGGGGTCGGTGATCTCGGCCAGGGTGGAGAAGCTCCCCGCGCCGAGCCGCCCGCCGGAGTTCTGCGAGAGCAGCAGGATGCGCCGGTCGAGCTTCAGCAGGATGAGCGTTGCGCCCCGCGAGACGGGGTACCGCCCCAGGATCTCCAGGATCCCCGCCGGCGCCCGCCCCCCCGCGCCCAGGCTCGACCGCAGCCCGCCGCTGCGCTTCGCCACCACCCGGACCACCCACCCCCCGCCGATCGCCAGCGCCAGCACACCCGCGAGCGACAGGCCCGTCTGCACCATCCAGCCGCGACCCGAGGCCGCCGGACCCGCCGGCGCTGCGGAACCCGCCGGCGCGGCCGTGCTCCCGCCCAGCGGGCGCGACTCCGTCACCGGCGGCGCCGCCGCCACCCTCGGCTGGGGCGCTGCCGCGCCCGAGTTCCGCTCAACGGGCGCCAGCCACGGCTGAGCCGCGGCCCCGGCGCCCATCGCCAGCGCCCCGGCCACGCCCGCCATCGACCGCCATGCTCGCCTTCGCCCGGCCACGCGCCCTCCTGGCCTGTGGGGCAGGCGTCCCGCCTGCCATCGAAACTCCCCAGTGGGGCAGACTCCCCTGTGGGGCAGGCGTCCCGCCTGCCGGCCCTACGCCCTGCTCCGGTCCGCCGGGTGCTCCCCCTCCGCCCCCGCGATGATCTCGTTGATCCGCACGCAGAAGTTGTCGTTCAGCACCAGCACCTCGCCCCGCGCGACGTGCCGGTCGTTCACGTACACATCCACCGGGTCGCCCGCGAGCTTGTCCAGCTCCACCACCGCCCCCTCGGAGAGCTTCAGCACATCCTCGACGAGCATCCGCGTCCGCCCCAGCTCGATCTTCACGTTCAGGTTCACATCCGAGAGCAGGTCGATCCCCTTCGTCGGCGCATCCCCCGCGCGCCGGCCGAAGGGCGGCAGGTCGAACTTCGCCGGCGTCAGGCCGGGCGCGGTCCCCACCGCCCCTTCGCCCAGCAGGCTCGGGCCGACGCTCTCGTGAAGGTCCGCCATGGCCGCCTCGGCCGCGCTCAGGGCCTCGGCCGCCGTCACCCCAGCATCCGCCACCGGCTCGACGGGCGCCGGCGGATCGCCGGGCACATCCGCGGCCATGGGCTCGCCCGGCGGGGCCGTGCCGCCGCCCTCCGGCTGCTCCGGGGGCATCTCGCCGCTGGATGAGGGTTGGGTCACATCGTCGGCCATCCTGGCCTCCGCGAATGGCGCAGCGGGCTCCGCCGCCGGCGGCCGCGTCATGGCGGCCGCGGTTCGACCATCGGACAGCCCCCGCCCGCCGCGACAGTTTTGCCGAACGGGCGCAGGAACTGCGGGGATCCCCGAGAACCCCTCGCCTACTGCTCCATCTGGAAGCCCTTGCACTTGGGGATCAGCACCCGCTCCAGGCGGCTGTTCCCGTCGGCGTCGGGGCCGAGGACCTTGTCGAGGTACGCGGTCAACTGGCGGTTCAGGGTCGTCAGCTCCGGCTCGCGCAGGTGGCTGTGCTGGGCCCGGCGCATGATCTGCGCGATCCCCTCCTTGATCTCCGCCGACCGCTGCGCCAGCGCCTCCTCGATGAAGCCCTCGTGCTTCTTCTTCACCTTCAGGACGATCTGCGTGTCCCAGATCCAGACCCGCCCGGTCTGCATGTTCTGGAACTTGTCATCCATCAGCTCGATCTCGACCGCCTGCGAGAGCACCGCCTGCTCGGCGCCCTTGATCTCCGCCGACGCCGTCTGCGCCCGCGCCCCGCTCATCCCCACCAGGAAGTACACGCCCGCCGCCTCCGCCAGCATCAGCGCCGCCACCGCCCCGATCATCTTCAGCGGGGGCCTGGCCCTGCCCGCGACCTGCGGCTGGTGCTTCTCGCCTGCCTTGTCTTTCGCGTCGGGCATCGGAACATCTCCCTCTCGGGGTGGGGGGGGGGGGGGGGGGGGGGGGGGGGGGGGGGGGG
>JBBDXI010000103.1:39027-70718 GCA_040902425.1 Phycisphaerales bacterium
GCGGAGCGGCGGGCCACCCAGGATTCCGTCCCCGCCGCGCAGCGGCGGGGCCACCAGGATTCCCGCCCGATCAATCGGTCCGCCGGGCGCCCGCGCTGACGCCCTTGCCGAAGCGGGACCGCTGGCACGCCCATCCCAGCCGTTACAGCCGTCAGGGTCAGGCGGCCGCGGCCAGCGCATCGCGGCTGGTCGGCGGCAGCAGGCCCGCCAGCCGGTCGCGGACGGCCCGCCCGTCGGCCTTTTTCTCGATGAGCATGACCGCCTCCAGGCTCATCAGCCCCCGCATCGCCGCAGCGCCCGAGCCGCCCCGGGCCGCCCGGTCGCACAGCGGCCCCACGAGGGCCAGGGCCAGCATCGAGGCGTAGCACAGCAGCAGCCCCGAGACGGCGGCGCCCGTCGTGCTCGCGGCGATCCCCAGGCTCCAGACGCTGATCAGCCCCAGCACCGCCGCCGCGAAGACCATCGTGTGCATGAGCCGGACCCAGCGCGCCGCCCCGCGGCGCAGCTCGGCGGCCGTGGCCCGCCCCAGGGCCTTTTCCATGCCCCCGCGCAGCTCGGGCGCGGGGACGCCCTCGATGAGCAGCCGGACGCCCTCCGCCAGCACCTCCTCGCCGCGCCGGGCCACCTGACCCTCCAGGGCCAGCACACCCTCGCCCCTGGCGAGGTCGGCCAGGGCCGCGAGGCGGTCGATGTCGGCGGTCACGGGGCTCTGGCGCGCCGTGGGGAAGAGCCAGGCGAACCCCGGGCCGCGGTCCAGCTTCACCGCGGCCCACAGCGCGCCCGCCACCACCAGGGCGGACCCCAGCAGCACGGCCGTGATTTCGGGGAGGCCTTCGAGCCAGTGCACGGTCACCTCGCTGCGCGGCCGCTTTGGCCCCGCACCCCGTTTATCGGCCGAGGACCATCAGCTGTTGAAGCAGCTCGTCGGTTGTCCGGATGATCCGGGAGGAGGCGGAATAGCCGGTGGAGGTCAGGATCATGTTGATGAACTCCTGCCCCAGGTCCACGTTGGAGGCCTCCAGGGCCCCCCCGATGACCAGACCGGCGCTGAACGACCCCGGGGCCCCCACCAGGGCCGGCCCGCTGTTGTTCCCGACCTGGAACAGGTTGGACGAGGTCTCGACCAGGCCCTCGGGGTTGGCGAAGCTGGCCAGGGCCACCTGCCCCAGCGTCCGCGTCAGGCCGTTGCTGAAGATCCCGACGATCATCCCGTCGGCCCCCACGCCGAACCCGTTCAGCACCCCCAGCGGCGAGCCGTCCTGAAAGGTCGAGGCGATGGTCGAGTCGTCGGAGGCCAGGGCGGTGAGGGTGTCCGTCCCGGCCGCGAAGTTCAGGTTGATCGACAGGGGCGTCAGGGCCCCCGTGTTGGCCCGGTCGATCGTGATCGGGACGGGGATCGTGCTCTGCAGCACCCCCGAGGTGTCGAAGTTCAGCACGCCGGTGCCGACGTTGGGCGACAGGTCGGTGTCCGCCTCCGAGTCCACGAAGTAGCGCCACGCCGTCCCGCCGCTGCTCTTGCCCTCCAGCACCATCGTCAGGTCCACCGTCATCGGCGTCCCCAGCGAGTCGAACACGACGAACGTCGTCCGGGTCGATTCCCCGGTGGCGGACGCGTCCTTGCCGGCGACGACCGGCGACCTGATGAACTGCCCCGCGGCGTCGAGCAGGCGGATGTCGGCCGAGTCCAGGTCCAGGTCGCTGGCGGTCCCCGTGTTGCCGGTGATTTCCAGCGTCCCGGTGACCGGGTCGAGGACGACCCCCGGCGTGGCCCCGTCGGGGTTGGGCCCGGTGGAGGTGTTGATCCCCAGCGCCTGGGCGAGGAACGTCGCCAGGTCCTGCATGGTCGATGCGGCGGTGATGGTGTACGAGGACGGGGGCACGGTCCGGTCGCCCCGCTCAGCGCCCCGCACCTCGATGCTCTGGCCCAGCGCGAACAGGGGCGAGGTCGTCGCCAGCGGGTCGGCGATGTCCGTGAGCAGGCTGCCGAGCTCCAGCACGTTCCCGGGGCCCGGCGGCGGGGCGGAGGCCAGGAGCGTCAGCCCCATCCCGTCGCCGCCGCTGATCTGGATGTGCGCCCCCTGCGTGGCGGGGTCGCCGGAGGCGTTGAGGTTCCCGGAGAACCGCACGTTCTGCGTCGCCTGCGCCAGCTTCATCGTGCCCAGGGGCAGGTTGATGTCCACCAGCTGCCCGGTCACGATGTTGAAGTTCGCGTCAACCCCGTACCCCTGCACCCGGTCGCCGTCCACCGTCACGAGGTTGTTCCCGAAGTCCTGGCGGAAGCTGCCGGCGCGGGTGTAGAACTGGTTGCCGTTGCGATTCACCACGAAGAACCCGCCGCCGTCGATCGCCAGGTCGCGCGGGTCGCCCGTGGGCGTGATCGACCCGCCGTTCATGTCCCGCATCGTGCTCGCCAGGCCGACGCCCAGCCCCAGCTGCATCGGGTTGGTCCCGCCCGTGCTCGTCCCGGGCGCTGACCCGCCGTTCAGCACGCGGCTGAGCTGCGTCTCGAACATCAGCCGGCTGCTCTTGAACGCCGTGGTGTTCGCGTTGGCGATGTTGTTGCCGATCACCTCCAGCCGCCGGGAGTTGACCGACAGGCCGGTGAGGCCGGTGTAGAGCGCTGTGGTGGATGCCATGGGTGCGTCCTTGGGTGTGGAGAATGAAGTGGATCAGCCCGCCGCGCGCGACGGGGCCCGTGAAGCAAGGGCCCTGAGCAGCGAGGCGCTGCCGATCGGCCCGGCGGGCAGCGGAAGAACGGAGGGCGATCCGGCAGCGCCGGTGGCCGCGCCGGCGCCGGTATCGGGTGGCACACCGATCACCGCGTCGATGTCGGTCAGCACACCGCCGGCGCTCAGGTCCGCCGCGCCGGTCACCTCCCGTATGGACACGTCGAGCCGGATCGCCATGCCGTCGATGAGCACGATCGCGCGCCCGACCCCCTGGGCCTCCGCCCGGTCGGCCGCCGCCGCGAGGCGCTGCAGCTGGCTGTCGGTCAGCGTCACGCCGCACCCGCTCGCCAGCGTCACCTCGCGCCCGCTCGCCAGCTCGCCCTTGCGGGCCTGCTCGAGCAGCGCCTTGAAGTCCGCGCCGCCGGCGCTGTCGGCCGCCCCCGCGCGCCCGGGCCTCGCGAGCGACGCCCCCGCCCCCGCCAGCAGCTTCAGCAGCCCGATCGCCGGGAGGCTCACGGCGCACCCCCGCCCGCGCCGAGCACCTCATCCACGTAGCTCATGGGAACCCGCTCCCCGGTCACGAGGTTGAGCACCGCGCCCCCCTCGGTCCGCGACACGCTCTTGACCTCCCCCGCCACCCGCAGGAACGAGCCGTTCAGCCCGCTCACGGTCTTCCCGATCATCCCCGACGCCGCGGCCAGCTCGTTCTGGGCCACCAGCGCCCCCAGCCGCTGCGACATGTCCATGCTCGACTGGATGGTCCGGAGGCTCGACAGCTGGTCCAGCAGCGCCTTGGAGTCGCTCGGCGCCAGCGGGTCCTGGTGCCCCAGCTCGCTGAAGATGATCTTGATGAACGACTCGGAACTCAGGCCGCTGAACGCGTTGGCGGCGCTCCCGCCGCGCCCCGCGTCCGCGCCGATCGCGCTGACAGCTTCCATGGGCTGCCTCCTGATGGGGGCCCGCGCACCCACGCCCACTAGGCGAGGGTGTCCAGGCCCGACCGCATGTCAGGGGCTCCGCCCGGGCCGCCGCGGCCGCTCCGTGCCTGCGCCGGCGATTCGTCCTCGTTCAGCTCCGCTCCGGCGACCTCCGCGGGGTCCCCCGCATCGCCGTGGTCAGCGCCTCCCGCGCTGCGCCCTCCGTGGCCGCCGGCCTCTCCGCCGGCGTGATGATGGCCGTTCGCAAACGCCGGGCCACGCGGGTCGTGGTCGGCCCCGGCCTGGCCCCCGGCCCGGTCCGAGCCCGGCGCCGGCGCGGTGTGGATCGTGAGCCGGTCCACGGTCAGCCCCCGGTCTTCCAGGGCCGTCCTCAGCGTCCCCAGCGTCCGGTCGATGAGCGCCGCCGCCCGGGCGGTCGCCGCCTCGAACCGCGCCTCCACCCGCCCCGCCTGCACCTGGACGCGCACCCGGAGCTCCCCGAGCGTCTCGGGCTTCAGCCGCAGCGTCACCACGCCCCCGTTCTGGCGCAGCGCCGCCGCCAGCCCGCGCCCGATCTGCGCCGCCACGCGGGCCGCCTCCGGGTCCCTGGCCGGCGCAGCGCCCTGGGCCGCGGCCTGATCGGCTTTGGGCGGCGTGCTCGGGCCGACCCCGCGGACCGAGCCGATGGTCGGCCCGCCGCGCGAATCCTGCGCGGCGCTGTTCGCCGACGCCGCCTGCGGTGCGCTCGGCCCCGCGGTCGGCTGCGATCCAGTGGCCGCCGCCTGGGGCGCGGGGCTACCGGTCACCCTCGGCGCGGCCGGGCGGATCTCCGCTGGTTCGGGCGCCCGCTCGGCCTCCGGGCGCGGGGGAGGTCCGTCCAGCGGCCTCTCGGGCGCCCGCTCCGCGGCGCGTTCACCGTTCGCGGGGCGGGGCTGGTCGTCGCGCGTCGGCGGCCGAGACGGGACCATCGGCTCGAGACTGAGGGCCTGCTCCGGGCCGGGGTCGGACCCGGCGCCGGTCCCCGCGCCCGGTTCCGTACCCCCGCCCGCATCCGCGATCGCGCCGCCCTCCGGCTTGCCGACGCCGGGCCCTGCGCCCGACGCCTGCCGCCTCTGCGCCGCCTGGACCGTCGCCTTCATCCGCCCCTGCGTCAGCAGCTCGCCGACCGCAAGATCGGTCGCCGTCGGCGGCGGCGCCAGCACATCCGGGATCGCCCCCCCGGCGCCGCCCGCGCCACCCGCGGAACCGCCGAGCCGCGCCCCGCGCCCCGCCACGCGCGCGTCAAGCACCGCAGCGAATGCGCCCGCGCGATCATCCGCGCCCTGCTGCGGCGCGTTCTGCGCTCCCGCGTCTGTTATCCGGACCTCTGTCGCTTCGATCACCCGCTGGTTTCCTCAGGGACGCGGGCCATCCCGCGAACCCTGAGCCGCTCCAGCAAGTCGGTTGCCAGCTTCGGGTCCCCCTTCAGGAACTCGTCGATGATCCGCGAGCGGCTCCGCTCCTGCATCGCGTTCAGGTACGCCACCGCCTGGTCCACCTGCTTCGCCTGGATCAACTGCTCCAGCGCCATCTTCGCCCGGTCCGGCTTCAGCGCCTCGTACGTCGCCAGCGTCTTCTTGAACTGCACACTCCCCTCCGTCTCGGCCACCTCCTTCCGCGCCCGCTCGAACTCGTCGCGCTCGTTCTTCAGCGCGGCCCGCTCGGCTTCCACCGCCTGCCGCTCGCGCCGCAGCGTGTCCTGCAGGATCCCCACCTCCCGCCGGATCGCCTCCAGCCGCGCCAGGTCGAGCTGGCTCAGCTGGATCTTCAGGTCCAGCGCCTCCGCCGCCGTCACCGGCGGAGTCCCCACCTTCGCCTGTTCGGCGGCGAGCTTCTGGTCCTCCTCCGCCTTCGCGCCCGCCGCAACCTCCTCGGCCTTCCGCTCCTCCGTGGTCTTCGCGAAGGCCAGGCGCACCTCGCGCAGCCGCTCGCCGTCGAGCCGGCCGGAGGCCTTCAGCCACCCGAGCAGCCCCACCAGCGCCAGCAGGTTCGCCACCGCCATCACCGCCAGGATGTTCCACAGGAACCTCATACAGCCTCCTTGCGCCCGGCCCGCATCACCGACAGCTCATCGGCCGCGGCGTTCTCGCGCCGCGATTCCTCCGCCCGCCACTGCTCCAGGTGCCGCTCGCGGAGCAGCTCGACCGCCTTGCGGGCCTTCGCCGCCTCCAGCAGGGCGGCCCGCGCCCGCTCCAGCCGCGCGTACGCGCCCGCCAGCTCGATCGCCGCCCGCTGCGCCTCCGTGCTGTACCGTGCCCCCGCCGACGCCTGCCGGCGCGCCGCCCCCAGGTCGCCCGCCAGCAGCCCCCGCCGCTGCTCCCCCTTCTCGACCGTGATCCGCCGATGGCACTCGCGGATCACCCCCTCCAGCCGCACCCGCTCCCGCTCGACCTCCGCCACCGCGCGCTGCCGCTCCTGCTCCACCGCCTCGCGGTGGTCCAGCACGGCCTGCAGGCGGAACCGGAACCTCGCCACGCGCTAGCTCCTGTGCCCCGCGCCCCCACCACCCCCCGCGCCCCCCGTTCCCCCGCCCGCCGGCCTCGGCACCGCCGGCACGGCCATCCGCCGCCGCAGCGCCTCCCCGGCCTCCAGCGCGATCCTCACCATCACCGAGCGCGCCTCCTCGAACCCCGCCCGCTCCTCCCGCCCCTGCCGCAGCAGGTCCAGGATCCGCGCCCGGTACTCGATCGCCACATCCGCCTCCGGGTTGCTCCCCGGGGCGTACGCGCCGATCTGCACCAGCTCCTCGATGTCGCGGTACGCCGCCAGCAGCCGGACCACCTGCGCCCGCGCCGCCTTGTGGTGCGGGTCGCACACCTCCTCGGCGACGCGGCTGACCGAGTCCAGCACGTCGATCGCCGGGTAGTGGGCCCGCTGCGCGATCCGGCGCGACAGGATGATGTGCCCGTCGAGGATGCCCCGGGCCGCATCCGCGATGGGCTCCGTCAGGTCGTCCCCCTCGACCAGGATCGTGTACAGCCCGGTGATCGACCCGCGCTCGGTCGCCCCCGCCCGCTCCAGCAGCAGCGGCAGCATCGCGAACACGCTGGGCGTGTACCCCTTGGTCGCCGGCGGCTCCCCCACCGAGAGCCCCACCTGCCGCTGCGCGTGGGCGAAGCGCGTCACCGAGTCCATCATCAGCAGCACGTCGTCGCCCCGGTCGCGGAAGAACTCCGCCGCGGCGCACGCCACCAGCGCCGCCCGGATCCGCATCAGCGGCGACTCGTCGCTCGTCGCCACCACCAGCACCGACTTCGCCAGCCCCTCCGCCCCCAGGCTGTGCGCGATGAAGTCCCCCACCTCGCGCCCGCGCTCGCCGATCAGGGCGATCACGTTCACATCCGCCCGCCCGCTGCGCGCGATGCACCCCAGCAGCGTGGACTTCCCCACGCCCGGCCCGGAGAAGATCCCCATCCGCTGGCCCCGCCCGAGGGTGGTCATCAGGTCCACCGCCCGGATGCCCGTGTGCAGCGGGCGCGTGATCCGCCGCCGCTTCATCGCCGAGACCGGCGGTGGGCACAGCGGCCTCGCGCTCGTCTCGTGCACCGGCCCCTTCCCGTCGATCGGCCGCCCCAGCCCGTCGATGACGCGCCCCAGCAGCCTCGCCCCGACCGGCGCCGTCTGCGCCGCCTGCTCGCCGCAGACGCGGTCGCCAGCCCTGATGCCCGCCGTCTGCCCCAGCAGCATCACGATCGCCCGCCCCTGGTCGAAGCCCACCACCTCGCCGAGCGCCCGGGCCGGGCGAGCCGGGGCGTCCCCGCCCCGGGCCCCACCGTCGCCGACCGACACAAGCGAGCCCACGGGCAGCGGCAACTCGTCCACCAGCAGTGTCAGCCCCCGCAGCGCCGCCACCGTCCCGCCGATCCGCATCGGCTGGATGCGCCGCAACGTCTCGAGCTGGCCCGAAAGCACGGTCACGGCGCTTCCCCGGGGCCGCGTTCATCCGGCGCGTTGGTAGCCGGGAGCAGCACCTCCGCGATCCGCTCCAGCTGCGTGCCGATCGACGCGTCGATCACCCCACCGGACCCGCTCCGGGCGACGCACGACCCCCGCTCCAGCGACGCATCCCCGATGAACTCCACGTGCGAGGCCCCCGCCAGCTTCGCCGCCAGCCCCGGCAGCGCATCCCGCACGATCGCCTCATCCTCCGGGTGCACCGACACCGTCAGCCGCGTCGGGCGCACCACCATCGCCAGCACCGCCCCGAGCTGGTCCGCGACCACCGAGGGGTCGAGCGCCAGCGCCCGCTTGGTCACCAGTTCTGCGACCAACGCCGCCACCCGCACCACCTCCTGCCGTCCCTCCAGCAGCATCCGGTCGCGATCGGCCTCGAACGACGCCAGCGCCCCCAGCCACGCCTCCTCAAGCCCCCGCAGCGCCTCGTCGCTGGCCGCGATCGCCTCGCGACGCCCCTGCTCGGCCCCCGCCCTCCGGCCCTCCTCGTGCCCCCGGGCGAAGCCCTCCTTGCGCCCCTGCTCCGCCGCCCCGCTCAGCAGCCGCTCCCGCTCGGCCCGCGCCGCCGCGACGATCTGGTCCGCCTCCGCCCGCGCGCGCGTCTTGAGCAGCTCCCCCTGCGCGGCCAGGTCGCCCAGATCGAGCACCACCGCCTCGCGGGCCATGGTCTTTGCGGTGGCTTGTCGGATAAGAGCCATGGAACCTCATGAGGCACGAAGGCACGGAGGCACGCGGGCACGCAGTGGAAGAGACAGAGGGCGAGCCCGCCCGCCGGCACTCCCTGCCGTCGTGCCTCCGTGCCTCCGTGCCTTATTCACACCACAAGCTCCGCATCGCCGCCCCGCCCCTGGATAACCACATCCCCCGCCTCCTCCAGCCGCCGCACGATGTCCACGATCCGCTGCTGCGCCGCCTCGACGTCGCTGACCCGGACCGGGCCCATGTACTGCATGTCCTCCTTGATCAGCGACGCCGCCCGCTCCGACATGTTGCCGAAGATCTTGGCCTTCAGCTCCTCGCTGGCCGTCTTCAGGGCCACCGCCAGCTCGTCGTTGTCCACTTCCTTCAGGACCGCCTGGATCCCCTTGTCGTTCACGTGCAGGATGTCCTCGAAGACGAACATCAGGCGGCGGATCTGCTCCACCAGGTCCGGGTCCTCGGCCTCCAGGCCCTCCATGATCGTCTTCTCGGTGGCCCGGTCGGCCAGGTTCAGGATCTCGGCGACGGTGGGCACGCCCCCCGCCTTCTCCATGCTCTGCGTCAGCATGTTCGCCAGCCGGCTCTCCAGCCCCCGCTCGACCTCCTTAATCACGTCCGGGTTGGTCTGCTCCATGTTGGCGACCCGCTTGATCACCTCGATCTGCTTCTGCATCGGCAGCCCGACGAGGATCTCCGCCGCCTTGTGGTGCGGCAGGTGGCAGAGGATCAGCGCGATCGTCTGCGGGTGCTCATCCTGGATGAACGTCAGCAGGTTCTCGCTCTCCGCCCGCTGCAGGAAGCTGAACGGCTTCTTCTGCACCTGCGTCTGGATCTGCTGCAGCACCCGGTCCGCCTGCTTGGGGTCCAGCGAGTTCTGCAGGATGCTCTTGGCGTACTCCAGGTTCCCCTCGTTGGCGTACTGGCTCGCCATCGTGAGGTTGTAGAACTCCTCCACCACCGCCGACGACAGCTCGGAGGGGATCCGCCCCAGGCTCGCCAGTTCCCGCGTCACCGCCTCCACCATCTCCGGGCTCAGCTGCTTCAGCAGCACGCCCGCATCCTCCGACCCCAGCGCCAGCAGCAGCACCGCGGCCTTGGTCACGCCGTCCAGATCGCCGGGGCTGTTGGGCAGTCTTTCGTGTGGCTTACGCGGCATCCGGTGCTCTCACGCTCGTCCCGACTCCGTCACTCCGTCACTCCGTCACTCCGTCCCTGCGTCACTCTTCTACGGAAATCCACCGGTTCAGCAGCTTCGCCGCGCTGTCGGGGTTCTGGCGGACCAGGTCCGACACCTGCTCGCGCATCTTCTCCGCCTTGATCTGATCCTCCCCCACGATGATCCCCGCCATCGCCGTCTCGGTCTCGTCGGCCTCGCCCACCAGGTCGCTCTTGGCCTCCAGCGTCGGCGGCCGGCCGACCATCTCCTGCGCTGAAGGGATGTCCGCCCGCCGCCCGCTCCGCCGCACCAGCATGAACATCATGCCCACCGCCACCAGCGACAGGGCGCCCAGCACCACCTTGTCCACCACCGCCGAGTTCCCGCCGGCCATCAGCGTGCTGATCGTCCCGCCGATGCCGTCCGGCGCCCCGCCGCCCCCGCCGCCGTTGCCCCCGGCAGGCCCGGCGTTGAACCCGTTCGACGCGTACACCTCGCCGGAGACCAGCGTCACCACCACCTCGCCGGGGACCTCCTGCCCCTCCGGCGTCCGCGTGATGACGTGCGGCTTCAGGCTCCGCTCGATCTCGGCCCGCTCCTTCTCCCAGCGCTCGTCCACCTTCGCGCGCTCGGGCTCGGACGGCTGCTCGCCCTCCTTCACGGGTGTCTCCCGCTGAAGGAGCGAGACGATGTACCGGCGCGGCACCGCCACCGTCGCCACCAGGCGCGTCGGGTGCCCCCGCGGATCGTCGATCTGGTCCACCTTCGTCCCCGCGTGCACCGCGAAGTCCGTCTCGTCGGTCTTCTGCTCGCTCTTTCCCGCCCGCGCCCCGCCCTGGTTGAGGTCCATCATCGCGTTGGGCCGCACGCCCGGCTCCGCCGCGCTCACCGGCTGCGTCTCGGTCGTGCTCGAGCTGGTCTCCTTCTTCACGAAGGTCGCCGAGCCCTCCCCGTTCGCCAGCGTCTTGCTCACGTGCGACCGCACCCGGCTGACATCCACGTTCGCCGTCACCTCCACCGTCGCCGGCGGGTCGATGTGCCGCAGCAGGCTCTCCAGCTTCCCCTTGAACTGCCTCTCCACCGCCGTCGCGTAGTCGCGGTACGTCGTCGGCAGCAGCTCGTCCTCCCCCGTTACCCGCCGCACCCGCCCCGCCGACGCGTCGTTCACCACCACGCTGCCCAGGTCCAGCCCCGACACCGACCCCGCCACGAAACGGGCCGCGGCCTCGACGATCTCCTGCGGGATCGCCCGGTTCCCCTCCGCGAACAGCGTCACCGACGCCTTCGGCCGGCGCGCCGACTGCCCGATCCCCGCGGCCTCGGGGGCATCCACGAACACCTCGGCCCGCTTGATCCCGTTGAACTTGCTCAGCACCCCCGAGAGCCAGTTGTTCAGCATCACGCGGTAGAGTTGCCGGTTCTGCTCCCGCGAGTTCATCCAGTTCTGCGTCTTCAGGATGTTCTCGAAGACCACCGCCGTGTTCGCCGGCTGGCTCCCCGACTGGCCAAGCAGCGCGAACGCCTCCTCCCGCGTCTCCGTCGGGACCATCAGCCCCGAGACGCCCTCCGTGTACCGGACCCCCGCCGTCCGCAGGATCACCGCGGCCTTCTGCTGGTCCTCCATCGATGCCCCCGGCAGCAGCGGGACCATCAGCGGCTTCCCGGCGTACTGGCTCACCAGGAACAGGGCCATGATCATGATGACGGCGAGGCTGCCGAAGAGCAGCCGCTGGCTCGGACCCATCGCGCCCAGGTTCTTCTGGATGGCCGCGAAGAGTTGCCGGAGCTGATCCATGCCGTCCTCCCGGCCGGGCACACACGCGCGGTCCCCGCGCACCCGGTCGCGCGATCACCCGCACCGGATGTGCCGGGGCAGCGCGTGGAGACTCTTTCGGACGGTGCGCAAGCCCCGCTTGAAACCCGCTTCATGTCGCGCCGATGCTGCGCGGGGGCGCAGGATCTGCGGATGGTTCGTTTCTCAACGCGAAGGGGCGCGAAGGCGCGGAGGCCGCGAAGCGATCCGCTTCCCTTCGCGATCTTCGGAACTTCGCGTTTGAGAAACGAGACAGCCAGCGGCCGGTCACACCCGCATCTGCTGGATCTCTTCGTAGGCCCGCACGACCTGGTTGCGCACGGCCTGGATCATCTTGAAGGCCGTGTCCGCCTTCGCCGTCGCCAGCAGCACACCCTCCAGGTCCGTCCGCTTGCCCGTCTGCAGGTCCTCGACCGCCGCCGTCGCGTCCTGCTGGAGCTTGTTGGCCTCCTCCAGGTTCTTCAGGAGCAGGTCCTTGAAGGCCGGCGTGTTCGGGTCGGCCGCGGGCTGGGCCATGGGCGCTGCGCCGGGCCCCACCGGGCCCACCCGCGACGCCGATCCGATGAGTCCGAGGGGATCTGTCATGGTCAGTTCAGTGGGGCAGGCGTCCCGCCTGCCACCCACCCTACGCGAGCAGCCGCAACGCCTGTGCCATCATCGACTTCGTCGCCTCCGCCGCCACAATGTTGGCCTCGTACGCCCGCTGAGCCTCCATCGAGTTCGTCTTCTCGACGACGTCGTTGATATCCGGCACCAGGATATGCCCCATCCGGGGCCCGCTTTTCTCCGCGTGGGGGTTGGAAGGGTCGTACTTCCACCGCACGGCGTTCTGATCGATCTGGATCTCCGCTACGTGCACTCCCAACTGCCGGCCAGCGACCGTCTTGGCGGACGGGTCCCCGACCGCGAAGAGCGCCCGCCGCGCGCGATATGGGTTCACCCCGCTCGAATCCAGGTACGCGTCCTTCCCGGCGATATTCGCGGCAGCCGTCTCGTGCCGGACCCGCTGGGCGATCATGCCGCTGACCGAGATGTCGAGTGATCCGTACATGGTGAGTCACCGTCGTTCGGCGGCCTGTGGCCGCTTCAGGAATCAGACACGTTCGGCGATGGCGTCGCGGAGCTGCTGGAGGCGCGACCGCAGGAGGTCCGAGGCGACACGGTACACGCCGTAGTTCTCCGCCAGGTCCTGCACGAGCCGCTCGGGCTCGGTGTTGTTCCGGTCGTGGCCGAGGATGCCCGCTGAGGGCGTCCGGGGGGTCAGGACCAGCCGGCCGCCGGGCAGTCGGCTCAGTTCCCGGGAGCCGTGGAGGCTCAGTTCGCCCGAACCCCCGCCCGGCTGCTCCCGCCGCCGCTCGATCGCTCCCGACAGGGCCCTCTGGAATCCCGCGGGCGAGACATCCACGGGTTGGAAGTTGGGCGTCGTCCAGTTGGCGATGTTGTGGGCGATCAGCCTGTGCCGCTCCCCGGCGAACCGGAGGGTCAGCTCCAGCGAAGGGATCGCCCCCGAGTTGACGACATCGCCGATGAACACGCCCCGCGGCCCGCAAACCCGGGGCCAGAAGCCCCCAGCGAGCCCGGAACAACACCCCCGGCAGGATTCGAACCTGCGACCAACGGATTAGAAATCCGTTGCTCTGTCCAACTGAGCTACGGGGGCTCCACAGGAGTTTACCCCCCGCGCCCACGCCCGCCGCTCCGCCCCGCCGCCGCCCAGCCGCCCCCCCCGATGGCCCTCCAGCCTCCCGCAGCGCCGAGAAATCCGCCCACGACCGACTAGAATCGCCTCCTGCCACGCAAGACCCTGTGCGCCCCGCCGCGAAAGACCCCGCGGCCACCGCGGAGACTCCCGTGAGCCAATCGGTCCAGGCGACCGCCGTCGAATCCCTCGTCGAGGCCCCCCGCGCCGGCCTCCTCCCGTGCGCGGCCGCCATCGTCGAGACCACCAAGCCCCGCATCACCCGCCTCGTCACCATCACCGCCGCGGTCGGCTTCGCCCTGGGCGCCATCGACCGCCGTTGGGAACTGGGCGAGCTGCTCATCGCCGGCCTCGGCGTCCTCGCCGGCACCGCGCTCTCCGCGGCCGGGGCCAACTCCCTCAACCAGTGGCTCGAGCGCGAGCGCGACGCCCGCATGCCCCGCACCGCCGGCCGCCCCCTCCCCGAGGGCCGCCTCAAGCCCGGCGCGGTGGTCATCGCGGGAAGCCTGCTCGCCCTCGTTGGCGTGCTGACCCTCTGGGCCGCCTGCGGCCCGATCGCGGCCCTGGTCTCCCTCACCACCATCCTCCTCTACCTGCTCTGCTACACCCCCCTCAAACCGGTCACGCCCCTGGCCACCGTCGTCGGCGCGGTCCCCGGCGCCCTCCCGCCGGTCATCGGCTGGGCGGCGGCCCGTTACACCGAGGGCCCCGAGGCCCTGCTCCACGTCGGCCCCTGGGCCCTCTTCGCGATCATGTTCGTCTGGCAGGTCCCCCACTTCCTCGCCATCGCCTGGATGTACAAGGACGACTATGCCGCCGGCGGCTACCGCGTCCTCCCCGTCGTGGACCCCACCGGCCGGCGCACCGCGCGCTCCATCGTCGCCTGGAGCCTCCTGCTCGTCCCCGCCACCGTGGCCCCCGCCCTGCTCATGGATGCGGCCCCCGCCAGCCTCTACGCCCTCATCACCCTCATCATGGGCCTGGGCTTCTTCGGCCTCTCCTGGCGCGTCGTCCGCAGCGGCCGGCGCGAGGATGCCCGCAAGGCCTTCATCGCCTCCATCATCCACCTCCCCCTCGTCCTGGTCGCGGTCGTCGCCTTCGCCGTGATCTCCAGGGTCCTGGCCTAGCTCACGCGGCCCGTCCCGGCCGCGCACCACCCGATGAAGCGCTGGCTCCTTCTTCTCGGCGTCGTCATCGCGGCCGCGGGGCTGACGGTCTCCATCCTCGGCATGTTCCGCTTCATGCGGCGGGTCTACATCACGCCGGCGACCTCCATCCAGCCCGAGCCGCGGTACGCCGACCTGACCATCCCGCCCTTCGTGCTGACCGACCAGGACGGCCGGCGCGTCGACGAGGAGATGTTCCAGGGGCGGATCACGGTCCTGGACTTCATCTTCACCAACTGCCCCTTCGCCTGCCCCATGATGACGCTGGCGATGCAGGACATCGCCAAAGCCCTGCCCCACACCCAGGTACGGTTCGTCAGCATCAGCGTGGACCCGCAGCGCGACACGCCCGAGCGCCTCCGCCAGTACGCGACGGACCGCGGCATCGACCTCTCGCGCTGGAGCTTCCTCACCGGCGACTTCCAGACGGTGAAGTCGATCGCCTCGGGCGCCCTGATGTTCGCCCTCGAGGAAGACCCCGCCCGCCCCATCCGCCTCCCCGACGGGACCAGCATGAGCAACATCCTGCACCCGACCAAGCTGATCCTGATCGGCCCGGACGGCAAGGTCCACGGCATCTACAGCTCCGAGGACCCGGAAACGGTCCGCGAGCTTGCGCACCACGCGCGGCAACTGGCGAAGTAGGCGAGCCTTCGTAGCACCGGCGCTGTGGCCAGCGGTATGCTGCGTAAGGAGTGCCGAGATGCTCGTCCTCACGGCCCTGCTCGCGCTGCTTCTGGGCACCTACCTCCTACGGCGAGGCTGGCGAGGGCGGATCATCAACGACCATCCATGGTGCTCATCCTGCCGCTTTGACCTTGTCGGCTTGGGCGAGAGCGTGACGTGTTGTCCCGAGTGCGGCCAGGACCTCACCGATTACGGCGCGATCCGCGTCGGGCAGCGAGTCCGCCGGCCGAGGCTGGTCGCGGCAGGTCTTCTGCTGATCGCCGCCCCGGTGTTCACGCTCAGTGCGCTCTACGTCGGTCATCGCGCAGCGATCGATTGGAACCGGTACAAACCCGTGTTCTGGCTCAAAGCTGAGATGTCGTACGGAAGCGGTGCTGCGCAGCACACCGCCAGCAAGGAACTTGTGGCCCGTGCCACATCCGGAAGCCTGACCGAGGAACAGCTCGCTGATCTGGTTGGCACACTTATGAGTCAGGTCGAGCAGGGACAGCCGGCATCCTGGATCGCCGCCCAGCCGCTGTATGACCTGGACGTGGCCGGCGCAATTCCAGCCGAGCTGCGCACGGGGCTGCTCGAATGGTGCTTCGCGCTTCAACGTGACCGGTCGAAGCCGTTCCCGCAGCAACTGGGGGACATCATTCATCGCGCGTATCTGCAGGAAACGATCTCCGACGCCGAGTTCGGCCGGTACCTTGAAGGGCTCATCAGGCCCCGACTGCGTATGGCTCACACGCTCCCGCTCGCGCCGGGCGAAGAGGCCACGCTCGTGATCGATTGGGACTGGCGTGGCGGGAGCGGGCCCGTGGAGTTCTCGATTGATCTCCCGCTCTCTCGCCGCGGGCGGGACCGGGACTACGAGCAAAACTGGTTTGGGCGTGCCCCTCTGCACGGGCCCGGTCATATACGCAGGTTTGTCGCGGCAACCGAGCCGGGGACTCACACCCTTTCCGGGAAGATCACGCTCTCCACGGGAACCCGCTATCTCTCCTCCGGACGCGCGAGCAGCCCGATCCTGGCTTCCTCGAAGCGGCCGCTCAGCTCACTGCCGGAACTGAAGACCGAGTTCCCGATCGAGTTGAAGTACGTCGTGCAAACGGAGGGCTCCACTCCCCGGTCGCGCCTGGAGAAGCAGGTGGCCTCCATGTTCGTGGTCTCGGATGCTCTGGTGGATTACGGCGGGAACCCGCCGAGTGCATCGGTGCCGCTCTACGCCCGCCCACTCACAGACCACCTGACCCTCCGGTTCGACGCGACGTGGCGGTACGGCGCAACCGAGACGGCCGTCGGCCAGGCCGAGCTGAAGTTCGCTGGCGGTGCTTCGAGCTGGTCACTGTTCGAGGGCACGCGCATGAGCTCTGGAGGAGGATCGAGCAGCCGAGGGAGCGCCGAGAGCAGGTTCGAGCAGATCAACTTCCGTGCGCCCGTTCCGGCCGACGGGCCGCCGACGGGAACGCTTATCCTGGTGATCACTGAGCTGACGACGGACGGCACGCCGGTGGCACCGGGTTCGCTGCCACTCGTGGTGGAAATCCCTGAAGTGCGTGTGGTCCGCTGATCGTTATTGTGGGTCGCCTTGACTTGCGCGCACAGCCCGGGACAATCGCCCCGGCTTCCACGGAGACCATGCCTTGCTCGTCACGCTGCACAACCCCGGTCCGGCCCGCGTCTACGCGGCCGCGATGGCGTGGCTCTCCGATACCGCGGGCTGATTCCGGCCCCCCCCGTTCGTCCCTGGCCAGAGACCGTTGCACCGCCGGCCCGAGCGCCGGCTTCCCTCGCACGCGCGCATCCGCGCGCGTCCGATCACGGTGATCCCATGGAAAGCACGACCAACCCGCCCCGGCCCCAGCCTCGCCCGCGCCGCCGCGGCGCCGCGAAGCTGACGGTCGCGCGCACGCTCGCCCCCGAGGACATCCGGCCCGGGGCGTACATCGCCGTTGCGCAGACCGTGTTCGAGTTCTTCCCGTACTGGCTGACCGAGGCCTGGCGCTGTCCGCCGGTCTTCCGGGTCGCGCTCCTCTCGGGCCCCGAGAGCGGGCTGCCCCTGCGCGTGAAGGAAGTCTGCCTGCCCTTCGTGCTCGTGCAGGCCCCGGACGGAGCCCACCGCACGCTGGACACGCGCCGGGTGCGGCTCATGCTGCTCTCGGATCGGTTCGGACGCAAGGCGTCGAAGAAGCTGCGCGCCAAGCCCAGGCCGGGGCCCTGCGGCCTGTGAGCGTTCCCCTCCGGCCGACCCACCCGCTCGTGTTCAGCGTCCGCGCTTGCGCCGGGGGCGATGCCCGTTCGCGATCGCCTCCAGCGCGGCGATGTGCAGGTACGAAACGAACGTCCACCGCTCGTTGGGGAGCGCCACAAACGCCCTCGACTTCATCAGCGCGACCGTGTGCGGGTTCATCACGTCGTATGACTCGCCGCTGCTCAGGCACAGCCGGAAGGGCTGGAGCGGCTCCTGATCGAGCATGTCCTGGATCGCTTCCGCGGTCATGATCCCATTCTATGCGCGGCTATCGGTCGCCCACCATCGCCTCAACCTCCGCCGCCTCCCGCGGGATCGCCGCCGTCAGCACCTCCGCCCCCCGCGCTGTCACCAGCACATCGTCCTCGATCCGAACCCCCAGCTTCCGCTCCGCCAGATACACCCCCGGCTCGATCGTCACCACCATCCCCTCGCGCAGCGGGCCCTCCGGCTGCGCATCGTGCACCTCGATCCCCAGCTGGTGCCCGATCCCGTGCATGAACGCATCGCCGTGCCCCGCCCGCTCGATCACCGCCCGCGCCGCCATCTCCACCTCGTGCATCCACACGCCGGGCCGCACCGCCGCCGTCGCCGCCTTCAGGGCCTCCAGCACCACCTCGTACACGCCCCGCTGCTCCGGCGAGAACCGGCCGCCCGCGGGGAACGTCCGCGTCACATCCGCCGTGTACCCGCCCACCCGCGCCCCCGCGTCGATCAGCACCACATCGCCCTCGCCGATCCGCTGGTCGTTCGCCCGGTAGTGCAGCACCGTGCTGTTCAGCCCGGCGCCGACAATGGACCCGTACCCCGTCCCGCCCGCCCCCGCATCGCGGAACGCATCCTCCAAGGCCCGCTGCACATCCCGCTCGTTCGCCCCCGGCCGGATCGCCACCGCCGCGGCCGCGAAGCCGGCGTGCGTCGCCTCGACCGCTTTCCGCATCACCGCCAGCTCCGCCCCGCTCTTGACCGCCCGCAGCGACGGGACCAGGTCGGTCTTGTCCACGATCGACACGCCCACCGTCCGCTCCGACACCTTCCGGAACGCCGCCAGGTCCGCCGTCACCGGCGCGTCGTACACCGCGAACGGGTGCAGGCACGCCAGCTTCCCCCGCCGCCGGGCCGTGATCGTCAGGAACCGCGGCAGGTGCGTCGTCCGCATCACCGTCTCGAACCCCGTCCGCTGCTTCAGCCCCGTGCTGATGCGGTCGCGGTACCCGTCCCACTCCTCGACCTCCGGGTTCAGCGGCCGCAGGAACAGCACCGCCCGCCGGCGCGGGTCCTCCGCCCGCGGGTCCATCAGCACCGCGGCCCCCGCCTCGTCGCGGACCCCGGTCAGGTAGTAGAAGTTCCAGTCCGGCTGGAACGAGTCCGTCACGACGGACGAGCCGGCGCCGGCGACCACCACGCCGACGGCCCCCTCCAGCCCCTCCATCACCCGCTCACGCCGCGCGACGAACTCTGCAACGTCGATGCCTTCGCCGATGATCATGGGCGGAGTGTACGGGCATCCGGACTCGATGCCTCGATGCCCCGTGCCTTGATGCCTCTCTTCCTAAAGCCCCAGCGCCCCCCGCACCCGGGCCCGCGTCGTCTGCGAGTACATCTCCTTCTTCCCGAACCCCGGCAGCGCCCCCGCCGCCTCCGCCTCCCGCTGGGCGTCGGCGAAGTTGCTCACCAGCATCAGGGGGGGGCGCGCCCGCACGCCCGCCGCGTGCAGCCGCCGCACCAGCTCGATCCCCCCGGCGTCGCTGAAACTGCCATCGAGCGTCCGGTTGATGAGCAGCAGGTCGGCCCTCGCCACCTCGGCCGCCAGGGCGTCGTCGTCGTGCGCGAACACCACTTCCGCCCCCGGCACGAAGCCGCTGATCGCGCTCCGCAGCGCGTACGAGTCCGGCCCGCAGTGCCCCACGAGCGCGATCCGAGCCGCCCGGTCCGTAGCCTCAGCCATCCGTCCTCCCGATCTCAACCCGGTGCGCATCCACCCGCACCTCAACGCCGCTCAGCACGAACACCTTCGGCTCCGTCGAGCGCGACCGCACCGCCCGGACCACCGGCTCCAGCACCCGCCCCCCCAGCCGGTCCCGCCCCCGCCCGCCCCGCAGCCGCGCGGCCGCCGCCCGCACCAGCCCCCCCACGACGATCCCCCGCTCACCTCGCAGCCGTCCACGCTCCCACGCAAGCCGGGGCGTTCCCGCCCCACTTGCTTCGGCCAGAAGCGCCCGCACCCGGTCGTCCACCACGGCCGCGGCGTCCTTCAGCAGCGCCGCCGACCTGGCCACCCGTGCCGCTGCCCCCGGCCGCAGGCTCTCCAGCGCCGGCGAAACCCGCGCCCGCACCGCCGCGCGGAGGCGAGAGACATCCGCGTTGGTGGCATCCTCCCGCCACGCCCACCCGGCCGCGCGGCAGAGCGCCCGCAGGGCATCGCGCGTCACCCCCAGGGCAGGCCGGATCACCGCGGGCCCGCCGGCGTGCCCCCGCCGCCGCGCCGCCACGCCCCCGAGGCCCCGCGGCCCGGCCCCGCGCAGCAACCCCATCAGCACCGTCTCCAGCTGGTCGCCCGCGTGGTGAGCCGTCGCCACGAACCGGCACCCGTGCTCCTCCGCGAGCCCCGCCAGGGCCGCGTACCGCGCCCGGCGCGCGTTGCCCTCCGCGTTCCCGCGGAGCCCCCGCACCGCGATCCGCCCCGACGTGAACGGCACGCCCAGCCGCCCCGCCAGCGCCTCCGCCGAGTCGCGGTCCGCCAGCGCCTCCGCCTCCGGCCGCAGGTCGTGCACAATGTGCCCGATCACCAGCCGCTCGCCGGGCCGGCTCACGCCCGCCGCCAGGGCCAGCACCAGCCCGGATGAGTCCCCGCCGCCCGAGCAGGCCACCAGCGTCCGCCGGTCCGGGTCCGCCACGCCGCGCCCGCCCGTCAGCCGGCGCCATTCGGCGACGACCGACCGGACCGTGCGCCCGGACCGGGCCGGCAACCTGATCGCACTGACCGTCATTGACCGATGATAGGTGGGCTTTCGGTCATTCCCGCCCGCCGCGGGCGCTCTCGAAGCCAGCCATGGTGCACGGCCCCCTTGTCAGTCTGGCGAGCGGCCCCGCGTCGTGGCCCCTCGCGCAGGCTACGCCCTCCATCTGGCTCACGCCCGCGCAGTGGCTCTCCGTCGCCCTCATGGTCGGCGGCATGCTCGTACTCGTCTGGGCCTGCCGGGGGCGGCAGGTCCGGTCCGCCCCGGTGCGCCCGCGGCCCGCGGCCGCGCACCCGATGGCCGACGACCCCCCGTCCGACCCCGACCCGCGCTCCGTCGTCCACGATGCGGAGGAGTTGCTCACCCTCCTGGCCGAGCAGGCCGACCACCACGCCGAGCGCCTCCAGCGCCTCATCGCCGACGCCGACGCCCGCATCCGCCGCCTCGAGCACCTCGAGGCGGCCCCCGCCCGCCATAGCCCGGACCGGCCCGCCCGCGCGGACCGCGCGGACCCCCTCAACCAGCAGATCTACGCCCTGTCCGACGAGGGCCTCCCCCCCGTCGAGATCGCCCGCAAGCTGGAGCAGCAGACCGGCAAGGTCGAGCTCGTCCTCGCCCTGCGACGGCGATAGCCCGGGGCCGATTGGCGACGCCCCGCGCTCCGCGTCATTTGCGATTTGCTGCCCTGCTGTTTGCTGCCTTGCGGCGCCGTTACCGCCGCACGTGCCCCTCGGGCTCCCCCGCCACCTGCGGCCCGATCGCCGTCTCGTACTGCGACGACCCGGGGCGCTGCCCGCCGCCGATCTGCATCCGGTAGAACGAGCGCCACACGAAGTACGCCGAGATCACGAAGAACGCCAGCGCCAGGATGTGCGTCAGCGTGGTGTTCCCCTCGCGCTGCGCTGTCAGGCTCACCGCCAGCTCCACCGCCAGCAGGCCGAAGAGGGTGGTGAACTTGATCACCGGGTTCAACGCCACCGACGAGGTGTCCTTGAAGGGATCGCCCACGGTGTCGCCGACCACCGTGGCCGCGTGCAGGTCCGTCCCCTTCGCCTTCATCTCGGTCTCGACGATCTTCTTGGCGTTGTCCCACGCGCCGCCGGCGTTGGCCATGAAGATGGCCTGGAAGAGCCCGAACAGCGCGATCGAGATCAGGTACCCGATGAAGAAGAACGGCTCGTAGAAAGCGAACGCCAGCGTCCCGAAGAACACGCCCAGGAAGATGTTGAACATCCCCCGCTGGGCGTACTTGGTGCAGATCTCCACCACCTTGCGGCTGTCCTCGACGCTGGCCTTGGTCACCCCCTCCAGGCGGATGTTGGCCTTGATGAACTCCACCGCCCGGTAGGCGCCCGTGGTCACCGCCTGAATCGAGGCCCCCGTGAACCAGTAGATCATCGTCCCGCCGGTGATCAGCCCCAGCAGGAAGGGCGGGTGCAGCAGCGAGAGCTTGTCGAGGTTCTCGGTGAGGCCGTGGGTGAGCATCACGATGATCGCGAAAATCATCGTCGTGGCGCCCACCACCGCCGTCCCGATCAGCACCGGCTTGGCCGTGGCCTTGAAGGTGTTTCCCGCCCCGTCGTTCTCCTCCAGGAACCGCTTGCCCTTCTCGAAGTCCGGCTGGAAGCCGAAGTCCCTCTGGAGGTCCTCACGGATCCCCGGCTCGTGCTCGATCATCGAGAGCTCGTACACGCTCTGCGCGTTGTCCGTCACCGGGCCGTAGCTGTCCACCGCGATCGTCACCGGGCCCATCCCCAGGAAGCCGAAGGCGATCAGCCCGAACGCGAACACCGCCGGCGCCATCATCAGCAGCGACGCCCCGGCCGCGTCGTGCGGGAACGAGTTGCTCACGTAGTAGCCCACGCCCATCAGGATCAGGATGGCCATCCCCAGCCAGTAGGCGGAGAAGTTCCCCGCCACCAGGCCGGAGAGGATGTTCAGCGAGGCGCCCCCCTGCTCGGAGCTGGTCACCACCTCGCGGGTGTGCCGCGAGTTGGTCGAGGTGAAGATTTTCACGAACTCCGGGATGATCGCCCCGGCGAGCGTCCCGCAGCTGACGATGGTCGCCAGCCTCCACCACATGGTGGTATCCACCACCCCGGCCTCACCCACACGCAGGCTGGGGATGAGCAGCCAGGAGGAGACGTAGGTCAGGGCCACGGAGACCAGCGAGGTCAGCCAGACCAGGTTCGTCAGCGGCTTCTCGAAATCCATGTGCGCCGCCTGCTCGTACTTCGCCTTGGCCATCGCCTCGTTGATGTAGTACGACGCCCCCGAGGCCACCACCATGATCACGCGGATCGCGAAGATCCAGACCAGCAGCTGCACCTGCACCGTCGCGTCCGGCACCGCGAGCAGGATGAACGTGATGAGCGCTACGCCCGTCACGCCGTAGGTCTCAAAGCCGTCCGCCGAGGGCCCCACCGAGTCGCCCGCGTTGTCCCCCACGCAGTCGGCGATCACGCCCGGGTTCCGCGCGTCGTCCTCCTTGATCTTGAACACGATCTTCATCAGGTCCGACCCGATGTCCGCGATCTTCGTGAAGATGCCGCCGGCGATCCGCAGCGCCGCCGCGCCCAGCGACTCGCCGATCGCGAACCCGATGAAGCACGGCCCCGCCAGCGTCGCCGGCATGAACAGCAGGATCACCAGCATCAGCAGCAGCTCGACGCTGATCAGCGCCATCCCGATCGACATCCCCGCCTTCAGCGGGATCGCGTAGCACGGGTACGGCTTGCCCTTCAGGCTCGCGAACGCCGCGCGGCTGTTGGCGAAGGTGTTCACCCGGATGCCGAACCACGCCACCCCGTAGCTCCCCGCCATCCCGATCAGGCTGAACAGCAGGATGATCCCCACCTTGCCCAGCGGCATCCCGTGCCCCAGATCCCCCGTCACCGGGTCCTCGTAGGCCGCCAGCTTCCCGAAGTAGATCGCCACGATGGCCCCGATGAAGAGCCACAGCAGCATCAGGAACTTGCCCTGCTGCAGCAGGTAGGCCTTGCACGTCTCGTAGATCAGCTCCGAGACCTCCCGCATCGAGCGGTGCACCGGCATGCCCCGCAGCTGCCTGTAGATCACGCCCGCGAACACCAGCCCCCCCAGGCACACCACCAGCCCGAACATCAGCAGCGTGTGCCCCGTGATCCCCAGGAAGCGGATGTCCGGGTCGTCGAGGTCGGGCAGCACCAGGTTCGCCTCGCCCCCGTGCCGGTGCGCCGGCTGCTGCGCCTGCGTCTCGGCCGCCAGCGTCCGCGCCGGATCGTGCGGGACCTGCGCGAACGCCGCGGGCGTCAGGAACGACGCCGCGAGGATGACCAGCACCGGGAGCGCGGCCAGGGTGCGCCGGGCCAGCGACGCGAGAGGGCTGTGCGTGTCCAAGATCTGCTCCGTGAGAACGGGGAGTTTGGTGAGCGGTTCAGGTGTGCATGGGGATGGGACCGCGGATTTCGGCTGGGGCACCGACGCCCGCGATCCGTCGGCGGGCTTGACGAGAAGATGGAGAGTCGTAACCCGTCACGAACGCGGCCGGTCCCCCGCCGCGAAAACCGTCGCTCATTCGTCAGTACCGGGGCCGTCCCCCGCCGCCACCGCCCGGGCCGCCCGGGCCGCCGCCGCCCGGTCCGCCGGGCCGACCGCCACGCCCGGGGGGGCCGCCCGGACCGCCGGGACCGGCGACCAGACCGCCGGCCGCGATCATCTCGGCCTTGAGCCGCCGGTTGATCGACTTGCGGGCCGCGCGCCGCCGCCGCTCGGAGGGCTTCTCGTAGAACTCCTTGCGCTTGATGTCCTTGGTCAAGCCCTCTTTCTCGCAGAGCTTCTTGAACCGGCGCATCATCTGCTCGGTGGACTCGCCGCTGCGGGACTTGATCCGGATCGCCATAGGCCTGCGTGCTCCTTCCGTTCGGTACTGACAGCCCCCCGGACGCGGGCCCGGGTGGGGGGAAGTAAAAGGCCCGCTTCACCAGAAGTCAACCAGCCCGAGTCCCCGAGCCCGCCGAGCCGTCAGCCTCCGGGGCGACGACCGCCGCCCTTGGTAAAGCCCGCTTTACCATGCCGGCGCGCTGGTAAAGAGGCCTTTACCAGCACGGCGTCCCAGGCTCTCCCCTCGTTGGCCTCCCGCGGGATGCCCGTCAGGAACAGGCATGAAACGGAAACCTCGCCACGCTGGCGGCGCGGCCAAAGCGGCTCGGGCCACGTTGTGATACTCCGGTGCGATCCGCGGCGCCCTTGTGATACCAAACGGCAAAAAAGTACCACACGGGCCGGGACCGCCTACCGCTGCTCCACCGGCGTGTACCGCACATCGTGCGGCCCCACGTACTTCGCCGCCGGCCGGTACAGCCGGTTGTCCTGAAGCTGCTCGATCACGTGCCCCGACCACCCCCCGATCCGCGACAGCACGAACATCGGCGTGAACAGGTCCAGCGGCAGCCCGATGCAGTGGTACGTCGTCGCCGAGTAGAAATCGACGTTCGGGTAGATCCCCTTCGCCGCCACCTCCCGCTCCATCACCTCCTCGATCCGCTTGCTCTTCTCGTACAGCGGCGTG
This sequence comes from Phycisphaerales bacterium, assembly GCA_040902425.1. Lineage (GTDB taxonomy): Bacteria > Planctomycetota > Phycisphaerae > Phycisphaerales > UBA1924 > JBBDXI01. Next base: position 63,572 of record JBBDXI010000103.1, read on the forward strand.
TTCCCCGTGTCCGCCGCCAGTTGCTTCGCCAGCGCCCGCAGGTGCCGGGCCCGCGGGTCGTACGCCTTGTACACCCGGTGCCCGAACCCCATGATCTTGTCCTTCCGCGCCAGCTTGTCCTTCACATAGGCCTCGGCCGCCTCCACCGAGGGGATCTCGTTGAGCATCTCCATCACGCCCTCGTTCGCCCCGCCGTGCAGCGGCCCCCGCAGAGACCCGATCGCCCCCGTGATCGCCGAGTAGATGTCGCTCAGCGTCGAGATGATCACCCGCGCCGAGAACGTCGAGTTGTTCAGCCCGTGGTCCGTGTGCAGCACCAGGCACACATCCACCGCCCGCGCCATCGTCCCCGTCGGCCGCTCCCCGCGCAGCATGTAGAGGAAGTTCTCCGCGATCGGCAGCGTCCGGTCCGGCTTCACCGCCGGCAGCCCCCGCCGGTGCCGGTCGAACATCGCCAGGATCGCCGGCGCCTGCGCCAGGATCGTCAGCGCCTTCTGCCGCACATCCTCCACCTTCACCGAGTCCGGGTCCGGGTCGTGCAGCGCCAGCGCCGACACCATCGTCCGCATCACGTGCATCGGCCCCGCGTCCTTCGGCAGCCGGCCGATCCGCTCCGCCATCCCCTGCGGAAGCTCGTACCGCTCCCGGATCGACGCCGTGAACGCCTCCAGCTCCGCCTTCCGCGGCAGCCGCCCGTTCCACAGCAGGAACACCGTCTCCTCGAACGTGCTCCGCTCCGCCAGCTCCCCGATCGGGATGCCCACGTACTCCAGCACCCCCTTCTCACCATCAATAAACGACATCCGGGTCTCGGCGGCGACAACCCCTTCCAGGCCCTTGGGAAAGCTGCTCATGCACGGCTCCGCGATCGGGACGGCTCTCTCGCCACCCGCGCGGCCGGCGGCCGCGGGCGTGGTCTCCCTTCTTCGTAAGGGGGCGGAATCATAGAGAGACGGCCCGCGCCCAGCAACGCCGCCGGGACACCCCCCGGCACCCGGAATCACCCGCTCGTACCATCCGGTGAATGCTCATCCCGCTGGGGACAGACCGCACCCACCGCCGCCCCACCGTGGTCAACCACGCGCTGGTCGCCCTCAACATCGCCGCCTTCGTCGCCGCCCTGCTCCTGGAGCGCAGCGACCCGGAACTCCACCGCAGGGTCTTCGAGACCCTCATGCTGAACCCCGAGGATTTCAAGGCCTGGGCCGTGGTCTCCTACGCATTCCTCCACGGGGGCCTCGCCCACATCCTCGGCAACATGGTCTTCCTCTGGGTCTTCGGCCCCAACGTCGAGGACCGCTTCGGCCGCATCGGCTACCTCCTCTTCTACCTCATCGGCGCCGGCGTCGCGGGGGGTGCCCACGCCCTCTTCTACCCCCACCACCCCGTCATCGGGGCCTCGGGCGCTGTGGCCGCCGTCACCGGCGCCTACCTCGTCCTCTTCCCCCACACCCGCATCAAGGTGCTCCTGATGTTCTTCTTCATCGGGATCTACGAGATCCCGGCCTGGTGGCTCATCGGGGGCCAGATCGCCTGGAACCTCTTCGCCGAGGGCCTCGGCGGGGGCCGCTCCGGCATCGCCTACCTCGCCCACCTCGGCGGCTACGCCTGGGGCATCACGCTCAGCATGATCCTCCTCGCCAGCGGCGCACTGGCCCGGGAGCCCTACGACCTCTTCTCCCTCTCCCGCCAGGCCGCGCGCCGCCGCCAGTTCCGCGAGGTCCACTTCCAGCAGAAGCGCAAGGCGGAAGCCGCCGCACATGCGGCCCAGGGCGGCGCACCCCCCGGGGCACTCGCCGAGGCCCGCGCCGAGGTCTCCACCCGCATCCCCGAGGACATGCCCGGCGCCGCGGCCGCGTACCGCCGCCTGCTGGAGAAGCACGGCGTCGCCGCCGGGGCGGCCCTCATGAGCCGCCGCCTCCAGTATGAGCTGGCCAACCACCTCTTCGAGACCGGCGACCACCAGACCGCCGCCACCGCCTACCAGCTCTTCCTCGACGGCTACCCCACCGACCCCGAGCTGCCGATCGTCCGCCTCCTGCTCGGCCTGATCAACGCCCGCTACCTCAACGACCCCATCCGGGCCAGGAGCGAGATCACCCGCGCCCTGCCCGACCTCCCCGAGGGTCACCGCGCCCTCGCCCGCGAACTCCTCGCCGAACTCGGGTAGCGGACCGGGTGCCACTGCTCGCGGCGTCTTCGCCGCGCAGCAGTGCAGTACACTCCCTCATGCGCACCCGCATCAAGATCTGCGGCGTCAGGTCCGATGAGATCGCCCGCGCCGCCGCCGACGCCGGCGCCGACGCCGTCGGCTTCGTCTTCATCCCCGCCTCGCCCCGCCACATCCCCCCCGCGGAGGCCTGGGAGATCATCGGGACCCTCCCGCCCTTCCTCGCTTCCGTCGGCGTCTTCCTCAACGCCAGCCTCGACACGTTCTCCGATATCGAGGAGACCTGCCCGACCACCTACTCGCAACTCCAGGGGAGCGAGAACGAGCGGCTCGTCCGCGAGTGCGGCCCCGGCGTCATCAAGGCCATCCGCGCCGACCCGGCCGCGCTGGAGGCGGAGCTGGGCCGGTGGGCTGCCATCGACGAAGTGGATGCCCTCCTCGTCGACGCCCCCGCCGTGCACGACTGGCCCGTCCTGGCCGCGCTCCTGGAAACGGTCTCAAAGCCGATCATCCTCGGCGGCCTGGGCCCGGACACCGTCGCCGGAGCCGTCCGCGCCATCCGCCCCTACGCCGTGGACGCCTCGGCCTCCCTCGAACGCGAGCCCGGCGAGAAGGACCCGGCACTCATCGAGGCCTTCTGCCGCGCTGTCCGCCACGCCGACGCGGGCTGATCCCCTCGGTCCTCGATGCCTCGATGCCTCCTGCCTCGATGCCTTTCTTCACCCCCCCACCCCGGCCGCCCGCTCCGCGATGATCCCCAGCCCCAGCACCCCCGCCTCCACCGTCTGGTCCGTCACATCCATCACCGCATCCGCCAGCGAGAGGTACAGCGGGTCGCGCGCCGCGTACACCTCTTCCATCTCCTCCTCGACGCTCGCCCCGACCAGCCGCGGCCGGTCCGGATCCCCCGACGCCCGCACCCGAGCCGCCAGCACCCCGGGCGCCCCGCGCAGGTACACCACCCGCGCCCGCGCCCCGCGCCGATCCTTGATCCCCTGGATCACGGCCTGCGCCGCCGGCGAGGTCGGCGTCCCGCCGCCGAGCCCAAGAATATCGGGATCGTCCTCAACCGCCCGCACCAGGGCCCGCGATTCGGCCTCCCGGAACCCCGCCTCCCCGGCGCGCGACCACGCCTCCGCCACGCTCCGCGCGCCGAGTTCCTCCAGCGTCACCACGTCAAGATCGACAAACCGCCACCCCCGCGCGGCCGCCAGCGCCGCCCCGAGCGTGGTCTTCCCCGACCCGCGCATCCCGATCAAAACCAGCCGCATCCCGACAGCGTAGCCGCCGGCTACTCCTTCGCCCGCGACAGGTACGAGCCATCGGTCGTGCTGATCTTGATCGTCTCCCCCGTCGCAATGAACTCCGGCACCTTGGTCTTCAGCCCCGTCTCCAGGGTCGCTTCCTTCAGCCGGTTCGTCGCCGTCGCCCCCTTGATCCCCGGCGGCGTGTCCGTGATCGTCAGCTCCACCGCCGCCGGCAGCTCCAGCGTGATCGGGTTCCCGTCGTGGCAGAGCACCACCACCCCCGTGTTCGGGCGGATGTACAGCAGCGCCTCCCCCAGCACATCCTTGGGGATCGTCTGCTGGTCATACGTCTCGTTGTCCATGAACGTCGCCCCCGAGCTGTCGCTGTACAGGTACTCCATCGGGCGCCGGTCCAGGTCGATCACCTCGACGTCGTCGCTGGATGACAGCCGCTTCTCGATGGTCTTCCCGGTGACGACTTCCTTGATCTTCACCTGGATGAACGCCCGCAGGTTCCCCGGCGTCCGGTGCTCACAGCTCGTGATCACGTACAGCTTGCCGTCCATCTTGACGCCGAGGCCGGGACGAAGTTCGGTTGCGCGCATGGCTGCTCCGTGGGTGCCCGCCGCTCGCGGCGGGACGCTGGGGCCCGGTGCCGGGGGCCGGGAAAAAATAGGGGGCCGAATGGTAGCCGCGGGCCCGCCCGCCGCACACCCCGCCGGGCAATCTCTATTCGCCTTCGCCCCCCGCCGCGGCAACACTTTCGCCGCTTCGCCGCACGACGGTCCCGGTCGAGACAGCAGGGGATGAACACAAGGATCACCGTTGACCCACAGGCACCGCATCCTCGTCGAAGGCTGGCGGTTCTCCCCGAACTCCCTCGCCGTCCTCAACCAGTTCTACTGCCTGGAGATGCTCCGCCGCCCCGACGTCGAGCTCTTCTTCCGCGATGTCCCCTTCCACTCCCCCACCTGGACCCAGGTCCCCGGCCTCCTCCCCCCCGAGGATGAGGCCCGCCTCCGCGCCCTCCCCGCCCCCGCCACCGAGGATGACCTCGACGCCTCCCTCCGCATCGCCCACCCCACGCTCGTCACGCCCACCGGCGCCCGGGGGGGGCGGAGCTGGTGCTGGATCATCACCGAGTTCGGCACGCTCGACCAGTCGCGCATCGCCGACGGGCGCCCCGTCCGCGAGGCCCTGAACACCCCCGGCGTCCGCCTCATCACCTGCTCGAACTGGTCCCGCGACGGCCTCACCCGCGCCGGCGCTGACCCCGCCAACATCGCCCTTGTCCCACTCGGCTACGACCCCCGCTCGTACCACACGGTGGATGACGCCCGCCGCGCCGACCTCCGCCGCCAGTTCGGCTGGGAGGGCCGCTTCGTCTTCCTCAACATCTCCACCATGTGGTGGAACAAGGGCATCGCCACCCTCATCCCCGCATTCGCGGCCACCGCCGAGAAGCACCCGGACACCCTCCTCGTCCTCAAGGGCAACAACCGCACCGTCGAGCCGGCCAGCGACCTCGGCCGCGCCATCGCGTCCCTGCCCCCCCAACGCCAAGCCCTCGTCGTCCCGCGGCTCCGCTACGTCGGCGAGTACCTCACCTTCCAGCAGGTCGCCACCTTCTACCAGGCCGCGGATGCCTACGTCGCACCCTACCACGGCGAGGGCTTCAACCTCCCCGTCCTTGAGGCCGCGGCCTGCGGGCTCATCTCCATCTGCACCGCCGGCGGCTCCACCGACGAGTTCACCACGCCCGAGTTCTGCCGCCGAATCCGCTCGCAGCTCATCTCCCCGCCCCAGCTCACCGCCCAGCTCGGCCCCGGCGCTCACATCCTGCAGGTCGATGGCGACCACCTCATCGAGCTCATGCGTGACACGGTGACCAACGAGTCCGCCCGCGCCCTCGCCCGCACCGCCGCCCCCGCCCACGTCAACCCCCGCTACACATGGGAGACGGTCACCGGTCAGCTCGTCCGTACGCTCGTATCCGGGTGAGCCGGGGCGTCCCCGCCCCGGGCCCGAGTCACCGAGCACTCACCGTCAGCTCCGCCTTCCCCCGCCTCGGCGCCTCCACGTGCAGCTTCCGCACCCGGTGCTCCGACCAGTCCGCCACCCGCAGGTCCGGCGACCCCGCCCCGTCGTGCACCCGCAGCAGGTCGTACACGTTGTCCCGCTGCGCCGGCACAAACCCCGCCGTCCGGATCAGCCGGCACAAGAGCGCCTCATCCAGGCAGTACGTCGTCCCCGCCGACGAGACCACGTTCTCCTCCATCATCACCGACCCCATGTCGCTCGCCCCGAACGCCAGCGCCACCTGCCCCACGTGCGGCCCCATCGTCACCCACGACGCCCCGATCGACCAGATGTTGTCCAGCACCAGCCGAGACACCGCCTGCGTCCGCAGGTAGTCCGTCGCGCTGCTCATCCGCACCCGCCGCCCGAACTCCGCCGCCCCCGGCCCCAGCGCCCGGTGGTCCACGCCCGCGTTCCTCCCCCAGTCAAACCCCCGCGCCACGGCATCCCCCGGGAACTCCTCCCCCCGCTCCGCCGCCTCCAGCCCCCAGTCCCTCACCCGCCCCAGCGGCGTGTTCTCCCGCTGAAACGGCCACGAAATGAACGCCTTGTAGTGCCCGAAGGACGAGCGACGCAGCGACGGAGCGACGGAGTGACGCAGTTGAGGACCCGTGAACCCCGAGACCCCTCTGTCCACTTCGTCGCTGCGTCGCTGCGTCACTGCGTCACTCGCTCTCAGCGCCCGATCCTGCCACTCCCGCACCATCCCCATGTGGTGCACCCGGTCCGCTAGTCCCTCGATGTGCCCGAACATCATCGTCGCGCTCGTGAACATCCCCAACGAGTGCGCCACCCACATCGTCGTCAGCCACGCCTCCGCGTCGCACTTCCCCAGCCCGATCTTCCGCCGCACCGGCGCCGCGAAGATCTCACCCCCGCCCCCCGGCAGCGAGTCCAGCCCCGCCTCCCGCAGTCGCACCATCACCCACCGCAGCTTCTCCTCCAGCGTCCCCCCCGGCGGGTCGAAGAAGTGCACGAACTCGATGAACTCCGGCGGCGAGAACCCGTGGATGTGCACCCCGGGGAACCGCCCCTTGATCGCCCGCAAGAGGTCCGTGTACCACGACAGCGGCAGGGCCGGGTTCATCCCCCCCTGCATCAGCACCTGCGTCCCGCCGATCTCCACCAGCGCCGCCACCTTCTCCAGCAGCGCCGCGTGGCTCAGCGTGTACGCGTCGCCCTCATCCCCGTCCCGCCGGAACGCGCAGAACGTGCACCGCGCGTTGCAGATGTTCGTGTAGTTGATGTTCCGGTCGATCACGTACGTCCGGACCCGGTCCCCGTGCAGCGACCGGCAGCGCGCATCCGCCCACCGCCCCAGCGCCGGCAGCGGCATCCTCCGCAGCAGGTCCAGCCCCTGCTCCCGCGTCAGCCGCGCACGCCCCGCCGCCACCGCGCTCAGCAGCCCCGCGTCGCTCGCGTCCAGGTGGGAGTGTTCGGGCGGCGGTGTGTGCATCGCGGGTTCCGGCCGGACCGGCTGGGTTTTCAAGATTCTCTGAAACCAGCGAAACTATAACCCCCGCAAGCCCCGCCCGCCCATCCCCGCCCCCCCCCTCCGCCCCTTCCGCCCCGCCCCCCGCCCCGTGTCAATCTGCGCCGATCGCGCCGCCTGTACCGCCTGCCCCGCCCCCGGACACGCGCCCTTCACCCC
>JBBDXI010000104.1:0-13288 GCA_040902425.1 Phycisphaerales bacterium
CAGCGAGGGCTTGAAGAGCACCGACTTGCCCGCACAGCCGGGGAAGTGGGTGGCACGGCTGTTCCCGCGGCTGCTGCCGATGGAGTACGCGGTTCGGAACCTGGGGCGGTCGTTCGGGCGGCTGGCGGCGTCGGTGATCGGGAGCGCGCTGGTGGTGGGGCTGGTGCTGGCGGCGGGGGCGTTCGTGCGGGGGATGGATTTGTCGCTGCGGGCGAGCGGGGGGGAAGAGAACGTGGTCCTGCTGGGGGCGGGGAGCGAGGAGTCGATCGAGCGGAGCGAGATCGGGACGGCGGTCTCGGGGATCGCGGTGGCGAGTCTGCCGGGGGTGCGGTCGCGGGCGGGCGCGGCGTACGCGTCGCCCGAGGTGCACGTGCAACTACCGCTCAAGACGCGTGCCGAACAGGAGAAGGGGCCGCTGGTGCTGGTGCGGGGGGTCACGCCCGCGGCCATGCTGGTGCACGCGGATGTGCGGATCGTGGAGGGGCGGCTGCCGGCGGTGGGGAACGACGAGGTGATGGTGGGGTCGATGGCGCACGTGAAGATCGGGGTGGCCGCGGAGGAGGTGGCGCCCGGGAAACAGTTGCTGATCGACGGGCGTCCGTGGATGATCGTGGGGCGGTTCGCCTCGCCGGGGACGGTGGCGGAGGCCGAGGTGTGGGCGCCGCTGACGGATGTGAAGGAGGCGACGAAGCGGACGACCGACTCGTGCGTGGTGCTGACGCTGGACCGGGAGACGACGGAGCTGGCGGACGTGGTGGCGTTCACGAAGACGCGGGTGGACCTGGAGCTGCACGCGATGAGCGAGCAGGCGTACTACGCGGGGCTGGCGGCGTTCTTCGGGCCGATCCGGGTGGTGGCGTGGGCGACGGCGGGGCTGATCGCCCTGGGCGGGCTGTTCGGGGGGCTCAACACGATGTTCGCGGCGTTCGCGTCGCGGGTGCGGGAGCTGGGGACGCTGCAGGCGCTGGGGTTCCGGCGGAGGGCGATCATCGTGAGCCTGGTGCAGGAGTCGGTGCTGGCGACGGCGGCGGGTTCGCTGCTGGCCTGTGTGGTCGGTGTGCTGCTGCTGGATGGGCTGGCGGTACGGTTCTCGATGGGGGTGTTCGGGCTGGTGGTCGATGCGCCGGTGATCGTGACGGCGCTGGTGGCGGGGCTGGGGCTGGGCCTGGTGGGGGCGCTGCCGCCGGCGTGGCGGGCGCTACGGCTGCCGATTCCGGTGGCGTTGAAATCCGTGTAAGAGAGCACTGTTCAAAGGAGTGTGTCATGAAGCGTGCGAGCATGGTGAGTGTGGTGGTTGGTGCGGCGGGTCTGGCGCTGGTTGGCGGGTGCGACAAGAAGGAGACGGGTGCGCCGTCGCGGGCGCCGACGGGCGCAACCGGGGCGACGGCTCCTGCCGGGGCTGCGCCGGCGACGGGCGCGGGGCAGGCGGCCCTCCCGGCGACGCTGTTCCTCACGAGCGCGCCCGCGGACGCGAAGACCGTCGAGGAGGTGAAGGCGGCCTCGGTGAAGCCGGGGGACACGGTGACCGTGCGCGGCCGGATCGGCGGGGATGTGAAGCCGTTCGTGGAGGACCGGGCGGTGTTCACGATCGTGGGGCCGGGGATCCCTTCGTGCTCGGACAACAAGGGCGACATGTGCAAGACGCCGTGGGATTACTGCTGCGAAACCAAGGAGGACATCGCGGAGCACATGGCCACTGTGCAGGTGGTGGACGCGTCCGGGAAGGCGGCGCTGAGGGTCGGCTTCGAGGGGCTGAACGGGCTCAAGGGGCTGAGCGAGGTCATCGTGGTCGGGACGGTGGCCGAGGTCTCCGGGCCGGTGCTGGTGGTGAACGCGACGGGGATCCACCGCGTCAACTGACGCGTCAATGAGGAGCCACAGATGGCCCAGATGAACCCAGATGCGAGGAGGCGCGACGGATGCCATCTGGGCCTGGCTGGGACATCTGTGGCTCGGTCCGGGCCACGGCGAGCGATTCCCTGGACGAGGGCGCCGCGTCTGATTCTGGTGTGCGCGGCCGCCATCCTGCTGGGGTGCGGATGCCGCGAGCGGGCGCCGGAGCCCGCCCCGGCGGCGGAGCCGGCGCCGGCCCCGACGAACCGGGTCGATATCCCCGCGCCGGTGCGGCAGAACCTGGGGATCACCTTCGCGCGGGCGGAGGTGCGGGCGGTGACGCGGACGGTGCGGGTGCCGGGGCGGTTCGAGCTGCTGCCGAATGCCAGGCGCGACTACCACGCCCCGCTGGCGGGGCGGGTGGAGCTGCTGGTGGAGCCGTACCAGCGGGTGGAGCAGGGCGCAGCCCTGTTCCGGCTCGACTCGCCGGGGTGGCGGCAGCTGCAGCAGCAGATCGCCGAGGCCCAGGGCGAGGCGCGGCGCGCGCAGGGGGCATCGGCCACGATCGGGCCGCTGATGGAGGCCCACCACCGGCACCACGAGGAACTGGGGGTCCTGATCAGGGTGTGGACCGACCGGGTTGCGCGGCTGGGCGAGCTGGCCGCGGCGGGTGGTGGGCAGGGCGCTGAGCGGGCGGAGGCGGAGGCGAAGCTGGCGGTGGCGCGGGCGGACCTGGCGGAGGTGCTGGAGAAGGAGGCGGAGCTGCAGTCGAAGCGGGCCGAGATCGACGCCGACCTGGAGACGGCGCGCGTGAGGCTGGAGCTGCTCCTGGCGAGCGCGGGGACGCTCACGGGCATCCCCGCGGCGGAACTGGCGGCGGTGAGCGGCTCGGCGCCCCCGCTGTGGCGCGCGCTCGTGGCCCTGGAGGTGCGCGCGGCAGCGCCGGGCGTGGTCGGCGAGCTGCCGGTCAGCACCGGGGCGTGGGTGGAGGAGAACACGAGGGTGCTCTCGGTGGTGCGGCCGATGCTGGTGCGGTTCCACGCGAAGGGCCTGCAGAGCGACCTGCTGCGGCTGCGGGACGGGTTGGCGGCGCGGGTGGTGCCGCCCGCCGGCGGGTCGCTGGGTCCCGGCGAGGTCATGCAGGGGGAGTTGGTGGTGGGGATCGGCGCGGACCCCGACGGGCGGACGGTGGACCTGCTGATGACGCCGTCGAGGGCGGCGGCGGGGGCGCGCGCCGGCGTCTGGGGGTTCCTGGAGGTGGTGGCCGAGGGCTCGGGGGGCGGGGAGCTGGCGGTGCCGCTGGCGGCGGTCATCCGCGACGGTGTGACGCCGGTGATCTTCCGGCGCGACCCCCGGAACCCGGACCTGGCGATCCGGCTCGCGGCGGACCTGGGCATGGACGACGGGCGCTGGGTGGTGGTCAGGAGCGGGCTGCGCGAGGGGGATGAGGTGGTGCTCGACGGGGTGTACCAACTGATGCTGGCGACCTCGGGGAGTGCGCCCAAGGGCGGGCACTTCCACTCGGATGGGACGTTCCACGAGGGCGACAAGTAGGAGCGTCCGGTGCTGCGGCAGCTGATTGCATTCTCGATCCGGCACTCGGCCATGGTGGTGCTGCTCTCGGCGCTGGTGATGGTGTTCGCGCTGGCGCGGCTGCCGCGGATGCCGGTGGATGTGTTCCCGGAGCTGAACGCCCCGACGGTGGTGGTGCTGACGGAGGCGGGGGGGCTGGCGGCGGACGAGGTGGAGCAGTACGTGTCGTTCCCGGTGGAGTCGTCGGTGAACGGTCTGCCGGGGGTGCGGCGGGTGCGGAGCGCCAGCGCGATCGGGCTGTCGCTGGTGTGGGTGGAGTTTGACTGGGGGGTGGACATCTTCCGGGCGCGGCAGCTGGTGGCGGAGCGGCTGAGCAGCGCGCGGGAGCAGCTGCCGGAGGGCGTGCACGCGGAGATCACGCCGGTGACGTCGATCACCGGGGAGATCATGCTGCTGGCGATCTCGTCGCCCGATGGGAGCGTGAGCGACCTGGACCTGCGGGCGCTGGGGGAGTTCGAGCTGCGGAACCGGCTGCTGGCGGTGCCCGGGGTGGCCCAGGTGGTGGCGATCGGTGGGTCGCTGCCGGAGTACCAGGTCAACGTGCGGCAGGAGCGGCTGCGGCTGTACGGGCTGACGATGACGGACGTGGTGGGGGCGGCGCGCGAGGCGCACAGCACGGCGAGCGCGGGGTACCTGGCGGAGGTGGAGCGGCTGGAGTTGCCGGTGCGGCAGTCGGCGCGGGTGCGGGGGGTGGGGGACATCGCGGCGACGATGGTGAAGATCCACGAGGGCTCGGCGGTCACGATCGGGCAGGTGGCGGATGTGCAGCTCGGGCCGGCGCCGCGCCGGGGGGCGGCGGCGGACCAGGGGCGGCCGGCGGTGGTGCTCTCGGTGCAGAAGTCGCCGGGGACGAACACGCTGGCGCTGACGCGCGAGATCGATCGCGTGCTGGATTCGGTGACCGGGACGCTGCCGGCGGGCGTGACGCTGAACCGGGCGGTGTTCCGGCAGGCGGACTTCATCCAGCGGTCGGTGACGAACGTGACGCACGTGCTGCGGGACGCGACGATCATCGTGGCGGTGATCCTGGTGCTGTTCCTGCTGAACTGGCGGACGACGGTCATCACGCTGACGGCGCTGCCGCTGTCGCTGGCGGTGTCGCTGCTGCTCCTGGACTGGCTGGGGATGACGCTGAACGTGATGACCCTCGGCGGCCTGGCGGTGGCGGTGGGGGTGCTGGTGGACGACGCGATCATCGACGTGGAGAACGTGTACCGGCGGCTGCGGGAGAACGCGGCGCTGCCGGGGGGCGAGCGGCGGGCGGCGACGGAGGTGATCTTCGAGGCGAGCAACGAGATCCGGCCGTCGATGGTCTTCGCGACGGTGATCATCGTGATCGTGTTCGTGCCGCTCTTGTTCCTGGAGGGGCTGGAGGGGCGGTTTTTCCGGCCGCTGGGGCTGACGTACATCGTGTCGATCCTGGCGTCGCTGATCGTGGCGCTGACGCTGACGCCGGCGCTGTGCAAGCACCTTCTGGGGGGGCGGCTCGGCGGGAAGGGGCACGGGGGGGACGGGTTCCTGGTGCGGTGGCTGAAGCGGCGGTACGAGCCGTCGCTGCGGGGGGCGCTGCGGCGGCGCGGGGGGGTGCTGGCGGGGGCGGGGGTCATCACGGCGCTGGCGCTCTGGCTGGGGAGCACGTTCGGGACGAGCTTCCTGCCGGAGTTCAACGAGGGGACGTTCACGGTCTTCCTGATGGCGCCGCCGGGGACGTCGCTGGCGGAGAGCGACCGGCTGGCGCGGGGGGTCGAGTCGCGGCTGGTGGCGATCCCGGGCGTGCGGAGCGTGACCCGCCGGACGGGGCGCGCGGAGCGGGATGAGCACGCCGAGCCGGTGAGCAGTTCGGAGATCGAGGTGACGGTGGTGGAGGGGGCGGACAAGGGCGAGGTGCGGGCGGCGATCGACGGCGTGATCGCCAACGTGCCCGGGATCACGACGATGGTCGGGCAGCCGATCGAGCACCGGCTGTCGCACATCCTCTCGGGGACGCCCGCGGCCATCGCGATCAACGTCTTCGGGGATGACCTCGGCCGGCTGCGGTCGCTGGCCAAGGAGATCGAGGGCGAACTGAGGGCGATCCCCGGGACGCGGGATGTCGCGGCGAACCGGGAGGTGACGGTGGTGTCGCTGCCGATCCGGTACCGGCACGCGGACCTGGCCGCGGCGGGGCTGACGCCGGGGGCGGCGGCGGCGCAGGTGCAGACGGCGCTCTACGGGGAGACGGTGGCGGAGGTGAACCAGGGGGTTCGGCGGTACGCGATGGTGGTGCGGCTGGCGCCGGAGGAGCGGGAGCGGGTGGAGCAGGTGCGGGGGCTGCTGCTGCGGGGGCGGGGCGGGGCGACGGTGCGGCTGAGCGAGGTGGCGGACATCGGGCCGGAGCGGACGAGCAACCTGATCGCGCGCGAGGGTGCGCAGCGGAAGGCGGTGATCTCCACCAATGTGGGGGAGGGGGCGAACCTGGGGGACCTGGTGGCGCGGGTGCGGGAGCGGGTGGACCCGATCGTGCAGCGGGCGGGGTACAGCGTGGCGTACGGGGGGCAGTTCGAGGCGCAGCAGTCCGCGAGCAGAACGATCCTGATCGGCGGGGCGGGCGTGGTGGCGGTGATGCTGCTGCTCCTGCAGCTCTCGACGGGGTCGCTGCGGACGGCGCTGGTGGTGATCGTGAACCTGCCGCTGGCGGCGATCGGCGGGATCATCGCGATCTACCTGACGGAGGCGGGGAACCCGCTGACCAACACCCTGGCCCTCTTCGGGCTTGGGTCGCGTCCCTATGTCGCGCCGGTGGTCTCGATCGCGAGCATGGTGGGGTTCATCACGCTCTTCGGGATCGCGGTGCGGAACGGGATCCTGCTGGTGAACCACTACGCGCACCTGATGGAGCGGGAGGGGAAGACGCTGCCGGAGGCTGTGGTGCAGGGGTCGATGGAGCGGCTCTCGCCGGTGCTGATGACGGCGCTGTGCGCGGCGCTGGGCTTGCTGCCGCTGGCGCTGGCCCTGGGGGAGCCGGGGAGCGAACTGCTGGCGCCGCTGGCGGTGGTGGTGCTGGGGGGGCTGCTGACCTCGACGTTCCTGAACCTGATCGTGGTGCCGGCGGCGTACGCGCTGGTGCACGGGGCGAAATCCGCTGCGCCATCGACCGAAACAGTTTCACCGCTCGGGCGCGTCGCCCGGGCGCTGCGGTCCCCGCGTGGGCGGGGCCCCGCGGCGGACAGCCCGTAGTCCGAATCCCCCTGACCCAAGGAGACTTGCTGTGAGTCTGAAGCCTGCCCTTGTTGCGTTCGCGTGCGGACTGGCCGTTGTCGGCGGGTGCGAGGAGAAGAAGCCGAGCGCGCCGGCGTCGGGAACCGGCGCGGCCGCGCCGAAGGCGGACGATCACGGGCACGGCGGCGCGGTCGTCCAGCTCGGGACGGCGACCGTCGGCCCCTTTGACGTGAAGGCCACGCGTGACGAGGGGGCGATCGGCGCGGGGAGGGAGGCGGCCATCGACGTGACGGTGACGTCCGCGGTCGGCGGGACGGCGAAGGCGGCGGCGGTGCGCTTCTGGGTGGGGACGGAGGATGCGAAGGGGTCGGTGAAGGCGCGTGCGGAGATCGAGGACCCGAAGGAGCCGAATCGCTGGCACACGCACGCGGAGGTGCCGGACCCGATGCCGGCGGGGAGCAGGCTGTGGGTGGAGATCGAGGACGACCAGGGCGGGAAGCACACGGCGTCGTTCGAGCTCAAGGCGTGAAGAGCCGCCTTGACCGGAGGACCGGTCGAGGCGGTGGCACGCTCGACTGATATGAGAGATTGGAGCACGGGTTGCCGCCGAAGACGGCGGCGAACCCGTGGCACGGGTCAGTGGCCGCCATCGGCGGGCTCGGGCTTGGCCGGGGCCGCGGCGGCGGGCTTGACGACGACGGTGATCGAGCTGTCCTTGGAGTAGTACTTGGCGAAGGTGTCCTTGATCTGCTTCGTGGTGAGGGCCTCGAAGGCGGCGGGGGAGGCGAGGAAGTCGTCGAGGGTCGGGGCCCGGAGAGTCAGGAGCCGGAGTTGGGTCTCCCAGATGCGGGGCTCCTTCATGGTGTCGACGAAGTCCTTTGCGAACTGCCTCTTGGCGACCTCGAGCTCCTCGTCGGTGGGCCCTTCGTTCGCGAAGCGTTCGTACATGGAGTGCAGCTTTGCCACGAGAGCGGACGCCTTCGTTGGGTCGGTGGGGCCACCGGCCGAGAACGTGCCGAAGCCCGGGTAGATCGCGGCGGGACTGGAGGAGGCGCTAATGCTGTAGACGAGTTGCTCCTGCTCGCGGACCTCCTTGAACATCCTTGTGGAGAGGATGCGGGCCGCGAGCCGCAGGGCGCGGGCGTCGGCGAGGTTGGCCTCGTCGGCGCCGTAGAAGCCGCAGTAGACGAAGGCCTGGGGGGTGGGGGTGTCGAGGGTTTTCTCGATGGTGCGCGGGCCCGTGGGGCGGGCGACCTTGCGGAGGTCGGCGAAGGCGGTCGGGCTGATGCGCTCGCGCTTGGGGAGAGAGCCGAGGTAGCGGTTGACCAGCGCCAGGGCCTTGTCGCGGTCGATGTCGCCGACGATGGCGACCTCGATGGGCGATTCCCTGATCAGCTTCTCGAGGCGGGCCTGGGCGGCCTCGCGGGTGAGCCTGTTCACGTGCTCGAGGGTGAGCGGGCGGTGGCGCGGCTCGTCGGGGTAGACGGCCTCGGCGACGGTGCGCGCGCCCAGGGCCTGCGGGCTGCGGGCCGCGTTCTCGATGGTCTCGCGGGCGTTGATGAGGTGCTGCTCGAAGGCGGCCTCCTCGATCCTCGGCTCGGTGAGATAGAGGTGCGCGAGTTGAAAGCCGGCCTCGAGCTCATCCGGGCTGCCGGAGATGGTGAGGGCGATGGTGTCGCCGCCGCCCCCCCCCCCCCCCCCCCCGCCCCCACGCCCGCCGCCTCCGAAGCCGCCGCCGCCGCGGACGGAGACCTTGCGGCCGGACATGAGGTCGCGGATCTCGGTCGAAGAAAGGTGCTTGGTCGCGGAGAATCCGAGTTGGGCGGCCTGGGTGATGCCGCGGTCGGCGCCGGTTTCGAGCAGCTCGCCGCCGGCGAGGGCGATGTGGATGGTCGCCTGGTTCTTGCGTTCATCCATGAAGCGGTGGTGGACGCGGATGTTGTTGCTGAGCCAGCCGGACCAGACCTTGCTCGCGGCGTGCTCGGACTGCTCGGCGATGGTGCCGGGCGTGGGGAGCCTGGCCATGAGCTCGGTGGCGGCGGGCGCGGCCTCGGACTCCTGCGAGGGCTTGGCGTCGTAGGCCTTGGTGCCCAGGGCGAGGAGCTGCGCCTCGGTGGGGACATCGGCGTCGGAGGGGAGGGTGGCGATGAAGCAGAGGGCGGCGGGCTCGAACTCCTTCGAGAAGCGGCGGGAGACCTCTTCGGGGGTGATGGTGGGGAGCTGGGACTTGAGGAGCTCGAGGCGCTGCTTCGGCGAGAGGATGGTGTCGCCGGAGGCCAGGTTCGAGTTGATTCCGGCGATGAGCGAACCGGAGGTGGTGGTCGGCTCGGTCTCGACGGCGCGCTCGGCGCCGGTGATCAGCTGCTTGCGGGCCTCATCGAGCTCGCGGGCGGTGAAGCCGTGGATGCGGGCCCGCTGGAGCTCGAGCACCAGCTCATTCAGGGCGGGCTTCCACTTGCCGGGGCTGGCGCGCCCGCTGAGCTCGGCGGTGTGCATCACGCCGGGCTGGTTGCCGGTGTTGACGCGCCCGCTGGTGTAGCTCGTGCCGCCCCTGGCGGTCGTGTCCTGGAAGCGGCGGTTGAGGGCCATCTCGCCGAGGCGGCCGACGAGCTCATCGCGGTAGAGCTGGACGGTGGTGACGGCGGGGCGGGCTTTGGTGATGCGGACGATGCGGAGGCTCTCGGAGCGGACCTCGGGGTCGCTGGCGACGATGGCGAAGGACTTCTCGTACGGCGAGACCTTCGGGTCCTGGGGGGTGGGGCGCGGGCGCCTGGGGGCAGCGCTGAACTTGTCCTTGACGACCTTGGCGACCTCGGCGGGCGGGGCGTCGGCGACGACGATGAGCGTCGCGTTGGACGCGGCGTACCACTTGCCGTAGTAGTCGCGGAAGTCCTGCTGCTGGACGCTGTTGATCGTCTCCTCGGTGCCGATGGTGTTGCGCTGGCCCCAGACCGAGCCGGGGGCGAGGCGCTCCATGACGTAGTTGCCGGTGCGCTGGCGGCCGCTGAGGGAGCGGCGGCGCTCCTCCTGGATGATCTGCCGCTCGCTCTCGATCTCGGCGGGGAGGAGGAGGAGGCCGTCGACGACGTCGGCGAAGAAGGTCATGCCCTTGCCGAGGGTCTCGCCGCTGCTGCTGGGGAGGGTGAGCTGGTAGGTGGTCTCGTTCATGTTCGTGAACGCGTTCTGGTCGCGTCCGAAGGTCATGCCCAGGGACTGGAAGAAGGGGACGAGCGTGCCGGGCTCGAAGTTCTTCGAGCCGTTGAAGGCCATGTGCTCGAGGTAATGGGCGAGGCCGCGCTGCGCGTCGGTCTCGTTGAGCGAGCCGCTGTGGATGTGGAGCCAGACGGAGGCGCGCTCGGGGGGGATCGAGTGCTGGCGGATGATGTAGCGCAGGCCGTTGTCGAGCTCGCCCGCGACCAGGGCGGGGTCCTGGGTGAGGGGCTGGGCGAGGGCGGTGGCGGCGAGGGTGACCAGGGCGATGAGGGGGGACGCAGCGCGGGAGAGCAGGGTCATGGGGCGGGCTCCGTGGGGGCCGGGAGAGTGACGGGGTGAGTGTACCTGATGGCGGCGGAAACCAGCGTGAGACACGGGGCGGAGGGGCGTTCGGGTGGCGTTGTGGCCGGGGTGATGTGGAATAGCGTGATCGGTGGGGCGTTTGCCTGTCTACGGAAGCAGCCGCTACTGCCCGAACCCAAAGAGGCCTGTTGGCCTCTGACCCCTGGAGTCAGCACATGCAAACGTGGAAGGTTGTTCTTGCGAGCGTGATCGTTTCGAGCGCCGGCATGGCCGCCGTCGCGCAGGATGCCCCGGCGGGGCAGCCCCCTGCGCGCGAGCGTCCGGGGCGAGAGCGTCCGGCGCGCGAGCCGGGCCAGCCGCCGGCGGAGCGTCCGGGCGGGGACCGTCCTGAGGGCGAGCGGCGCCAGCCCGGCGGCGGGCGGATGCAGCAGCTCTCGCCGGAGAAGGCGAAGGCGGCGTGGGAGCTTGAGGCGAAGGGTGTGGCGAAGCGTCTGGGCCTTGACGACGCGAAGACGGCGGCGCTGGTGAAGGCGTACGGCGAGGCGCGGACCAGCCAGGGCGACGCGGTGCGCAAGGAGATGGAGAAGCTGCGCGACGAGGGCGGGGCGGACCCGCAGGAGATGCGCGAGCGGCGCGAGGCGGTGATCAAGGCGGAGCGCGAGAAGTTCCAGAAGGCCGTGGCGGGGACGCTCTCGGCCGAGCAGGCGACGAAGGCGATGGCCTCGCTGGGGACGTTCAACCAGCAGTGGGACCGGATGGCGGATGTGCTCGGCGGGTTCACGCTCGAGACGGGCAAGAAGCAGGACGCGCTGAACGCGATCGAGGATTACATCGTCGCGGCCGGGAAGGCGAGCAGCAGCACGGGCGACGACCGCGAGGCGGCTCGGACCGCGATGCGCGAGGCCCGCGAGAAGCTGACCGAGACGATGAAGAAGACGCTCAGCGAGGAGCAGTTCGGGCAGTTCCAGGCCGCGATGGGCCCCGGCGGGCGCGGGCCCGGCGGTCCCGGCGGCGGCGAGGGTCGCCGTCCCGGCGAGGGGCGTCGTCCTCCGGGCGGCGGAGGGGGCGGGGGCGGCGGGGGCGGGCCGGGCGGTCCCGGGGGCGGGGTGGGTCGCGGTCCCGGGGTGGGGCGCCCCCCCCCGGGGGGGGGTGGGGGGGGGGGCGGCGGCGGCGGACGCTGACGCTCGCGCCGGTCGGTTGATGTGAGTCACACACGCGGTGGCGCTGAGCGATCGGCGCCGCCGTTTTTCGTTTAGGCTGGCGCCCGGCGCCGGGTGGCGATGCCCGGGCCGGGAGGTTCCCATGAGCGCACCGGGGCCGGTGGCGACGCGTCGGGAGTTCCTTGCGGCGGGGGTGGCGGCGGCGGCGATCCCGGCGCTGGCGATGGCGCAGCCGCCGGCGGGCGGGGGCGGGGCTGCTCCGCCGGCGGCGGCCCCGCCGGGCGCGCCGGGGGCGGAGGGGGCGGAGGGGGCGCGCGGGGGCATCACGCCGGCGACGATCGCGGCGGCGGAGACGCTGGTGGGGATCGAGTTCAGCGAGAGCGAGCGGGCGCTGATGGCGCGCTCGCTGGGGCAGCAGGTGGCGCGGATCAAGCGGCGGCAGGGGGCCTCGCCCCTGGAGAACGGGCTGGCGCCGGCGCTGACGTTCGACCCGCGGCTGCCGGGGATGGAGTTCGAGCGGGAGCAGCGGGCGCTCGTGCGGTCGGCGGCGCCTTCGCCGCTGCCCGAAGTGCCGGCGGGCGATGAGGACCTGGCGTACGCGCCGGTGCGGCTGCTGTCGCGGTGGATCGAGGCGCGGAAGCTCACGAGTGCGCGGCTGACGGGGGTGTACCTGGAGCGGCTGCGCCGGCTGGACTCCAAGCTGAAGTTCGTGGTGACGCTGACGGAGGACCTGGCGCGGGAGCAGGCCGCGGGCGCGGATGCCCAGATCGCGGCGGGGAAGTACCGCGGGCCGCTGCACGGGATCCCGTGGGGGGCGAAGGACCTGCTGGACACGGCGGGGATCGCGACGACATGGGGTGCGGAGCCGTACGCGGAGCGGGTGCCGGAGACGGATGCGGCGGTGGTGCGGCGGCTCGCCGAGGCGGGGGCGGTGCTGGTGGCGAAGACGACGCTGGGGGCGCTGGCGATGGGGGATGTGTGGCACGGGGGACGGACGAACAACCCGTGGGATGTCACGCGCGGGTCGTCGGGGTCGAGCGCGGGCTCGGCGGCGGCGGTGGCGTCCGGGTGCGTGGGGTTCGCGATCGGGACGGAGACGCTGGGATCGATCATCTCGCCGTCGCGGGCGTGCGGGAGCACGGGGCTGCGGCCGACGTTCGGGCGGGTGGCGCGGACGGGGGCGATGGCGCTGTGCTGGTCGATGGACAAGATCGGGCCGATGGCGCGGTGCGCGGAGGACTGTGCGCTGGTGCTGGCGGCGATCAACGGGGCGGACCGCGGGGACCCGGGCTCGCTGGATATGCCGCTGAACTTCGATGCCGGGCGGCCGGTGAAGGGGCTGCGGGTGGGGTACCGGGCGGGGGCGTTCGAGGGGCGGGGCCTGGCGCCGGAGCACGGGCAGGTCCGGCAGGCGCTGGAGGGGGTGGGGTGCGAGCTGGTGGAGTTCTCGCTGCCGCAGTGGCCGTTCGATTGCCTGATGAACATCCTGCACTGCGAGGCCGCGGCGGCGTTCGAGGAGCTGACGCGGAGCGGGAAGGATGATGAGCTGAAGGAGCAGGGGCGGGGCGCGTGGCCGAACAGCTTCCGGCAGAGCTGGTTCGTTCCGGGGGTGGAGCTGATCCAGGCGCACCGGGTGCGGCGGCGGTGCATGGAGATGATGCGGGAGAAGTTCGAGGGGCTGGATGCGATCGTCGATCCGAGCAACACGGGGCCGCTGTGCCTGATCACGAACAGCACGGGGCACCCGTCGCTGACGCTGCGGATCGGGTTCGGGGATGGGGGCATGCCGGTGGCGACGACGCTGATCGGGCGGCTGTTTGACGAGGGGACGATCGTGAATCTGGGGAGTGCGCTGGAGGGGGAGCTGGGGGTGTGGGAGCGGCGGCCGGGGGTGTGAGGGAACGCCTGGGTTCGGCCTCGTGATACCAAGCTACTTGCACCCCTTCGGGGTGCGATGGGTTGGGGGGGCGGGGAACCCGGGGGGGGGG
>JBBDXI010000105.1:0-13252 GCA_040902425.1 Phycisphaerales bacterium
CGCGGGCGCGCCCGGGCGCGCGGGAGCGGCGGCGGCGTCGCCCGCGCAGGCCGCGGCGCTGGCGGCGCTCTCGATGGCGGGGCCGGCGACTCCGCCGGTGGACCTCGCGGGCGGACTGAAGGGCCTGCGCCCGATGCTGACGCGGAGCGACCTGCTGGCGAAGGTGGACGCGTCGGCGCAGCTCAAGGCGCTCACGCCGACCGTGGCCCAGGTGCTGAAGCTGACGGCGAGCGACCGGACCTCGATCGAGACGGTGTCGCGGGCGATCGCCCAGGACCAGGCGATCGCGCTGAAGATCCTGAAGCTGTCGAACTCGGCGGCTTACACGCGAGGCGAGCCGGTCGATTCGGTCCAGAAGGCGGTGGTTCGGATCGGCCTGGACCGGATCCGCCAGGCGGTGCTGAACCTCGCGGTGATCGACCAGTTCACCTCCGCGGCGTTCCAGGGGCCGCTGAACACGCTGCAGTTCTGGGAGCACGCGATCGCGACGGGGCTGATCGCGGCGGAGCTGGCGCACGCGCAGGGCGAGAAGGAGGCCGACGCGGCGTTCACCATGGGGCTGCTGCACGACGTGGGGCGGATCATCTACGCCGAGCAGCTCGGGCCCGCGTATGTCGAGGTGATCCACGCCGCGCAGGCGCTGGGCGCGCCGCTGGAGCAGGTGGAGTCGCGCCTGCTCCTGATGAGCCACGCCGACGTGATGGACCGGATCCTCCACGCGTGGGGCTTCGCCAACCACCTGGTGAACCCGATCGTCCACCACCACCTTTCGCCCGCCAACGCCCGGAACGTCGCGCCCAAGCAGCTCACGGAGATCCTGAGGCTGGGGCTGGCCGACCGCCTGGCCCACGCGCTGTTGCTGGGGGCCAGCGGGAACGACACGATCTATCCCATCGACGAGCACTGCCAGGCGCTGCGCCTCGACGGCGCGGCCATACAGCGGGTCGAGGAGACGGCGCGGACCGAGACCGACAACATGAAGTTCACGATGCTCTCCAACACGAGCGGCGCCCCGTGGCCCAAGCGCCGCGATGAGCTGCGGTCGATGCTGAACGCCCCGTTCCGGCCGCTGTTTGTCTCGGCGGAGCCCCGCGTCGATTCGTACCGGATGTTCTGCGACGCCCTGGCCGACCCCGGCGGTGAGGAGCCGCCGAACGTCGCCATCGTGCACCTGGCCGCCGGGCGCGACCGGGCGGGGGTCTCCCAGGCCCTTCTGGCGGCCGAGCGGGAGCGGGGTGTGCAGGAACTCCCCGCGGTGGTGCTGTCGCCCGGGGCCAAGTTGACGCTCGAAGGGCCCGCGGCGACCCGCCGCAGCGAACTGCTGGCGACGCCCGTGCAGGCGCAGCGGCTCCTGGATGCCGTGGGCATGCTCCTGGAGGGGCGTGCCGCGTGGGCCGCGTGAGCGCGCGAGGGTGCGGGCTGGTATGCTGGCGGCATGATCTCCCGGACTCTGGGTGTTGCGCGGCTGGTGGGCGGGCTGGCCACCCCCGCTGTCGTTAAGGACCGGCCCGAGCCCGCCCCGGCGCCCGCCGAGGCGGCCCGCCCGCCCGCGCCCGCGGCGCCCACGGGCGAGCCGGGGCAGGCGCCCGCAGCGACGCCCGTCGCCCCGCCCCCCGCGGCGCTCGTGCCCGCAGCGACGCCGAAGCTGGTCGGTTCCGGCTTCCGGTTCACGGAGGGGCCGCTCTGGCGCGACGGCACGCTGCTGTTCAGCGACATCGACGCCAACACGATCTACACGATCCGACCCGAAGATGAGCCGGCGCGCCCGGGGGATGCGGAGCGGTTCCGCACACCTTCCGGGAGCGCCAACGGGAACACGCTGGATGGCAAGGGCCGGCTGATCACCGCGCAGCACGACGGGAAGCTGACGCGAACCGAGGCGGACGGCTCGGTGACGGTGCTGGCGTCGAAGTACGAGGGCAAGCGGCTGAACAGCCCGAACGACGTGGTGGTGCACTCCGGCGGGGCCATCTACTTCACGGACCCGAGCTTCGGCGTGAGCCGCGCGGAGCGACAGCTGGATTTCTGCGGCGTGTTCCGGCTCGTTCCCGCGGAGGAGCCCGGCGGCGAGCACACGCTGACGCTGCTGACCAGGGACCTGCAACTGCCCAACGGCCTGGCCTTCTCGCCGGATGAGAAGCGGCTGTACGTCACCGACCACCGCAAGGCGGAAATCCACGCTTTCGACGTCGGGGCCGATGGGAACCTGAGCAACGGGCGGCTGTTCGTGGACCTGAAGGCCCCGCCCACACGCGGCGCCACGGACGGCATGAAGGTGGACTCGAAGGGGAACATCTACGCGACGGGCCCCGGCGGCGTGTGGGTTGTCTCTCCGGAGGGGGAGAAGCTGGGGCGGATCCCGGTGCAGGGGCCGACCAACGTGGGCTTCGGCGGCGACGATGCGCGGACGCTGTACATCACCGCGGGGGAGCGCATCTACTCCGTCCCGCTGGCGACGCCCGGCGTGCTGCCGGGGCCGGAGCGCGCGGGAGCCCCGCCGGCCGCTCCGCTTGGCACGGGCCGCTGATCACCTGGCGGACTCACCGGCCGGGGACTTTCAGAGGATCGGCTCATCGCGCCCGGGGCGCGGGGGCTCCTGCTGGCGCTCGCGCTCGGCCCGGAACTCGTCCTTGAGCCGGCCGTAGCCCTCCTTGACCTGCCCGACACCCTGCTCGACGTTCCCGCGGATGCGGTCGGCGGGCCTGCCGGTCAGCCGCCCCCACCAGTCGCGCAGCTTCCCTCGTGCCTGGTCGGTTTTGCCTTCAACTCTGTGTGGGTCCATGGGGCCTCCCGCAAGAAGAGATGTGTCTGCATGTTCTAGCCGCGCTCCCCTGAGCCCCCGGTGAAGGGTCCCTGAGCGCTGGTTCATGGACGGCCGGAGCCGCTATGCTGCCGCCTGAATGGGCACACTGCTGATCAGGCGCGGGCGAGTGATCGACCCGGCCTCCGGGCACGACGGGGTCGCCGATGTCGCGGTGGCAGATGGGGCGATCGCGGCGATCGGGCCGGGCCTGCCCACCTCGCCGGCGGGCCGGGTCATCGACGCCGAGGGGCTCCTGGTCGTCCCGGGCCTGATCGACCCGCACGTCCACCTGCGCGAGCCGGGGCAGGAGCACAAGGAGAACCTGGAGACCGGCGGGCGGGCGGCCGCGTTCGGCGGGTTCACCACCGTCTGCTGCATGCCCAACACGAGCCCGGCGCTCGACACCCCGGAACTGGTCCGCTTCATCGAGCAGCGGGCGCGCGAGGCCGCGGCCTGCCGCGTCTTCGCCGTCGCGGCCGCGACGAAGGGCCGGCGCGGCGAGGAACTCGCCGAGATCGCCTTGATCGCCCGGGCGGGCGCGGCGGGGTTCTCCGACGATGGCGACTGCATCGCCTCGGCCGGAATCATGGCGCGGGTCCTCGCGGCGGTCGCCCCCACGGGCCTGGCGTTCATGCAGCACTGCCAGGAGCCGACGCTGACCCGCGGGGCGTCGATGCACGCCGGGGAGGTCAGCACGCGGCTGGGGCTCACCGGATGGCCGCGGGCGGCGGAAGAGGTCATCATCGAGCGCGACATCCGGCTGAACCGCGCGGCCGGGTGCCGGTACCACATCCAGCACATCAGCTCGGGCGAGTCGGTCGAGATCGTGCGGCGGGCGCGGGCGGCGGGGCAGCCGGTCACGGCGGAGGCGTCGCCGCACCACCTGCTGCTGACGCACGAGGCGTGCGAGGGGTACACCACGGCGGCGAAGATGAACCCGCCCCTGCGCGAGGCTGCGGATGCGCGGGCCCTGCGCGAGGGCATCGCCGACGGGACGATCACCGTCCTGGCCACCGACCACGCGCCGCACACGGCGGACGAGAAGGCGCTGCCGTTCGAGGAGGCGCCGTTCGGGATCATCGGGCTCCAGACGGCCCTGCCGCTGTACGCCGAGGCCCTCATCGAGAGCGGCGCGATCGGCTGGCCGCGCCTCATCGCGCTGATGACGGTCGATCCGGCCCGCCTGTGCAACCTGGACCGCCGGGGTCTGGGGCAGCTCAAGGCGGGCGGACCGGCGGACATCACGGTGATCGACCCCTCAGCGCGGTGGACCATCCGCGCGGCGGACCTGCCGGGGCGGTCGAAGAACACGCCCTTCGAGGGGCGCGCTGTGAAGGGGCGGGCGGTGGCGACGATCGTGGGCGGCAAGGTCCAGTTCGAGACCGGGCGCTGACGGAGCACGCGTGCCGCCGGCGTCCCCGATTGAAAATCGTGGCCCCGCGCCCCTACCGTGCGGCACCCGCAGGAGAGAACCCCCATGGCCATCCGGATCGGCATCAACGGCTTCGGGCGCATCGGCCGCCTGGTGTATCGCATCGCCGCCGACCACCCCGACGTCGAGATGGTCGCCGTCAACGACCTCGTCCCCGCCGACAACCTGGCGTACCTGCTGAAGTACGACACCATGCACGGGCGCTTCGGCATCGGCGGGAAGCCGGCCGAGGTCTCGGCCACCGAGAACTCGTTCACCGTCAACGGCCGCACCACCAGGACCTTCGCCGTGAAGGACCCCGCGCAGCTCCCCTGGAAGGACCTGGGCGTGCAGTACGTGCTGGAATCCACCGGCCTCTTCACCGACGCGGAGGGCGCGGGGAAGCACCTGGCGGCGGGCGCCCGGCGCGTGGTCATCTCCGCCCCCACCAAGTCCAGCGAGACGGTGCCGACGTTCTGCATGGGGGTGAACCACACACAGTTCGACCCGGCGAAGCACGCGGTCGTCTCCAACGCCTCCTGCACCACCAACTGCCTTGCCCCGGTAGCCAAGGTCATCAACGACACCTTTGGCCTCGCCGAGGGGCTGATGACCACGATCCACGCGGTGACGGCGACGCAGCCCACCCAGGATGGCCCCAGCAAGAAGGACTGGCGCGGCGGG
This sequence comes from Phycisphaerales bacterium, assembly GCA_040902425.1. Lineage (GTDB taxonomy): Bacteria > Planctomycetota > Phycisphaerae > Phycisphaerales > UBA1924 > JBBDXI01. The sequence goes on from JBBDXI010000105.1 coordinate 4,899, forward strand.
CGCAACGGCTACATGAACATCATCCCCGCCAGCACCGGGGCCGCCAAGGCCGTCGCCCTGTGCATCCCCGACCTGAAGGGCAAGCTGACCGGCATGGCCTTCCGCGTTCCCACGGCCGACGTCTCCGCGGTGGACCTGACCTTCCGGACCGCGAAGCCGACGACGCTGAACGAGATCGACGCGGCGATGAGGGCCGCGGCCGCCGGGCCGATGAAGGGCATCCTCGCCTATACCGACGAGGAGGTCGTCTCCAGCGACTTCATCGGCGACCGGCACAGCTCGATCTACGACAGCAAGGCGGGGATCGAGCTGAACCGGAACTTCTTCAAGGTGGTGAGCTGGTACGACAACGAGGCGGGGTACTCGGCCCGCTGCATCGACCTGCTGCGCCTCATGGCGCAGAAGGACGGCGCGTAGGAGCGGGGCCGAGGCGTCGGGAATCAGGGCAGGCGGCGGGCGCGGGCCTGCTCGGCGCGCTTCCTCACGAGGTCCGCGAGGGCGTCGATCTCCGCGGCCAGCGCGGGGCGCCGGGCGCGGATCGCCTCGAGCCGGTCGAGCAGCTCCCGCTCGTCGAACTCGCCGCCGGCGGCCAGGATCGCGCGGATCAGCTCCAGCTCGTCGGGCGTCCCCGTCGGCGCCGGCGTCGGGAGCGCCTCGGGCGCGGGGGACTCGACCGGCTCCGTGCTCTCCGTCGTCGCGGTCGGTCCCGGCGGCGTCGCGGCGGGCGCGAGCTCCACAATGTCCGTCCGTGTCGGTGCGGGCTGCGGCGATGCCGGCCGCTCGTACGTGCCCGTCAACTCTTCCCAGACCGCTCTCACCTCCTTCGGCCAGATCAGGACGGCAGCCGCCACGCCGCCCGCGAGGAGAACCACCGCGCCGGCGAAGACGATCGCCCACCCCGGCATGCGCCGGCGCTCACGCCGCTCGATAGTCGCCGCCGCTGCCGCCACGGGCCGTGGCGCTGCCGGGTGCCTCTCGGGGGTGCCGGAGGCGGCCGCGATGATCTCGGGGGCTGCCTGCCCGGGGAGCAGGTGCACCGGGGCAAGGCCCAGGTGCTGCCGGTCGGACTCCGGCGTGAAGACCGCACCGCACGCAGCGCACGAATAGGCATCGTCCGGCACATCGCCGCCGCAGTTGTGGCAGATGCCCAGCAGGTTCGCGACCGTCGGCGTGCGCCCCGCGAAGTTCCAGAACTGGCGGGTGCTCGGCCCGCGCAGGACCGTCTCCCGCGTCACCCGGCCCTTGCGGATGAGGTCCTTCAGCGTTTCGAAGGAGCACCCCGGCCTCCACGGGCCGCGGGCGTCGCGGAGGTACCAGGGGCCCATCGCGTTCTGCGAGGCCTGACGGGAGAGCGGGTCGAAGTACCCCGCGCACGCGTCGCAGCGCTTGGGGTTCAGGGAGACCTGCCCGCAGTAGGGGCACAGGACCCCCCGCATGCCCTGGGGGCCCGCCGGCTGCGCTGGACGCACCGTGCTCAATCGAGTGCTCCCGTTTGACTCCGGCGTCCCGCCCGGGTGTCATGCCGCCATGGAAGCCTATCGCCGCCGTTTCGGGCACGCCCCGGCGACCGCCGCCGCTCTCACCCTCCTTTCGCTGGCCGCGGGGTCCGGTTGCCGGGGCGGGACAGCGGAGATCCGGGAGGCGGGAGGGATGGGCGCGGCCGTTCCCTCCGCGCCGGAAGGGGCGCGACAGCCCGCGGGCCACTCCGACGGGGAGAGGCGGGCGGCACTTCTGGATGGCGAGCCGATCCTGTGGGATGAGCTGCGCCCGGCGATGGCCGAGGCCGCGGGGGGGCTGGCGCTGCAGGAGGCCGTGCTCGACCGGATGCTCGCCGCCGAACTGCGGTGGCGGGGCCTGAGCGTAGCGGAGAGCGATATCGCGGCGGAGCGTGACCTGCTGCTCGCGGCCGTGTCGCGCGAGGCCCTCGCAGCGCCCGGGGAGGCGGAGCGGCTGCTGGAGCAGGTGCGGCGCGCCAGGAACCTGGGCGAGGAGCGGTTCCAGCGGCTGCTGCGGCGCAACGCGCAGATGCGCCGGCTGGTCCGCGATTCGGTGGAGGTGACGGACGAGGAGGTGCGGCAGGCGTTCCAGATGGCGCACGGCCCGAAGTTCCGGGCGCGGGTCATCGTCGTGCCGACGCAGCGCCGGGCGGCGGAGCTGCGCGACGAGATCCTCGGGATCACGCGGGGCGCCCCGCCCCCGCCGCCGCCGGATGCGGCCACCCTGGCGCGCCGGTTCGGCGATGCCGCCGCGGCCCACTCCACCGACGCCTCGGCCCCGCGCGGCGGCATGCTCGAGGCGATCAGCCCCGCCGACCCGGCCTACCCGGCGGCCGCCCGCGAGGCCCTGGCCCGGCTGGCGGTGGGGGAGCTGAGCCCGATCATCCCGGCGGAGCGCGGCTTTGCGCTCCTGCTGCTGGAGCAGGCGGTGCCCGCGGACGGCGTCGAGCCCGGGTCGGTCGCCGGATCGATCCGTATGGAGGTGCGTCGCCGGCGCGAACGGATCGAGATGGATGACCTCGCCCGCCGGCTGCTGCGTTCCGCGAACCTCTCGGTCCTCGACCGGACGCTGGACCGGAGCTGGCGCAACGCCCTCGGAGAGCGCTGACGCCCGCCATTGTCCCGCCTCTTCTCCGCGTTCTTCCTCCGCGCACTCAGCGCCGCTGCGCGCTCCCCCCGCTCCCCCCGCCCACCAGCCACTCCAGCACCGCCCGCGTGTCGCTGAGGTCCGGAACCGCCCAGTCCGCCCCCGCGCGCCGGAGCTCCTCGACCGAGAAGCTCCCGGTGCCCACGGCCAGCGACCGGCACCCGTGCGCCCGCGCGCACGCCACATCGTGCGGCGTATCGCCGATCACCACCGCCTCGGCGCCCGCGAGATGCCTGCCCGTAAGGGCCGCGTACCGCTCCAGACCGACGCCCGGCAGGTGGTCGCGGCAGGGCACGGGGTGCGGCGAGTCGTCGCCCCAGACCCTCACCGAGAACCAGTCGGGCTCGATCCCGCAGGCCCGCAGCTTGGCCGACCCGGTGTCGGCGAAGTTTCCCGTGAGCAGCGCGAGGTGGGGACGGGCGGGGCTGTTTGTATGACCCTGCCGCAGCGCGCCGAGCAGGTCCATGACCCCGGGCAGGGCTCGGCACTTTGAGCGGTCCTCAAGGCGATGGGACAGGCGCCGCCGGTACCCATCACGGAAGCGGGCGACGGCCGCGGCCGTCGGCTCGACGCCGTTGGCGCGGAGAAGGTCCACCAGGATGAGCGGGTCGAGCCGTCCTGCAAACTCCACGCCATCGACAGAGAACGCCGGCGCGAAGAGCTCGCGCCCGGCATCCTCCATGGCCTGGACGCCCGAGCGGCTCGTGGTGATGAGCGTCGCGTCGATGTCGAAGAAGATCAGCACGGCCGCCGCCCCGCCGGCCGCGTGCACGTCCTAAGCGAACGCTGTGCCATTCCGGTTATCTCCTGAGCTCAAAGCCCTGCTCACCCTCGATCACCCCGACCGTGACCGCATTCTCGACGGCGATAGTGGCGGCCAGCCTCGTGCGGACCGTTTCCAAGAACAATTCCAGGGCGCTGCCCTCTCCCTGGGCTTCCAGCAGCACACCCCCATCCTCCTCGTTCCGGACCCAGCCCGTGACGGGGTGCTGCGACGCGATCCAGCGCGTGGTGGCCCGGAACCCCACCCCCTGCACCCGTCCGCTGTACCTCACGCGCCGCCGCTCCATGCCACATTTATCTGGACCGTGGGGGTGCGGGTCAACCCGAGCCGTTGCCGGATGCCGCGCCCGGACCACGGGGCGTACGCGCCGGTCCGTCCGATCACCCGCGGCGCGCGCGAGCATTTGGCCCGCACGGTTGATCCATCCGGTTCCTGTGCTACTGTTTGCCCAGTCGGTGTATCGCTCGTCTTACCGGGTCCGGGGCTCCGGCCTTCTGGCCCAAAAAGCCCACAGGACCAACCCCGAAGCGAGCGATCGGGCCGAGTTTCGACTCCCGGTGCGTGTGTTGTGCCGCACCACGTAGAACAGGATCGTTCTTCCCGGGGCGAGTCGCCGCTCGATGCTCAAACTGCCCGTGTCGGTCATGGTGAACGTCTGTTCAGTCCGCGCCCACGCGTGGGTGCTGTGGCCTTGTCCACGGGGGAGAGCGGCATGACCATCTCCGCCCGCCAGCACGAGGACAAGGAACGGGTGCGCGACGCTTCCGACATCGTGCGCGTCATCGGCGAGCACCTGACGCTCAAGGCCAAGGGGCGGGAGTATCTCGGCCTCTGCCCCTTCCACGACGACCACAAGCCCTCGATGCAGGTCGCGCCCTCGAAGCAGATCTTCAAGTGCTTCTCGTGCGGCGCCGGGGGCGACGTCTTCGCCTTCATCCAGAAGTACCACAGCATGGAGTTCCGCGAGGCGCTGGAGTACCTCGCGGAGCGGGCGGGGATCGAGCTCACCAAATGGCAGCGTCCGGCGGCCGGTGATGACGGAGCCCCCGACGGCGGAGCTGCGGAGGTCACGCGGTCCGACCTCGTCCGGGCCTCCGCTTCCGCCTGCAACTTCTTCCGCACCATGCTGGCCCACCCCCAGCACGGGGAAGTGGGCCGGGCCCTGATCGCCCGGCGGGGAATCAGCGAGGCGATGGTGGAAGCGTTCCAGGTCGGCCTCAGTCCCGACCGCTGGGATGGGCTGCTCCTGACCATCCAGAGCCAGGGGGCCGACCCGCGCCCGTTCCAGGAGGCCGGCCTCCTCAAGCCGCGCGAGAGCGGCGGGGTCTACGACGCCTTCCGCCATCGCCTCATCTTCCCGATCCAGGACCAGCTCGGGCGTGTCATCGCCTTCGGGGGCCGGCGGATCCGCGAGGAGGATGACCCCAAGTACCTCAACTCGCCGGAATCGCGGGTCTTCCAGAAGGCCGGGACCCTCTACGGGCTCTACCAGGCCTCCCGGTCCATCCAGGCAGGCCGAACGGCGATCATCACCGAGGGGTACACCGACACCATCGCCTGCCACCAGCACGGCTTCGGCAACGCGGTCGCCACGCTGGGCACGGCCCTGACCCGCCAGCACGCGGCCGTGCTCCGCCGCCTCTGCGACACGCTGGTGCTCCTCTTCGACGGCGACCAGGCGGGCCAGAAGGCCGCGGACCGCGCGGTCGAGGTCTTCTTCGGCGAGCAGCTCGACGTCCGGATCGCGACGCTCTCGACGGTGACCGACGCCAAGGACCCCGACGAGCTGCTGAAGCGAGAGGGCGGCGCCGACCTGCTCCGCCGGGCCCTGGGCGCTGCCCCGGGCATCCTCCAGTACCGCTACGACCGCATCCAGCGGGCGATGCAGGGGGCCGGAGACGCCGCCCTGGACCGCGCCACGCGGGAGGAGCTGGAGCGGCTCTCGCAGCTGGGCCTCAACTCTCTGCCCGTGCTCTGGCGGATGCGGATCATCAAGCGGCTCGCCCGCATCACCGGCATGTCCGAGGCGGCCCTCGCGCAGTCGATCCCCGGCGGCCGGGGGGCGGCCCAGCCCGGGCGGGGCGGGCGGGCCGAGCCGGTGCGCCGCACCCTCTCTCACCGCGAGCAGGCCCTCGGGTGCCTGCTGTGCCTGCCCTCCCTCTGGGATGGCCTCTCCGATGCCGACCGCGAGCACTTCGACGCCGCCCAGTTCGAGTCGCCGGTTATGGGGGCTATCGCCGACCTCTTCGCCGCCCTCGCGGCCGCGGGCGAGGCCCCGGACTTCGGGACGCTGTCCGCCCACTTCGAGGCCCTCGACCACGCGGAAGCGGCGACCCACCTTCAGACGGCCCAGGAGCAGGTGACCGGCGGCGATCCGGGGGTTCTGGAACGGTTTTTCCGGGACTGCCTGGACCTCCTCCGGTCCGAAACGCATATGCCCCCGCCCTCGCTGGAACAGATACGCCTGTCTCGTGCGAACCGAGTGCCGAACCGCCGGGTGCTCCCCCGGCCGGCCGGCTAGGCCGCGCTCTCACAGGCGTATCTCCCTTTGCCCCACGCAGGACCGCGCACCACCCCCCGCCACGGAATCGAGAGAGCACCAGGAGACGAAGAACGTGACCCTCGATCTGCACCCCGCGATGTCGGACCTCGTAGACCTGGGCCGCAAGAGAGGCTGGCTCAGCTACGAGGAGCTGAACAACACGCTCCCCGACGAGATGGTCGATCCCGAGCGGCTCGACGAGCTGCTGGCGCTCTTCGACCGCCTCAACCTCGAGATGGTCGATGAGCTGGAGTACCGTGGCCGGCTGTACCGCGACGGCAAGGCCGGCGACACGGCCTCCACCGCGGCGGCCTTGGCCACGCAGTCCCAGGCCATCCCCCGGGGAAGCTCCGCCAAGCCCCTGCGGGCGATGAGCGTCGCGGGGGGCGAGCGGACGGCCGAGGCCGCCAGGCTCACCCGCTCCCTCACGGTGATGGCGAAAAAGCAGGCGCACTCGGCGATGACCCAGGCGGAACAGGACGTCGCCGACGCCGAGGCCATCGAGGCCGGCGAGCTCCAGCGGGCGATCGACGACGCGATCTCCGCCGACGAGAACGCCGGGAAGCGGATCGACGACCCCGTGCGGATGTACCTGACGCAGATGGGCAGCATCCCTCTGCTCACCCGCGAGGAGGAGATCCGCCTCGCCAAGAAGATCGAGACCACGCGGATGATCTTCCGGCGCCGCTGCCTCGAGAGCGACGCGGTGGTGGCCCAGGCCGTCGAGACGCTGCGGATGGTCAGCACCGGCGAGCTGCCCTTCGACCGGACCATGCGGATCTCGACCGCCGAGAGCAACGCCAAGGACAAGATCGCCAAGCGCATCCCCTGCAACCTGGCGACCCTCCGCAAGCTGCTGGACCTGAACCGGCGCGACTGGGAGACGCTCGAGCAGGCCCGGCGCGAGGGCGAGGACGCCAGGGCCGCGGAGTTCAAGGACAGGATCGCGACCCGCCGCCGCCGCATGGCCGCCCTCACCGAGGAGCTGAGCCTCCGCACCGGCCGGATCATCCCGCTCATGCGGAAGCTCCGGTCGATCGCCAAGAAGCTGGCCGATCTCCAGACCGACCTCAAGCGGGCGGAGAAGTTTCCCCGCAAGTACGACCCCGAGGATGTCGAGGTCATGAAGGAAGAGATCGCCGGCCTCCGTGCCTTGGCCCTGGAGGAGCCGGAAGAACTCCACAAGCGGGTCAAGGACCTCAACACCGTCTTCTGGGAGTACGAGCAGGCCAAGCGGGACCTCTCCGGCGGCAACCTGCGTCTGGTGGTCTCGATCGCCAAGAAGTACCGCAACCGGGGCCTCTCGTTCCTGGACATCATCCAGGAGGGGAACACCGGCCTGATGCGGGCGGTGGACAAGTACGAGTACAAGCGGGGGTACAAGTTCAGCACCTACGCCACCTGGTGGATCCGCCAGGCCATCACCCGCGCCATCGCCGACCACGCCCGGACCATCCGCATCCCGGTCCACATGATCGAGACGATGAGCCGGCTGCGGAACATCCAGAAGCTCATCCTGCAGGAAACGGGGATCGAGCCCACGATCGACGAGCTGGCGGAGCGGGCCGGGATGAGCGTCCTGGAGACCCGCCGGGTCATGAAGATCAGCCGCCACCCGGTGAGCCTCGACCGGCCGGTGGGGGAGAGCGAGGACAGCTACTTCGGCGACTTTATCGAGGATGAGCGGCAGGAGAGCCCCTCGGACACCGCGGCCCAGGACATGCTCAAGCAGCGGATCGAGCAGGTTCTCCGGACCCTGACCTACCGGGAACGCGAGATCATCAAGCTCCGCTACGGCATCGGGGACGGCTACACCTACACCCTGGAGGAGGTGGGCCGGATCTTCAAGGTCACCCGCGAGCGGGTCCGGCAGGTGGAGGCCAAGGCCATCCGCAAGCTCCAGCACCCCGTCCGGGCCCGCAAGCTCCAGGGCTTCGTCAACGGCAACCAGTACCGCGAGGTCCGGTCGGAGGAGAGCAGCCAGAGCTGAGAGCCCTCCGCCCGAAGGAACCCGCCCCGGGGCGGGCCTCAGCGGGCGACGGGCTGCGTCTGGGCCGTCCCCGCGGCGTGCCGCAGCGTCGCGCTGGGGGTCCCGTGCTCCGGGGCGGGCCCCGCGGGGACGAGGGCCTTGGAGGGGCCCGTCAGCGAGAGGATGATCGAGATCGTCGTGAGGACTCGTGCGGGTCTGTTCATGTCTGGCTCTCTCTGGTGGAGCGCCGGGCGATCATCCGCTTCGACGCTCCGCCTCAACCCTCCGATTCGATGAGCCGACAAACCACTCCGCGCGGCCGATGCGTCGCCGGCTGCGCGCGGCGGCCCCTTGCCCGCATGAAAGGGGGGGGGGGGGGGGGGGGGGGGGGGGGGGGGGGGGGGGGGGGGGGGGGG
>JBBDXI010000106.1:0-11480 GCA_040902425.1 Phycisphaerales bacterium
GGGACATGGTGGATGCCCGGGAGTCTACCGCCGGGAGAGCCCCGCGCGCCAACGCTCCGGGGCGGCGGCCGGCCGGGGCCCGGCGGGGCGGTCCGCGTCGGACGCATCGGCCGGGGGGGCGATGCAGGCGTCCCGCTCCTCGCCGTGTGCCCCCAGCTGGACGTACTCCCGCCGGAAGAAGAGCTGGACCGTCCAGTCCAGGGCCACGCGGAGCTTGCGGGCCAGCCCGGGCATCTTGAGGAGGTACACGGTTCGCCAGAGCCACCACGCCGCGAACCCCGACACGTTCACCCCGAACACCTGCGCCACGCCGGTGCGGCACCCCAGGGCCGCGAGGGACCCCTGCGCGCGGATGTCGCAGGGGAGCGTCGGCCGGCCCCGCAGGGCCCGGGCGATGTTGCGGGCGCAGGCCCGCCCCTCGCGCACGGCGTGCTGGGCGGTCGCGGGGTAAGCGCGGCCTTCGGCGTCGGTGTTCACCGCGCAGTCGCCGATCCCCCAGATATCCGCGTGCCCCCGCACCCGCAGGTCACGCTCGCAGACGATGTACCCGTTGCCGTCCAGCGGGAGCGGCATGCAGGCGACCACGGGCGGCGGCGCGATCCCAGCGGCCCAGATGACGGTCCGCGTCGCCAGCGTCGCGCCGGAGGTGAGGCGGACCGATCCCGCGGAGATCTCCTCCACCGACTCCCGGAGCCGGATGTCGATTCCCCGCTCGGTCAGCCGCCGGGCGGCGTACTCGCTGAGGGCGCCGTCGAGCGCCGAGAGGATGCGGTCGCCACGGTCGATCAGGGTGATGCGGACCTCGCCGAGCTTCAGGCTGGGGTACTCGCGGATCGCGGACCGGAACACGGCGTCCAGCTCGCCGGCGATCTCCGCGCCGGTGAAGTTGGCCCCGACGACGACGAAGCGCAGCGACGCCGCCCGCACCTGGGGGTCGTCCGTCGCCTCGGCGACCTCCAGCAGGTGGATGGCCCGGTCGCGCAGCGTGATGGCATCGCCCAGGGTCTTGATCTGGAACCCGTGCTCGCGCAGGCCGGGGACCGGCGGCATCCGCGTCACGCTCCCAAGGGCGATCACGAGGTGGTCGTAGCCGACGCGGTGGGGCCGCCCGTCGGCCCCGAGGCAGAGCAGCTCCCGGGTTGCGGGGTCCAGCCCCGTGACCTCCGCCATCCGGAAGGCGGCGCGCCGCAGGAACGAGCGGATCGACACCACGGCGTGGCGCGGCTCGACGTTCCCCGTCCCCGCCTCGATCAGCAGCGGGTAGAAGACGAAGTAGTTCTGCCGGTCGATGAGGAGGACCTCGGCCTCGGCGGGCTTCAGGCGCCGCTCCAGCTCCTGGGCGCAGTAGGCGCCGGCGAAGCCCCCACCCACCACCACGATCCGCTTCGGGGCGGGCATGCCTGCCTCCTCGCGGGGATCGTAGCGGGCGGGCCCCCGCCGGCCCCCGGGGTGGGCCGCGCCGGGACGATCCGCGGAATTCCTGACAGCGTGAAGGCCTCGCCGACGCATGAAACGGGCGACGCGGCCCGGTGCGGCCGCGAGCCGAGAAAACCAAGGGCCACCGGATCCGGACGCCGCGTCGGCGGGGGGGATGGTGGCCGCACGCCCGAAGGAGTCCGACGATGCTCAAGTCACTGGTCCTCGCCCTCAGCGTCCTCTCGTTCATGTTCCTCACCGCCGCGCCCGCGCTCGCGGCCGACGGCCTGCGCCTGGAGGCCCGCCTCTCGGGGAGCGGCACGGCGATGAAGGGCCAGGCGCGTTACGAGGAGCGGGCGGTCTCGCGCAACCGGCTCCAGCAGCGGTTCAAGGTCCAGGTCGAGCGGGCCGCCCCGAACACGACCTACCCCATCCTGGTCAACGGCACGAAGGTCGGCTCGATCACGACCAACACCTTCGGACGCGCCGAGCGCGAGATGCGCGTCAACGGCGACGACCCCTCCAAAGCCGTCCGCAGCTTCCCGCGCCTCAAGCCGGGCGCCGTCGTCACCGTCGGCACGATCAGCGGCACGCTCCGCTGAAGCCGCCCTCACACCGTTCGACGTGGCGAGCCGCTCCGGATGGTCCGGGGCGGTTCGTTCTTTTGTGAGCCCGCCGTCACGCGGCGCGGCGGACGCCTCCCGACCTACCCTCCCGGATGCAGCCGCGCAACGGGCCAGCCCCCGCCGTCTCGCCCGCCCCGGCCGCCGCCCGGGCGCCCGCCGCCGGCCCGCTGATCGCCGCCGGCCACTGCCACCTGCTCTTCGCCTACGACATCGGCCTGAGCATCCGCCTGGAGGAGGCCAGCCGCCTCGTGGCCGAGGTCCCGGAGCGCGAGACCATCCGCCACAAGCGCCGCACCCCGACCTACTTCGAGTACCGCCCCACCCCGCTGCGCATCACCCAGAGCGGCCCGGGCCTGACCCTCGGCGGCTTCCGCACCATCGACCGGGTCGAGTGCGTGATCTACGACTTCGGCGCGGTCTCCCTCAGTTACGCCATCCCGCTCGCCGGGCCGCTGTCGGGGCTGCTGCCGTTGGCCGACCTGCTCTACGAGAACAAGGACCTGCTGGAGGACTCCCGCCGGCGGGTGGACCGCCTGCTCGAGCGCATCCGCCCCGCCGTGGACAAGCCCCACATCGCCGACCTCGAGGAGGACTACGCGATCTACCAGATCGAGGCCCTCGACCCGGCGGCGGACGCCGTGGACCTCCTCCGCACCCACCGCCAGACCCTCGCGCAGATCCTCCGCGCCGAGCCACAGCTGCTCTCCGAGCAGGAGGTCGAGGATGCCCTCACCCACCGCATCTCGTACACCCCGGCCGACGCGGCCGTGATCGACTGGAACGCGGCGGTCCTCTTCCAGGGCGACAGCGAGGATGTCCGCGCGGTGCTGGAGTACGCCAACGTCGAGCTGCTGGAGCTGCGCCGGCTGGATGACCAGCTCGACCACGTGCTCGACCGCTCCTACGAGGCCGTGGGCCGGCGCGACTGGCGCTCCGCCCTGCGCCTGGTCCCGGGGCGCGAGATGCGCCGCATCGCCCGCATGCAGATGGACTCCGCCCTCCTCTTCGAGGGCGTCAACAACGCCCTGAAGCTCGTCGGCGACCAGTACCTCGCCCGCCTTTACACCATGGCCGCGGCCCGCCTCCACCTGAAGGAGTGGGACGCCAGCATCCTCCGCAAGCTCCAGACGGCCGAGAGCATCTACCAGAAGCTCAGCGACCAGGCGGCCACCCGCCGGCTGGAGGTGCTGGAGTGGATCATCATCCTGCTGATCGCGGTCTCGGTGGCGATCAGCTTCTGGTGACTCGCGGGGGCCGTTCCCGGCCGAATGAAAGGGAGCCGCAGGTCGCGCCCGCGGCTCTCCGAATCGTCCGTGTCCGTGCCGCGGAGTTTCAGTCCTCCATGTCGCGCTCGAAGGTCCGCGTCCGCCCCGTCGCCCCGCCCGCCAGCGCCGCCGCCAGCCCCAGCAGCAGCGCGAAGAAGCTCCAGGCCGCGGTGGCCGCCAGCGTGTCGGCCGCCGTCTGCCCCGCCTGGCGCAGGTCCTGCTCCGACCACTGCTCCGGGCTGGCCATGAGCCGCCCGCCCTGCTGCTGCTGCTCCATCTGATCCACCCGGAACTGGGCCTCGCGGTAGCTCATGCCGCGGCTCATCAGGTCGTCGATCGCACGGTCACGCTCGGCCTGGCTCATCCGCCGGCCCTCGAACCGGCCCTCGAACCGGCTCAACTCCTCCTGGGCGCGCGGCGTTGACGCCACCTGGGCCCCCGCCGTCACCGCCGTCTGCATGGTGCCCAGGGCCCCGCCGGCCAGCTTGGCCGCCGACGTGGTCACCACGTACAGCAGGATCACCGTCGTCAGCCCCCAGACGACCGCGCCGTGCAGGGAGGCCTCGACCCGGCTCGGTGTCGGGGCGAGGCGCGCGGCCACCCACCCGCCGACGAACAGCGAGCCGATCGAGACCACCAGCCACCAGATGCCCAGCCCGATGGCCACACCCTCGCCCGGCTGGGTCTCCCGCATCGGGTTGATGGTCGCCGACGCGACCGCCGTCCCCAGCAGGAGCAGCAGCACCCACACCGCCAGCGCGACGAACGTGCCGGAGAAGATCGCCCCCCACGACACCCGCCTGGGAATGAACGACCGGACCGTCGGCCTGGTCACGTAACCCGTATCGACCTGCATGGCTGCCTCCCCTTGTGCTTGTGTTGACCCGCCGCCCCGCGCTCAGGGCGCGCACCCCGGGCCGCGGGTCCCCTCGCGATCCCGGTCCTTCCAGTCCCGCGCGTGCACGCGGTCGCGCTCGGCCGCGGAGGTCAGCGCCCCCGCCCCCGCCGCCCCGACCAGCCCCATCGCCAGCGAGACCAGCGACCACCACGCCGCGGTCTGCGCCGTCTCGCGGTCGCTCCCCATGGGGGGCTGGCGCGCCCGGAACTCGTCGCGGTACGCGCCGTCGCGCCCGCTCTCCTGGAACAGCGGGGCCGCTGTCCCGTAGATCCGCCCGCTGGCCGCCGTTGTCGCCTCGGCCGGCGCCGGCGTCACCAGGGGGTTCAGGCTCGTCCCCACCCAGAACATCAGCAGCGGCGTGCACACCGCCCACACCAGGAACCCGTTGAACGCCCCGTTCTCGCGCGGCGCCAGCTTGGCCGCCACGAACCCGCCCAGCCCGAAGCAGACCAGCGCCGCCAGCCCGCCCCAGATCACGGCGCCCGCCTGCTCGCCGCTCGTTACGGTCGCGCGGTACGTCCACCCCAGGCCGATGGCCCGCGCCAGGAGCCCCGCCACCGCGAACAGCGCCAGCGCCGTCGCCGCCCCCGCGATGATCGCCGGCCACGAGATGTCGTTGCGGAACCACCACACCGGACGCGACCGCGTCACGACGATGTCATCCGGGTCGTCTCTCAGGGTCATGGCCATCCTCCTTTGGTGCCGCGGCGGGGGACCGCGGGAACGGAACCTCCGGGGAACCCTTGGCCGCGCCGCTGAGCGGTTGGTGAAACCCCGCTGAAACCCGGTTCAGCCGCGGGACGCGCAACGTCTTATCAGACCGTCAGTTGGAGACAGGACAAGCGGGCCGGGGTGGCCCCCCGCCTCACCCCCGCAAGCCCCGCCCGCGCCCGCCGATACGCCGCGTTCGTCCGCCGCATGATTCAGAAGAGCGACGAGCTGGGCACCCCCTCCGCGGCCGGCTCCCTGGGCCCTGCGTCCGCGCCTGGCCGCCGAACCCGTCAACGGCCCGAGCACCCTGCGGATCGGTGGGGCCGCGCCCGGGGCCCGCACCCACGGGCGGGGCTTCAACCCTCGCGACCCGGGCCTTCGTCCCGGCCACGCCCCCGCGGGCGCGAACCACCCTGCCGACCCGGAGCTCGCCGCCACCCCCCCGACGGCCCGTCCTGACGCGGCGCTCATGCGGGCGGCACCGGGCCGGTGCCCACCCCCGCCGCGGCTAGCCTTGCACCAGATGAGCGTCCCCGTTCCGTCCGCCGACCCCGGCGTGCTGGTGCTCGGCTGGCGCGAGCCGGTCTCGCTGCCGGAGTGGGGCATCACCTCGCTCAAGACCAAGGTGGACACGGGCGCCCGCACCAGCGCCCTGCACGTCGCGCGCATCTCGCCGCTAGCCCGCGGACGGGTCCGCTTCGAGGTCATCGCGCGAGCGCGGCTCGTCGAGGGCCGCCGGCGCATCCGGCGGGTGCCCGTCGAGGCCGAGGTCCACCGCGTGGCCCTCGTCCGCTCCTCCACGGGGCGGATCCAGCGGCGGCTGGTGGTGCGCACCCGCGCCCTCATCGGCCCCGTCGAGCGGGTCATCGAGGTCTCCCTCGTCTGCCGCCGGAACATGCGCTGCCGCCTGCTCCTGGGCCGCACCGCCCTCGCCGGCTTCGTCGTCGATCCCACGCGCCGCCGCGTCCTCGGGCGCGCCGGCGCCGGGAGGGCCCACCCCTGAAAATCGCCATCTTCTCCAGGGCCCGCACCTGCTACAGCACGCGCCGCCTCCGCGAGGCGGCGGCCAACCGGGGCCACTCGGCCGCCGTCATCGACACCACCCGCATCGGCCTGCTGCTCGACCGCGGGGGGCCGGCCCTCTTCTACCGGGGCAAGCCGCTGCCGCGCTTCGACGCCGTGGTCCCGCGCATCGGCGCCTCGCTTACCCACTTCGGCACGGCCGCCATCCGCCAGCTGGAGCAGATGGGCGTCTTCTGCCTCAGCCCCGCCGAGGCGATCGTCTTCGCCCGCGACAAGCTGCGGGCCACCCAGCGGCTCAGCCGGCACGGCGTGGGCATCCCCCCCACCGCGTTCGTCCGCTGCAACCGCGACATCCTCCCCGCCATCGCCAGCGTCGGCGGCGCGCCCGTGGTCATCAAGCTGCTGGAGGGCACCCAGGGCGTCGGCGTCATCCTCGCCCACTCCGAGAAGGTCGCCGAGAGCATCATCGAGACCCTCAGGAGCGCCCGCCAGAACGTCATCATCCAGCGCTTTGTCGCCGAGAGCCGCGGGCGCGACATCCGCGCCATCGTCGTCGGTGACCGCGTCGTCGCCGCCATGCGCCGCCAGGCCCGCTACCCGGAGTTCCGCAGCAACATCCACCGCGGCGGCACCGCCGAGGCGGTCGCCCTCACCCCCGCCTACGAGCGCACCGCCATCCGCGCCGCCCGCACCATCGGCCTCCACGTCGCCGGCGTGGACATGCTCGAGGCCCAGGAGGGGCCGCTGGTCACCGAGGTCAACGCCTCCCCCGGCCTGGAGGGCATCGAGGCCGCCACCGGCGTGGATGTCGCCCGGGCCATCATCGAGTACCTCGAGGAGCACGCGACGAAGGCGCCCGCGCCCTCCCCGTCCCCCCAGCGCGCCCGGCGCCGGCTGTGAGCGCCGACACCTTCCATATCGCGCGGGCCCGCGTCGGCCCGGGGGAGACCCGGGACCTCAGCCTCAAGGTCTCCGAGAGCTACAGCGGCGCGCCCATCCGCCTCCCCGTCCGCGTCATCCGCGGGACCGCCCCCGGGCCCGCCCTCTTCGTCTGCGGCGCGGTCCACGGCGATGAGCTCAACGGCGCCGGCATCGTCCGCGAGCTCATCCTCGGCGAGCCCCCCGCCGTCGTCGCCGGCACCCTCGTGCTCGTCCCGGTCGTCAACATGTTCGGCTTCGAGCACCACTCCCGCTACCTCCCCGACCGGCGCGACCTCAACCGCAGCTTCCCCGGCTCCCGCGCCGGCTCCCTCACCGCACGCCTCGCCAGCACCTTCTTCCGCGAGGTCGTCCTCCGCTGCCAGTACGGCATCGACCTCCACTCGGCCGCCTCCCACCGCACCAACCTCCCGCACATCCGCGCCGACCTCACCGAGCCCCGCACCGCCCGGCTCGCCCGCGCCTTCGGGTGCGAGCTCATCGTCAACACCCCCGGGCCCGAGCAGTCCCTCCGCCGGGCCGCCTGCCAGGCCGGGTGCGCCACCGTCGTCCTCGAGGCCGGCGAGGTCTGGAAGGTCGAGCGGGATGTGCTCCGAACCGGCGTCCGAGGGGTCCAGAACGTCCTGGCCGAACTGGGCATGATCGAGGGCACGCCCCGCGAGGCCCCCTACCAGATCGAGGTGGCCCGCACCGTCTGGGTCCGCTCCCCCACCGGCGGCATGCTCCAGTTCCACGTCGCCCTCGGCGAACTCGTCGAGCGCGGCCAGCCCGTCGCCGTCTGCAGCGACCTCCTCGGGCATGGGCGCACCCCCGTCCGCTCCCACGTCGAGGGCGTCGTCATGAGCGTCTCCACCCTCCCGGTCGTCAAGCCCGGCGACCCGGTCTGCCACATCGCCGTGCCCACCGGCGGGCTCCCGGGCCTCCGGGCCAGCCTCGAGGGCACCCAGCCCGCGCCCGCGGACCCCGCCCCCGGGCCCGTGGGGTGAGTAGGGAACCCTATTTCCTGCGGGGGCGACCCGGTTTCCTTGCGAATCCGCAGAACTCGGGTACGTTTCTCACGCCCGACGGCTGCCCGGCCCTCCGGCGCCCCCACTTCCCGGACCCATCTCCCGGAGTCTCCCCGAGTGCGCACCCGGACCCCGCTCACCCTCGCGGCCGCGGCCCTTGTCGCCGCCCCGGCCTGCGCTGACCTCGTCTCGATCAAGCCCGCTCAGGACAACACCCTCTACGAGGAGAACCCGGAGTTCAGCAACGCGCTGGGGCCCGGAATGTTCACCGGGACCATCAGCGCGGGCTGGCACCGCCGGGCGATGGTGATGTTCGACGTCGCCGCCTTCGTCCCTGCCGGGTCCACCATCGACAGCGTGACCCTGACGGTCCGCTGCACGCGGGCGCGGGGCGGGTCGTACCCCGTGGGGCTCCACCGCCTCGCCTCCAGCTGGGGCGAGGGCGGCTCCAACGCCGGCGACCCCGGGGGCGGGGGCACATCGGCCACCATCGGTGATGCGACCTGGTCCCACCGCCTCTTCGGCCAGCCCGGGGAACTCTGGACCACGCCGGGCGGCGATTTTTCGCTCGCGCCGGCGTCGTCGGTCAACCTGGGCAGCACCGGCTCCTACACCTGGCCCAGCACCGCCCAGTTCATCGCGGAGGTGCAGGCCATGCTCGACAACCCGGGCGCCAACCACGGCTGGGCCATCATCGGCAACGAAGCCGCCAGCGGCACCGCCAAGCGCCTCGCCACCCGCGAGCACTCCAACGCCGCGTACCACCCGACGCTCACGATCGCCTACACGCCCATCCCGGCCCCGGGGCCAGCGGGCGTGCTCGCCCTGGCCTCGATCTTCGCGGCCCGCCGCCGGCGCGCCTGACGCGGGCTCAGCCCCGCGAGTGCTCCGCCGGCCCGAAGAGGTAGAAGCGGCCGATCTCGATCTCGAAGAAATCGCCGCTGTCCGCCTGCATCACGAAGGCGCCCTGCATGGTGCCCGAGGTGGTCGGCAGCGGGCAGTAGCTCGTGTACACGAACGTCTGCCCGGACTCCAGCACCGGCTGCTGGCCCACCACGCCCTCGCCCTGTATCTCCTGCCGCTCGCCGCCGGCATCCACGATCAGCCAGCGGCGCGACACCAGCCGCGCCCGCGCCCGCGACTCGTTGCGGATCCGGATCCGGTACCCGAAGACGAAGCGGCCCGCCTCCGGTTCCGAATGGTCCGGCAGGTACCCGGGCGACACCGACACGCGGAACCCGCGGGTGAGCGTCACAGAACTGGCGATGCGCGGCGTTGGTGTGATCATGGCGCCCCTCCCTGAACGGCTCGGGCGCAGCATACCGCCCGGCCCGCCCCGGTGCAGTCCCCGTGGCCACGCCGCCCCCGGAATTTCCGGCCCGCTCCCGCAAGTGCCCCGGCCCCAACGACTCGCGCCCGTCAAGACTCGCGCAAGTCCCCGTGAAAGTTTCTTGAGCCCCCCGCCCACGCGGCGAGGCAACGATCCGAACGGGATGAATCAGGGTTCTTTCCGGCTCTTCTTCGACGGCTCGTGCGGCCTCTGCCGGGCGATCGTCCGCCGCCTCCGCCGGCTCCGCGCTTCCACGCCCATCGAGCCCGTGGATATTCACGACGACCGCAGCATGGCCATGTTCCCCCAGATTGACCGCTGCGAGGCGGAGCAGACCGTCATCCTCCTCGGTCCCTGCGGCCGGCAGCGCCGCGGCTACGACGCGGTCGTGGGCGTCCTCACGCTCCTCCCTTCGATGCGGTGGATGACGCCGGCACTCGAGGTGCGGCCCATCCGGGCCCTGGGCGCCGCCGTCTACGGGTGGGTCTCAAAGAGACGGCACCGCATCAGCCGCGTGCTCGGCCTCCGCTGAAGGCGACCCGCTCTGAGTATTCCGTTCGGACCCGCGAAGGGGTCTGTTCTCAGGCCGCCCGCCGGTACTCAACCCCGCCCAGCCTCAGCGACTGTCTCTTCGGGGAATCGGACGCGGGCACCGGCTCGGTCTTCGCCGGCTCGGTCTTCGGCCCCGCCTCCCCGGCGCCATCAGTCGCCGGCTTCCCGCCATCGGCGGGAGGGTCGCCCTCGGCAGAGTTCGCCGGATCGCCGACCGACTTCGCCTCCCCTTCGGCGGGCTTGCCCGCGGCCGCGACGGCCATCGCCCGCACCACCTCCGCCGCCTTGTCCATCGCCAGGTCCGGCCCGCCCCGCCTCGTGGTCACGGCCTTGTCCGGCTCCCGCGGGTTCTTCTCCAGCCGCACCCCCTGGGCCGTCACGTAGTCGTCGATCGGGTACTGCACGCTGAACCCGTGCGGCAGCCGCCCGTAAACGCTCGCCAGCACCGCCCCGGCCGTCCGCGAGCCCACCAGCCTGGCCCCCGCGATCTCGCTCAGGGCCGCCGCCGCGATCTCGCTGGCGCTCGCCGAGCCGCGGTTGATCAGCACCACGATCTTCCCGTCGAACCCGGGGGCATCCCGGCTGGTCCGGAACTTGCGGGGCCACCACTTGGCCAGGGCGACCACATCCGTCCCGTCGCCCTCGCCCGCCTTGACGTACTCGTTCATCGCCCGGCGCGAGACGAACGTCCCGATCACCGTGTTGGGCGGGAGCAGCTCGCTGAGGAAGTGCCGGAGGTTGTTCGTGGCCCCGCCCCCGTTGGACCGCAGGTCCACGATCAGGTGCCGGGCCTTCCCCGCCGCCTCCTCCATCAGCTTCTCGATCTGCTCGCGGTCGTACCCGCGGGCGAACGTGTTCACCTTCAGGACCGCCGTCTCCTCGTCGAGCCACCGCAGCGAGTCCAGCCGGACCGCCGTGAACTGACGCCGGGTGATCTTCACCTCGGCCTCGGTGCCGTCGGCCCGCGCGATCTTCAGCGTGACCTCCGTCCCCTCCTCGCCCCGCAGCTCGCCGGGCTCCCCGGGCCGGTTCCCGTCCACCGCGACGATCTGGTCCCCGATCTGGAGGCCCACCTCGGCCGCGGGCCCCTGCGGGTAGACCTCGACCACCACCAGCTTGTCCTCCTCCTTGGCGGTGCCGATCCCCAGCCCCACCGTCGAGTTGGTCTCGCGCTGGCGCGTGGAAGTGGGCGAGCGCATCCGCAGGTGGCTGAGCCCGAAGTTCCGCAGCGCCCCGTTCACCGCGCGCACGAACGGCTCCTGCTGCTCCGCCTTGTCGATCGACTCGCGGTGCTTCTCCAGGAACGTCGGCCACTGCCCCATGTCCACGCCCGGCACGAACGCCCGCCTGGTCACGATCTCGCCGAGGCTCGTGAGGACCTCTTCCTTCTCCTCCCGCGTGATGGGCTGCGCCCAGGCCTGCAGGGCCAGGAGGAGCACGGCCAGCAGGGGCGTAACACGGCGGATCAGGGCGAGCGGGGATCGCATCGGGGGGGCCCTCATATTCGGCTGGCGGGCAGCCTACCGCGCCCGTCAAGCCCCTGATAAACGACCCGCCAACGGGCCGATTGCTCGGGGTGGCCCGACGCTCCGCGGCGGTCTCTCCCCTCCGGCCCAACCGGTCCACGCTCGCTTCGACCTGCCGCGGAACGGCAGGCCACCCCCAAGACCCTCGACCTGCCGCGGAGCGTCAGGGCACCCAAAAACAGAAGGG
>JBBDXI010000106.1:11490-13226 GCA_040902425.1 Phycisphaerales bacterium
ACCGGGGCGCGGCCCCTGGAAACATCGGCGTCAGGCCCGGCTTCGCCGGGTCATCCGAGACTTACTTCTTCGCGGCCTCGGAGCAGCAGCCGGCGGCCTTCGCCTCGGCGGACTTGCCCTCGGAGCAGGTCTTGGCCTCGGAGCAGGCCTTCGCCTCGGAGCAGTTGGCCGCCTTGGCCTCGGAGCAGCAGCCGATCTTCGCCGGGGCCTTCTCCGCGTTGGCCGTGGTCGTGGTGGTGCAGCCGCAGAGGGTGAAACACAGAGCGATGGCGCCGGCGCCGGCAAGACGAACGAGCATGGTCAACTCCTTACGTGGTTCCAAGGGTGCATCGTTCCCGGGCCGCGCCGGGACGGGCAGATCGTAGCCCACGATCGGCCATTCCACAAGGCTAATGCACGCCCGATAGGTGCCCGTTTGCTACACTCCCCCCTTCGCCCGAGGGGGGACCCTGACCATGCAGACCGGCATCCGAGCCCCGGAACCCCCGGCCGCGACCGGCGCCGACTCCCTCCCGCGCGCCGGCGCCGGACTCCCCCAGGTTACCACCGAACTCGTTCCCGCCGACCTCCTCGATCGCCTCGAGACCCTTGCCCGGCGCGGCCGGCTCCCCGGCTTCCAGCGCGGCGGCCGGGGGCTCTTCTCCGTCGAGGCCCACGGCCACCCCTTTGACGCCGAGCTGATCGCGTCCGCCCACCCCACCCCACCGGGCACGGAACTGACCTTCGACCTCCGCCTCCGCCGCCGCCTGCCCGCCCTCTTCGCGATCGTCCTCCTGGCCACGATCTGGCCCGGCGTCTACTTCATGGATCAGCTCATCCCCGGCGAGTGGGGCTGGCCCGCGACCTGGATCTGGTACCTCCCCCTGACCATCCTCCCCCTCCCCTTCCTCTGGCGCTCGCTGATGGCCAAGTCGCGCAGGAGCAACCACCAGGCGGCCCAGGAGGCCATCCGCAAGATCGCCGCCGAGCTCGCCCGCCCCGTGCACCCGTGAAATCTCAGGCCACACCCAGGTACGCCTTCCGCACCTCGTCACTCTTCGCCAGCACTGACGCCTTGTCGCTCATCACGATCCGCCCAACCTCGAGGACGTACGCGTAGTGCGCCACCTCGAGCGCCATGTGCGCGTTCTGCTCCACCAGCAGGATCGTCGTCCCGCCCGCGTTGATCTCACGGATGATCCGGAAGATCGTCTGCACCACCTGCGGCGCCAGCCCCAGCGACGGCTCGTCGAGCAGCAGCAGCCGCGGGCGTGCCATCAGCGCCCGCGCGATCGCCAGCATCTGCTGCTCGCCGCCGGAGAGCGTGCCGGCCATCTGCTTCAGTCGCTCGCGGATCCGCGGGAAGAGCGTGAGCGATCGCTCGCGGTCCTTCGCGACCTGGTCGCGGTCCCGGCGCGCGAACGCCCCCATGTCGAGGTTCTCATCGACCGTCAGGTTCGGGAAGATCCCCCGGCCCTCCGGCGCCTGGGCGATCCCCAGCCGCACGATCTCGTGCGCCGGCATCCCCGCGATCGGCTTCCCCTCGTAGGCGATCGACCCGCTGCTGGGGCGCAGCAGCCCGGAGATCGTCCGCAGCGTCGTCGTCTTGCCCGCCCCATTGCTCCCGATGAGCGTCACGATCTGGCCCTGCTCGACGCGCAGGCTGACCCCGTGCAGGGCGTGGATCGCCCCGTAGTGCACGTTCAGGTCGCGGACCTCAAGCATGCCCGCCCCCTCCCTGGGTGGCCCGATCCTCC
>JBBDXI010000107.1:0-13220 GCA_040902425.1 Phycisphaerales bacterium
GCTGCGCCACGTTCGTCTGTGCCTCGCAGGAGCTCGCTGGGGGGCCAGTTCGGACATGCTGGCAGGGCGCCTCGTCGTGCTCGGCGACCACGTCCATGCCTGGAGTGGCTTGGCCTTCCTCCTCGACAGTCGGTCCATATCTCGCGGAAATTCATGGAAATCATGGCGGTCAGGCCCAGCTGCCGTCGAAGGGATGTCCGCCGCCGGTGCTGCGGTCGGCGAGCCCAAGGAGCGCCGAGCCACGTTGGCGCTGGTCACGGGCAGGCTTGTGTGGATACAATCACTCATGGCGATATCTCTGTTAGCAGCGTTTTTGATCTCAAAAACGTGGATTCGACCGCCAAGACGGGCTGCGCCACGTTCGTCTGTGCCTCGCAGGAGCTCGCTGGGGGGCCAGTTCGGACGTGCTCGCAGGGCGCCCCGCCGTGCTCGGCGACCACGTCCATGCCTGGAGTGGCTTGGTCTTCCTCCTCGACGGTCGGTCAGAAGTTCTCAGATTTCAGGGGAAAGCAGGTGACTCGGGCCCAACTGCCGTCGAAGTGGATGTCCTCCCGCCGTGCTGCGGTCGCCGAGCCCAGGGAACGCCGAGTCGTCTTTGCCGCGATCACAATGACTAACAAATCGAGACCATAACACATTGCGGTGGACATGATCGACAAGAAATTCGTCTGACCACTCGAGCGTGGACTTGACCCCGCTGGTGTTCGGTCACTACGGTATCCTCCGACTGTCGTGGTACACCAGCGGTACTGTTCAAAATCAAAGGGGCAATCAATGGCGGACCATCGAGTTCGAGTGCGGGTTTCCTCGCCACGCGGGGAGGTTGAAGTCGAAGGGGAACCCGCCGCTGTGCGGGCCTGGTTCGACGAGCTCTATCCGGAGATCGCTCAGGCGTCGTCAAGGCACGCAGCGTCGAAGCGAGATCCGATCGGCGATGACGCGGCCGGTCGACAGCACGTACCTCCCGGCGATATGCCTGAGTCCTTTGGAGAGTTCCTTCATGGACTGACGGGCGCCACCACGGACATCGACCGCATGCTGGCGGCTGCCTACTTCAAGCAATCCCAGGAGGCCGACCGCGTGTTCTCGACGAGAGCCGCAAACGACTTGCTTCTTGAGCAAGGAATTCGACTGTCCAACCCCTCGATGTGCGTCCGCCGATTGGTAGAAGGTAAGCGAGCGTTTCGCGTGGCGGGTGGTTCGTTCCGCGTGTCGGACATCGGCATCAAGTACCTGAATGATCTGAGGACAATTTCTGTATAGTGCGGGAGGCTAGAGTGAACACCAAGGATCCGGTTGTCTTTCAACTTGGCGTAGGCAACGTGAGCTTCCGCGCTGAGGGGCCAATCGAGTGGGTGGACGCGCGGATAACGGCCATGCTCGCGTCTCCTTTCTTTTCGCAGGGGGGAAAGGGGACAGCCCCTCAGGTGGATCACTCCCAAGGCCCCGATTCTGGACCGGCCTTGCCTCCGCACCTGATGCGCTGGATGGAACGACACGCGATCACGCGCGACCAGCTGATGCACGTCATCCACATTGGCCCTGAACAGGCCACGGTCATTGCGCCAGAGCTTCCGGGAAGCGGGAAACAGAAGACGGTGGCCGCATATCTGCTGGTTGGCTTGGCGAGTTATGCGATTAGTGAGGCGAAGCGATTCGATGACAAGGAGGCGCGCGATCTATTGACAAGGCACGGAGCCTACGACAAGAACAACCACGCGACGTATTTTCGGGATGGGTTGCTGGGGAAGCTCGTCGGCGACAAGGAGGAGGGGTTTGTGCTGTCCGTTCCAGGTCAGAATGACGCTGCACGGTTGGTGAAGCAGGTGACAACAGAACCGGAGTCTAATCGATAGGAGTGCGGTCGACATGATCACGGTCGCTGAATTCAAGGAATTGGCGCATCGATCTGGGAGGTCCAAGCGCGACCTCGTCCTTGCGGCGCTGGCGTGTCCCGACCGCGAGCCAAAATTGTTGGAGCGGATCAGAGAGCTCTACGAGGCCGCGGGAGTGAAGAGACCCGAGCGAAAGGGTATATCTGCAACGCTCCGCGACGCTACCGGCCTAGCGCGTAAGACGCCTGTGGGTTACGAACTGACGGAGGCCGCCGTTCCTCGAGTATCTGGAATGTTCAATGCTGTATCGAGGAACGTGTCAGCAGATGCTCAAGCGTCGTTGAACGGACGCGTTGTCGTGTTCGTTGGTCATGGGCGGTCGGCCGCGTGGCAAGAGGTAGAGCGGTTCCTTGAAAAACGACTTCGATGTGAGGTCGAAGAATTCAATCATTCTCCTACCGCAGGTCGTTCCAATAAGGAAAGGCTCTTGGAGATGCTGTCACGGTCAAAACTTGCCATACTTGTGCACACAGCTGAGGACGAGCAGCGCGACTCGAAAAAGCGAGCGAGACAGAACGTGGTTCACGAGACCGGCTTGTTCCAGGGGCGGCTTGGGTTTGAGAGGGCGATCGTACTGCTAGAGCGGGGCTGCGAAAAGTTCTCCAACATGGAGGGGATCTCGCACATCGGTTTTGAGAATGGGCACATCGGGGAGTCGTTCTGACGAGATCCGACGCGTGATGGAGCGAGAAAAACTCATTGCGCGTCCTGCCTAGGACGAGCTCTCGACCATGTGACGACCGACCGGAGGGTCGCATCAGGTTCTGCTCTTCCCTCACGGCCGCGGGCTGTTTAGCACTTCCTCGATGCTCCGCACCACCTCCGCCGGCGGGAGCGTCCAGAGCTGGCGCAGCGCCGGCCTCAGGCTCGACTCGGACAGGGTCACGCGGCCGATCGTGCCGAGGATCGGCAAAGACCACGATCGTGCGCGCGCCGCGGGCTCGCCCCGCGCGGAATGCCGCGCTTGTCGGCGCGCGATCGACACCGGGAAACAGGCCCCCAACCCCGCTCCCCCGCCCGAACGACACCCCCTGTGCGCACTATCGCGACCCTCCCCGGGTATGTAGCGGGCGTGTTTTCGCGTGAGAACCCCCGCCGGAGGAGGGGGCCATGACCGTCAAGACCGTCAAGCACTGGACCACCAACGCCCCCGGCCACGCCTGCACTGTCGCCGACGCGCACACGCCCCGCCCCGCCGCGAGAGAAAGACCCTTCGTCTACGACCTCCACGCCCACCGCGGCCTCTTCACCGAATCCGAGATTCTGGCCTCCCTCCGCGCCTGCGCCGCCCACCTCCGCAAGCCCGCCTTCACCATCCGCGAGTACCTCGCCTGGCCCGGCCGCCTCTGCACCGTCAACCCCATCCGCATCCGCTTCGGGTCCTGGGGCCTCGCCCTCCGCGCCGCCGGCCTCTCCCCCCGCCGCCTCGACCATCCCGACCCCGCCGACCTCATCGCCAACCTCGAGGAAGTCTGGCGCGACCTCGGCCGCCCACCCGGCAACTTCACCCTCGAAGTCCACGGCCGCTACTCCCGCTCCGCCTACCGCCGCCGGTGGGGCACCGTCCAGATCGCCTGCGCCAGGCTCGCCGCCTACCACCGCGGCCAGATCTCCCGCGAGGCCCTCCTCGCCCCCATCCCCGAGCACGCCCTCAAGCCCCGCCGCGGCCACCGCCTCCCCGTCGACCTCCGCTGGCGCATCATCCAGCGCGACGGCGCTGCCTGCGTCGTCTGCGGCCGCGCCCCCTCCACCCACCCCGGCCTCGCCCTGCAGGTTGACCACATCAAGCCCCACCGCCGGGGCGGCACCGACGAGGAATCCAACCTCCGAACCCTCTGCGCCGACTGCAACCAGGGCCGCCGCGAAAAGCCCGCCCGCCGCTCCTGCCCCTCCTCCCGTTCCGGGCGGGGGAAGGGCAGCACCACACTCCCCCGTGCCCGGGCGCCCCCGCCGGCCCGAATCCGCCCGCCCCGTCCCGCCCCCCGGCGCCTTCACCCGCGCACCTCCGCCCCGCCCGCCACCCTCCCGCCCCCAACAATCGCCCATGCTCACGCTCCTCGCCGCGTTCCTGCTCGCCCTCCAGCCGCCGCCGCCCCCCCCCCCCGCCCCCCCCCCCCCCCCCGCCCGCACCCCCCCCCCGCCGCCGCCCTCCCCCGCGGCCGCGCTGCCCCCCCCCGGCCGTCACGCACCACCCCGCGCCCGAGTCCCTCATCACCCGCGAGCGGCTGATGGCGACGCTCGCCTCGCTCCCGCAGGCGCGGGCCGCCCGCGGCGATATCGCGGCCCAGCAGGGCCTGGCCGCCACCGAGGGCCTCATCCTCGGCGCGCTCACGGAGATGGGCTACGCGCCCACCCTGGAGCCCATCCCGTGGAACCTCAAGAAGCAGGAGGAGTTCGAGGCGAGGCTGAGGGATGAGGGCCGCGCTGTCGATTCCCGCGCTGCCCCCGAGACCACCGACGAGCTCGCCTCCCGCACGTGGCACAACATCGTCGTCGAGCTGCCCGGCATGGAGCTGCCCCGCGAGGTCCTCATCGTCGGCGCCCACATCGACGCCGTCCCCGGATCGCCCGGCGCGGACGATAATGGTTCGGGCGTGGCGGCGCTGCTTGAGGCCGCCCGCGTCCTCAGGGGGGTCCCGCTGCGGCGGACGGTGCGGCTGGTGTTCTTCAACCTCGAGGAGATCGGCCTCCACGGGAGCCGCGAGCACTGGCGCAAACAGAAGGCGAGGCTCGCCGCGCCGTCGGACCCGGCCGCGCCCCCGGCGGCCGCCGACCCGGGCGAGACGCTCGTCGGCATGGTCAGCCTGGAGATGCTGGGCTTCTACTCCGAGGCCGAGGGGAGCCAGAGGTCCCCGATCGCGCCGATCCCCGGCGTCTTCGAGCCGCCGACGGTCGGCGACTTCATCGCCGTCGCGACCATCCGGAAGCACTCGGGGTTCGCGCGGCAATGGGCGGAGGGGATGCTGCGGGCCGCGCAGCCGGCGGGCCCCCCGCTGAAGGTGGTGGTGGCCGACATGTTCCCCGTGGCGCCGCCGGACTTTCTCAGGTCGGACCACCAGCCGTTCCTGCTGGGCGGGCAGCCGGCGCTCATGCTGACCGACACCAGCAACTTCCGCAACCCCCACTACCACAGGGCAACGGACACGGCGGCGACCCTGGACCCGGACCGCTACGCGGCAACTTCGCGGGGCGTGGTCGGCGCGATCGTCGCGGTCGCCGAGCCGGCGGGGGCGCCGGCGCCGGCGATGCCGCCGGGGGAGTGAGGTGCGGTCGGCGGGGGGCGGCGGTCGGCTCAGCGGCAGTGGCCGTGGCCGCCGCCGTGATGCCCGTGCCCGCCGTGGAAGTGGTGCCCGTGGAAGTGGTGGAAGTGGCAGCCGGAGAGGAGGGCAGCGCAGGCGAGGAGGGCGAGGGGGATCAGCTTGCGGGCCATGGTGGGCTCCTTGTACATAGGCTGCGGGGCCGCTTGGTCCCTGTGGCGGCGGGGGTAGAGTAGCACGGTTAGTTAGGGCTAGCAACCGGAATCTAAAGCCCGGTCCATACTCTGTTTCCGATGCGGCTAGGAGCCGCGGCGACCGGGGTTGCAGTGCTGGCCGAGGGGTGCGGAGGTTCGCGGCCCTGTCAGAGCCGCTCGCTGGCCAGCAGCGCCGCCCCCAGCACGCCCGCATCGTCGCGGAGCTTCGTCCCCACCACCTTGACCGCCCGGGCCTTCTCCGGGAACACATGCGCGCGGACGACCCGCTTGACGCGGTCCACCAGCGGCTCGCCGATGGCCTCGGTGAGGCCCCCGCCGAGCACCACCCGCCCCAGCGAGAGGAGCGTGACGGTGCTGGCGATCGCCTGCCCCAGGAGCTCGGCGGTCTCGTTGATCACGCGGTGGGTCAGCTCGTCGTTCATCTCGAAGGCCTTCGCCAGCGTCTTGGACCGGACCTGCGAGAGGTCATCATCCACGAGCCGGCTGATGGCGCTCGTGTGGTTCTGGCGGATCAGCCGCGTGATGCGCTCCACGACGCTGGTGCGCGAGCAGAAGTTCTCCACCGTCCGCTCCCCCAGCGGCATCCCCGGGTAGAGGATGGTGTGCCCGATCTCCCCGGCGCTCAGGAACGTCCCGTAGTAGAGCCGCCCGCCCAGGATGAGCCCGCCGCCGATCCCCGTGCCGATCCACACGCCCAGCAGGTCCGGCGCGTTCTCCCCGGCCCCCAGCCGGTTCTCGCCGTAGACGGCCGCGTTCACGTCGTTGTCCACGACGGTGGGGATGCCGGTCTTCTTCGTGACCAGCTGCGCCAGCGGCACGTTGTTCCACCGCAGGTTCACCGCCTCGACGACCGTCCCCGCATCCGGCGCGATCACCCCCGGCGCCCCGATCCCGACGGCCGCGAGGTCCGCGGCCTTGAGCTTCGCCTCCTCGCACGCCTCGGCGATGCCGTCGAGGATGCGCTGGATGACGGCGGCCTGGCCGTCCTCGGGCTTGGTCTTCCGCTTGGCCCGCCCCAGCAGCCTGAAATCCCCGGGCGCGGCGATCCCGATCTGGATATTCGTCCCCCCGAGATCAACGCCGGCGATGGGTTTTTTCTGGGTGGGCATGGGGGTTCGCAGGGGGTGCTACGGTGCGGCCGCGGGGGTAAGCGTATCGCGGATGCAACCCCGGCGCGCACGTCGCCGTGCGGGAGCGGGCCGGTGTCCGGGTGAACCTCCGGGCATTGCTCTCAACGCTCTTGCCTTGCTTCATCGCGGCCTGGTAGGCTGTCCTGATGCCGCGGGGGACTCGGCAACATCGCTCATCGGCCCGGGCGGCCGCGCTCGCGGGGGCGCTCCTCCTCGGGAGTTTCTTCACCGCGCACGCGCAATCCATCACCGCCATCCCGCCGGGTCCGGGCTACGCGCATTCGGCGGCGACTTATGTCGCCCCGGGCGGGGCGGTGGTCGGGGTCAGTTTCAACCCCGGGCTGTACGCGCCCCGCCCCACGCGCTGGGCCTCCGCGAACGCCGAGGGGGTGCTGCTCGGCGCCTCGCCGGCCGGCGGCAGCGGCGAGCCCATCCGCTGCTCGGATGATGGGAACGTCGTGGTGGGGCGGTGGAACGCCGATGTCAACACCACGACGCCCGCGGTGTGGGATGCGGGCGGGGCGTACGCGGAACTGCCCGGGCCGGGGTCCCAGAGCGAGGCCAACGGCGTGAGCGCCGACGGCGCCATCGTCACCGGGTGGAGCGCCACCGGTGAGGGGCGCTGGCTCCTGCGGTGGCAGGATGGGGCGCCGACGCAGCGGCACGGCGGGGGGGCCGGCAGCGGATTTGTGTCGGGGCCGTGCTCGGCGGATGGGACCATGGCCATCGGCACCGCCTACCTCGGCGGCAGCGCGGCGAACCTCTCTCGCTGGACCCTCGCCGGAGGGCCGGACGGCTCGATCCGGACCTTGGCGCCGTTCCCGTCGACCTGGACCAACATCCGCCGTCCGACGGCGATGACGCCGGCGGGCGACGCGGCGGTGGGCGTGGCGTACACCGGGGGCACGACCTACCAGTCGTGGATCTGGCGGGCGGGGGAGGGGGGGGAGGGGCGGATCACGGACATGGGTCTGCCGGAGGGCGCGAAGTCGATCACGGCGCTGGGCATCAGCGCGGACGGCTCGGTCGTGGTCGGGACCGCCACGGTGCAGTCGACGCGCAGTTCGGGCGGGCGCCAGGCGAAGGTCTGGACACCGCAGGCGGGCTGGCAGGGGTTCTCTGACTGGCTCACGGCTCGGGGGGTCTCGTTCCCGGGATGGACCTTCAACACCCTGGGGTGTGTTTCTGCCGACGGGCGGACGTTCGCCGGGGAGGGCAGGACGCCCGACGGAAAGACTCGGGGCTTCGTCATCACCATCGGTCCTTGAGGCGCGGTCACGAGTGCCCGTTACCGGCCGGATCGGCTTGGGCGAAGCTCCTCGAACGCGCCGCCTACACCAGCCGCGTCCGAACCACCGCCGCATCCAGCCCCGGCGCCAGCGACGCCGCCAGCCGCCGAGCCTCCGGCTCCTCCGCGCACGGGATGAACAGCGCGCTCCCCGTCCCCGTCAGGTGCACCGGCAGCCCCGACGCCTCCCGCACCTTCCGGTGCAACTCCGCCAGCCGCGGCTCCACCGCGTGCGCCGCCGGCGTCAGGTCGTTGAACAGCGCACGCGACTCCACCCACCCGGCCCGCGCCAGCGTGCGGATGTCCGGCTCCCGCGGGGCGCCGGGCGACGTGGGCGGCGCCGAGGTCGCGGCCGCCGCCCGCGCGCTGGCCGCGGGGGGCGCGGTGGCGGTCGCGGCGCCGACCGTGTGCTCACCCCGTTGCCCGGCGGGGCCGCCGTTCGGTGCGCCCACCTCCGCCGCCAGCCGGTCGAACGCCCCGTACACCGCCGCCGTCGGGCACCGGAACTCCGGCAGGATCAGGACCAGGTGCGCCGCCGTCCGCTCCAGCCGCTCCACGTGCTCGCCGGCGCCGGTGACGATCGCCGGGCGCGGCGGCGGGTCATCCAGGAAGTACGCGACATCCGAGCCCAGCCGCCGGGAGAGCCGCAGCAGCTCGGCCTGCGAGAGGTTGAGGTTGAACGTGTAGTTGATGAGCTGCAGCGTCGCCGCCGCGTCGCTCGAGCCCCCGCCAAGGCCGGCCCCGACCGGGATCCGCTTCACCAGCGTGAGCGCGACGGGGAGGCGGCGGCCGGTGTGCTCCTGGATCAGCCGGTGGGCGCGGACGGCCAGGTCCTGGTCCAGGGGCCAGTCAACGAGCGACCGGACGGGGGCGCTGGGCGTCCAGCGGACATCGTAGTGGTCGGCCGAGCCGGACGGCAGCGGCTCCACCGTCACATCGTCGAACAGGTCGATGGTGTGGAACCAACTGGCGATGGGGTGGTAGCCCGCGGCGGGCCCCTGGGTGAGGGGGGGGCCGACGGAGAGGGCGAGGTTGATCTTGGCGTACGCGCGCACAGATGGCGGACCTTTCCCCGGGCTCTCCGGCGGCTTCCGGGCTGAGGATTCATATACCATCGGGTACGGGCCGATCGCAACGCGGGAGCAACTCATGAAGGTTTCTGACCTGGCCGGGGCGATGGAATCGGTGGCGCCGCTTGTGCTGGCCGAGGAGTGGGACAACGTCGGCCTCCTCGCGGGGTCGATGGCGTGGGACCTGCGCGGCCCGGTGCTCCTGACGATCGACCTGACCGAGGCGGTCCTGGCGGAGGCGGCGGGGGCGGGGGCATCGGCCGTGGTGTCGTACCACCCCCCGATCTGGGAGGGGCTGAAGCGGGTGACCGACGGGGCGCGGGACGGGCTCGCGGGGCGCGTGGTCCTGGGGGCGCTGCGCGCCGGGATCGCGGTCTACTCGCCGCACACCGCGCTCGACGCGTGCGCGGGCGGCGTCACCGACTGGTTGTGCGACGGGCTCCTGGGGGGAGCCGCGGCGGGGCGCACCGCGCCCGGGAGCACCGGCGGGCGCGCCCCCGCCCCCCCTCCCCCTCCCGCCGCCGCCGGTCCGAAGAGCACGGGCGCGGACCGCCGCGCCCTGCGCCCCCACGCACGCCGCGACGGGCACCAGGAAGTGAAGATCGTGACCTTCGTCCCCCGCGAGAGCCTCGACCAGGTCCGCAGCGCCCTGGCCACCGCCGGCGCCGGCATCATCGGCAGTTACCGCGTCTGCTCCTTCGCCGCCGCCGGCGTCGGCACCTTCCTCGGCGAGGAGGGGACCAGGCCCGCGGTCGGCGCGGCCGGTCGGCTGGAGGAGGCCGCCGAGGTGCGCCTGGAGATGGTCTGCTCCAGGCAGGCGCTCTCGCTGGCGATGGAGGTGCTCCGCCAGTTCCATCCGTATGAGGAGCCGGCGGTGGACGTGTACGAGCTGCTGGCGAAGCCCGACCGGTACGTCGGCGCGGGACGCCGGCTCACGCTCGACCGGCCCGCGACGCCCGAGGAGCTCGCGTCGCGCCTGAAGGGCCACCTGGGGATCCAAGTGGTGAATATCGCCAGGAGCACCGGCGGGCGCGGCCCCGCCGCTCCGGCCGCCGGCGCTGTGGAGACGGTTAGCCGCGTCGGCGTCTGCCCGGGCTCCGGGGCGTCGCTGGCCGCGGCCGCCCTGGACGACGGGTGCGAGGCCTTCGTCACCGGCGAGATGAAGCACCACGAGGTCCTGTGGTGCGTGGAGCGCGGGATGTCGGTGATCCTCGCCGGCCACACCAACACCGAGCGCGGCTACCTGCCGCGCCTCGCGGCGCGCCTGGGCGAGCGCCTGCGCGGCGTCGAGGTGCGCGTCAGCGGGTGCGACCGGAGCCCGCGGGTGCCGGTCTGAGAACTGGGGAGGCGAGAACGTGGGAAGGTACGAGGTCAGGCGATCCGCCGCCTCTACGAAGAGACCTTCACCTGACCCTTTCGGGCACGCCACCCAAGGGTGACAGTTCGGTGAAGGTCCGTTCGCTCACCAGTGTAGCGCCGTGATGTGTTACCTGGCGGCTTGCATCTTCTCAAGGCTGCTGCGCAGGCGCTTGGCGACCGCCTCCGACGGGTTGAGCTTCAGCCCCGCCCCGAGGGCCGCCTTGGCTCGCGCCGTGTCCCCGGTCAGCCGGTGCGCCGCGCCCAGCGATGCCCACAGCTCCGCCCCCGCATCCACCCCCAGCGGCTTGCCGCCATCGGCGATCATCCGCTGCGCCCGCTCGATGTCCTGCACCGCGCCCCGGGCCGACTCCGCCCGCGCCGCCGGGTCCGGGTCGTGCCGCGCCCGCTCGATCCGCGTCAGCGCCCGCAGGATCAGCGGCTCGGCCAGCGTCGGCCCCGCCGTCACCCCCTTGGAGAGCTCCGCGCTGGCGTCATCCCACACCCTCACCCCCTCCTCGAACTTCCCCTGCGCAAACAGCGGCCCCGCCCGCAGCGACCGCGCAAACCCGCGCCACGCCGTCGCCGCCGGGTCCCCCCGCGGCGCCACCCGGTGGGCATCCACCACGATCAGCACCTGCTTCAGCCGCTCCGGAACGCTCAGCGACGCCCGCAGGTCGTCCTTCACCATCGTCGCGATCTCGCTGTCCACGATCGCCAGCGCCGCCCGCACCGTCTCCCCGGGGATGCTCGACTGCGCGCTCGTGTCCACCCGCGCCTCCGCCGCCGCGGCCTTCTCCCCCGCCAGCGCCCGGTACTTCTCCGCACGCTCCTTGTCGCCCACCTTCTCCGACGCCTGCAGCAGCCACGCGTAGAACTCCTCCCGCGTCTGCTTCGGCAGTTGCTTCTCCAGGTCCTCGAACGAGCTCAGCGCCAGCTCCAGGTCGCCGATGGCCGTCCGCGCCGCCTCGCCCGACGTCGCCGGGTTCGGGTCGTGCAGCGACGACTCCAGCATGCTCTTGCCCCGCACGAAGCGGACCTGGATGTTCCCCGGCTCCAGGTCCACCGCGCGGTTCAGCCCCCGGATGCTCTCCTGCCACGAGCGCATCCCCAGCGGGATGTCGCCCTTGCCGAACGCCTTGCCGGCACGCATGCCCATCCCGCTCGACCGCCACGCCAGCGCCTCCGCGTTGTGCGGGTCGGCCGCGATGATCCGCTCGGCGCCCGTCATGGCCCGGTCAAACGCCGCGTCATCCCCGTTGAACCCCGCGATAAAGTCGTCCAGCACCCCCTGCGGAACCCGCCCGGTCGACTGCGGCCGGGCATCCGTCGGGTGCGGCGGCGGTGGGGGGGGCGCGGCCTGCTGCGCAAGAACCGGGGCCGCAAGAGCGAGGAGAGCGGCGGAAAGGGGGGCGGCGAGGGGGGCTTGGGCGCGGCGCATGGCGTGGACTCCTGGGTGCGAATGCTATGAGTAGATGGGACGTACCGCCGCCTGCTTTCGGCCGGAGCAGACGCCGGGGCCAACGGGCCCGGCAAGGTGTCTCGGCATCGCGGCGTCGATGGAGGCGTGAAGAGGTGAACAGGCCGGCGAGCGCGCCCGTCAGGGCTCTTCCGGCATGACGATCCACAGGATGATGTACACCAGGATGCCCGGGAACGCCACCGAGAACACCGACACAAGGATGTAGAGCACGCGGACGAGGGTGACATCCCAGCCCGTCCACTCGGCAAGGCCGCCGCACACGCCGCCGAGCACGGCGTGCGTCTTGGAACGACGGAGTGGGCGGGAGGTGTCCATGGCGCATGTGAGACGGCGAGGCGGCCGCGGGTAGTTGGCCGGTGCCCGAGAGAATACTTGGGAACGATCGGACCGGGGTTGCATCCCCAAGGTGTGTTCGGAAGGTATCTGTGAGTGTGGTGGTCAGGTTTTGCGCGTCGCAGAATCGCGGAGTATCGCCGCAGGGTTGTTGCACCGCTTCATCAGGTGTGTGTAGCATGGCCCCCCCGGACCGGCGCGGGTCTGCTGAGAGAGTTTCTCGGCCGCGGCAGGTCCGGACTACGAACGTCAGGAAGAAGATTCCCATGGCAAGACGAGCGTCGGGAGCGTTGTCGCGGATGCCGGTGTCGGTGCTTGAGGCGGAACTCCGCCGGCGTGAGCGCGGGGTCGGCAGGCTGCTGCGCCGCCGGGCCAAGCTCC
Organism: Phycisphaerales bacterium; assembly: GCA_040902425.1. Classification (GTDB taxonomy): domain Bacteria; phylum Planctomycetota; class Phycisphaerae; order Phycisphaerales; family UBA1924; genus JBBDXI01. The sequence goes on from JBBDXI010000107.1 coordinate 12,409, forward strand.
AGGCCCGGCTGGATGCCCTCGATGACATGATCCGCGCCCACGGCGGGACCGCCGGCGGCGGGCGCGGGCGCGGCGGGCGCGGCGGCCGGCGCGGCCGGGGCGGCGGGCGGCGACGCTTCAAGAACGAGATGAACCTCGCCGAGGCCCTCGGCAAGGTCCTCTCCGGCAAGACCATGTCCGTCACCGACGCCGCCGAGGCCGTCCAGCGCGCCGGATACCGCACCAGCGCCGACAACTTCCGAACCATCGTCAACCAGGCCCTGATCCGCGGCCCCTTCAAGAAGGTCTCGCGCGGCCAGTACACCGCGAAGTAGGAAGCGGCCGGAGAGCAGAACGCACACCGGAAAGACCGGCCTTACAAACCAAAGGCCCCGCCCCGAGGCGGGGCTTTCTTTGTTCGATGCAGGTTCTCGATGCAAGTCCAGCCGTCCCAACCGGCCCCCGCCCCCCGCCCCCACGCGCCCGGCGCGATAGACTGCACGCGAGGTGGCCGATGGGGCACGACGGTCCCGCAGATGGTCCAGGCCCGGTCGATCCGCGCGGCGAGGCGACGACGGGGAGCGCGGCCGGGGGGGCCGCCGCGGCGGGGCCGGGGGGCGCGGGAGTGGGGGGGGCGGGGGGCGCCGGGGCCCTGCCCACGCTCGTGGTCGGCGTCCCCGGCGAGCGCGCCGGCGACCGCATCGGCCCCTACCGCCTGCTCGAGCCCCTCGGCGAGGGCGGCTTCGGCGTCGTCTGGCTCGCCGAGCGCCGCGAGCCCTTCACCCAGCGCGTCGCCCTCAAGGTCATCAAGCCCGGCATGGACTCCCGCGCCG
>JBBDXI010000108.1:0-13074 GCA_040902425.1 Phycisphaerales bacterium
GCCGGGGCTGAACGTGGCCGACTTGGGGTGTTTCGTGACGAGGTACGGGGGGGGCGGTCCGTTGGGGGCGCCCGCGCGGGGGGGCGCGGCGTCAGGGCGGGCCGGGCGCGGCGCGCCAGGCGGCGGCATCCATGAGCGTGAGGTCGCCGGAGCGGGCGGCCACGGCGTGCTCGCGGAGCAGCGCGGTGCGCTGTGGGCCGGTGAGGCGGGCGGTGTCGAGCAGGAGCCATGTCGCGCCGTACTTGTCGAGCAGCGCGAGCCGCTCCTCCTCGGTGGCGCCGTCCGGGCCGGCCTCGAAGAAGCGGGCGGCATCCCGCTCGCGCTCGGGCTGGCCGGGGACGAAGAACTCGTAGTGGATCGCGGCGACGATGCGGCCGCGGACCGAGGGGACGGGCCAGGAGGTGGGCCCGTCGGAGAAGACCACGTCGCGCGGGCCGACCGGGGCGAGGGCCTCGCGGTACTGCGGGAGGAGGTTGAGTTGCTTGTCGGGGCGGCCCAGGGCGCGGGCGATGGGGGAGCGGGCGAGGTGGGGCTCGCGGAGGACGGCCCAGAGCTGGGGGGCCAGGAAGTAGGCCAGCACGGCCGCGCCGACCGCCGCGTGGGCGGCGGCGGCGGCGGCGGGGCCGCCGGCGCGGAGGGCGCGGGCGCGCTCGATCCAGCGGCGGGGGCTGAGGAGGCCGGCGTCGTGGGCGGCGACGGCGACCGCGAGGTGGAAGAAGATGAGGCCCGGGAGGGGAAGCCGGGCGAGGGCCGCCGAGCGCGCCGCCATCGCGGCCAGGCCCAGGGCGAGGCACGCCGCGCCGCCGGCGAGGAGGACCCGGATGGTCCGCTGGTCTCGCGCCGCCAGGCACCACAGCGAGAGGAGCACGGCCGGCGCGCACCACTGGGTGAGCATCATCTTGAGGATGCCGGGGTTGAACCAGTACTGGTTGTCGGGGCGGAGGGTGAGCGCGCGGAGGAAGCTGAACCAGGGCCAGGCGAAGCACGCCGCGGCCGCGGGGACGCCGACGGCGACAGCGATGGTGAGGCGCCGGATGCGCTCCGCGCCGGAGGCAGCACCGAAGACAGAGAAGATGCCCAGCCCAAGGAACCCCAGGGCCCCGGTCATCGGGTGGTCGAGCATCGCGGTGGCGAACAGGAGGGGCAGGATGAACCAGCCGGCCTTGGGGGCGCGGCCGCTGGCGAGGCCCAGGAAGAGCGACCAGGCGAGGAGAACGAGGCCGAAGGCGAAGGCGGAGGGGTTGACCTGGTGCCAGGGGAGGTCGGCCAGGGCGTAACTGTTGGCGTAACCGGGCGCGCCGCCGTAGAGGCCGACCATGACCAGCAGTGCGACGCCGGAGACCTCCGGCCGTCCCAGAGCGCCGAGCAGGGCGCGGACGCCCACAACCAGGAGGAGGGTGTTGAAGACGGCGGCGGCGCTGAGGATGTGCCAGGGGTCCAGGTCGGTGGCGCGAGCGAAGGCGACCATGCCGACGAAATAAGGCGAGTAGCGGATGGAGGGGATGGCGGCGGCGTCGCCCCCGAACGTGGGGTTGCCGGGCTGCCAGAAGTCCGCGACGAGCGCGACGATGGCCCGGTGGTGCTCCCAGGCGTCGGCCTCCAGGAGGTTGTCGCGCTGGCCGGTGCAGAGGGCGACGTAGGCGACGAGGAGCGCGCCGAGGGCCCAGAAGAGTGGCCCCGCCCGTGCCGGTGCGCCGGCGCCCGACGCGGCCGGGCCGAACCCGGTCGGAGGGGTGCTCACGGGGCCTCCGCCCTCGCCCCGGCGAGGGGCTCAGCGGGGCCGGGTGCGGGCGGGGGGGCGGCCGGGTGGGAGACGGAGACCCGGCGCGGGGCGGCGCGGGAGCCGGGGCGGAGGTTGTACTTGAGGATGCACCAGAGGGCGCGCACGCCGTCCTTCCAGCGGATCTTCTTGCCCTCGGCGTAGGTCCGTCCGGAGTAGGAGACGCCGACCTCGTAGACGCGGCAGCCGAGGCGGGCGACCTTGGCGGTGATCTCGGGCTCGAAGCCGAAGCGGTTCTCCTCGACCGTGATCCTGTCGATCACCTCGCGCCGGAACACCTTGTAGCAGACCTCCATGTCGGTGAGGTTGAGGTTGGTGAGGGCGTTGGAGAGGAGGGTGAGGCCGCGGTTGCCGACGGAGTGCCAGAAGTAGAGGACGCGGTGCGACTCGCCCCCGATGAAGCGTGAGCCGAAGACCACGTCGGCCCTGCCGTCGAGGATGGGGCGGATGAGGCGGGGGTATTCCTGCGGGTCGTACTCCAGGTCCGCGTCCTGGATGATGACCATGTCGCCGCGGACGTTGGAGAACCCGGTGCGCAGGGCGGCGCCCTTGCCCTGGTTCACGGTGTGGCGGAGCAGACGGATCCGACCCGCGGCGGCGAGGCGCTCGAGGACCTGGATCGTGCCATCCTTCGAGCAGTCGTCGATGACGATGATCTCTTTTTCCACGGGGACGGCTGCGACGGCGTCGATGAGCTTCTCGACGGTGGCGGCCTCGTTGTAGACGGGGATGACGACGGAGAGCATGGCGGGTGTCGGGCGAGGGTCGATTGGGGGACCGGCCGCGGTAGAGGCGGCGCGGGGGGGCGGAAACCGGGCGGAAGTATGCCCCGCGGTTGGGGTGCGCTCCACCCGCGGGGGTGAATTCCCTCCCCAAAACCGACGGGGGGCCTTCTCGGCGCGTAGGAACGCGGCTGATGGGTCCGGAAAACCGTGCCGGTCGGCCCGGGCGTCAGGCGACCTGCAGCAGCTTCATCGCGGTCTTCACGATGTCCTGGGCGGTCAGGCCGCACATCGCGAGCAGCTCCTCGGGGGTCTTGGCGCTCTTGGGGATGCGGCGGACGTGCATCTGCTCGAGGGTGAAGGCGTCGCCGGAGGCGGTGAGGGCGTCGGCGATGGCCGAGCCGATCCCGCCGCCGTAGTTGTCCTCGATGGAGACCACGTAGCCGTTGTTGCGCCCGATGAGGTCCAGCAGCTTCTCGTGCTCGAAGGGCAGGGAGTAGAGGTCCACCAGGGTGGCGCTGATGCCGGCCTTGTCGAGCAGGTCCAGGGCCTTGTTGGCCTCGTGGACCATGTAGCCGGCAGCGCAGAGGACGACGTCGCGGCCTTCCTGGAGGACCTCGAACCCGCCGAGGTTGAAGACGACGTCCTCGTTGTAGATGAACTCGGTGTCGGGGCGGAGGGTGCGCATGTAGCAGGCGCCCTCGTACTCGGCCATGGCCCCGGTGAGGGCGTAGGCGGCGTAGGCGTCGGCCGGTTGCAGGATGTAGCAGGCAGGGTTGCCGCGGTGGTCCTTGATGGTGCTGAAGGAGCGGAACCAGGCGACATCCGGGAGGGCCATCTGGCTGGGGCCGTCGCTGGCGAGGCTGATGCCGGCGTGGCTGCCGATCAGTTTGAGGTTGGCGCCGGAGTTGATGGCCATCTCGATCTGGTCGTAGCCGCGGGTGATGAACTTGGCGAAGGTGTTGCAGAAGGGGATCTTGCCGGCGGCGGAGAGGCCGACGCCGACCGACATCATGTTCTGCTCGGCGATCTTGCACTCGATGAAGCGGTCCTTCAGGTCGGCGTCCTTGGCGAACAGCTCGGTGAAGGTGGAGTTGCTGACGTCGGCGTCGAGGACGACGACGCGGTCGTTGACGTGGCCCAGGGCGCGGAGGGCCAGGCCGTAGGCGCGTCGTGTGGCCATCTTGCCGGTCTGGAGGGCGGAGACCATGTCGAAGCGCTTGGCGGTCTCGGTGAGGGTGGGCAGCTCGCCGCTGGAGAGCTCGCGGGGCGGGGCCTGGGGCGGGGGCTGGATCTCGAAGGAGTCCGACGGGGTCAGGGCGCTGGTGAGCTGGACGCGCTTTTCGTCGAGCTCGCTGAGGGCCTTCTTGAGGCCGTCGGCCGCGGGGGGCTTGCCGTGCCAGCCGCCGCCCTGCATGGTCGAGGCGCCCCAGCCCTTCACGGTCTTGGCGACGACGGCCATGGGCTTGGCCCCGCTCTGCTGGCTGATCTCGACGAAGGCGTCGAAGGCGGCCTTGATCTGGACGGGGTTGTGGCCGTCGATGACCTTGACGTTGAAGCCGATGGCCTGGAGCTTCGCGGCGAGGCGCTCGGCGGACTGCTGCGGGCTGACGCGGTCGGCCTGGCCGTACTCGTTGCAGTTGAAGATGGCCAGGACGTTGTTCAGGTTGCGGTCCATGAGGTAGTCGAGGGCCTCGGTGACCTGGCCCTCGCGGCTCTCGCCGTCGCCGATGATGCAGTAGATGCGCTTGTCCTGGGCGTCGAGGCGTGCGGCGTCGCCGAGGCCCGCGGCGACGGAGAGGCCCTGGCCGAGGGAGCCGGTGGCGGCGTCGAAGAAGGGGAAGCCCTCCATGGGGTTGGGGTGGCCGTCGAGCTCGCTGTCGGCCTCGCGGAGCTTGCGGAGGTCGGTCATCTGGAGCTTGCGGCGCTTGTCGGGGTCCTCGCCGACGGTGACGCCGAGCTTGATGGCGGCGGCGTAGATGATGGGGACGCCGTGGCCCTCGCTGAGGACGAGGCGGTCGCTGGTGGGGTAGGCGGGGTAGTCCGGGCTCCACCGCATGGTGTGGAACATGAGGACGGTGACGAGGTGGCCGAGGCTCATGGCGGTGCTGGGGTGGCCCGCGCCGGCGGCGGCGGTCATCTCCAGGGCCATCTTGTCGAGCTCGATCGCCTGGGCGTGGACGGCGGCTTCGAAGGACATGGGGCGATCCTTTTCTCTCGTCTGCTGTCGGCGCGGCCACCGTGGACCGGCGAAGCAGCCCCCAGCGATTGCGGGGTCGCCAAATCGGACAAAACCCGACCGGGGGCGCGGGACGCGCCGCCGGAGAGGGACGGGTGGAGTATCCGCCATCTGCGCGCGCCTGACAACCCCGGCGGGGTGTCTAAACCGGCTGGGCGGGGAGATTGGGGGGAGCGCTGCGCCGGCCCGGCGCCCTCCCCAAGCGCTCGCGGGGCTGTGGCTTACCTGTCGGGAGGGGGGCGGGAGGGGGCGGAGGACGGGGTGGGGCCGCCGCGCCGGGCGGTTTCGGATAAACTTGCCGCCCTTACAGCGAACGGAGTCCCCATGAAGGTGATCTGCGACCGCGGCGCCCTGCTGGATGCCGTCAATCTTATTTCCGGGGTGGTGGCCGCCCGGACGCCCCGGCCCCAGCTGCAGTGCGTGAAGCTGACGGCGAAGAAGTCCGGGAAGGCGGGCGAGCTGACGATGGCCGCGACCGACGCGGAGATCTCGCTGCGCCTGCGGACGACGCAGGTGGATGTGCAGGACGCCGGGGAGGCGCTGATCCCGGCGGACAAACTGCGGCAGATCGTGGCGGCGGAGGAGGGGGACGCGACGCTGACGATCGAGGCGGAGCAGGACGCGGTGCTGATCCGCGGGGGCGATGCGCGGTTCAAGGTGCTGGGGTACCCGGCGAGCGAGTTCCCGCCGATCCCGGACTTCGAGAGGATCGCGGCGGGGAAGGAGCCGGGGGTGAAGGCGCGGACGGTGTTCACGCACAGCGCCGGGGCGCTGAACCAGATGGTGGCGCGGACTCTGTTCGCGACGGCGCGGGAGAACAGCCGCTACGCGATCAACGGCGTGCTGCTGAAGCGGGACGGCAAGCGGCTGGAGATGGTGGCGACCGACGGGCGGCGGCTGGCGCTGTGCCGGCAGAACGTCGCGGGGGGCAAGGAAAAGGACGAGGCGGGGATCTCGTGCATCGTCCCCACCAAGGCCCTGGCGCTGCTGCAGAAGCTCTTCGAGGACCCCGAGGCGCCGGTGCAGATCGCGATCACGGAGAACCAGATCCTCTTCAGCCTGGGGAGCGCCGACGAGGGGGGGAACACGGCGGTGCTGACCAGCAACCTGGTGGAGGGGACCTTCCCGCCCTACGAGGACGTGATCCCCAAGGACCAGGACAAGCGGATCGTCTTCGACCGGGATGTGCTGAACAGCGCGGTGCGCCGGGCGGCGCTCTTGACCAACGAGGAGTCGCGCGGGGTGCGGATGCGCTTCAAGAAGAGCGACAAGCAGGTCGAGTTCTCCAGCCGCGCCCCGGAGATGGGGGAGGCGGAGATCAACGTGGATGTGTCGAGCTACGAGGGGGACGACATCGAGATCGGGTTCAACCCCACCTTCGTGACCGATGCGCTGAAGGTGATCCCCGACCCCGAGGTGATCATGGAGCTGAAGGCGCCGAACAAGCCGGGGCTGATCAAGAGCGGGACCGACTTTGTCTACGTCGTTATGCCGGTGAACCTGCAGTAGGCGCCGGCCGGCGGGCGGGCGTCCCGCGAGCCGCCGGTATACTCCGCGCCCGCCAGGCGGAGGGCTCCTCGTGGGGAATCCAGCGTTCGACGTGGCGATCATCGGCGGGGGCCCCGGCGGGTCCACCACCGGCTCGCTCCTGAAGAAGTACAACCCGGCCCTGCGGGTGGCGATCCTCGAGCGGGAGGTCTTCCCGCGGGAGCACATCGGGGAGAGCCAGCTCCCGCCGATCGGGCGCATCCTGCACGAGATGGGGGCGTGGGACAAGGTCGAGGGCGCGGGCTTCCCGATCAAGCTGGGGGCGACCTACACCTGGGGCAAGACGACCGAGCCGTGGGTGTTCGGCTTCGTGCCCTTCTCCGAGGTGCGGGACGACCCGCGCCCGGCGCCCTACGGCGGCTGGCGGGCCCGCGCGACCATGCAGGTGGACCGGGCGATCTACGACGATGTGCTGCTGAAGCACGCGGCGTCGCTGGGGTGCGTGGTGCGCGAGGGGACGCGGGTGGCCTCGGTGGAGCACGACACGGACGCGGTGACGGCCCTGGTGCTCGAGGGCGGGGAGAGGGTCACCGCCCGCTACTACGTGGATGCCAGCGGGAACGCGGCCGTGCTGCGGCGGGACCTGGGGGTGACGATCGACGCGCCGACGCTGCTGCGGAACGTGGCGTTCTGGAGCTACTGGGAGAGGCCGGAGCTGAACGCCCCGATCTGGGAGGGGGAGGCGACGCGCATCCAGATCCGTTCGCTGCCGTACGGCTGGGTCTGGTACATCGCGCTCTCGAAGCACCGGACCAGCGTGGGGATCGTCTGCCCGGCGGAGTACTACCGCACCTGCGGTAAGCGCCCGGAGCAGCTGTACCACGACTCGCTGGCGCTTGAGAAGCAGGTCTCGGGGTGGATCGCCGGCGGGGCGATGGAGGGGGGCATCCGGTCCACGACCGACTGGTCGTTCATCGCGGAGCGGGCGCTGGGGCCCAACTGGTTCCTCTGCGGGGAGGCGCTGGGCTTCGCCGACCCGATCCTCTCGGCGGGGATGACGCTGACGCACACCTGCGCCCAGCACCTGGCGTACACGATCCTCGAGCTCGACCGCGGGCAGCTGGACCCGGCGTGGCTCCGCGAGCAATACTCGGAGGTGCAGCGGCGGCGCGTCGTTCAGCACATGCGCTTCGCGGAGTACTGGTACGCGGGCAACGGGTTCTTCACCGCGGTCCGGGAGAACTGCGCGGCCATCGCGAAGGAATCCGGCCTGCCGATGACCCCGGGGGCCGCGTTCCGCTGGCTGAGCAACGGGGGTGTGGACGACATCGTGGGGCAGGCCGCGATCGGGGGGGTGGACATGGCGGGGGTGAAGCAGCTGCAGTGGCGCTTCAGCGAGCCGGAGGAGGCCGTGGGGTTCATGGTCTCCGGGAAGAACCGCTTCGCGCTGAACCTGAAGGACGCGCGCGAGGCGAGCGTGCAGCACCTGCAGGACGGGCGGATCATGCCGGTGCGGGCGCTGCGGCGCGGGCCGAACCAGCTCCCGCTCATCGGCGGGTACGGGATGGTGGTCGAGGCGCTGCGGATGCCCCAGACGGCCGCGGGGCTGACCGGCGCGTTGGTGCGGCTGGTGACGCAGCATTACCCCGGGCCGGCGCGGCAGCAGGCGTACAACCTGGCGATCCAGTGCCTAGAAGTGATGGCGAGCAACGGGTGGGTGGAGTGCTCGACCGTGCCGGGGGAGCCGACGCTCGACGTCGAGGCGCCGCGCGAGGGGCTGCTGATCTACACCGAGAGCTCGGGGCCGCCGGGGGCGCCGGCGCGGCGCTGACCCGCGCGCGGCTACGGCTCGCGCGCGATGTTCTCGAGGGCACCTGAGGGCGCGGCGGCGTCGGGCGGGGCCGCCTCGGGGCGGTGCCCCTCCACCTGCATCCGCAGAAACTCCGCGTAGCGCCCGCCGCTGGCCAGCAGTTGGTCGTGGGTGCCGGTCTCGATCATCCGCCCGTCCTCGATCACCACGATGCGGTCGGCGTGGCGGATGGTGCTGAGGCGGTGGGCGATGACGAAGCTGGTGCGGCCGCGCATCAGGCGGGCGAGGCTGCGCTGGATCAGGCGCTCGCTCTCGGTGTCGAGGTTGCTGGTGGCCTCGTCGAGGATGAGGATGCGCGGGTCGGCGAGGAGCGCCCGGGCGATGGCGAGCCGCTGCTTCTGCCCCCCGGAGAGGCGGACGCCCCGCTCGCCGATGACGGTGTCGTAGCCGTTCTCCAGCTTCTCGATGAAGCCCGCGGCGTTGGCCTGCCTGGCGGCCTCGGCGATGTCGGCCCGGGTCGCCCCGCGCCGGCCGTAGCCGATGTTCTCGGCGACCGTGCCGTCGAAGAGGAACACATCCTGCTCGACGATGCCCAGCAGGCGGCGGTAGCTGCCGACGTCGATCTGCCGCAGGTCGATCCCGTCGAGCTCGATGGTGCCCTGCGTGGGGTCGTAGAAGCGGGCGATGAGGTTGCAGAGGGTGGTCTTGCCCGAGCCGCTGGGGCCGACGAGCGCGATCGTCTGGCCGGGCTCGACGTCGAGGGTGATGTCCTTGAGCACGGGGGTGCCGGGGGGTTGAGACGGTGAGACGCTGAGGCGGTGAGACGGTGAGGCTGCCGAGGGGGGCGGATCCGGGTGGGCGGCGGTGGTGGTGGACTCCGGACGCTTCTTCGCGATGACCGGGTAGCTGAACCAGACGCCGCGGAGGGCGATGCGCCCCTGGACCTCGGCGCGGTGGACGACGCGGTCGCCGCGGGCCTCGGCGAACTCGCGCGGCTCCTCCAGCAGGTCCAGGACGCGGTCGAACGCGGCCAGGTTGGTCTGCATGCTCGCGGCCGAGGTGGCGAGGATCTCCAGGGGCGAGAGGAGCCAGACCACGTACATCGAGAACATCATGAGGTCGCCGATGGTCATCTGGCCGCGGAGCACGGCGGTGCCGCCGTAGACCAGCACGGCGGTGGAGGCGACGGGGATGAGCAGCGACCAGGTGATTTCGATGCCCCGCGACCACCACCAGGTGAGGATCTCCTGGCGGGCCATGAAGTGCTGGGCGGTGGAGAAGCGCCCGGTCTCGCCCTTGGCGCGGTCGAAGCCGCGGACGACGCGGATGCCGCCGAAGGCCTCGGTGGCGTGGGCGTCGATGCTGGTGCGGGTCTGCTTGATGTCGCGGAACATGGGGCGGATGCGCCCGATCCAGGTGCGGTGGCTGTACCAGACGACGGGGACGAGCAGGAGCGCCCCGGCGACGAGCTTCCAGTCGACGACGGCGAGGATCGTCAGGACGCCGACGAGCTGGACGATGGCGTTCCACGGGTTGTAGATGATGTTGAAGAGCAGCTCGCCCGCGCCGCCGGCGTCCTCGCGGAGGATGCTGGCCACGCCGCCGCTCTTGAGGTGGTGGACGCGATGGAGGGGGAGGGCGACGGCGTGCTCGAAGACATCCCGGCGCAGCGAGGCCTGGATGCGCTTGGTGATGCGGGTCATCTGCCAGCGGCCCCACATGCCGATGAGCACGCGCGCGACGGTGACGGCGACCAGGAAGGAGCCGAGCATCCACAGCAGCGACCCGCGGGCGGAGTCCTCCCGGGCCCACTCGGGGACGGGGATCCATCGCGGGATGCCGGCGGGGCCGGGCGTCTCGCTGAGGATGTAGTCGATGGCGGGCTTGATGCCCGCGGGGAGGACCAGGGCCAGGAGGGCCGAGATGGTCAGCGTGCCCAGGGCCGCGATGACCCGGGGGCGGTGCTCCGCCAGGAGGATCCAGAAGGCCCGGAGGAGCGTGAGGAACGAGCGGGCCCGCTTCTGGATGGGCCGGTCGGGCCCCTGCTCGGCGACGCCCGCGGCCTTCGCCTCGGCCCGGCGCTTCCGGCGGTTCTCGAGGTACTCGGCGAAGCGCCGCCGGCTGGAGCGGCGGGAGGAGTGCGGGGCGGGGGCCATGGGCGATGATAGGGAAAGGCGTGCCGCCCTTCGGGGCCGATGGGCCCTGCTGAATGTGGTAGCTTGCCCGGATGTCCGACTCCCGCCGCCCCCACCGCCTCGCCCTGCACTGGAAGATCCTCATCGGGCTCGCCCTGGGGGTCGCGGCGGGGCTGGCGCTGAACCTGTGGTGGTCGGCGGAGACGTGGAGCGCGCTGGGCGTCGGCTCATCCCGCGACTACCTCGCGGGGCGGGCCAGCGAGGCCAACGCGGGGGCGGGCGCGGGGGCGGCGGTGGTCCGGTTACTCATCCAGCTCAACGGCTTCGTCGGCGACCTTTTCGTAAGGCTGCTGCGGTTCATCGCCGTGCCGATCGTGTTCTTTTCTCTCGTCATGGGGGCCGCGAGCCTGGGGGACTTCCGCAAGCTGGGGCGGGTCGGCGGGAAGACCATCGGGATCTACCTGATCACCACGGTCGCGGCGGTGGCGCTGGGGCTGCTGCTGGCCAACGTGGTCCGGCCCGGCGAGTACGTGAGCGTCGAGGTGCGGGACCGGCTGGCGGCGGAGGCGCAGGCGCAGGCGGGGTCGATGGTCTCGCGCACGGGCGAGGTGCCCAGCGCCTGGCAGCAGGTGCTGGACCTGGTGCCGTCCAACCCCTTCGCGGCCCTGGCGCACGATTCGGCGCTGCACGTGCGGGTGGGGGATGCGCGGCACGCGCTGCAGGGGCAGCCGGGGATGCTCCAGGTGATCATCTTCGCCCTGGCGCTGGGGGTGGGCCTGAGCCTGCTGCCGCGCGAACGGGGGGACCCGGCGATCGCCGTCTTTGGTGCCCTGACCGACGCGATGATTAAGATCGTCCACGGGGTGCTGTGGATCGCGCCGGTGGCGGTCTTTGCGCTCATCGCGCGGGTGGTGGCCGCGATGGGGCTGGATGTGCTGGGGGCGCTGGCGGCGTACTCTGGCGTGGTGCTCGGGGGGCTGGCGCTGCTGCTGCTGGTGGAGTACCCGCTCCTGGTCCGGCTGGTGGCGGGGATCGGGTTCGTGCGGTTCTTCCGGGCGATGGCCCCGGCGCAGGCCCTGGCGTTCTCCAGCTCCAGCTCGGCGGCCACGCTTCCGGTGACGATCGACTGCGTGACCAACCGCCTGGGCGTGTCGAAGCCGATCGCCAGCTTCGTCTGCCCGACTGGGGCGACGATCAACATGGACGGGACGGGGCTGCACCAGGCGGCCAGCGCCCTGTTCATCGCCCAGATGTACTCGATCCCGCTGCCGATCTGGGCCCAGGTCGGCATCCTGCTCACGGCGGTGCTGGCCTCCATCGGGGCCCCGGGCATCCCCAGCGGGGGGATCGTGATGCTCGTGGTCGTGCTGGAGCAGGCGGGGTTCCCGCCCGCGGCCATCGCGGGGGGGATTGCGGTGATCCTGGGGGTGGACCGGCCGCTGGACATGTGCCGGACGGTCATCAACGTCACCGGGGACGCGACGACGGCGGCGATCGTCGCCCGCACCGAGGGGGAGCTGCGCCCGCCGGAGGAAGCCGATAGGCTTGCGGCATGACGCGAGTCCCCGCATCGTTCCGGTCGGTTCGCCCCCGGGTCCTTGGGTTGGTGCTGGGTGCGCTCGCGGTGGCTGCACCGGCGCCGGTGGCGATTGCCGGCCCTGTGCCGGTCGTGGCTGCCCGGCAGCCCGCGCCCGCGGGGCCGGCCATCCGCGAGCAGGTCGGGGCGCTCATGCGCGAGGTGTCGGCGGCGGTGGCGGGTGCGGACCAGGCGCGGTACCTGGCGCTGGTCTCGAAGAGCGACCCGGTCTTCGTGACCGAGCAGAGGGCCTGGGCGCTCGACCTTGGGCGCAAGGCCCCGGAGGAGTTCTCGGTGCGGCTCTCGGATGCCGAGGAGGAGCTGAAGCCCCGGGATGATGGGTCGGTGGGCGCGGCCATCACGTTCACCTGGCGCATGCCCGGCGGGCGGACGCGAACCGTGTCGTTCCCCGCGCGGTTCGAGAGGGCGGCGACGCCGGGCGAGGGCCGGCCCGCGTACCTCTACGCGGGCGAGGACTGGAAGGCGCTGGAGGCCCCGGGCGTGAAGGTCCTCTTCGCCGAGGGCGGGGAGGAGGCGGCGAAGATCGTCGCGGATGTGCTGCCGGAGATCCGCTCGCACATCCACACGCTCTTTGAGCTGGAGGGGGACACGGACATCACGGGGCGGGTGCAGGAGGTGAAGCTCTACCGGAGCATGCGGCACCTCCAGCACTCGATCTACCTGAGCTACACCGACGGCCTGGCGGGGTGGAACGAGCCGGGGGAGTCGGTGAAGCTGCTGATCCTGCGCAACCCCCGGCGCGAGAGCCTGCGAGGGCTCATCGCGCACGAGTACGGGCACGTCGCCTCGTTCCAGATGGGCCCGAAGGCCAACGACATGCCGTGGTGGCTGCTGGAGGGCGTGGCCGAGCACGCCGCCGAGAAGTACCAGCGCAACGGCAACCGCACGCGGACCATCGTCCGGCGCTGGGCGACCAACGACGGCCTGGTCGACTGGGCGAAGCTGGCGGACTTCCGGGGCGAAGCACTGGAGCACCAGGGGAACGTCTACACCCAGGGCCACCACATGATGAACTACATCACGGAGCGCTTTGGGAAGACCAAGCGCAACCTGTGGATGCGGGCGATGTCGGCGGCGGAGCCGAAGGCGATGGATGAGGCGACCCGGGAGGTGCTGGGGCTGTCCTTCGCCGACCTGGACCGGGAGTGGCGGGAGAGCCTGAAGCCGGAGCCCGCGGAGCCCGATGGGGATGCCAAGCCGGAGCCGGACAAGACGGCTCCCGAACCGGCGGCGGTCGGCGGCAAGCCCTGACGGGCGGTCCCGGGTAGGTCGGCTCTCCGAGCCGATACCCGCCCGTTACCGG
>JBBDXI010000109.1:0-12120 GCA_040902425.1 Phycisphaerales bacterium
GGGGGGAAGGTGGGGGTGGCGGGCGCGAACGGGCTCGCGCCAGGACTCGTTGATCATGACCGGCAGCAGGTCGGGGTCGGGGAAGTAGCGGTAGTCGTGGGCCTCTTCCTTCTCGCGCTGGGGGACGGTGACGGCGCGGGCGTCGTCCCAGCCGCGGGTGGTTTTGGTGCCGGGGGTCTGCTCGCGGCGGGTCTGGGCCCAGCGGCGGGGCTGGTCCTGGGCCTCGAACTCGATCGCGCCGCGGAGGGACTTGAAGGAGTTGAGGTTCTTGACCTCGACGATGGGCGTGCGGACGGTCCTGCCATCGTCGAGCGTGAGCTCGCAGTTGATGTTGGGCTCGAAGCGCATGTGGCCCTTCTGCATGACGCCCTCGGAGACGCCGAGGAATCGGCAGGTGGTGCGGAGCATGCGGGCGAAGGCCACCGCCTGGTCGGCGGAGTCGAAATCGGGCTCGGTGACGATCTCGAGCAGGGGTGTGCCGGCGCGGTTGTAGTCGGCGATGGAGAAGTCGATGGGCTGGCTCTGCCCCCCGGCAGCGGGCAGCTCGTGGAGGAGCTTGCCGGCGTCTTCTTCCAGGTGGGCGCGGGTGATGCGGATCCGTCTTGTTGTTGGCAGGCGGGACGCCTGCGCCACTGAGTCTGTTGCCGGCAGCTCCACCTCGCCCCGCCCGCAGAGGGGGAGGTCGTACTGGCTGATCTGGTAGCCCTTGGGGAGGTCGGGGTAGAAGTAGCTCTTGCGGTCCCATTTGGTGCGGGTCGCGATCTGGCAGCCGAGGGCCAGGCCGACCATCATGGCCATCTCGACGGCCGCGCGGTTCGCCACGGGGAGGGCCCCGGGGAGGCCGGCGACGACGGGATCGACGAGGGTGTTGGGCGGGGCGGCGTCGGAGGCGGGGTGGGCGGGGCTGGGGGCGCGGCTGAACATCTTGCTGCGGGTCGCCAGCTCGACGTGGACCTCCATGCCGACGATAAGGCGGACGGATTGGATGGGCGCGGGCACGCGGGCATCCTACGGGGGCGCGAGCATCGCGTGCGCTTCGGCGTGGACGCGCTCGACCGTCAGGCAGTCCATCGGTGAGGGCTCGGGGGGCGCCAGCGCCCGCGCGCGGGGGCCCACCGGCGCCCACCGGGCGGGGTCCGTCGGCCCGAAGAGGGCGAGGGTGGGCACGCCGAGCTGCGCGGCGAGGTGGGCGGGGCCGCTGTCGCAGGCGATCACCAGCCGCGCGCTGCGGAGCTCGCGGGCGAGTTCGTCGAGCGTGGTGAGCAGGCGGCCGCCGATGGCGGCGAAGAGGCGGCGCTCGGGCGGGGTGAAGCGCTCCGCCTCGGCCTCGCCGGCGATGACGGCGGCGCGCGTGGATGCGGCCACTTCGGCGAAGCGCTCCAGCGGCCAGCGCTTCTGCTCTGACCCCGCGCCGACGTGGAGCACGACCGGCCCTCGGGGGTTGACGAGCGCGTCGGCGGCGCCGCCGCGGCCGGTCCACTGCCGCGCCAGGAGGGCATCCGGCCTTTCGTGATTCACGGCGACGTCGGCGCCGGGGAACATCGCCCGCAGGTTGCGCTCCCACACGCTCTCGCCGGGGTCGCCCGGGCCGGTCCATGCCAGCACCTTCCCCGCGCCCTCGATCACTTCCTGCGCGGGCGCATCCACCCACAGGCGGTTGAACCTTGCCTGCTCGGCATCCACCGCCTCGATCCGCAGTTCCGCGGCGGCGAGCGCCGCCTTCGAGCCGTCGGCGACCAGCACCACGCGCTGGCCCTCGCGCCGCTTCGCCCTCAGCAGCGGCCACAGCAGGACGCTGTCGCCCAGCGCGCCGCGGTGGAACACCCAGGTTGCTCCGCCCTCGCCGGGCGCGCTCATGGGGCCTCCGGGCCGGCGCGGCGCGACTCGCGGATCGCCCGCCGCTCCATCCGGGCGGCGGCCATCCCTGTCGTTCCCAGGTCGCGCGCGGTCTCCGCGAGGGTTCGGGGCCTCCCGCCGATGCCGTGGCGCAGGGCGAGCACCCGGCGCGGCTTGGCCGCGATCGCCCCCATCCCCCGGCGTGCCGCGGCGTCGAGTTCCAGCCAGGCTCTCCCTTCCCACGATTGCCAGGGCTCGACGCTGCGTGTCCAGTCGGGCAGGATCACGCCGGTCCCCAGGCGCAGGGCGGCCCGCGCCCGGCCCGGGCCGCGGCCGAGCTCGGCGCTGTGCTCGCGGACGAAGCGCGTGGCCAGGCGCGTCACGGCGAGGCCGGCGGGGCCCGCGAGCCGCCCGCCCTTGCCGGGCTCGAACCCTTCGACGGCGGCGCCAACGGCGGCGATCGACGCCATCACCAGCGGCAGCAGCACCGACCCGCGCACCTCCTCCAGGGGCCGCCCGAGCGTGGCGGCGAGCGTCCGGACCACCAGGGGGACCTGCGACCGGACCAGCTCGGCCTTGAGGCGTGCGGCCAGCCGCAGGTCGGTCTCGGCGGCGTCGAGGCGCTGGGCGCGGGCGCCGTGCTCGGGCAGGTCGCGGATGGCCGCGGCGGCGCCATCCAGCAGGCGGCGGTACTCCTCGGCGATCGCCCGCTCGACGGCGAGCGTCAGGGGCTGGGCATCGCGCACGGTCGCGATCAACTCCAGCAAGTCGCCGCCCCCGGGCGCACCCAGGGGCAACCGCTCCGGCGGCGCAGCGGCGCGCGGCGGGGCCGCTTTCTTCCGCTCCCCGCCCCGTGCCGCGAGCGCCCCGGCGCGGGCCACGAGCGTGCGGAGCCGCTTCGCCCGCTCGTCGTTGGTGATCCGCAGGACGGCGGCGCTTGAGCGCCCCAGCCGCTTCGCGACCTCGCCGGGCTCGATCGCCCGCCAGTGCGCCAGGTCGATCAGGCGCCGCTCCCGCGCCGAGGGGGGCCCGGGCTCGCCGAAGATGGGCCTGGGCGCCTTCGCGTCGTGGGCCTTCAGGAGCTGGCGCACGGTCTCGTGGCCCCGGCTGTACCGGCGGGCGAGGCGCTCGGCGGCGCGGTTCAGCGACCAGCCCAGGCGCCGCCGGTACGCGGCCGCCTGCCGGACGATCCGCGCCCGGAGCGCCCCGTCGATCCGGGTGAACCCGGCCGCGGCATCGAGGCGCTCGCGCCCCGCGGCCTCGAACCGCTCGACGGCCGCCAGCGGGAAGACGAGGTAGGCCCGGCCGCGCTCGCCGGCGATGCGGCGGGCGATGAGGCCCCGCCGCCGGTACCGCTCGACGGTCTTGGCGCTCACCCGCCAGCGGGCCCGCAGCTCGGGGAGCGTGAGCACGCGCTCGCGGTTCAGGTCGCGCTCGGTCAGCCCGGCCGCGGCCGAGAGCCGCTCGACCAGGGCCGAGAGCTCCCGCAGCAGCGCCCCGCCGACGACGACCGCGGGCGCGTCGATCTCCTGGCGGTAGCCGGTGATCCGGAAGACCAGCCAATCCTCCGGGTAGTTCAGGGCGGGGTCGATCTCGGCCGCGAGGTGCTCGGTGCGCTCGAGCTGGCGGCGGAGGGTCTCGCGCGGGGCGAAGCGGAGCTGTTTCGCCAGCTCATCGAGGACGCCGATGCGGAGGCGGGGGAGGCGGGGCACGGGGAATCAAAGCAGCAAATAGCAAATCAGCAAAGCAGCAAATCGGACAGTCCGATTGCCATCGGCTGCTTTGCTAGTTGCTGGTTTGGGCCCCCTCGGCCCAGACCAGGCCCCGTTCTTCCACCAGCCTCAGTGCGGACGCCTCCTGCACAAAGCGCGCCGCCGCCTCCCGCTCGCGCTCCCCGACCTCGTACCGGAGCAGGGACCCGAGGTACCGCTGCGCCAGGTCCAACGGCCACCGATGCTCGGCCGCGGCGTTCGCCACGATCCACGCGAGCCGCCCCCGATTGTGCCGGCGCTGCCGGTCGAGCACGGCCGCCGCGGTCGCGATGGGCGGTTCCCCCGCCCGGTCCGCCCGGCACATCCACACGGCGTAGACGAAGGGGAGCCCCGTCAGACCCTTCCACGCCTCCCCCAGGTCGAGCTGGTGGGGGTACCGCTCGGCGGGCGGCGCATTGGTCACCACCTTGTCGCCGATCAGGAGCACCGTCTCGGGCCAGTCTTCGCGGCTGCCACGACCCGCATCAAACCCGGCCACCTCCGGGCGGGCCCCGAACAGGCGGTCCAGCAGCACCCGGGCCAGCACCACCGAGGTGTGGCTGTCGGTGTCGGCGTGGAGCGTCCGGACCTCCGCCAGCGGCACGGACGAGAACAGGCGGACGGTGAGCGTCGGCCCGTCGCACCCGATCATCCCGCAGGGCAGCAGCGCCAGGGGCACCGGAGACCTCACGGCGTCCACCAGCGACACCAGGCCGACATCCGCTTCCCCGCCGGCGACCATCCCGGCGATCCGCGAGGGGATGGTCGGGAGGAGGGCCACACCCTGGAGCTTCTCGAGCCCCTCGATGAGGGGGACGGTGTTGAGGTATCGCACGCAGGCGATGCGGACGGGCTCCATGGGGGCACTCTAGCGCACGGGAATATTCCGGGGCCCCTTTGCGAAACGCGCGCGGCGATGGTTTGATAGGGCCCGTGGACCCGCTGAACCCCACCGCCCAGCTCCTGCTCCCCGAGGTGGGGGAGCTCATCCGGGAGGGGCGGTACGGGGAGCTGCGCGAGGCGCTGCACGGGATCCCGGCGGTCGATGTGGCGGACATCCTGGCGGCGCTGGAGCCGGCGGAGGCGGCGGTCGCGTTCCGGTTCCTGATGCGCGACGACGCCGGGGAGGCGTTCGCCTACCTGTCGGCGGAGAAGCAGGAGGCGCTGATCCGCGAGTTGGGCGCTGAGGCCTCGGTGCGGGTGGTCGAGGCGATGGAGCCCGACGACCGGGCCCGGCTGATCGAGGAGCTGCCGCCCGAGGTGGCCCGCCGGCTCATCAGCTCGCTCTCACCGGAGAAGCGGCGCGTCACGCAGGCCATCCTCGGCTACCCGCCCAAGAGCGTGGGGCGGCTGATGACGCCCGACTACGTGAAGGTCCGGCCGGAGTGGACCATCGCGCACGCCCTGGAGCACATCCGCAAGACCGGGCGCGACGCCGAGACCGTCAACTTCGTGTACGTCGTGGATGACCAGGGGCGCCTGGTGGACGATGTGCGCCTGCGGCAGCTGCTGTTCGCGGAGCCCGAGCAGACCGTCGAATCCCTCCTCAAGCGCCAGTTCGTCGCCCTCCGCGCCGACCAGGACCAGGAGGCGGCGGTCCGGGCGATGAGCCGCTACGACCGCTCGGTGCTGCCGGTCGTGGACAGTCGCGATGTGCTGCTGGGGATCGTCACATCCGACGACGTCGCGGATGTCGCCGAGGCCGAGGCGACGGAGGACATCCAGAAGCTGGCGGGCATGGGCGCCCTGGAAGACCCGTACATGGATGCGCGGATTCTGGAGCTGTTCCGCAAGCGCGGGGTGTGGCTCAGCCTGCTGTTCGTGGGGCAATCGATCACGATCCTGGTGCTGGGCGCGTTCATCGACCAGCTCGGCAAGGCCGTGGTCCTGGCGATGTTCATGCCCCTGGTCATTTCCTGCGGGGGGAACTCCGGGGCGCAGGCGGCCACGCTGGTCATCCGGGCCTTGGCCCTGGGGGAGGTCCGGCCGGTGGACTGGGTGCGCGTCGTCTCCAAGGAGCTGGTCTCGGGGGCGCTGCTGGGCATGGCCCTGGCGGTCCTGGGCGTGCTCATCGTGGAGTTCTTCTCGCTCATCGGCGTGGTGCCCGCCGAGGTCCGACCCCACTCGCTCTGGCTGGGGATCACGGTCGCCACGGCCGTGCTCACGGTCGTCATCTGGGGCACGACGCTCGGCGGCCTGCTGCCCCTGGCGCTGCGCCGCCTGGGCTTCGACCCCGCGGCCGCGTCGACGCCGATGGTCGCCACGCTCATGGACGCCTCGGGCACGCTGATCTACTTCGGCCTGGCGGTGCTCATGCTGCGGGGGACCGTGATCGTCTGATGGGCCCCGCTTCAGGGGCACCCTGTGGCGTAGCGCTGCAGGAAGCAGCCGAAGTCGGACACGTTCAGCATGGGCGACCCCGCGCTGCCGTCGCAGTTGGCGTAGGTCCGGCCGGCGGCGTACTGCTGGAGGAAGCAGGAGAAGTCGGCGACGTTGATGGCGGGCGGTGCGATGCTCCCGTCGCAGTTGGGGTAGCACCCGGCGGCCCCGGCGAGGAACCACGGGGTGGAGAAGGGCGAGGTGCTGAAGAACTCGTGCAGCAGCTGGCCGACGCGCGAGCGGGCCCCGGTCGGGCCCGGGGCCGGGTGCGTGCCGTCGCTGGCGAACTGGTTGCAGGCCCACGTGAGCCCGTCGCTGCGGGGGGTGAGCCCATCGGCCCACAGGTACGGGCCCCACGCCAGCCAGGGGGCGACCGTGCCGTGGTTGAGGTCGCCGGCGCGCGGGTCGATCGGGCCGCCGGCCATCTGGGCGATCTGGGCCTCGATCACCCACTTCGCCGCGAATCCGCCCTCGTAGGCGTGGGGCTCGGGGTTCAGCGCTGTGGTCGCGTACCCCGCGTAGATGCGGCTGGAGAGGAACACGATCTTCAGATTCGGGTAGCGCACCTTCATCGCGCGCGCGATGTTGCCGAGCTGCGCGGTGAGCTGGTAGGCGTCGGCGTTGGCGGCCGGGAGCGAGGCGCTGGGCCCGGGGTTGGCCTGCTTCACCCAGCCGATCTGGACCTGGGCCTCGGTGAGCCCGCGCGGGGCCAGGACCTGGTCGCGCACGCGGTCGTACTCCGGGTCCGTCGGCTGGTCCCACGCTGAGGCGGCCTGGCCGCCACGCGCGCCGTTCACGATGACCAGGTGGGCCCGGTCGGTCCCGTCGGCGTTCGCGGCGCGGCCCATGAAGGTCCAGGGGTCGCACGGCTCGCCGGAGCCCTGGGAGCAGAACTCCTGGGTCGTGTTGGACATCCCGACGGAGACCATGACGTACTTGCCCGAGGCGCTCGGCTGGCCGGCGGCGTTCAGGGGCGCGATGGCCAGGGCGCGGGCGACGCCTTCGGCGGCGTGCGCCGTCGGCGGCTGGTTGCTCCCGCCGGGGTAGAGCCCGCCCTGGAACTGCCCGAGGTAGAGGCCGGGGCCGAGGTCGTTGAGGGGGACACGGCCGGTGGCCGTCCCCGCGCAGTTCTGCCCCCACGCGGCGGCGGCCACGCCGGCGACGAGCGTTGATGCCCAGAGCATTGTTTTCATGGTTTCGCCTCCGTCCTGCCAACGCCGGTTGAGGCGGTGGATTGCCGCGGGAGGGCCGTCGCCGGGCCCGCAAGTCGTGTCGGAGGAAGTATTTGCATCGTTTGCGGCCGCGGCGGTCGCCACGCCGGCGGGGGTTTGGGCCTCCGCAGATCTGCGGAGGTGCTCCGCAAAGTAGCGGAACCGGGCCGGGTGCCCGATGATACGGGGGTGAAGACCCCACGCGAGGCCGGCGCACCCGACGAACGCAGGGCCCAGCGCCGCGCCTGCAATCTCCCGGCCATGGTCTTCCCGGTCGACGCCCGCGGCGTGCCGGGCGATCCGACGAAGGGCGTGCTGGTTGACCTCTCGCCCGGGGGGGCGGGCATCCTCATCGAGGCCGCGCCGGGCGCGGGCGCCCGGGTCCTCATCCTGGTCAGCTTCGCGCGCACACAGCGGCTGCTCTTCGGGCTCATCCGCACGGCGACGCCCTGGAACTCCACGCTGCAGCGGATCGGCGTCGAGCTGCAGCCGATCCCGGGCGCGGAGGGGGCGCCCGCGGACGTTCTCGACGAGTCGATGATGGACCTGGTGGACCGCGACCCGGTCTAAAACCCATGAAGAGTGGATTTTTCCGGCATGCACTCCGGGAGATCCGCTCAGCCGGCTTGCTGGCGGCGGGCGGCACGCCGGCGCTCACTACGGGCCCGATCGGCGGGCTCCGGGCTGCGCCGGCGCGGCCCCGGTTGTGAGCCCCCGCTCACCTCACCCGGTCGCGGCACCCCTACTACTCCCCCGGGGAGTGACGTGGCCAACCTACTCAACGATGTCTACGCCGGACTGTCGGAGTTTCTGGGCGAGCCTTGGGAACGCGCCGGGGAATCCGCGGTCTGGCAGTGCCTCTCGCCACGCCTCGAGCGCTTCCAGATCAGGCTGGAGCGGCGGCCGTTCGACGGCGCTGCCTGCATCCGGTTCCCGGGGGGGCGGTCGCTGGGAGACCTCGGCCACATCCTGTTCCTCTGCATCGATCACCGCGGGATGATCTCGAAGCTGGTCGGCCAGCTCCGGCGCGCCGGCATCCGGGGTGCGCCCCGGGGCCTCGCCCTCGCCACGCCGGGGCGGCACACCCCCGAACGCCCCGCGGAGCGCCGCTACGAAGGGCCGCCCCACTCCTCCCGCTTCACCCCACCCGCTCGCCCTTGAGCTCCCGCGCCATGAGCTTCCCGATGGCGTCGATGGGGTCCACGCCGGCGAACAGCACCGCGTGCACCGCGGCGGCGATGGGCATTTCCACGCGGTACTTTTTCGAGAGGTCCATCACCGAGCGGGCCGTGGCGACGCCCTCGACGACGCTGGGCGTGCGTTTCAGGTAGTCCTTCAGGGTCTCGCCCCTGCCCAGGGCCTCGCCGCAGGAGCGGTTGCGGCCCTCGGGGCTGAAGCAACTGGTGGCGAGGTCGCCGACGCCGGCGATCCCGAAGAAGGTCTCCTGGCTGGCCCCCATCGCCGTGCCGAGGCGCGTGATCTCGGCGAGGCCGCGGGCGAGCAGGGCGCTCTTGGCGTTGTACCCGCCGGCGAGCCCATCCAGGATCCCCGCCGCGATCGCGATGACGTTCTTCATCGCCCCCGCCAGCTCGACGCCCAGCAGGTCGGCGTTGGTGTAGACCCGCAGCCAACTGGTGCTGAAGGTGTGCTGGACGGCGCGGGCGAAGTCGGCGTCGTCGCTGGCGGCGATCATGGTCGCGGGGAGGCAGCGGGCGAGCTCGGCCGCGATCGTGGGGCCGCTGAGCACGCCGAGGCGGCGGGGGCGGGCGTCGGGGTCATCGCCCAGGACATCGGCGACGACCTGCGTGGGGCGCAGGAGCGTGTGGTTCTCGATGCCCTTGGCGACGGAGAGGACCGCGGCCTGCGGGCTGACGTGCTTCGCCAGCCGCTTCCACACGTCGCGCATGTACTGGACGGGGACAGCGCTGACGATGAGCGAGGCCCCCTCGACCGCTTCCTTGTCGCGCATCGCGACCTTCACCGAGTCGGGCAGCTTGAACCCGGGGAGGCGCGGGCTCCTGCGGGTCTGGGCCAGGGCCCCGGCCTCGTCGGCGCTGTGGCCCCAGAGCATGACGCGGCACCCGGCAGCGCCGGCCTTGCCCTCCGGGGCGCCGTTCCCCAGGCGGAACTCCGAGTCCTCCCGCCGGCCGGCCCCGGCACGGTCCGAGAGCACCGAAGCGCACACCAGGCCCATCTGCCCGATCCCGAGCACGGCGATCTTGGGAAGCAAGACCTGCGGCGTGCCGGGTGCGGCGGTGCTCTTGGTGGGCTTCTTTGCCAACGGGGGGCCTCGGAGGGGGCAGACCAAGGACTCGGCCGGGCCATTGGTCGCGGCCGGGCAACGAGGAGACTACAGGCGGAGGCCCGGCGCGGCCTCCGGCCCCGGCCCACCCTATGACGACAACGGGCGTGCCGTCGCGAGCCCGGACGGCGGGACGCCTGTGCCACAGGGGCCCCCGAACCCCTCCCCGGCACCCGGCGTACCTCCCCCGCGGCCGCTTCGGCCGGTCCGCTACCATTCCGGCCTTTTCCGGCCGCGTTCCCTCGGAGCCCCCCCTCCATGAGCCAGCACCCCGCCCCCGCGACGGCCCGCGAGCAGGCCTCTCTCGCCCCGCACACCCCTCACACGCACAGCCGCTCGGCGGACGGGATGGTCTCGTGCTGCACGCACGGGGAGATGGAGAGCGAGCGGTCGATCCTTCTGTACCTCGTCGGCGGCGTGCTGCTGCTGACCACGCGGCTGGCGTACTTCTTCGACGCGGCCCACGAGGTGGCGCAGCTGCCGGCGATCGCGGCGGCGGTGCTGCTGGCGATCCCGCTGCTGCGGGCGGCGTGGACCGAGGTCCGGCACCGGCAGCCGTCGTCTTCGACGCTGGCGGCGATCGCGATCCTGGCGGCGATGGTGATCGGGAAGTACGAGACGGCGGGGTGGCTGGCGTTCATCCTGCTGGTCGCCGATCAGTTCGTCCGGCGGACGGCCTCGGGCGCGCAGCGCGCGATCGAGGAGCTGATCGGGCTCACGCCGGACACGGCGCGGATCGTGGTGGATGGCGCCGAGCGCGAGGTCCACCTGAACGATGTGCAGGTCGGCCAGACCGTCCGCGTTCAGCCGGGGGAGAACCTGCCGGTGGATGGGCGCATCCTCACGGGCCGCTCGACCATCAACCAGGCGTCGCTGACCGGCGAGGCCGTGCCCGTCGAGGTCCAGCACAGCGACCCGGTCTACGCCGGCACCACGAACCTGACCGGCATCCTCGACATCACGGTGACGCAGGTCGGCGCTGAGACGACCATCGGCAAGGTGACGAAGCTCATCCGCGAGGCCGAGACCACCCGCACGCCGCGGCAACTGCTCATCCAGCAGGTCGCCGGGTTCTTCGTGCCGATCGCGCTGGCGGTCGCCGGCGTGGTGTGGTTCCTCCAGAGCCAGAGCCCCGACCAGACGGTCCGCGACGGCGCGGCGGACGCGGCCATCGCGGTCCTGATCGTCACCTGCCCCGCGGCGCTGCTGCTGTCGGCGCCGAGCGCGATGGTGGCGGCCTTCGCGGCGGCGGCGCGGCTGGGCATCCTCATCAAGGAGACCAGCTACCTCGAGGCCTCGGCCCACGTGGATGCGGTGGTCTTCGACAAGACGGGGACCATCACGACGGGCAAGTTCGAAGTGGCGAAGCTGGCCCCCGCGCCGGGCGTCGAGGGCGCGGAGCTGCTCAAGGCGGCGGCGAACGGCGAGCGGCACTCCAGCCACCCGCTGGCGCAGTCGATCCTCACGACGGCGAAGGCGGCGCGGATCGAGCCGGAGGACAGCAAGGACTTCCAGGAAATCCACGGGCGGGGCGTCCGGGCCCAGACCTCGATGGGCGAGCTGTGCGTCGGGCGGGCCACGTGGCTGCTGGAGCTGAGCCCGGGGATCAGGCCGCAGGTCGAGGCGGTGGAGGCCAAGATCGAGGGCATGACCGGCGTGCACGTGATGCGGGACGGCAAGTACCTGGGCGCGGTGGGGCTGGAGGACAAGGTCCGGGCCAACGCCCGCACGATCGTGCAGCGGATGCGGGACCTGGGGGCGCGGCACGTGGCGATCTTCACGGGCGACCGCCTCAGCGTCGCCAAGCGCGTCGGCCAGAGCATCGGCGTGGATGTGATCGAGGCCGAGTGCCTCCCCGAGGAGAAGCACGAGCTGATCCGCGGGCTGGTCGCCTCGGGGTACCGCGTGATGATGGTCGGCGACGGGATCAACGACGGGCCGTCGCTGGCCCAGGCCGACGTGGGCGTCGCGATGGGGCTGGGCGGGTCGGACATCGCGGCCAACTCGGCGGGCGTCGCGCTGATGAACGACGACCTGTCGCGGGTGCCGTTCCTCGTCGAACTCGCCCGCCGGACGCGGACGATCATCGCCCAGAACATCGCGATGTCGATCGTCATCGTGATCGTGGGGCTGGTGCTCGCGGCGACGGGCCTGCTGGCGGTGCCGGCGGCGGCGCTGTACCACTTCGTGGGCGATGTCTTTGTCCTGGGCAACAGCTTCCGGCTGTTCCGGTTCGGCGAGGGGTTCGCCGAGGCCGAGCAGCCGGCGGCGCCGATGGTGCGCCGGCGGGCGGCCAGCGTCCGCGGCCTGTCCACCGCGCCCGCCGCCCAGCCGCAGCCGGCCTGAGCGGCCCGCTCCGCAAGCGGATCGCCGGCATCCGCCGATAGAAACCCCGGGGCCCGGAGCCCGGGATGGACTATGACCTGCGCCTCCGCCTGGCCCGCCTCGAAGCCAGGGTGCGCGAGCTGGAGGGGCGCCTCGGCATCCCGCCGGCGGCGGAGCCCCGGGTCGAACCGGGTCGGGCGCCGGACGCGGAACCCCCACCCGGCTTCATCATCGGTCCCTCGGAGCGGGCCGCTGCGCCCGTTGCGCCGCCGTCGCCCGTCGCGCCGCCCGTCGCGCCCCCCATCGCTCCGCCGCG
>JBBDXI010000110.1:0-11524 GCA_040902425.1 Phycisphaerales bacterium
CGTCGGGGGAGAGGTGGGGGGGAGGGGGCATCGGCGTATTAGACGCGGCTTCGCCGCGGCCCGCTTGCTCACGCGGCGCGGTTCCGCCGGCCGTTTCAGGGCGAGCCGCCGGCCTCCGCGATGGCCTTGAGCCGCCGCAGCTCGGCGAGGATGGAGGCGTCGGTCATGCCCAGGAGGCGCGCGAGGAGGGGGGCGAGGCCAGCCGCGGAGGAGGCGGGAGCGCTGCTGGACGCCGGTGTAGAGGCGGGGGGGGCGGTAGCGGAACTCGTAGAGGAAGGGGAGGGCTCGCGACCCTGCGAGTGCGTGTACTCTGGTCCGGATGAGGCTTCCGAACGCCGAGTACGCGATCGTGGACGACCGAAAGCTGCTCGAATACGTGCTGAATCCCGATCATCCGGTTGGCCGGCACCACGCGGCGCTGTTCGAGCGGGTCCTTGGGGTAGCTCGCACGGACGCCATCGTTCTCAGGCAGGCGCTCCTCGCGGCCGCCATCAGCGCGGAGGCGACGCCGGGGCGCCCGAGCCCGCACGGGCGGAAGTACGAGACCAGGTTCACGATGACGGGGCGGGCGGGGAGCGCTACCGTTCTGGCGGTGTGGCTGGTGGAGACCGGCACTGACAACCCCCGGCTGATCACCTGCTACGTGGAGTGAGCATGCTCAAGGAGCACGATACGGTTGCCCTGACGGTGGACCGGCCGGAGGATGGACTCCGGCGCGGCGATGTGGGCGCGGTCGTGCACTGCCACCGGGACGGTCACTCCTACGAGGTGGAGTTCATCGATGAGCGGGGGCGGACGAAGGCGGTGGCCACTGTGGCGGGGGATCAGTTGATCCGGTTGAATGTGCTGTCGCTGTCGGCGTAACGTCCGCCAGCGGTGGGTGCTCCACATTCGGGGCACACGTCGGTCCCGAGCCCCGCGAGCGAGTATGAGCACTTCGGGCAGATCCGCCAACCAAGTCGGAGCGCGGCGCGCTCGTCACGGGTGGTGATCAGGCATCGAAGGAGCGCGGCAAGGAGAATCAACACCGTCAGCAAGCGCGCGCAGCGTGCCACGTTGGGCCAGAGATTGGGCCAAT
This sequence comes from Phycisphaerales bacterium, assembly GCA_040902425.1. Lineage (GTDB taxonomy): Bacteria > Planctomycetota > Phycisphaerae > Phycisphaerales > UBA1924 > JBBDXI01. The sequence continues at coordinate 1,079 of JBBDXI010000110.1, forward strand.
AGAAAGTACGTTCAGAGCCGGCGCGGACGCGTCGGCCGACGCTGGCGTCGCCGTGCCGGTCGGTAAACGAGTCAGCCACGATTGGCCGGAAGGACGTCATTTCTCGAGCGGTGAGTGGTGCTTCAGGTCGCGGGTAGGTCTGGCGGGACGTAGCTGCGAAGTCAGCAACGTGAGTCTCCCAGAGCGGTCCCAGGTGCAGCTTGGAAGCCAGCCATTCATACTCGGGCCAAAGGCTGTGTCGCTCGTGTATGTCGATGAAGATGACCCTATCGAACTGACGCTCGTCATAGATCCTGAACTCGGCGATCCTCCACTGTTGATTCGCAAGGCCAAGAACCACTGTGTAGCTGCGGCCGGTCCTGGACCAGTTGCCGGGTTGCGGTGCAAGCGAGCCAATCGAAATGTTGAGAATGAGCGCGAGAAACGCCAACGGGCCCGCGGGCATTCCCATGAACCGACGCCGAATTGAAAAGCGAAACCAGTGCTTCACCGGCATGGAATCCAGCGTATGGGGTGTGCGTGAATGTTCATCGAAGCGAGCCCGCGGGCGTGCGGGCTGAAGGGGCGCGGTCATTCCGGCAGCTTCTCGAGCTCCTTCTCGACGCGGTCCACGAGGCGCTTGATGGTCTCGGGGCCGAAGTCGAACCTGAGGCCGGCGGCGCTGAAGAGGTCGGGGAGGGGCTTGCTGCCGCCGAGGCTGAGGGCCTTCATGTAGGCCTCGACGGCGGTCTTCTCGCCCTCTTCGAGGGAGCGGAGCCAGAGGCCCAGGGCCCCGAGCTGGGCGATGCCGTACTCGATGTAGTACATGGGGGCGCCGTAGAGGTGGAGCTGGCGCTGCCAGAGGGCGGCCCGGTGGGGCTCGAGGCCCTGCCAGGCGACCTCGTGGCCGAAGCGGTCGTCGAGGGCGAGCCAGTGGGCGGTGCGCTGGTCGCGGGTGTGGCGGGGGTTCTCGTAGACCCAGTGCTGGAAGGCGTCGATGGTGGCGATCCAGGGGAGGAGGCCGACGCTGCCCTCGATCTGCTTGCGCTTGGCGCGGGCGAAGTCCTCCTCGGTGGCGTAGTAGGAGCCCTCGCCCTTCCAGTAGGGCATGGTGAGGAGCTCCATGGTCATGCTGGCGACCTCGGCGAACTCGATGGGGGAGTGGCGGTAGGCGACCAGGGGCTCATCGACGCAGAGCATGCTGTGGAAGGCGTGGCCGGCCTCGTGGACCATGGTCTCGACATCGCGGTGGAGGCCGGCGGCGTTCATGAAGATGAAGGCCTTGCGGGAGCGGTCGCGCATGGACTGGTAGCCGCCGGGGGCCTTGCCCTTGCGGCTGTCGAGGTCGAGGCAGGCGCCGCCGGCCGCGCCGCGGGAGTTGGCGCCGTCGCCCAGGGATGAGAACATGGCGGCCAGGCGCGGGTCGAGCCGCGTGAAGACGTGGGTGGTGCGGTTGATGAGGTCGACGCCGCCGGTGAAGGGCTTGAGGGGGGCGCGGCCCTTGGGGTCCACACCGAGGTCCCAGGGGCGGAGGGGGTCGATCCGGAGCTGGCGTCGGCGGCGGGCATCCTCGCGGCGGAGGAAGGGGACGACGGCCTGCTCGACGGCGCCGTGGAAGAGGCGGCAGTCGGCGGGGGTGTAGTCGAAGCGCTTCTTGCTCTTGAAGGCGTAGCCGACAAAGGTGTCGAAGCCGGCGTTGCGGGCCATGCGGTCGCGGCGCTCGATCATCTGGTCGTAGAGCTCGTCGAGGCGGGGGGCATCCCGGAGGCGGCGGTCGGCGACGGCGCGCCAGGCGGACTCGCGGACGGCGCGGTCGGTGCTCTCCTGGTATCGCTGCATCATGGGGAGTGTCTGCTCGCGCCCGTCGAACTGGACGGCCATGGCGCCGACGACCTGCTGGTACTCCTGGCTGAGCTTCTCCAGCTCGGTCTGGATGGGGACGTTCTGGTCGCGGAAGAGCTCGACCTCGGCCTGGGTGTCGCGGAGGAGGACGGTGTAGCGGTCTTGGGGGAGGGGGAAGCGGCGGCTGAGGGCGACGAGCTTCTTGTCGAGCTCGAAGGCCAGGGGCTTGAGGCGGGGGGGGATCTCCTCGACGTAGCGGGTGTAGGCGTCCTGCTTGGCCTTGCTCTCGGTGTCGCAGGTCATGTCGATGTAGAGGTTGGCCTCGGTCTCGGCGCAGGCGGCCTCGAGCTCGGAGCGGTCCAGGAGCCAGCGTTCGAGGTCGGGCGCGGAGTTGACGGGGCGGTCGAGGAGGGCGTTGAGCAGGGGCTCGATCTGGGACCAGTCGGCGCCGTCGAGGGTGGGGGGCACGAAGTCGGTGGTGGCGGTGGGCATGGGCGGATGATATGGGGGGGCGGGGGGGAGAGTGCCCCCCCCCGTGGGCCCGCGCGGGGGGGCGGGGGCGGGGGCGGGCCCCCTCCGGCCTCGGAGACTCGGCCACCTCCCCCGCCCGGGGCGGCGGGGGAGGGGAAAGAAAAACGCCCCGCCGGGGGGCGGGGCGTCTCGTGCGCTCTCGTCTCGTGAGGGGGACGGAGGCTCAGCGCTTCATGAGGTTGCGGAGGAGCTCTTCCTGCTCATCGACCCAGTCGGGGAACTTCTCGGGGAGCATGTTGAAGACGAAGAGGGCCCAGTTGGGGTTGTTCTTGACCATGCGTTTGATCTTGTCGAGGGCCTGGCGGGCCTTGTTGACGAACTTGCCGCGCTCCTCGACGGGGGTCTGCTGGGCGAGCTGGATGGAGCCGCGGTACTCGATGGCGTACTGGTTGAGGCGGCTCTGGTCGTCGAAGGACTGCTGGCGGAAGCGGCGCATCTCGGCCTCGGCGCGGCTGACGGGGTAGGGGATGCCGGGGACGCGCTTGCCGACCCACTCGACCTCGGTGTAGCCCATGGCCTTGCCGAGCTCCTCGACGGTGGAGGCGATGCCCTTGGCGAACTTGTACTTGGTGGCGTCGATGGAGTTGAAGGTGAGGACCCGCTCCTTGGGGTTGACGACGTGCTGGCCCTCGGCGTTCTGGTACCAGGTGACGTCGCCGTTCTCGTTGATGGTGCAGGAGAGGGGGTCCATGATCTGCATGGCCCGCATGATCTTGGGGTCGTGCTTGCCGCGGGCGGAGATCTTCTCCATCATGAAGAGGACCTCTTCGAGCTGGCGGCCCTTGACGGCGGTGAGCTGGCCGTACCAGCCGGTGCAGGCGCCGTAGCTGGCGCCGGGCATCATGTAGATCTCCTCCATGCAGTGGGCGGTCATGGCGGCGGCGGAGATGGCGTGCTCGATCCAGCCGACGACGCGGAACTTGGGCTTGAAGTCGTACTCGATGGTGTCGGAGAGCTTCTGGATCTCCAGGAGGGCGCCGCCGCCGGAGTTGATGCGGAAGGCGACGATCTCGACGCCCTCGGCCTCGAGGTGGGGGATGCAGCGCTTCAGGGAGTCGGCGGTCATGAAGATGCCGACCATGTCCTTGTCGCCGCTCTCGCCGAGGGAGATGACGGCGGCCCTGGGGGCGCCGGTGCCGCGGGCGCGGGGCGCGGCCTTCTCGGCCCTGGCGGTGGTCGCGGGGGCGGCGGCGTCGGCGGCCGGGGTGGAGCGCTCGACCTTCGCGATGTCGGCGGGCGGGTAGACCTGGGTGTTCTCGATGCCGCCGACCTTGATCTCGAACCAGACGTACCCCTCGACCTCCCTGACGACGGTGCCGTCGAGGACGCGGCCGTCCTTGAGGTGGAGCTTGTCGGCGCGGGCGTGGCCGGCCGTCGCCAGGACGCCGGCGAGCAGGGCCAGGGCCAGCAGCAGGGTCTTCAGGAAGGGCTTGGACATGGGCTATCTCCGGTCGTGCGTGCGTGTGCTGTCGCGTGGTCGGTGAGGGCGGTGTGGGTGGTCAGCGGCGCTCGGGGCGGTCGGCGAGCTGCTCGAGCTCGATGATCTTCTTGATCTCGTCGATCTGGTCGTAGTTGGGGACGCGGATCTGGTTGGGGTTGAGGGCCTCCTCGTAGCGTTTCTCGAGCTGCTGCATCTGGTTGAGGATGGTCTTGCGTCGGCCGCGGGCCTCGGTGCGCTCGCGGTAGCCGCCGGGGTCCTTGACCTCGACCTCGTTGTACTGCCGCCAGAGCTTTGGGAGCTGGCGCTTGGCGCTCTCGAGGCCGTCGCGCCAGGCCTGCATGACGCGCGGGGACTGGCCCTTGACGATCTCGGAGGTCCGGGAGAGGCCGAGCTGGTGGAGGAGGTCGTCCATGGAGTCGACGGTGCCCCTGGAGACGCCGAGCTTGTAGGCGATGTCGGCGGTGAGGGTGAGGCAGTCGTTGCCCTCGGAGCGGGCGAGCTGCTCGATGGTGTCGGCGTAGATGCCCTCGCCGTCGTCGGTGAGGAGCTGCTCGTCGGCGGAGTCGGGCATGCGCTCGAGGAGGACGGGCTTGCCGCCCTCGAACTTGACGGAGAGGATCTGCTCGGTGCGGGCCATGGCGCGGACGATGATGGGGTCGTAGCCGCTCTGGATGGCCTTGCCCTCGGCGTGGCCGAGGCGGAGGGAGAACTGCTTCTCCTGGACGACCTTGTCGCCCATGGAGCCGAACATCTGCTCGAGCTTGCCGATGCCGCCCATCTTGCCCTCGGCGTGGAAGTAGATGTCGCGGCAGAGGAAGGGGAGGAAGCAGGCGCCGCCCATGGCCTTCTTGACCCAGAACACCACCTTTGGGGGCTTGTCCCAGGTGGGGATTTCGCTGTTGAAGATGGGCTCCATGTCCTCGGCGCGGAAGAGCTGGTCGAACTGGCCCTGGTCATCCTTGATGTCGTCGAGCTGGCCGAAGCGGCGGAGGGACCAGTCGTTGTCGATGGTGAAGATGATGAAGTCCGGGTTGTGCTTCTTGGCGTCGGCGAGGGCGTTGCGGATCGGGGTTTCGGAGATGTCCTCGCCGAACCAGCCGGTGAGCTCGATGATGTAGACCTTGGCCTTGCCGTCGGACGCGACCGGCGGCTTGGCGGCGGCGGCCTTGGCGTCCGGCTTCGGTGCGTCGGCCTTGGGCGCGTCGGCCTTGGCGGCGCGGGTGATCTCGAGGATGTCGGTCCTGGGGAACTCGGTCACGCCGACGATCCCGGAGACGTTGATCTCCATCTTCACCGAGGAGGCGGTCTCCTCGAGGATGCGGCCGCTGACGACACGCCCGGAGCGGAGGATCAGGGTGTCCTGCGTGGCATCCTGGGCCATGACGGGGGCGGGCAGGGCGAGGGTGCCGGCGCTCACGAGGAGCGCGGCCGGGGCGGCGGAGAAGAGGGTGGCGAGGCCCATGGCCGCGAGTACCCGCACGCCACGCATGATCCCGTTGATCGTTGGCATAGTCCGACCTCTCGCTAAGGGCGGGCATCTAGCCCGCGGTGAACCCGGCGCGCCGGCCCGGGCCGGCTGGTGAGCGATTCCCCGACCCAGAGTCTACCCCACCCGGTAAGGCCCAATCGGGGTGGGGGGGCCGGAAGCGGCGAGCGCCGCTGGTCATTAGATGCGCAGGGACCGGGCGAGTTCCCGGGCGGCGTCGGGGGTGGCGATGCGGTCTTCGAGCTGGGCGTCGTAGACCCGGTCGAGGAGCTTCTTATAGCTGGGGCCGGGGGGGAGGCCCATGGCGACGAGGTCGTCGCCGGTGAGGAGCGGCTCCGGACAGATGCCGGACGGGGTCGCGGTGAGGTCGGCGAGGCGCTGGCGGACGGTGGCCGCGGCGGGGGGACTACGGGACGTGAGGAGGTCGAGGGCGTGGAGGAAGTGGTCGCCGGCGGCGGCGATGGCCCGCTTCTGCTGGGCGGTGGCGAGGGTGGGCCAGGGGCCTTCGAGGAGGTGGAGGTTGAGGAGGATGGCGCGGAGGCCGGAGGACTCGTCGTTGCTGAGACAGAGGGCGGCGCGCCAGCGGCGGGTGAGGTCGCGGATGGCGTCGGGGGTGGGGGTGAGGGCTCGGTCGAGGGACCAGGAGGCGAGGTGCCGCGCGAGCGCGTTGGAGGGGCTGTGAAGCGGTGAAGAGGTGAGGAGGTGAAGAGGTGAGTCGGGCCGGGGGGCCTCGTTGAGGACGGGGGCGTCGAGGGAGAGTTGCTGGAGGAGGGTGATGGCGCGGGGGCGCGAGTCGTGGGCGAGCATGCGGCGGATTTCTTCGCCGATGCGTTCGCGGCTGACGCCGGCGAGGTCGCGGGCGTGGCGCTGGATGGCGCTGGCGGTGGCGGGGTCGATGGCGAGGGTGAGGCGGGCGGCGAGGCGGACGGCGCGGAGGGCGCGGAGGTGGTCCTCGGCGAGGCGGGCCTCGGGGTCGCCGACGGCGCGGAGGATGCGGGTGTGGAGGTCGGGGAGGCCTTGGACGTAATCGATGACCGCGCCGTGGGGAGTCTCGGTGACGGTGGCGGGGGAACCCGGGGCGGGGAGGCCCGGGCTCAGCGGATCGAGGAAGAGCGCATTGATGGTGAAGTCGCGGCGCAGGGCGTCGGACTTGGGGTCGCTGAAGGAGACGGAGTCGGGGCGGCGGCGGTCGGAGTAGGGGCCCTCCGCGCGGAAGGTGGCGACCTCGACGGTGGGGCGCTCGGGGCGGGGGAGGTCGGGCGCGCCCTCCTCGGGGGTTGGGGTGACGAGGATGACGCCGAAGGCGGCGCCGACCTCGGCGGTGCGCTTGAAGAGGGCGCGGATGCGGTCGGGGGTGGCGTCGGTGGCGACGTCGTAGTCGGTGGGGGCGAGGCCGAGGAGCTCATCGCGGACGCAGCCGCCGGCGAAGTAGGCGGTGTGGCCGCGCTCGCGGAGGCGGCGGACGATGGCGAGGGCGGCGGTTCGGGCGTGGGCTGGATCGGCTTGGCGGGCCACGCGCGGAGTGTACGGGGAGCGCGTTTCGCGGGGGGTCAACGGCACGGCTTGCCGCTGAGGACAGCGGCGAAGCCGTGGCACGGGTCAGCCGGCGCGGCGGCGGCGCGAGGCGCCGTTCCCCCCGACCTCGACCGAGTTGATGAGGAGCAGGTCGACCAGCTCGAAGCGGTCGCTCCTGGGATGGGCCACGAACAGTGTGCGGCCGCTGCCGAGGAACGCCACGTTGTCGGGGTTGTGAACGTGGATCGAGCGTCCATCCGCGAGGCGGAGGGTGAAGGGCCGGAAGGGATCAGAGCGGACGACTTCGCGGAGGCTCTCGATGGTCATACGGGGAATCCTATCAGGCGCCGGCCAGGACGGGCAGGCTGATGTTCCGGGGGTGACCGGGCTCTGCCGGGCGTGTCTCGCGGGCGCGTTTTTCGAGGACGAGGGGGCAGATGTCGGAGTTCTCGCAGCAGAACCTGGGGACCTCGCCCCTGGCGAGGGAGAGGCGGAGGCCCTGCATGACCTCGCCGTTCCAGACCCGCTCGACGGGCTCGGTGGTGCTGGCGATGCCCTTCTTGAGGTAGACGCAGGGGGTGTAGTAGCCGTGGATGGGGCGGATGCAGAGAAACTTCCAGGGGAAGAGGCAGGGGATGTCCACGCCGGGCTCGGCCTGCTCGTTGAGGAAGGAGCTCCTGCTGTTCCAGGCGAAGAGGATGGTGAGGCCGGGGGCCCTGGCCTCGCCGCTCTCGTGGACCTCGCGCTCGATCTGGCGGTACTCCTCGAAGGCGAGGCGCTCGCGCCCGTAGACGAAGTCGTGGCCGAACTGGCGGGTCTGGAAGGCGTCCTCGTGGAGGTCGAAGAGATGGCGGAAAAGGATGCGCTGGACGCCGAGGCGCGTGCAGAGCCGCACGAAGTCCACGACCTCGTGCTTGTTGGACTGCATCACGATGAAGCTGAGGATGAGGGGGAGGGGCTTGCCGGGGCGGACCTCGGCGTGGATGCGGATGAAGCGCTCGATGTTGCCGATCAGGAGCTCGAAGCTCTTGCCCTGGTGGGCGAAGTATGTCTCGGCGGACGCCGCGTTGACGGAGATGCAGACATCGACGTGCTCGCCGTGGGCGGCGAGCAGCCGGGCCTTCCTCTCGCTGAGGAGCAGGCCGTTGCTGGTGAAGCCGAACTTGACGCCGGCGCTGCCGAGGCGGTCGATGAGTTCGTGGATGCCGGGGTACATCAGGGGCTCGCCGTAGGTGGTGTCGTTGACACGGTCGGCGGCGAGGAGCCAGGGCATGTACGACTCGAGCTGCTCCTGGGGGATGTGGGGGGGCTCCTCGTAGCCGGGCTTGTTCTTGCCGACGCAGTAGGTGCAGGGGGGCCAGACGTTGCACCGGCCGCTGAACTCGATGTTGACGGTGGCGGGGGGCGAGATGAGGCGGGCGGCGCCGGCGCGGATCTCGGCCAGGCGCAGGTCGCGGCGCCGGGCCCGGTCGGATTGCGGATCGGTCTGGGTCATCGGCAGGCCTCCGGTTGGGAGTCGCTCGATGTGATGGCGGTTGTTACCCCCCCGCCCCCCCCCCCCCCCACGGCCCCGCCCGGCGGCCATCCCCTCGCGGGCCGGAGCCTACCAGAAGGAACGGGAACGGGGGGCCGGGCGAGCGCCGGGGGGCCTCAGGCGTATACTGAGACGAACCGATAGAAGCGGTGCCCGATGCCACTCTCGACCAACATCATCGCGTGGATCACGGTGGGCGTGCAGCTCCTTCTGGGGTGTGCTGCGCCGGGGGTGTGCCTGGCCGGACCGTGCCACTGGGGAGGGAAGGACGCGGCGGCGGTGGGCTGCTGCGGGGCGCCGGCGCCGGCGAGCGGGGCGCGCGGGTGCTGCGCCGATCCATCGGACAGCACGAGGGATGGCGAGCGGAACGACTGCTCGTGCTGCGTGCAGGCGCCGGGCGACCCGGCGAACCCGGGGCGCTCGGACCCGCGGCCGGCGCCCGGCGATGAGGTCCGCGAGATCGTGACGCTGATGGCGTGGACGCCGGCGATCGTGGCGCTGCCGGTGATGCCGGCGCGCGAGCTGGTGTGGAGGCCGCCTCCGGGCGGGCGATCGCCGTCGCTTCTGGCGGTTGAGACGACTCGGTTCCTGATCTGAGATTCGGGGGAATGCAGACCCGCTGCGCGCTGAGCGCGGCGGGGTTGTGCGTTGGTCGCTGCGCGCGGGGAGGACCCGCCGCGGAGCGTCGGGCCACCCAAGGGGCCACCCCAGATCGGATCAGGAGAGTCGCGTGAAGGCAGGATGGATCATCGCGGGGTGCGCGGGGGCGGGCGCTGTGCTGGCCGGGTGCCAGGGCTACACCGCGCGCCCGCTGGATGGGGGCGGGCACCTGGCGGCGTACATGGCGCGCGAGGCGGGTGGGGCGGAGGTGGCGGCGCTGGCGGCGAGGCTGGCGGAGGGGGCGCCCGAGCGCGGCACGTTCGACGTGTCGGACGGGGTTTCGGCGGCGGAGGGGGAGGCGGTGGCGCTGGTGTTCAACGCGGAGCTGCGGGTGGCGCGGGCGCGGGCGGGGATCACGGCGGCGGCGGCGGAGACGGCGGGGCTGGTGGAGGACCCGGTGCTGTCGGTGGATGTCCGGCGGATCGTGGAGAGCGTGCCCAGGCCGTGGATGACGATGGGGATGCTGGGGTTCAGCGTGCCGGTATCGGGGCGGCTGGGGCTGGAGAAGAAGCTGGCGGGGGCGGAGCGGGAGGCGGATGTGGTGCGGGTTTTCGCGAGCGAGTGGGCGACGCGGGTGGAGGTGAGGCGGGCGTGGGTGGAGTGGTCAGCAGCGCTCGAAGAGGCGCGGGTGATGGGGGAGTTCGTGGCGAAGCTGGAGGGGATCGTGGGGATCGTTGACCGGCTGGAGGGGGCGGGGGAGATGGCGCGGGTGGAGGCGCGGCTGTTCCGGGTGGAGCGGGCGATGCGGGCTTCGGAGCTGCGGACGATGGAGCTGGAGGCGTCGCGGCGGGAGGTGGAGCTGAAGCGGGTGATGGGGCTGGCGCCCTCGGCGCCGGTGGCGCTGGTGGCGGCGGTGGGGTGGAGAGCGCCGGGGGGAGAGGAAGGACCGGCTCGGAGAGCCGGGGTACCCGGGGAGCCGGAGGCGTACCCGCCGGTGGCGGTGGCTCGGGCGGAGTACGGGGCGGCGGAGCGGGAGCTGGAGCTGGAGGTGCGGCGGCAGTACCCGGACCTGATGATCGGGCCGGCGCTGGGTGAGGAGGCGGGGATGACGCAGGTGGGGTTCGGGGTGTCGCTGCCGATCCCGCTGTTCAACCGGAACCGGCAGGGGATCGCGAAGGCTGGGGCAGCGCGGGACGCGGCCCGCGCGATGTACGAGGCGGAGGTGGAGCGGGCGGTGAGCGAGCGGGAGGTGGCGCGGCTGGAGCACGAGTCGGCGCGGGTGCAGCGGGAAAGCCTGGAGCGGGAGATCGTGCCATTGGTGGATGAGCAGGACCGGGAGGCGCGGCGGGTGGCGGAACTGGGACAGGTGAACACGATGGTGCTGCTGGACACGCTGACGCGGCAGCAGGAGGCGAAGCTGCGGCTGATCCGGGCGCGGGGGGCGGAGTCGCGGGCGGGGATCCGGCTGTGGGAGCTGGGGGGGCCGGGGGAGCACCGACTTGATCCGAAGCCGGATCA
>JBBDXI010000111.1:0-30041 GCA_040902425.1 Phycisphaerales bacterium
CCCCGCGCCCGCGGGAGCCCCCCATGCCCCTCCCACACCCCCGCACCCCCCGCACCCGCGCCCCCCGCGCCTTCACGCTTATCGAGCTGCTGGTGGTCATCGCCATCATCGCGCTGCTGATCAGCATTCTCCTCCCCGCCATGGCCGCCGCCCGCGAGGCCGGGCGCCGCACCGTCTGCCTCTCCAACCAGCGGCAGATCGGCATGGCGCTCATGATGTATGCCGAGGCCTTCAAGGAGTTCACCCCCCGCGAGAGCGGCTTCAGCGAGGCCCCCGGCACCTCGTCCCTCAACCTGTACCCGCCGTGGGCCTACGTCCTGCGCCCCTTCCTCGACCCGCGCACCAAGTCCGACAAGCCCACCATCGACCCCAACAGCGGCCTCAACGACAACTACCGGCTCGCCGACTACTACAAGGACCCCAGCCGCAGGACCCGCGGCGACAAGCACCAGATCCACTACGTCAACAACGGCCTCTCCTTCCGCGCCCCCAACCTGGTCAACTCCTACGCCAAGCGGCCCACCAAGATGGCCCGCTACAGGTTCCCCTGGGACACGCTCTACCTCGCCGACTTCAGTGACGACAAGAACCAGGTCCACGGCAACGCCTGGTACTTCACCGGCCAGAGCGACTTCGGCCTCGCCGTGTACTACGACATGCACCACGCCGAGAGCGTCACCGGCACCATGCCCAACTCCACCACCCACTCCCAGCGCGTCGCCCCCAAGCGCCACGGCCTGGGCCAGGGGGCCAACGGCCTCTTCCTCGACGGGCACGCCGCCGCCGTCCGCTGGCAGGACATCACCTCGCTCAAACGCTGGGACGACCGCGACTACCGGCCCGACGGCCCGCCCAGCCCCTTCCCCTGATCCCCGCGGCCGACGTGAAGCCCGCTTCATGAGGCCCCGGCCATAATCAACGCGCTGTGGCGACCCCACCCCGCAGATCCGTCCGGGGCAGGCGGGTGTGGGTGACACCCCTGCTCGTCCTCGCCGTCGGCCTCCTCGCGACCGCCGCCGTCGCGTGGTTCCTCGGACGCACCCTCATCGCGTACCGGCGCGCCGACCTCCAGGAAGAGGCGGCCAACACCCGCGAGGCCATCGAGAAGCGCATCGACACCTACGCGGCGCTCCTCCGCGCCACCGCCGCCATGTTCTCGACCGGGCTGCCGGTGGACCACGACAGCTTCCGCCGCTACGCCCGCGCCATCGACCTGGGCGACCAGTACCCCGGCACGCTGGGGATCGGGTTCAGCCTCCGCATCACGCCCGAGGAGGTCCCCGGCGTCGAGGCCGACATCCGCCGGACGATCCCCTCCTTCCGCATCTGGCCCCCCGGGCCACGCGACGAGTACCACACCATCCCCTTCCTCGAGCCCCTCGACGAGCGGAACCTCCGCGCGGTCGGCTACGACATGTTCACCGACGAGCGCCGGCGCGCCGCCATGGAGCGCGCCCGCGACACCGGCCTCCCCGCCTCCACCGCCCCCCTCCGCCTGGTGCAGGAGAGCGACGACGACCCCGCCCCCCAGCCCGGCCTGGTCATCTACGCCCCCGTCTACCGCGCCGACCCCCAGACCGTCGAGCAGCGCCGCGAGCAGCTCGTCGGCTTCGCCTACGCGCCCCTCCGCGCCGGCGACCTGCTCGCCGGCGTCCTCGGTCCTGGGCACATGCCCATGGAGATCTACGACGGCGACCCGGACGCCGGGGGCTCGCTGCTCGTCCGAGGCCCCCACCCCCCGATCACGCGCTCCGGGGAGCTCCTCACCCACCCCATCAACGTCGCCGGCCGCCCCTGGACCCTCCGCTTCGGCTCGCCCCCGGACCTCCCCTTCGTCTGGCCCTACACCCTCGCCGTCGCCGGCACGGGCGCCGGCATCAGCCTGCTGCTCTTCGCCCTCACCCGCTCCGAGGCCCGCGCCCGCGACGCCGCCGAGCGCACCGCCGAGGACCTCCGCGCCTCGCGCGCCGCGCTGGCCGCCAGCGAGGAGCGCTTCCGCGTCGCCCTCAAGAACGCCCCCATCGTCGTGCTCAACATCGGCCCCGACCTCCGCGTCCGCTGGGTCTCCGACCTCCCCGGCGGCGCCGGACCCGAGACGGTCGTCGGGCGCCCCATCGCCGAGCTCGTCCCCCCCGAGGACGCCGCCGCCGCCCTCGCGCCCCTCGAGGAGGCCCTCCGCACCGGCGCCGGCTCCCGCTTCGAGTTCTCCCTCAGCGCCCGGGGCGGCGCCCGGACCTACGACGTCACCGTCGAGCCGCTCCGCGGCCCGCGGGGCGAGGTCACCGGCCTCACCGCCGCCGCCGTGGATATCTCCGGCCGCAAGCAGGCGGAGCGCGACCTCGCCCGCCACGCCCGCGAGCTCGCCCGCTCCAACGCCGAGCTGGAGGACTTCGCCTACGTCGCCAGCCACGACCTGAAGGAGCCCCTGCGCGGCATGGCCAACTACGCCCGCTTCGTCCTGGAGGACTCCGGCCACCGCCTCCCCGCCGAGGACACCGCCCGCCTCGAGTCCATCACCCGCCTCTCCCAGCGCCTCTACGAACTGCTCGACTCGCTGCTGGAGTACTCCCGCGTCGGGCGGGGCGAGCTGGCGCTGGCCCCCGTGGACTTCAACCGGGTGGCCGCCGAGGTGCTCGAGAGCCTCCGGCCCCGCCTGGAGGAGGAGGGGGTCGCCGTCGAGCTACGACCCCTCCCCACCATCCGCTGCGACGCCGTCCGCGCCGGCCAGGTCCTCTCCAACCTCGTCGTCAACGCCCTCAAGTACAACGACAAGCCCCGCAAGCACGTCGAGATCGGCGCCGTCGGCAACGGCCGCTCCACCGTCCTCTTCGTCCGCGACAACGGCATCGGCATCGCCCCGCGCCACCACGAGAGCATCTTCAAGATGTTCCGCCGCCTCCACCCCCGCGACCGCTACGGCGGCGGCTCCGGCGCGGGGCTCGCCATCGTCCAGAAGATCGTCCAGCGCCACGGCGGGCGGGTCTGGGTCGAGTCCACCCCCGGCGAGGGCTCGGTCTTCTACTTCACGCTCGGCCACGGGTGATCACGCCCGCGGACCCGCGTACGCCGCCCGCCCCCGCGCCAGCGTCGCCGCCAGCCACCGGTCATCCCACGCCCACATCAGCGCCCCCAGCCCCGCCTCATCCGCCGTCCACGGGATGTCCGGCCGGATCACCAGCACATCCGCCGCCGCCCCCGGCGCCAGCACCCCGCCATCCGCGAGCCCGATGGCCGCGGCGTTCCCCGCCGTGACCTGCCACCAGCACTCCGCCGGCCCCGGCGGCGGCTCCCCGAGGGCCTGGGCTGTCTCCACCATCGCCCGCGCCACGCGGACCATCGACCGGTCCGGCCCGCCCGCGACATCCGACCCCAGGCACACCCTCACGCCCGCGCGCGCCAGGGCTGCGCGGCTCATGGCCCCGGAGTTCAGGAACCGGTTCGCGCCCGGGCAGTGCGCGACGAGGCTCCCGGACTCCGCCAGCGCCCGCCGCTCGGCATCATCCAGCCACACCCCGTGCCCCAGGACCGACCGCTCCCCCAGGAGCCCGGCCCGCCGGTACACCTCGGTGTAGCTCACGCCGCCGAACAGCTCGCGCACGCGCTCACACTCCGCGTGCGTCTCACTCAGGTGCGTCTGGACCAGCCAGCCCGTGTCCCGCGCCAGCCGCCCCGCACCGGCGAGCAGGCCCTCCGTGCACGCCAGGGCGAACCGCGGCGTCACCGCCGGCGAGATGCGCCCGCACGCCCGAAGCGCCGCCGCCTGCTCCAGCAGCGCTCCCGGTTCCCCCAGCAGCTCCCGCGGCGCCCCGCGGTCCATCAGCACCTGCCCGACGTGCCCGCGCAGCCCCGCCTCTTCGAGGGCCGCGATCGCCCGCCGGGCGCCCTCGTGATGCACCGTGGCGTACGCCGCCACCCCGACCGTCCCGAACGAGAGGAGTTGCCGCGCCACGCGCGCCGCCATCGCCCCCGCGAAGTCCGCATCCGCCCAGAGCGCCTCCGCCGGGAACACCACCCGCTCCAGCCATTCCAGGAGCTCCATCCCGCCCCGACCGATCGCGTCGAACTGCGGCAGGTGCACGTGGCAGTCCGTGAAGGCCGGGCAGATGAGGCACCCCGGCCCCCCAAGGTCCGGGCGCGCCGGCCACGCTCCCTCCACCACCTCCTCAATCCGTCCCGCCCGCACCCGCACCGCCCCGGTCCCCACGCGCACGAGCCCCCCGGAATCCGGGAGCAGGAGCCGCCCGCCCAGCAGCAGTTCGCGTTCGCTCACGGCCCCAAGATACCGCCGGCAGCCCCGTGAGACCCGTTTCACCCGCTTGTCAGCCCGCGCTCACGCCCGGACGCGGCCTTATCCGGCAGAAGGAGGCCGCATGCTCCCCGCCAGCGCCACCCGTGTCGAACGCGCCACCGCCGCCGATGCCCTCGCCCGGATCAACCGCCAGACCGAGTGCAGCATCCTCTACCACGCCGCGCACCCGGAGCACATCGAGCGTCGCCTCGCCGAGCTGGACCGCGAGTGGGATGTCGATCGCATTCTGGGGACCCAGTTCTCCTGCACCGCCCTCGCCGGGCTGATCCTCGGCGTGACCTCCAGCCGCCGCTGGCTGCTGCTCTCCGCTGTGACGATGGGCTTTTTCCTGCAGCACTCGCTGCAAGGCTGGTGCCCGCCCCTGCCCTTCTGGCGGAACCTCGGCTACCGCACCGCCCGCGAGATCGAGCGCGAGCGCTGCGCCCTGCGGGCCATCCGGACCGGCAACACTCCGCCGGAGTCGACGCTCCGCGAGCCGGTCATCGCCGAGCCCGTCATCCCCGGCACGCAGACGCCCCGCGCTCAGGGCGCGGGAGCCGCCGCCCGCCCCGTCAGCACGCCGAACGCGCGCTCGAGCTGCGGGTCGGCCCCGGCGGAATAGGGCAGCAACCGAGCGACCGGCACATCCGGCTCGACGCCGACCCCCTCGAGCTTCTCCCCGTCCACCCGCACGTCGGAGCCGACCAGGAGAAGCAGGCTCCCATCGCCGAGAACATGGGGCCCCCCGCCGAGGACCGCCCCGGCTGTCGTCCCACCGACCAGCGTGCCCAGCCGGTGTTTCTTGAAGGCGTGGGCGAGCACTTCCTTGCCGCTGCGCGTCCCGCCGTCGATGAGAACCGCCAGCGGCTTGCTCCAGACCGGTTTCGATGGCGAGCTGGGGTACCGCCTTTGCTCGGCGCCGAACGTCAGCGCGGGGATGGCCCGCGGGTCGAACAGGTCCATGTAGTCCGGCGAGGCCCCGCCCCAGCCGCCCCTGAAATCCAGGACCAGCGCATCGGCCTCGGCCAGTTTCTCCGTCAGGCACTCGCGCAGCGCCTCGTGGTAGCAGGGGTGCGCGTAGGAGCGGACCCGGACATACCCGATCCGCTTGCCGTCCCGCTCATGCACCCGCGCGCCCTCCCGCAGCGCTGAGAGGAACAGGCGCCGGGGCGAGATCCGCGCCGGCGTCGCCACGACCTCGGCGGTCTCACCGCCCCGTTCCCTCCTCACCTTCACGCGGGTCGGCATTCCCTCGCGCCCGCGGAAGGGCTCGACATCGCCCCACGGCCCATCCTCGACCCCCACCAGCTCATCGCCCGGCAGGATCCCGGCCGCGTCCGCCGGGCCGCCGGTGTACACGTCGTACACGAACACACGCTCCTCGATCCGCGCGGCCGCGAGCCCGATCCCCACGTACTCGACGGGCCCGGGCTTCAGCGCTGACCCCTCGCGCTCCGGTACGCCCTCGGAGAAGAACACATCCAGCAGTTCGTAGTACTCACGCTGCTGCGGCGTGTAGTGCCGCGTGTGCGAGGCCCGGAGCCGGTCGAGGGCCGCGTTGATGATGGCCGAGACCTCGGCGCGGGTTGCTGCCTGCCGCGCCCGCGGGCCCAGCTCGGTCCGGACCTCGTCCCAGTCCACGCCGTGCAGGCCCTTGTCGTAGAAGTGCTTCCGGACCGACTCCCACGCCTCGTCGAACAGCTTCTCGCCCGCCGAGGCGATAACGACCGGCTCATCCCCGAGCATCGGTGGCGCGGTCCGCGACGGGTCCTGCGCCAGCGCCGGCCCGCACAGCGCCGCCACGCCCAGGAACGCCGCCGCCACCCGAGTCCGGAGCAGGCACCGCATCGGGACCTCCCGCGTCTGGCTCGCCCAACGGCCGGCCGCCACGGGCGCGGCGGGCGCGATCGGCCCCACTATACCGCTACGCTCCGCCCATCGACGCCCGCCCCCACGCCCCGACCCCGTCCCTCCGCGCCGGCGCCGCCTTCGCCATCGGCGCCTACGCCCTCTGGGGGCTCGCGCCCTTCTACTTCAAGCTCCTGACCCACATCCCCGCCCCCGTCGTCCTCGGCCACCGCATCCTCTGGTCCGCCCTCTTCCTCGCGCTGCTCCTCTCCCTGCAACGCCGCTGGCCCGAGGTCCGCGCCGCCGCCCGCAGCCCGCGCCTGCTCGCCTGGCTCCTGCTCTCCACCGCCCTCGTCTCCATCAACTGGCTCGTCTTCATCTACTCGATCGAGACCGGGCGCCTCGCCGACTCCAGCCTCGGCTACTTCATCAACCCCCTCGTCACCGTCCTCCTCGGCCTCGTCTTCCTCGGCGAACGCCTCCGCCCCGCCCAGTGGGCCGCCGTCCTCATCGCGGGCGCGGGGGTCGCCTACCTCTCCTGGTCCCGCGGCGGCCTCCCCTGGATCGCGCTGGTCCTGCCCATCTCCTTCGGCGGCTACGGCCTGATCCGCAAGCGCACGCCGGTCGCCCCCGTCCCCGGGCTCTTCATCGAGACCCTCCTCGTCGCCCCGCTGGCGCTGGCGTACCTCGCCTGGATGCACGCGAGCCGGCCGGAGGCCGCCTTCAACAACCCCCGCGAACTGGGCATCCTCGCCCTCTCCGGCATCATCACCGCCGTGCCGCTGCTGCTCTTCGTCGCCGGCGCGCAGCGCCTGCCGCTGGTGATCCTGGGGTTCCTCCAGTTCCTGACCCCCTCGTTCCAGCTCCTCACCGCCATCCTCGCCTTCGGCGAGCCTTTCGACCACGGGCGGGCGGTCGCCTTCACGCTCATGTGGGTCGCGGTCGGCATCTTCATCGCCGACCTGGCGGGGCGGGCGAGAAAGGTGCAACGAACGGCGTGAAGCGTGCCACGGCGGCCCGAGCGGCGGGGCCGCGCTCGCCCGTGTCTCATGGCTACGAGCGCCGTCGGCGGCAGCGGCCGGACGGCGACGAGAGCGCCGGGATCCCGACACATCAAGCACTCCCAGCGGCCGATCTGCCGAAGGCCTGGTCTAGAGGCGACGGTACACGTCCACGTGATCCATGGCCATTCGAACGGCGCTGAATCGGGCGGCGGCCCACTCCCTCACGCGGGCTCGCGAAAGCCCCGCCGCCCGCTCGACTCCGTCCGCGATGCGGTCGGCCGATGCCACCACCACACCCGTCACCCCGTCGTCAACGACCTCGGTCACAGCCCCGATCGCCGGCGCGACGACCGGCGTCCCGCAGAGCATGGCCTCGGCCTGGACCAGACCGAACGGCTCGGGCTCGCGGAGGGGGTAGAGCAGGGCCCGGGCGCCGCCGAGGAGGGCGTCGCGCTGGCGGCTGTCCACCTCGCCGGCGTAGCGCACGCGGTCGCCATCGACGAGCGGGAGGATCGCCTGCTCGAAGCAGGGGCTGGAAGGGCCGGCGAGGACGATGGGCATCCCGGCCTCTTTCGCGGCGAGGATGGCTTCGAGCGGGCCCTTGGCGGGGATGAACCGGCCCAGGTAGCAGAGGTAGTCGCCGGGAGTCTCGCGGAACGTGAAGAGATCGGGGTCGACGCCGTGGTGGATGACGGCGAAGGGCGGGCGCGCCGCGACACCCTGCCACTGGGCCCGCGACGCCGCGATGACGCGGGCACTGGGGAAGCGCTCCAGCATCAGCCGCTCATCCTCGTAGGGCATCGTGTGCATGGTGTGGACCACGGGGGCGCGGCTGAAGCGCTCCAGGGGCAGGCCCCAGAGGTAGGCGTGGCTGTGGACCACGTCGAACCGGCCGGACTGGGCGATGGCCTCGGCGAGGGTGATCCAGTCGCAGGCCTGCCAGTCGGAGGGAACGCCGGGGGCGCCGTAGGGTCCGGGGTGTGTGACCACCAGCTCGCCCTCGGCCTCCGACCCGGCGCAGGCGAACACGGTGACCTCGTGGCCGAGTCGCCTCAGCTCGCGGGTGAGGAGCCACACCAGCGACTCGACGCTCCCGGTGCGGTCCGCCCGGACGGGCCCGCTCGATGTGGCGACCTGAGCGATCCGCATGCAGGCTCCCTACAGACCCGCCCGCGACATGAGGCTGGGCAGGACGGCGTCGGTGCTGAAGTACGCATCGGCGATCTCGCGTGCGGCGCGGCAGTGGCCCGGGTAGTCGCTCTCGATCGCGTCCACGGCCGCGAGGATGTCGTCCATCGTGCGGTAGGCGAACAGGCCGCGCCCGGCGGGGATGTGGCTGCTGAAGCCGGTCTCCTGGGTGATGACGGGGCGGCCGGCGGCGAGGTAGCAGACGGAGCGGTCGCTGAACCAGCCGGTGCGGGGGCGGTTGTACTGGTCGCGGGCGACGGTGAACTCGGCGCGGCTCTGCTGGATGTAGGCGCGGTAGGCGTCGATCGTGCGCGAGACGGCGACGGCGTCGGTGTTCCGCCAGCCGTGCTCGTGGAGGAGGGCGCGGACGGCGTCATCCACGCTGGCGGCCATCTCGAAGGCGAGCGGGCGCCGGCGGGGCAGGCCGAGGAACTTGCGGAACTCGATGTCCTTGGTCCAGTAATAGCGCTCGCCCTGCCACTCGATGCCCTCGCCCTTGTTGTGCCAGGTGGTCACGGTGGTGTACGTGGCGCCGCCGGGGGCGTCGGTGGCCCACGCCTCCATGAACACCGGCTGGCGGGTGGGCTGCCACTGGTAGCGCACGATGGGGACCGTGCAGTCCGGGCGGCCGAGGCTCTCGCCGAAGCTGAAGAAGTGGGTGTGGGCGTCGAGGAAGCGGATCGCGCCCTCCTCCCCTTTGGCGACGCGGACCTGCACGGCGAACGGGTCGGACTCGACGTAGAGCCGGCGGGGCACCACCAGGTGCTCATCGCGGAGCTGGTGCGCGCCGGTGACGTTCAGGAGGGCGTCGGCACGGCGGAGGAGCCCGGAGACCTCTCCGGCGGTCATGCCCGCCCAGGAGCCGTCGGGGGCGTGGTAGGCCCAGCGGCCCTCGAAGCCGTGCCGGTGGAGGACCTCGCGGGCGTACGCGATGTTGGGCGCGGCGTCGCTGGTGAACTCGCCCGCGGCGGGGTTGTAGACGTCGGTCAGGGTGTCCTCGAGGTAGTAGGCGTCGTAGCCGAGCTTGCGCAGGCCAAGCAGATAGTGAAGGAACTGGTAGCTGACCCCCGCAAGGGGGTACCAGACCATGATCCCGGTCACGATCACCGTGCCGCGGCGTGGGCGGGGCTCAGGCATGTTGGGGTGCTCCCGGCTCGATCGAGCGGATGATCCGGGCGGGGTTCCCGGCGGCGATGGACCAGGGCGGGATGTCGTCGATGACCACGGAACGGGCCCCGACGATCGACCCCTCGCCGATGGTCACACCCGGCAGGATGCAGGTCTCAAAGCCGATCCAGGCGGCGCGGCCGATGCGGACGGGGCGGGCCGGGCCGGGGCCGACGCGGGTGAGGCGGCGCTCTGGGTGCGCGGCGGCCTCGCGGAGCAGGGCCCGCCGGGCGTGGATGTCGCGGGCGGATCGCTCGTTGTCCATGATGACGACCAGCCAGGCGACGAGCGCATAGTCGCCGATCTCGACCAGCTCGTCGGCGATGATGAGGCAGCCGTTGAGGATGACGCAGCGGCCGATGGAGATGCGCCCGCGCGGGCCGGCGTCGAGCTGCGAGCCGCAGTAGACGGCCGCGCCCTCGCCGAGGTCCACGGCATCGGGGAGCTCGGAGCGGAAGGGCTCGAAGGAGACGGCGGACTCGACGTACGCGGTCTCGTGCAGGCGCACGTTGTCCGGGATGGAGCCGGGGTGCCAGTCTCCTTCGATCCTTCGGGGCATGGCTCAGGCCTCCCCCGCCTCAACCGGCCCGACCACGCGCGCGGGGTTGCCGGCGACGCGGGAGCGCGCCGGGACATCGCGGGTGACCAACGCCCCGGCCTCGACGATCGACCCCGCGCCGATCCGGACGCCCTTGAGGATGGTCGCGCAGGGGCCGATCCAGACATCGTCCTCGATGACCACGGGCCGGTGCTCGACGGGCGGGCGCGGCCGGCCGGCTCCGATCATGGAGCAGGCGATCGCGTCCTCGATGCGCTGGGCCGGGTCGAGAGGGTGGAAGTCCGAGTCGGCGATGGCCGCGTTCCAGCCGATGGCGACGTAGGAGCCGATGCGGACCTCCTCCTCGGCCATGATCTGGGCTCCGGAGATGAGGCACCAGTCGCCGACGACCAGCCGGCCGCGGGGGCCGAGGGAGAGGTGCGCGCCGTCGAGCGTGGAGTTGGCGCCCACGGTGAGCGCCCGCGGGTGGGTGGATCGGAAACGCTTGAAGGCGTGCGAGCCCGAGATGATGGTGCCGGGGCCGACGGAGGCGTTGGGCGGGAGCGGGCCATCGGTCCAGTGGCCGGGGGCGTTGGCGGTCATGGGCGCTCCTTCGGGGCCGGGCCGCACTGGAGGCGGTGGAGTTCGGCGTAGAGGCCACCGCGCCCGAGGAGAGACTGGTGCGTGCCCTGCTCGGCGATGCGCCCGCCGTCGAACACGATAATGGAATCGGCGCCCCGGATGGTCGAGAGGCGGTGGGCGGCCATGATGGTGGTGCGGCCGCGCCGGAGGCGCTCGAGGGCGGAGAGGAGGGCGGCCTCGGTGGCGCCGTCCAGGGCGCTGGTGGGCTCGTCGAGGAGGAGGATGGGGGCATCCATGAGCAGGGCGCGGGCGATGGCGATCCGCTGGCGCTCGCCGCCGGAGAGCGTGGCGCCCCGCTGGCCGATGACCGAGTCGTAGCCGTCCGGGAGGGCGGAAACGAAGTCGTGGGCGCCGGCGTCCCGGGCGGCCTGCTCGATCCGGGCGCGGGTGGCGTCGGGGCAGCCGTACGAGATGTTCTCGGCGATCGAGGCGGGGAAGAGGATGGTGTCCTGAAGGACGACGGCGATGCGGCCCCGCAGGGTGCGGAGGGTGAGGGAGCGCGCGTCGGTCCCGTCGATCAGCACGCGGCCTTCCCAGGGGTCGAGGAGGCGCGGGATCAGGGCGAGGAGCGTGCTCTTGCCGGCGCCGCTGGCGCCGACGATGCCGAGGGTGGAGCCCGCGGGGATGCGCAGGTCGATGCCGTCGAGGACCGGGCGGCCCGTTTCGTAGCCGACGCGGAGGCCCTCGAAACGAACCTCGGGGGGCGCGGTGAGCACCAGGTCACGGGCGCCGGGCAAGTCGCGGACCTCCTCGGGCTCTTCCAGAAGAGCGAGGACGCGCCGGGCGCCGCCCGCGGCCTCGGTGGCTGCGCCGGCGGAGTGGACCATGGCGTCGAGGGGCGCGTACAGGGCGGCGAGGTAGGCCAGGAAGACCAGCAGCCCGCCGAGCGTCAGCCGTCCCGCGATGACCTCCAGGGCGCCGATCCAGAGGACGGCGGCAGCGCCCGCGGCCGTCACCAGGCCGCTGGAGACCTTGAGCCCGAACTGGACGCGGGTGAGGGCGAGCGCGGAGGCGTACACGCCCTCGTAGGCCCGGCGCACCTGCTCGTCGGCACGGGGCTCGGCCTGGAAGGCCTGGATGACCGGGGCCGCGCTGAGGGTGCGCTCGGTGATGTCCCAGATCTTCGACTCGGCCTCGGCGTACTCGTAGCCGCGCCCGAGCACGGGGGGCGTGAAGCGACGGACCACGAGGATGAGCAGCGGCACCGCGCCGGCGGCGACGACGGTGAGCGCGGCGTTCAGCCGCCACATCACCGCGAAGAGCACGACGAGCGTGAGCAGGGCGGCCAGCGCGGGCAGGGCGGCATCCCGGATGATGGCGGCGATGCAGGCGCAGTCGGTGGTGACGCGGCGCATGGAGTCGCCGACGGCGCGCCGGGCGTGGAAGCCCAGGGAGAGGCGCTGGAGCTTGGCGAAGAGGTCGGCGGCCAGGTCGTAGACCATGCGCTGGCCGAGGGTGACGCTGAGCGAGGTCTGGACAAGGCCCAGCGTAGTGGCCAGCACGAAGAGCACGATCGTGGCGGCGACGATCCAGACGATCTGGCCCGCGGGCGCCCCGGCGCCCGGCTGGTTGGGGGCGAGGGCCGCGGCCCACGGGGGGAGGGGCGCGCCGGCGATCGTGTGGTCCACCAGCAGCTTCATGGGCCAGGGCGTGGCGGCGATCAGGACGGCTTCGAGGGCCATCACGCCCCCCAGCAGCACCAGCCCGGGGGAGTGGGCCCGCGCGGCGCGCCCGAGAAGGCCGCCGACGCCGCGCAGGGGCCGACGGGGCGTGCTCATGCGGTGGCCTCCTGCAGCAGGGGCGGGGCGGCGTGGAGCCGCCAGAGGCGAGCGTAGTGCCCGTCGCGCCGGAGGAGCTCGTCGTGGGCGCCGAGTTCGGCGATGGCCCCGCCGTGGAGGACGGCGACCAGGTCGGCGCTGCGGATGGTGGAGAGGCGGTGCGCGATGACCAGCGTGGTCCGGCCGCGGCGGAGGCGGTCGAGGGCGCGGAGGATGCCGCTCTCGGTGGCGGCATCGAGGGCGCTGGTGGGCTCATCGAGGATGAGGATGGGGGCATCCTTGAGCAGGGCGCGGGCGATGGCGATGCGCTGCTTCTCGCCGCCGGAGAGCGTGGCGCCGCCCTCGCCGATGACCGTGTCGAGCCCCGCCGGGAGGGACGCCAGGAGCGCGGCGAGCCCCGCATCGCCCGCCGCGCGGGCGACCTCTTCGCGCGCGGCATCCGGGCGGCCGAGGGCGATGTTGGCGGCGATGGTGCCGGCGAGGAGCATCGGCTCCTGGAGCACGACCGCGACCTGGCGGCGAAGGCTCGCGAGGCCGACGAGCCGCGTGTCGGTGCCCGAGATGAGGATGCGGCCGGACCAGGGGTCGAGCAGGCGCGGCACGAGCAGCGCGAGCGTGGTCTTCCCGGCGCCGCTCGCGCCCACGACGGCGACGGTCGCTCCCGCGGGGATATCCAGCGAGACGCCGTCGAGCACGGGCCGGCCGGGAAGGTAGCCGAAGCGTACGTTCTCGAAAACGACCGAGCCTCCCGCCGGGGCGATGGCCAGGGGCGGAGCGGAAGTCAGTTGCGGCACCTCTTCGGGCGCATCGAGCGCGACCAGGGCGCGATCGATGCTCGCGCTCAGGCCGCGGGCCGTCGTGTAGGCGGTCGCGAGCGCGACGAGCTGGGCGTTGAGGGTGGCGAGGTAGGCCAGGAAGACCAGCAGCGCACCGAGGGTCAGGCGTCCGCCGATGACCTCCCAGGCCCCCAGGCCCAGCACCGCGCCGGTGCCCAGGGTGGTCAGGATGCCGGCGGAGCCGCTGGAGAGCGCGGCGACGATGGCGCTGCGGCGGTGCGCGAGGATGGCGGTGCCGGCGAGCTCGCGGAAGCGCCCGTGGGTGCGGTCCTCCTGGGCGAAGGTCTGGACGACGCGGATGCCGGTCAGGGTCTGCTGGATGTGCGACTCGATCCGGCTCTCGATCTGGCGCTCCGCGCCCCTGGCCCGCTCGGCGCGCCGGCCGAGGATCACGCTGGTGACCGCGAGGAGGGGCGCGGCCGCCAGGGCGACGGCGGTCAGCGTGGGGCTCATGCGCAGGAGGACCGCGACCATCGCCCCGCCGACCAGCAGCGCGTGGAGGGGCGCAAAGAGGAGGGCCGTCGCGGCGTTGTAGATGCACCAGCTGTCGCCGGTGATGCGGCTCAGCGAATCGCCGACGGGCGTCACGGCGTGGAACGCGATGGACCGGCGCTGGAGGCGGGCGAAGGTCGCGGCGGCGAGGTCGTAGACCGAGCGCTGGGCGACGCGGACCCAGGAAAGCGTGAGGGCCACATCCACGAGGGCGTCGAGGACAAACAGGAGGAGCGTGGCCGCGGCGACCAGCGCCACCGCCGCGCCCGGCCCCGCGGCAACGGCGCCGGCCGCCCACGCCGGCGGGGGCTGGCTCCCCAGGATGTGGTCCACCAGCACCTTGACGGGCCAAGGCTGCAGGAGCGCGACGCCGCTGCTCACCAGCGTGAGGGCCCAGATGAGCACGTAGCCGCGCCAGCGCGGGCGGCCGAGCTGGAGCAGCCGGCGCCAGCGCGCGCGGGGATGGGCCGGCGGACCGGTCACGGCTCCTCCCGGAGCGCCCCGGCCGAGACCTGGCGGAAGGTGGCCATCGCCGCGGCCAGCTCGCGGGCCGCGATCAGGGCGATGGCGGCCGCGACGATCCATGAGGACCCGGCGAGGAGGAACGCCCCCCGCTGGACCGCGCCGAGGCACACGGCGCACCCGACGGCGAACAGGAGCACGCCCAGGGGCGCGCAGCGCGGCACGGCCCGCAGCTGGACGTACTGGGCGCTGTGGGCGAGGTCGGCGGTGAACTGCGCGATGCGGACCCGACCGAAGAGCCCGCCCCGGAGTTCCAGGTCCCAGCGGGCGAACTCGTGGCCGCGCATGACCACAGCGCCGCAGCCTTTCAGCGCCCCCTCCAGCTCGGCCAGCCGGGCGGAAGGGTCGCGCCAGTGTTTGCACCAGGCCTCGATGCGGCACGACAGGGGCGAAGCAAGCCCGCGGACACCCCGGCGGCGGATCGGGGTGAGCCCCTTCCGCAGCCTTCCGCTGAGCCGGGCGACGGGCTGGAGGATGTAGAGCATCGCGACGAGGAGCCGCATCCGCAAGGCGGCGGCGTGCGATGCCGGGGGCTCGGAGAACCGCACGCGGGCGGCGTGCACGGCCGCCTGCGCGCCCGCGAAAAGAAGCATCGCCACCGGCAGGGGGGCGAAGAGGAGCATGGGGGGCCAGAGCAGCCCGGCCAGCGAGAGGACCGCCGCCGCGGCGGCGATGGCGTACCACTCGGGCATCATGGGCATGGCCCAGAGGGAGCTGTGGCGGGTGGGGTAGACGTGCTGGAAGAGCGCCACGCCCCAGACGCCGTGGTAGATGCGGCGCCGCTCGGGGATGAGCAGGGGCGGGGTGCCGTGGCCGTAGAGGCGGCCGGTCCAGGTGGCGTGGCCGGCGGCGTTGTACTTCTCCGGCCACTTTCGCTCGAGGTCGGCCTCGGCGCGCCCGTAGTTGAGCTGCTGCTTCCAGAAGGCGCGGACCGTCTGCCGGCGGTGGTGCCAGACCATGGCGCCGGGGCTGAACCCCAGCGTCCACCCCAGGGCCTGCATCCGCCAGCACAGGTCCACATCGTCGCCGGCGATGCGGAACTGCGTGTCGAACCCGCCCACGCCCTCCAGCGCCCACTTCCAGAACGCCATGCTGCACCCCGGGACGTGCTCGGCGATCGTGTCGGAGAGCAGGACGTGCGTGGGGTTACCCGCCGTGTTCGTGATGCACTGCGCGACCCAGCCGTCCCCGGGGACCGGCAGGTTCGGGCCGCCGGCGCCCGCGTGCCCATCCCGCAGCGTGCGGGCGAGGTACTGGAGCCACTGCGGGTCGGGGAAGGCGTCGTCGTCGGTGTAGGCGACGATCTCGCCGGTGGCGGCCGCCAGGCCCGTGTTGCGGGCGCTGCTGAGGCCGCGGTTCTCGGTGCGGATCAGCCGGACGGGGAACTCCGCCGCGATGTCGGCGGCGCCGTCCTTCGAGCCGTCATCGACGACGATGACCTCGCAGTCCGGGTAGTCGAGGTCCGCAAGAGCCCGGAGCGTGCGGCGGAGGGTCCGGACCCCGTTGTAGGTGCAGACGACCACCGAGGCCCGCGGCAGGCGGGCCCGTTCGCAGGGGACCTCCGCGAACGTGTCGCGGAGGGCGGCGAGGGCGGGCTTGGGGCGGCGCTGGCGGTCGGTGAGGCCGAAGGCCCAGTCGTCGATGTCGCTGCCGCCACGGTGCCACTCGTCGGTCCAGGAGAAGACGATCGCGCCCGCCGCGCCCGCCTCCAGAGCCTCCCGGACCTGCCACGAGACGGACTCCGCCTGGCGCTCCTCGCCGTTGCGGAGGCTGTCGAGGCCCAGCTCGGTCATCACCAGCGGGCGCTCCTGGGCGATGCTCTGGAGGCGGGCGAGGTAGCGGCGGAACTGGTCGGGGCGCTCGAGGAAGACGTTGAACGAGAGAACGTCGAGGAAGGGGAGCCGCAGGTACTCGGTCGGGGGGTAGTTGACGTAGGTGAGCAGGGCGCGGGGCGCGGCCTGGCGGGCCTCATCGCAGAGCTGGCGGATCGTGCGTTCGATGCGCCCGTGCCCGTACCAGCGGACCACCCCGGCGGGGATCTCGTTGCCCACGGAGAGGGCCAGCAGCGCGGGGTGCTCGCCGAGCAGGCGGGCGGCGTTCGCCACACCGGCCCGGGCTTCCTGGAGGTGGCGGCGGGTCTCCAGGAAGGGCAGGTGCTGCGCCCACGGCACGCCGACCATCACGCGCAGGCCGGCCTCCGCCGCCTCATCCATGAACCACAGGGGGGGGACGGTGTAGACCCGGACGGCGTTGATGCCGTGGCCCGCGGCCAGCGCGAAGTCCTCGCGGATGCGCCCGCGGGGGCCGTACTCCCCGTCCTCGTTCGGGCGGAAGGGGCCGTAGGTGACGCCCCTGACGTAGAACTTCTCCTCGCCGGCGAACAGGAACTTGCCGCGAACGGTCAGCGGGAGCAGCGGGCCGCGGGGCGCGGGCGGCGGCGGCGGCGCGGGGATGGCGGAGAGGGCGGTCACGGAGATTCCCCCCCGGCATCGCGGGGCGTTACCCTGTCGGCGGGCGCGCCGGACCGGCGCCCCGATGGAGCAGCGTGGTGAACATCGTGGTCATCGCGCCGCACCCGGATGATGAGACGATCGGGTGCGGCGGCACGATCTGCGTGCACGCCGACCGCGGGGACCGGGTTGCGGCGGTGTTCCTGACTTCCGGCGAGCTGGGGCTGAAGCGGCTTGCCGCGGATGAGGCCCGCGCGCTGCGGGAGACCGAGGCGCGGAGCGCCGCCCGCGTGCTGGGGCTCGCCTCGGTCGAGTTCCTCCGCCTGCCGGACTGGGGCTGCGGAGACGATGTAGCCGGGGCGGCCGGCCGCCTCCGGCTCGTGCTGGAACGGGAGCGTCCCGAGCGCATCCTGCTGCCCCACCCGCTGGATGACCACCCCGACCACCGGGCGGCGCTCCCGGCGGTGCGGGAGGCCCTTGGGGGCCTGCCGTCGCTGCGCCCGGCGCTGCTGGGGTACGAGGTCTGGACCCCGATGCCCGCGTTCGACCACGTCGAGGACATCTCCGCGGTCATGGAGCGGAAGCTCGCGGCCCTGCGGTGCCACGCGTCGCAGTTGGTGGAGTTCAGGTACGACCGGGCCGTCGAGGGCCTGAACCGGTACCGCGGGGCGCTCGCCGGGCGCTGCGATTACGCCGAGGTGCTGGTCACGCTCGCGCCGACGGCCTGACCGCCGCAGAGCGGCCCGGTTATTCGCTGATGAGCACACGGCCGAGGGCATCCTCGTTGAGCGGCACCGCCTTGGTGTGCCCGTCGATGAACTGCACGTTGATCGTCCAGCGGTGGCGCGGCGCGCCGGAGACCTCCGCCGTGTCCGGGTTCACGGGGAACCCGAACTGGTAGGAGATGCCGCGGCTGAACAGGCTGGGGGGCGAGAACCCCCGGAACATCTCGTTGTAGTCCCTCATGGTGAAGCCCGGCTGGGTCTCGACATCGAAGTACAGCAGGTAGTTCATGCCCTGCGGGGGCTCGAAGAGGCGCGGCTCGCCGTCGGCCATCAGCGAGACCGAATCGGTGCGGTGGATGAGGTGGAGCCGGCCCATGTGCCGCTGGGCCTGCAGGTAGGACTCGCCCAGGGGATACTCGTTGAGCATGTACGAGGACATCTCGCCGAGGCCGCCGGTGGCGGTCCACGACAGGTCGTTGGGGAGGAGCGTGTTCCCCAGGTGCATCGGGTCCTGCGTGTCGAACGTCGTGTCATCCGGGCAGCGCGTGTGCGAGAGGAAGCTCTGGCTGGCCGCGGGGTCCCCGCCGGGATGGCCCAGCTGCGGGCGCAACGCCGCGGCCGAAGAGGTGTCGAGGTCCACGCCGGCGAACTCAGCAAGCATGGCGAAAAAGGGGAGCGGGCGCCGCGCCGAGCCGGGCCCCGACTGGGTGTAGTAGGTGAGACCCCTGGGCAGGTGCGCGTCCGTGAAGGTGGCGGGCGTGCGCTCCCACAGCCGCCCCGCGATCGGCGCCTGGCCCTTCCGCTCGGCCATGAACGCCGCCATGAGCTGCCCCAGGTTCCGCTGCTGCGCCGCGCACCGGCTGCTGCGCGCCGCGGCCCGCGCCCCCGCGAGCACGGGCAGGAGCAGGCCGATCAGGATGCCGATGATCGCGATGACCACCAGCAGCTCGATGAGCGTGAAGGCCGGTGCCCCGGCGACGCGTCGGCGACGTGTCGGGCCCGCGTCCATTCAGGGGCACCCCGCGGCGTACTTCGTCAGGAAGCAGCCGAAATCCTGGACGTTGAGCACGGGGGCCGTCGTGCTCCCGTCGCAGTTGGCATACGCATCGCCTGCGGCGTACCTCGTCAGGAAGCACGCGAAGTCCTGGACGTTGAGCACCGGCGGCGTCGTGCTGTTGTCGCAGTTGGCGTAGCACCCGCCCCCACTCACCGTGAGCGAGGCGGGGGCGCTGACCGCCGAGCCGCACCCGTTCGAGACCTCCACGTCGTACGACCCGGCATCGCCGGTCCCGACGGGGTCGATCGTGAGCGTCGATGTCGCCGAACCGGCGATGTTCCCCCCGTCGCTCAGAGGGGCGCCGTTCCGGCGCCAGCGGTACGCGGTCGTGTTCATCGCCACCACCGAGAACTGCGCGCTCCCGCCGACCGGAGCCGTCACCGGCGACGGCGGCGTACCGACGCTCGGCGCCCCGCTGGGAAGCTCCCAGGTTTCCGCGCTGTAGGAATAGTCGAACCCGCCGTGCAGCACCATGAGGCCCCGTCCGCTGTCGTACGCCATCGCCGGGGCATCCCGCAGCCCGGGGCTGGCGCCCGGGCGCTGGGCCCAGGAAGCCCCGTCCCACTGCCAGGTGCCGGGGGCGTACCCCGCCAAGTCCTCGCCGCCGAAGAGGATCGTGCGCGCGGCGGCGGAGTCGTACGCCATCCCCTGGAACTTGCGGACCGGGCCGCTCGGCGTGCGCAGGGTCCATGCGGTCCCGTTCCACTCCCACGTCTCGCCGCTGATGCCGGCGGCGCCCTCGCCGCCGTGGAGCACCGTGACGCCCCGGAAAGCGTCGAAGGTCATCCCGTGGAATGCCCGGGGAGAGGGGCCGGTTGTGGTTCGCAGGGTCCACGCCGAGCCATTCCACTCCCAGGTGTCGCCGAGGTACGAGTTGTCGCCGTTGGTGCCGCCGAAGAGTACCACGACCCCGCGCGCGGTGTCGTTGGACATCCCGGGGAAGGACCGGGGAGAGGGGCCGGTCCCGGGGCGCTGGGTCCACGCGGATCCGTTCCAGGTCCACGTCTCCCCGTCGAACGAGTTGGCGCCCACCGCGCCGCCGAACAGCGTGACCAGGCCCCGGGCGCTGTCGAAGACGATCCCGTTGCCCGTGCGGGCCGAGGGGCCGGCGGCGCCCTTGAGCGACCACGCCTGGCCGTTCCACGCCCACGTCTGCGCGGTCTTCCCCGTCCCGTGCTCACCGCCGAAGAGGACCGTCTCGGCGCGCAGCGGGTCGTACGCGATGGCGTGGAACGCGCGACCGGTGAGCGCCGAGCCGCTCACCAGCGTCCACGCGGCACCATCCCACTCCCAGGTCTGGTTGTTCCACGCCCCGTCGTCGCCCCCCATGAGCACGACCTTCTGGCGCACGGTGTCGTACGCCATCGCGTTCGCGCCCATCGGGGGCGGGCCGGAGACGGCGCGCTGGGCCCAGGCCGTCCCGTTCCACTCCCACGTCTCGCCGTTGTAGCCGCTGGCGACATACCCCCCGTAGAGCACGGTCACCCCGCGGGCCACGTCGTAGGCCATGGCGTGGTACGCGCGCGGCGCCGGGCCGGAGACCTGGCGCTGCAGCCAGGTCGTGCCGTTCCACTCCCAGGTCTCCCCGTTGACGTTCCCCGTGTCGCCCCCGAACAGCACCGCCCAGCCCCGCGCCGTGTCGAACGCCATGGCCGCGCCCCCGCGGGGGGACGGGCCCGAGGAGGAGGCCAGCGTCCACCCCGAGGGGCCCAGGACGTGCGTCTGCCCGATTGCCTGGAAGAGGTTGAAGCCCCCGTAGAGGATGACCTGGTTCCGCACGCTGTCGTAGGCCATGCAGGCGTAGGCGCGGGGCGTCATGCCGAAGCCGGCCCGCTGCGCCCAACTCGTGCCGTTCCACTCCCAGGTGTCGGCGAAGTAGAAGATGTTCTCACCGCCAAAGAGGACGGTGACGCCGCGCCCCGCGTCGAACGCCATGGCCAGCGCAGCGCGGGCCGTGGGCCCGCCCGCAAACGGCCGGTCGGTCCAGGCCGTCCCGTTCCACTCCGAGACGCGCCCGTTGTACCCCTGGTTGTCGTACCCGCCGTAGACGACGCCGACCCCCCGCGCCGAGTCGAAGACCATCGCGTGGTAGGCGCGGGCGCCCGGACCGGCCGTCCGGTTCACCCACTCGCACGCCTGCCCGAGCACGGCGTGGGGCGCGGCCAGAGCCATGAGGTGGGCGCCGCACAGCGCGGCCGGAAAGCACAGGGACTTGCGTGTGGACATCGCGGTGCACCTCTGCGGGGACCGTCCGCGGGCGGGGGCCCCGTTTCCTGGTGGGACCAGCGCGGCCTGCGCTGTTCCCACACACGCCCTTTGCCGGCCGCATCCATCGCGAGCCGGACCCCACGAGACCCGGCGGGTCGGCCCGGGGCGCACCCGCGGCCCCGGATGCACAAAGGAGCGGGAGCACCCCGGCCCTGATACACCTTGCCCCGGCCTCTGTCCGATCCAACAGTTCTCACCCGTGCGGGAGGCCCACACCACGCCCGACCCCCAATCCCAGGACCCTGCGCTCGTCGAGGCCTGCCTCAAGGGCGACCGGCGGGCCTGGGCATCGCTCATCGACCGCTATGGCCGGCTGGTGTACTCGGTCCCCAGTCGCCGGGGCCTGCCGCCCGAGGCCTGCGAGGATGTCTTCCAGGATGTCTTCGCCATCCTCCTGAAGGAGTTGCCCCGGCTGCGGGATGCGGCGAGCCTCCCCAAATGGCTGATCACGACGGCCGTCCGGGAATCGGCGAGGGCGGCCAGGCGGGCCGGACCGACGGCTTCGGTCCTGCCGGACGTCCAGGCCCAGCCCCCGCCCGAGGAGGAACTGGCGGCGGCCGAGGAGCGCCAGCGCATCCGCGAGGCGCTCGACCTCCTCGGTGACCCCTGCCGCGCGCTCCTCGTCGCGCTCTTCGGGCCGGAGAAGCCGGACTACAGCACGATCGCGCGCCGGCTCGACATGCCGGTCGGGAGCATCGGCCCGACGCGGGCGCGGTGCCTCGCGAAGCTCGCGGCCATCGTGCGATCGCGGGAGAGCGCATGACGTGTATCACGCGGCGGCGGATCACCCTCCTTTGAGCAGAGCGCAGGAGACCGACATGAGGGAACACGAGCTCGAGCAACGCCTTGGGGAAGCCCTCTCCGACCCGGCGCCGCCGCCGCGGGCGGTGGCGCGGGTGAGGTCGATGATGGCCGGCCCCGTGGCGAGCGCCTGGGCCTCCATCCTGGAGAGGGCCCGCGCCCTGCACGCGACGATCCTGCTCGACACGCGGGCGCATCCAGCGCTCGTGGGGTTCCGCGCCGGCGTGTCCGAGGGCTTCGATGTGCTGGCCGCGTCGGAGGGGCGGGAGCTGTTCCTACATATCCGCCAGCGCCCGGGGTCCGCGGGGTTCACCGTCAAGGGCAAGGTCGAGGGCGCTCCCGGCGCTGCCGGAGTGTGCGGCATCGCCTTCTTTGAGGCCGGGAGCGCCTCGCTGGTGTGCGACGCACACACGGACCGGGAGGGTGAGTTCGGGGCGGAGGTGCCGGCCGGGCGCTACGACCTTGCGGTCGGGCTCGACCCGCCCTTCCTGGTCCCCGGCCTGGCCCTCGAATGACCGCGCCGGCCCCTCAGGCTCCCGAGCTGCTCGCCGACCTGGTGCGGCTCGGCGTCGCCGACACCGCCCAGCGCATCAGGGCCGCCGGAGACCCCGGCCCGCTCCTCGGCGCCATGGCGGATGAGGCCGAGCGGCAGGCGATCAGCGACCCGCGGCGTGCGCTCGACGCGACCGAGGCCCTGGTCGCCCTCGCCGACCTGCTCGCCATTCGCTCAGCGCAGGCGCGGGCCCGCCGGGCCCGGGGGCAGGCGTTGGCGTACGCCAACCGCTTCGACGAAGCGCTGGCCGTCCTCCGCGACGCCCAGCGGATCGCGGGAACAGACGCCCCGGTCGAGGGCGCCCGGGCGGGCGTGGCCATGATCCACGCTCTGGCCCGGCTGGGACGCCTGCGAGAGGCCGCCGAGGTCGGCGAGCAGGCCCGCGAAGCCCTCGCCGGCCTGGGCCAGCCCGTCCTCGCCGCTCGCGCCGATGTCAACCTCGGCGTCGTCCACCGCATGCTCGACCGGCCGGAGGTCGCCCTCGCCTGCTTCGACCGGGCGCTCCCCGCCTTGGCCGACGCCCCCACGGTGGCCGCCCAGGTCCACAGCAACCGCGGCGAGGCGCTGCTGGACCTGTGCGACTTCGCCGCTGCGGAGCGGGCCTTCAGCGACGCCCTGGGCACCTTCGAGCGGGCGGGAGCGAACCGGGCCGCGTCGATCGCCGAGGGCAACCTGGCCGACCTGCTCGCACGCCAGGGCCGCCACGGGCCGGCCCTCCACCACTTCGAGCGGGCGCGGATGCGCCTGGCCTCCGAGGGCGCCCCCGGCGATGCGGCACGCCTCGCGATTGAGCAGGCCGAGGCGCAGTACACCGTCGGCCTCCTGGCCGCGGCCGGCGCCACCTACCGGGCGGCCATCCCCGTGCTCGAAGAGCACGGCATGCAGGCCGAGACCGCCCGCGCCCGGGCCGGCTTCTCCCGCGTACTGGGCCTGGAGGGTTCGCTGGAGGAGGCGACGCGAGTGGCCCAGCGCGCCGCCGGGGACTTCACCGCTCTCGGCCAGCCCGTGGCGGCCGCGCGGGCCACACTCATCCTCGGGCAGTTGTCGATCATGGCCGGCGCGCGGATGGAGGGGAGAGCGCTGGTGGGTGGCGCGATGGAGGGCCTGCGCGAACGCCCCGCCGACCTCGCCGCCGCCCACGCGCTGCTCAGCGCCGACTCGCTGCGCGCCGGCGACGGCGCCGCGGCCGCAGGGGAGGCCGAGGCCGGCCTCGCTCTCGCCCGGGGCGTCGGCCTCGTGCACCTGGAGCCCACGCTCCGCCACGCCCGCGGGATGGCGCTGCGGGCCCTGGGCCACTCCGAGGAGGCCGCCGACGAACTGGAACTGGCCGCCAGCGAGCTGGGCCGGCTCCGCGGGACCATCCCGACCGACCGTTTCCGCGCCACCTTCGCCTCCTCCCACGGTGAAGTGATGAGCGACGCGCTGGAGGCGCTCCTGGGCCCGCGGGTGCCCCGCGGCGTTGCCCGCGCCTTCGTCGTCGCGCAGATGGGGAAGTCCGGCTCGCTCCTGGATGCCCTGGCGCGGCACGCGGGCGCGCCCCCCCCGGCGGAGGCCGCGGAAGAGCCGTCTCAGGAACTCGTGCGCGCGCACGAGCGCCTGCGGGCGCTGCTCGCCCGGCTGCAGGAGTCCGGCGCCGGCGGCCCCGCCTCCGCCGCCCTGCGCGAACGCATCGCCGACGCCGGCCGGGAGATCGAGCAGGTCTCCGCCCGGCTCGCGGCCCGCGCGGGATACCACGAGATCGCCGGCGCCCCGGCCTCGCTGGAGGAGGTGCAGGCCATGCTCCCGCGGGGGTGGGGGGCCATCGAGTATGTCCAGGTGCGCGCCGGATTCTCCGCCTTCGTCGTGCTCCGGGGGGGTGCACACGCGGTCCCGGTGGGCCCCGTCGGCCCCGTGGAGGCGGCGCTCGAGCGGCTCCGATTCGACGTGGCGCGGGTTGTCGCCCGCTCCGCGGCCGGCCTGCCGCCCGGGTCGCCCGCATCCGCGGAGCGCTCGCTGTCGGACCTGCACGATCTGGTCTTCTCGCCCCTGGCCCCGTACCTCCGCGGTGTGGAAGGGCTCATCGTCGGCCCCGTCGGCGCTCTGCACGCGGTCCCGTTTCACTCGCTCCGCGATGCCGACGGCTACCTCGGCGAGCGCCTGCCCATCGTCCAGACGCCCAGCGCCTCCGTCATGGCACGGCTCGGGGAGCGGGGACGCGCCGCGCCCGGGGGCAGGCCGCTCATCGTCGCCGTTGCCGACGACGCGGCCCCGGGCA
Source organism: Phycisphaerales bacterium (assembly GCA_040902425.1). Taxonomy (GTDB): domain Bacteria; phylum Planctomycetota; class Phycisphaerae; order Phycisphaerales; family UBA1924; genus JBBDXI01. The sequence continues at coordinate 24,412 of JBBDXI010000111.1, forward strand.
TCGAGCGCGAGGCCGAGGCCCTCCGCGCCACGATCCCCGATGCCGTTGTTCTCACCGGGCAGGAGGCGACCCTCAGCGCCGTGGCGCATCACGCCGCCGGCGCCCCGCTGGTCCACTTCGCGACTCACGGCGCGTTCACGCCCGGGCCCGCCGGCGCGTCGGGCCTGCGTCTGGCCGACGGCTGGCTGACGGCGGCGGACGCGGCACGCCTTCGGGTCTCGGGGTCCGTCATCACCCTCAGCGGGTGCGACACCGGCCGGGTGGGGTGGGCCGGCGGGGATGAGCTCACCGGGCTCATCCGGGCCTTCCTCGGGGCGGGCGCCAGGGCGGTTCTCGGAACGCTCTGGCCGATTCACGACCGCACAGCGACCGAATTCCTGTCCCGCGTCTATGCCCTGTGGTATGCTGATGCCGGAACCGGGGCGGCCGGGCTCACGAAGGCGTTGCAGCGTGCCCGGCGGGAGTTCAATGCGGGGGGGGTGCACCCCGCGTTCTGGTCGCCCTACTTTGTGGTCGGGGCCCTATGAAACGACGCGCACAGCACGCCTTGGCCGCAATACTGCCGGCGCTCCTCTTCGCCGCGTCGAGCCCCGCGCAGACACCCTGCGGCGGCGCCACGCCCTGCGTCTGCGGCCAGATCGTGCTCCGCCTGCAGCCCGGGGAAACGATCGAGGGCGTGAACTCTTCCTACGGCGCCACCGTCCTCCGCTCCATCCCCGCGCGCCGGACCTTCCTGCTGGGGCTCGGCCCGCAGGCCAACGCGCCGGCGATCGCCACCGCCATGTCGGGGGATGCACGGATCGCCTGGGCCGAGCCGAACTTCATCCAGCTCGCCCCCGGCGGCGGGACCCAGAGCTTCTTCCTCAGCTCGACCGCCCAGCAGTACACCACCCAGTACGCCACCACCCGCCTCGACCTGGCCGCGGCCCATGCGATCTCCACCGGGACCAGCGTCACGATCGCCGTCCTCGACAGCGGCCTGGACGCCCAGCACCCGCTCTTCGCAGGGCGGATCGCCCCCGGCGGCTTCAACTTCGTCGCCAACTCGCCGGACTTCTCCGACGTGGGCAACGGACTGGATGACGACGGCGACGGCCTGATCGACGAGATGACCGGACACGGCACGTTTGTCGCCGGGCTCTCGGTGCTCGCCTCGCCCGGGGCGCGCATCCTCCCGCTCAAGGTGCTCAACAGCGACGGCGTGGGGACCGCCTTCCATCTCGCCCAGGCGATCGACGCCGCCTCGGCCTCGGGCGCCTCGGTCATCAATATCAGCCTGGGCTCCACGATCCCTTCCCGGTCCGTCCTCGAGGCCGTGAACAGCGCCCTCGCCCAGGACCACCTCGTCGTCGCCGCCGCCGGGAACAGCAACCGCCAGGACCCGCCGCTCTACCCCGCGGCGTGGGACGGCGTCATCGGCGTCGCCGCCACGGACGAGAACGATCTGAAAGCCGGCTTCAGCGACTACGGCCCGTACATCGCCGTCTCGGCCCCGGGCGCGGGCATGGTCGGCCCGTTCCCCGGCGGGCTCTACTCCAGCGCCAGCGGCACCAGCTTCGCCGCCCCCCTGGTCTCGGGCACCGCCGCCCTGGCGCGTGCCCTGGCCCCCGGCGCGACACGCACGACCGTGGCCGCGCTGCTCGGCCACACGAGCACCGACATCTCCACGCTCAACCCGTCGCACGCCGGCCTGCTCGGAGCCGGGCGCATCCACGCCGGCGCCGCCGCGGCCGCCGCCTCGGCCCCCGCCCCCTGTTACGCCAACTGCGACGGGAGCACATCCGCCCCGGTCCTCAACGTGGCCGACTTCTCCTGCTTCCTGCAGCGCTACGCCGCGGGCGACCCCTGGACCAACTGCGACCAGAGCACAACCGCGCCGGTGCTCAACGTCCAGGATTTCGGCTGCTTCCTTGCCGGCTACGCCGCGGGCTGCCCCTAGCCGCGACGCGCGGCTTCCGCCGGCGACCCGCAGGCGTCGCGAAGCCCCGGCGCGCCGAGGTGGCGATCGCCGGACGCATCGGTGCCGTCCGCCAGACCGATGGAAGCCCCGGCAACTCAGGCCCTTCCGGCGGGTCCCGGCACACAGGGGACACGCGCCGGCAAGAATGCCCCGCGAAGGACTCGAACCTTCAACCCTCTGATTAAGAGTCAGCCGGAAACCCTCGCTGGCGCCCTTGGGAACGCCGTTTCCTCCGGGCGCGCAGCGCATGCGCAGCGCAGCGACGAGCCGGACGCGGGGATTGACCGAGTCATTTCAGCCTGGCCGGAACTGCCACCGGCCATGCGAGCAGGCATTCTGGCGATGATCAATGCGGTGGGAGCCCTCCCGTGAGCGATTCACCGTCACCAAACGGGGTAAACCGCCGCGCCAAGGCGGGGCGTTTCGCTGCCGGGAACCCCGGCGGGCCGGGCAACCCCCACGCCGCTCAGTCAGGTAGGCCGCTGGAGGGCCACGCTGGCCGCCAGCGTCACCGAGAAGGACATGGCGGAGGTGGTCCGGGCGCTCGTCAAGGCGGCCAAGAAGGGCGAGCCGTGGGCGGTCCGGGAGCTGCTGAGCCGGACCCTTGGTCCGCCGGTCGAGTCGGACCTCATCGAGCGGCTCGCCGCCCTCGAGGCATCGATGCCAGACCGGGGTGCCCAGTGAGCCTCAAGACGCGGATCTCGAAGCTGGAACGTCGGGCCACGGGATTCCGGTCAGAGACCGTCGTCATCGTCGTAGATGACTTCACGCCCGGACCGTCAGCACCGGAGGGCGCAGGGCCGTGCAGGATTTTGATGCGGAAGCCCAACGGAGAGGAGCGGGCGGTGGCGAGCCTTCGCGAGTTCTACGCCGCCACCGTCCTTCCCGATGGGTGGCGGCCACCGGAGACGACGCCGTGACCTCGGGGGCGTCCGCCAGTCCCGCCCTGAGCGGCCTCCGGGGGCTCGCAGGGCGCAGGCCCGTTTTGAGCCCTCCCAGACGGGCACCTCAGCCATCCGCGAGCGGGCGGCAACAGCGGGGCCAGCCATGAGCTTGAGCAGCAGGATCAGGGCCCTTGAACGGCGGGCGTCTGCGAAGGCCGGCTGCCGGTGCGCCCCGGCCAACGGCTGGGACACCGTCTACCAGCACGACGGGAGGCGATCGCCCAATACCCGCCTGTGCCCCCACTGCGGGCGGCGGCGCTCGCTGATCGTGGTTCAGTACGATGCTGATTCCCCTCCACGTCCTCGAAGGGTCGGGTGCGAGGGCGCCTGAGCCAGCCATTACCAGCGAGAATGGCTGCCGGCGCGCACCCCATTCGGCCAACAGTGACTGGCGTTGGATCGGATTTCGTCTTTGAGAATCCGCGTTCTCGTTGGCTATGCGCTCCCGCGCTCCGGGCAACGCGACCCCGCGTACAGCCATTCGGGGTTGAGGCCCAGGTCCCGCGCCCGGCGCGAGCACGACACGGTGTGCGGCCGCACTTCAGGCTTCGCCGGCGCTGGGACACCCCCTTTACGGGGGCTGAGCCTATGTGACGCACGCTAGCGATGGACGCTGGTCGGGGAGTGGGGAAGGGTGAATCCGAACTGGTACTGGGCGCCGTAGATCGGGTAGTGGACATCGAGGCGGAACCCGCGGAACTCGGCGGGGGCCAGCCCGAGCTTCCCGCAGACGTGCCGGAGCATCTCGGGGTACCGCGGCACATGGGCCAGACGGGCGTTCGCCAGCCCGCCGGCGATCGGCCGGATGACGTCGTGCTGGTGGAAGCGGTCGTTCTCGCGGGACGGGGTGGTGTCGATCCGCACGATCCCCCGCTCGACGGTGTTGTAGATGGCCAGCTCGGGCGAGGACCCGGGGTAGACCTCCGGGTGGAGGAACACATCGACCGTCATGCGCTTGGTCGGGGTGTCGATCACGCGGAAGATGGCGATGCGCCGCCGTCCGTCCTGTCCGGCGTACCGCCTGAGCGCCGCGCACCGCTGGTCGGCAACCACGAGGTCCACCGCCGACCGGAGCCCGACGTCTTCCCCCGCCACGGTGTAGGTCACGATGCCGTCGGACATCCGCGGCTCGATGCGCGGCAGCGGCGCCGTCGAGAACTCCGGCAGGATGGAGGGGAAGGCCTTCAGCTCGCCCGTCATCGACTACGACAACGCCGGGGCCATCGTCCGGGCCGGCCGGGACTGGCTCCCGCATACCTGCCTCGACTGGTTCACCACCGAGAGCTTCGTCCGCCTGCGCGACCCCGCCAGCGGCCTTGCCGTCGCCTGGTCATCCCCCGATGCGCCCCCTTTTCGAGCTGCAGGACATCAACACCCACCGCGCCCTGCGGGCGCTGCCGATCGAGAACCGGCGCGTCTTCTCCTACATCATGAACAACTACTGGGAGACCAACTACAAGGCGAGCCAGGATGGCGACTTCCGCTTCCGCTACGCCATCACCTCTGGACCGGGCCTCACCGTCGAGCGGGCGATGGACTTCGCGAGCCCGTGGTCGGGCGAGGTCACCGCGCGCCTCGCCGACATCGTCTCGGTCGAGCCCGCCCCTGTCCGCATCACCGCCTTCAAGCGGGCCGAGGACGGCGACGGCTACATCGTCAGGCTCTGGAACGCCGGGGATTTCCACGGCCCCGCCCGCCTCCGCATCGGAGCCCTGGGGTCACGGGCCGCCGCGGCCGAGCGCAACACCAGCGTCGAGACACCATGGAAACGCCCGCCCCACGGCGGCGATGAGGGCATCACGCTGAAGGACGGCCAGTTCGGCCTTCATATCCACCCCTTCGAAAGCGTCACGCTCCGCGTGCGCCCCCGCGGCTGAGCACGTCGGTCCCGTGCTCGATGACGTGGGGCCTCACAAACGCCGCCGCGGCAGACTGGCCGTACCGGCCCCAGCGCTCTGGGGGCTTTCCAGCGAATCCTCGCGACTTTCTTGGAGCGATGCTCCATGAGGCCGCTCGATAGCTGCCGCACCGTGTGCTAAGGCGGGGCGGCCGCTGCCGGAGGGGCTCCTGCAGGGGTTCGCACCGGTTGCGTCCGTAATTCCGTCACATGCTGGTATGCTCAAGATCGCCCCGCGACGGCTGCTTCAGGGCGGCGGCGGCGCGGCCGTAACCCCTGGACGGAGAACACCCATGGCTGTTCGCGGATGGATGCTGGTGGGCAGCGCACTCATCGCCGGTTGTGCGGGGAGCCCGCGGGGCGAGGTCGCTCAGAGCACCGGGGAGAGAAAGCTCGCCCCCGACGATGCGCTGGCCGCGGCCCGGTTCCGCTATGAGCAGCGGCTCGATGAGCGGGGGCGCCCGCCCGCGGGGGATGCTCTCATGCGGGCGGTGGCGAAGCGCAAGGCCATGGCGGCCCAGATCGCGGGCAGCGCGGGCGACTCGGTGAGCTGGCAGTGGATCGGGCCCGGCAACATCGGCGGGCGCATCCGCGGCATCCTGATCCACCCGGCCGACCCCAACATCATGTGGACCGGGGCCGCCACCGGCGGCGTCTGGAAGACCACCAACGGCGGCGCCTCGTGGTTCCCGCTGGACGACTTCGTGCCCGCCCTCTCCATCGGGTGCATGGCGATGGACCCGGCCAACCCCAACGTGCTCTACGCGGGCACGGGCGAGGGCTTCTTCGAGACCGTGGCGGGCACCAGCAACACCGCCGCGGTCTTGGG
>JBBDXI010000111.1:30051-31189 GCA_040902425.1 Phycisphaerales bacterium
TCCTGAAGGGTTCTTCCTGAATCCAGAGCTACCGACTACTACGGCCTGGCCGGGATCTTCAAGAGCACCGACGGGGGCGACACCTGGGCCCAGATGCCCGGCACCGCCACGCCCGACTTCCAGTACGTCAACCGCATCGCCTTCGCCCCCGGCAACCCGCAGGTGATGCTGGTGGCGACGCCCGCCGGCATCTTCCGCTCCACCGATTCGGGCGCGACCTGGACCCAGCGCTCGACGGCCAGGATGTTCCAGGTGCTCTTCCACCCCACCGACGCCAGCCGCGCCCTGGCTGGCGGCGCGATACCCCACTACTCCCTCGATGGAGGGGTGACGTGGACCGCCGCCACCGGGACCTGGGCCACCCCCCACCGCGTCGAGCTCCACTACGCCCCCAGCGACCCCACGATCGTCTATTCCGCCTCCTCCACCGGCTCCCAGCTGCGGGTCTACAAGAGCACCAACGGCGGCCAGAGCTACACCCAACAGGGCGCCAGCGGGATCAGCACCCTCGAGTCCTACACCGGCGTGCTCTGGGTGGACCCGCTCAACGCCAACACGCTGCTGATGGGCGGCCAGGCCATGGCCCGCTCGGTGAACGGGGGCGTGAACCTCAGCACCACCTTCGGCGCCCTTCACGCCGACCACCACGTCATCACGCCGCACCCGGCGTACAACGGGGTCACCAACAAGACGCTCTTTTTCGGCACCGACGGGGGCGTCTTCCGGACGACCGATTCCGCGGGCAGCGCCGCCACATCACTGAACAACAACCTGGGCATCACGCAGTTCTACGGCGCGTCCATCAATCCCAACGGCATCGTCCTGGCCGGCGCGCAGGACAACTTCACCCTCCGCTACTCCGGCAACCCCCAGGCCTGGACCCAGACCTTCGGCGGCGACGGCGGCTTCACCGCCAGCGGCGGCAAGTGGTACATCGGCAACGGCAACGCGGCCGGGCGGCTCAGCGTGTTCGGCAAGTTCGCCGGCCAAGAATCGAGTCAGGCTGATCCCGATTATCCCGGCGAGCACGTGTTCTTCCTCGTCGACCCGAGCCACCAGAGCTATGAACTGATCAAGAACGTCATCGCGGGGCAGATGTTCGTCGGCGAGCTCAACCACCCGACGCTGATGCGGGTGA
>JBBDXI010000111.1:31199-62253 GCA_040902425.1 Phycisphaerales bacterium
CGGCGGCTTCACCGCCGCCGACCCCACCGCCGCCACTCACATGTACGGCGAGGTCCAGCGGATGAACATCTTCCGCAGCACCAACGCCGGCGTGAGCGCGAGCTACATCTTCCAGGGCATCACCGACGCCAGCTCCCTCAACGTGAACTTCATCCCCTTCTTCATGCTCGACCCCAACAACGCCAGCGTCATGCTGGCGGGCGGCCGCCGGCTGTGGCGCACCACCAACGTCAAGGCGGCCACCGTGGCGTGGACGGCGATCAAGGCGACCATCGAGCCGCCCGGCCGCCCCGGCGGCGAAGAGCCCCCCAACTCCCACTACTCGGAGAACTCGCCCTACAACATTTCCACCCTCGCCGTCGCCCAGGGCAGCAGCGACCTGATCTGGGTCGGGTACAACAACGGTCAGGTGTGGAAGACCACCAACGGCACGGCCGCGGTACCGGCATGGACAAGGGTTGACCAGAGCGGGCCCATCCCGGGGCGGTGGGTCTCGAAGATCCTGGTGGACCCCGCCAGCAGCCAGAGGGTCTACGTGACACTGCTGGGATACGTCAGCGGGAACGTCTGGAAGACGGAGAACGCGGGAACGAACTGGGCGAACATCTCCGGGTCGGGGGCCACGGCGCTCCCGGCGGTCCCGGTGACTTCGCTCGCCCGGCACCCCCAGGCCCCCGGGCGGCTCTACGCGGGGACGGACATCGGCCTCTTCCTGAGCAGCGACGACGGGCAGGCCTGGGCACCGATCGACGCCACCGGCGGCCCGGGGCTTGCGCCGGTCGAGCAGCTCTTCTTCAAGGACGCGGCCACGCTGGTTGTGGTCACCCACGGCCGGGGCGTCTACTACGGCACGTTCGCCCTGCCGTCGTGCTACGCCAACTGCGACGAGAGCACGCAGCTGCCGGTGCTTAACGTGCAGGACTTCTCCTGCTTCCTGGGCCGGTACTCGGCGGGGGAGGCGTACGCCAACTGCGACGAGAGCACGACCGCCCCGGTGCTCAACGTGCAGGACTTCGGTTGCTTCCTTACCCGGTACGCCGCCGGGTGCCCGTAGCTCTGGCTGGCTGGGCAAGCGCCCGGCATGCTGCTGGGGCCGGCTATCCGCAAGAACAGCGGCCACCCGCTCGCCACCTCGACGCCCGAGCAGGACGACGCCGCGGACGCGGCCGAGGGGGCGCGGGAGCGGGGCGGGCGCGAGTAGGGTCTGGCACGCCCGGTCATCGCGTGGCAGGCGCGGTAGTCGCCCCCCCCGCGGGGTCGGATGGCTGATACCCGGCTGTTCCTGAGGCAGCATTACCAACGAGAATCGGCGTTCTCAAATGGGATGGCGGGCGTCTGCGAAGGCCGGGTGCCGCTGCGCCCCGCCTGCCTCTATCACCAACGAGAATCAGGCTCTCAATTGCGCGTGCTGGTGAGCGGCCCGCGTGGTATGCTGGGCGCGCCAGCGTGCTCGTTGGCCCGGAGGGAGACATGACGCCACGCCTTGCCTTGCCGCTCATCGTCTGCGCGCTCTTGCCCCTGCACGCCGCGGGCCAGGTCCCGGTACGCCGAGTTGCAAGCGCTGACCAGCCTGCGCCAGGGACCATCGGACAGAACTTCGCATCAATCGGGGTGCCGTCGATTGACCCGATGGGACGGATCATGTTTCCCTCCGGTCTCAACAACTCCAGCCCGGAGGGGAGCACAAGGGGCATATGGGTCTACGGACCCTCGGGCGGCGCCCGCGTCTTCCACGATGGCACCACCCAACCGCAGACGCCGCCGGGCGTGCGGTGGACCGTATTCCCCACGACCGTCTTCGGCTTCGATTCCGCGGGCCGGGTCTTCTTCGATAGCCTTTTCACGCTGAACGGCGCCGGTGGCAGCAGCGTCGTCGCCTTCTGGGTCGGGCCACCCGAGAACGTCTCGCTCGTCGTGCGTCACCGAGATCCCGCTCCCGGGCCCCCGGGCACCGTGTTCGAAGTTCTCGGCCCGCCGCTCAGCAGCGAGCCCAAGTTCGCCACGGAAGCCGGCGGAGTGGCCTTCTGCGGCAGCCTCGCCGGGCCGGGGGTCAACACGACGAACGACGACGGGGTGTGGGCCACCGTGGCGGGAACTCTCGCCACGATCGCCCGCGAGGGGAGCCCGGCCCCCGGGGTCACCCCCGCCGCGACCTTCACCAACGGGTTCTCGCGACCCCGGTTGGCCGCGGACGGCGGGCTCGTGTTTTCCGGGACCTACCTGGCGGGGGCCACCCCTGGCCAGGCTATCTACCGGTCCGCCCCCGGCGGGCCGCTTGCCGCCGTTGCTCACACGGGCGAGGCCGCACCGGGCGGCAATGGTGCCACGTTCACTGGATTCAATCTCCCGGCAATTGCGCCGGGCGGCGCCGTCGCGGCCGTTGCCGGCCTCAGCGACGGCCGCAGCGGTATCTGGAGCGGCCAGACCCTCTCCTTCCGGGCGGTGACCGGACAGGAACCCCCGGGCCTTCCTGGGCAAGAGTTCTCCGGATTCCAGCGACCGATGCTCGACGACCTGGGGCGCACCGCGTTCCGGGCTTCGTTCCGTGACGCCGCCACGGGGTCCCACGCCGGTCACGGGGTGTGGATCGAGAAGACCGGGTCAATGGAGCTGTTGTTCAGCACCAGGATGCCCCTCCCGCCGAGCCTCAACGCCCAAGGGCTCGCTTCGATAGGCAATTTCTGTCTCAACAACTCCGGGCAGATCGCCTTCATTGGCGTTCTCTCTGGCCCGGGTATCAACTCGTCCAACGATGATGCGCTGCTGGCTACCGACCCGAACGGTTCGCTCGTCGTGGTCGCCCGCGAGGGCGGCATGCTGGAGTACGCGCCCGGCGCTTTCGCCGTTGCTCGCTTCCTGGCGATGAACTTCGACGAGTTGGGGGGAGGCCGCGTCGGCCAAGCGCTGAACGACGCCGGCCAGCTCACGTTCCGTGCGGAGCTGTTCGGCATCGGCGACAGCATTCTTGTCGCGAACGTGCCGCCCGCCGGGCCCCTTTCCCTTGGGCTGGTGTGCACCGTCCTGCTTGCGCGACGCCGCAGGGCCTAAGGGCGTCCCGAGAGCGCTGATTCTCGGTTCCTTCGGGCTGACGCACCCACAAGACTGTTGCAGGCATGCTGGCGGACGCTACCCTTGCCGTACCTCCGCGTATGCGGCGGACGGGGAGTGTCACATCGCTCGTTCTGTTGACTGCACGGGAGGACACAATGGGTCTCCGAACCGGCCGGCTGATCGGGGCGATCGTTTGCGCGGCGTGCGGCGGCCGCTTTCTCGCGCCCGCAGCGGCTCAGACGCCGTCGATTCACATTCTCCCAGGGCTACCGGGCGGTAACCCGAGCATGGACCCCGTGGGCGTCTCCGATGGTGGCTTGACGGTTGTGGGCACAGCCTTCCTGGGCCAATGGCGCGCGGTAAAATGGAGCGCCCCGTCGGGGATTGTGGACCTGTCCCCTGGCCAGGCCGCGGTCGACGCGAATCACGACGGATCGGTCATCGCGGGGAACATCCCCGGCGCGGCCGCGCGGTGGACAGCCGGGACCGGCTGGACGACCCTTACGAGCGGGTCGGCCGCGGCGACCGACAGCACGGGCGACGTGGTGGTGGGAAAGACCAACGGGAACCCGGCACGGGCGTTCCTGTGGGTGCAGGGATCGGGTGTTTCGCTGCTCCCCCTGCCCACCTTCGCGTCGACATGCTCAGCGCGGGCGGTGAGCGCTGACGGTCAGATCGTCTTCGGGGGCTACACCCTGGGGGGGGCGAACTACGGCTTCCGTTGGACCGCCGCCGACGGCATGCAGCCCTACACCAGCCCTGTCGGCTGGCTCGAAGGCTGCAGCGCCGACGGCGCTGTTGCTGTCGGGCTGTCCACCGAGTCGCAGAGCATCGGGTGCCGCTGGACGGCCGCGGGCGCTGAGACCATCAAGGCCCCCCCGACCATGACGGGTGGTCGGGCGATAGCGGTCAGCGCCGATGGCCGCATGGTCTATGGCCAGGTGACGGTCCCGAGTCGCCCGTACGTCTGGGACGCGACGAACGGGTTCCGCCTGCTGCAGGACTATCTCGCCGAGACGTACGGGCTCGATTTCGCCGGCAAGACGCTGCTGACGCTGACGGCGGTCTCCGCCGACTCCTCCGCGTTCGTCGGTAAACTGGCCGAGCAGGGAACTTGGGCCTATCTCATCCGGGTCCCGCCGCCGCCACCCGAGCCACCCTCGCCCCAGTGGCAGACCATCGACGGCCTGCCGGGGGTCGCCGGCACGGTCCACGCGATCACGCAGTGGGACCCGGACGGGAGCGGGCCGCGCCAGCCTCTGATCGTCGTCGGCGGCAACTTCACCCTGGCCGGCTCGAGCAAAGCGCTGAGAATCGCCGCCCTCGACCCGGTGACGCGCACCTGGTCCAACCTCGGATGGGGCCCCGGCAGCTCGGCGGTCAAGGCGCTGGCGGTGCTCCCGTCCGGAGAGCTTGTAGCGGGGGGAGGGTTCACCACCGTCGCAGGGCTTCCGGCCGACGGGGTCGCGGCCTGGGACGGGACGCGGTGGAGGGCGCTCGGGGTCGGGCACGGCGTGGGCCTGGGAGGTGTCGAGGCGCTCGCGCTCCTTCCCGATGGCTCGCTCGTTGCGGCCGGCTCGTTCGCAACGCCCAGTGCCCCCGCCGACGGCATCGCCCGCTGGAACGGAACAGCATGGACCCCACTCGCGGGCGGGTTGGACAACAACGTGCACTCCATCGGCGTGATGCCGAACGGGGACCTCGTCGCCGCGGGCCTCTTTCTGAATGCGGGGACCGTGGCGGCGAACCGCGTCGCGCGTTGGGATGGGACGGCCTGGCACCCCTTGGGTTCAGGGCTCTCCGCCCGGGCGCGAGCAGTGACCGTGCTCTCCAGCGGCGACCTGATTGCGGGCGGCTCGTTCGGTTCGGCGGGCGGGGTGAACGCCAACCGCATCGCGCGCTGGGATGGCACTTCCTGGTCGCCCCTGGGCTCAGGCGTTTCGGATGATGTGTATTCCCTGGCAGAGTTGCCCGATGGCTCTCTCGCGGTCGGCGGCGTCTTCACGGCGGCGGGTGGGGGCACCGTCAACTGCGTCGCGCGCTGGGACGGCTCGGCGTGGGGCGGCCTGAGCTCGGGGCTCGCGGGCCCGGAACCGGCCGGGATCACGCCCCGGGGCGCGTATGCGCTGCTCCCCCTCGCCGGCGGCGATCTCATCGTCGGCGGCGCTTTCGGCACGGCCGGGACCGCCCCCGCCATGTCGCTGGCTCGCTGGAACGGGTCGGCCTGGTCGGCCGTGAGCAACGGGATGAACGGCGCGGTGCTGAGCCTCGCCGGAACCCCCGAAGGCCGCCTGCTGGCCGGCGGCTCGTTCACGAACGCGGGGGCCGGGCGGGCCAACAACATCGCGCAGCTGGATGGCGCCTCGTGGTCGGCCCTGGGCCCGGGCCTGGGGAGCACCACCCCCGGGTCCACGCGCGTCCACGCCGTCATGAGCGGCTCGAATGGGGTGGTGTTCGCCGGCGGCACCTTCACCGCGGCCGGAAGCACGCCGGCGCTGGGGATCGGCCGCTGGGATGGTCAGGCCTGGAGCGCGGTGGGCAGCGGCTTCAACGGCACCGTGTCCGCGCTGGGCACCTACCAGGGTTCTCTCATCGCCGGCGGATCGTTCAGCAGCTCGGGCGGTGCGACCGTCCGCGCCATAGCCGCATTCGACGGCACGTCGTGGGCCCCGCTCGGAGGCAGCGGCGCCAACGGCAATGTGAACGCGCTGGCGATGCTCCCCGCCGGAGCTCTGGTGGCCGCGGGAAACCTCACCGCCCTGCCGGGCGTTTCCCCGGCGAACGGGATCGGATCGTGGAACGGCGTGGCCTGGAGTGCCCTGGGCCAGGGGGTTCAGGGCGGCCTCGGCATCCGGGCCGTCGCGGTGCTCCCCGGGGGAGACCTGGTGGCGGCGGGCTCGTTCACCAGCGCCGGCGGCGCGAGCGTCAACCGTATCGCGCGCTGGAACGGCACCGGCTGGTCCCCCATGGTGTCGAGCGTGAGCAACAGCACCGGGGACCCGGACTTCCGCGCCCTGGCGGTGCTCCCGGGCGGCGATCTCGTCGCGGGAGGGGTCTTCAGCGCCATCGACGGAAAGCTCGCCAGCTGCATCGCCCGCTGGGACGGTTCGTCGTGGCGCCCGATGGGAGCGGGCGTGGACGCCCCCGCGCCCCAGCAGCCGTCGGTCGATGCGCTCCTGGTGACCGCCTCGGGGGAGCTGTTCGTCGGCGGGTCGTTCATCACCGCCGGCGACCAGGTATCGCCGTACCTGGCCCGTTGGGCGTTCCCGCCGTGCTACGCCAACTGCGACGCGAGCACGCAGTCGCCCGTCTTGAACGTGCAGGACTTCGGCTGCTTCCTTGCGCGCTACGCCGCCGGCGACCCGTACGCAAACTGCGACGGCTCGACCACGGCACCCATCCTCAACGTCCAGGACTTCGGGTGTTTCCTCACGCGCTACGCTCAGGGGTGCCCATGAGCCATAGCATGATCTTGCAACTTCTCAGCGGCAGTTGCGAAGCACAGAGCGCTTCGCGCATGGTTGCTCACACCAAGGTCCGGGTGCTCTACTGCATGGGGGAGACCGCCAAGTCGGAACGGGTGCTTGACAAGTACCTCGCCTCATCAGGAGCGCTCAACCCGTGATCCGCGTCCGTCGGGAGTAGCCTTGTAGGTCTATGAGGTGGGGGACCATTGCTTGGACATCTGGGGCTGCTCTCGGCCGAGGACCTCTACCGCTGCGGAGACGTGCGGCCGGTGAAGGGCGGCCCGGCCCAGCGCGGCAGGTGCCTCTCGAGAGCGGAGCTGCGACTCCTCTTTGCCGCCTGCGGGCCGGGGGCGGGCGGGAGGCGCGACGCCGCGGCCCTGGCCTGCCTCTACGGGTGCCGCCGCTCCGAGCCCGTGCGGCTCGACGTGGCCGACTACGACCCCGCCACGGGCGCTTGGCGACACCCAGGATTGATCCGTCCTTTTCAGCCGCTGGGAGCGGGACCAAACTGCGTAACTGCCTGCGGTCCGTACGCTTGGCGTCGACGACCCAGGAGGGTTCCCCCATGGTCCCGACTATCCCGCGCTCAATCTGCCGCATCGCCTCAATCGCCGGCTTCGCCCTAGCGCTGCCATGCGCCGGGGCGAGCGCAGACGACATCCCCGACGGTGCGCGCGAGACGTGGAAACTCGGGTCGTGGGAGCAACTCTGCTTGGATGGCCGGCTCCGTCCCTGGATGCGCCCGGACGGATTCCCGGGGGTGCGCCGGCGCCCGCTGATCGCAGGGCCCACCGTGGGTGGGAGAGAGGGGGGCCCCGCCGACGGGCCGGACTCCGGCGCCCCCGCACACTGGATCGGGGCCAGCGGCGACTGGGTCGCCGGCGCCAACTGGGACATCGGCACTTCCCCGATCAACGGCGGCAGCCAGACCTACGACGCCTTCATCGACGCACCCGGCGCTGCGCCATACGCCGTCAACCTCGGCATCCCCGTGACCGTGGACACCCTCACGATCGACTCCGCCAACGCCACACTTGTGATCGGCGTTGGGGGGTCCCTCGGCACGGTGGAGGGGGCCACGGTCGCGGCCGGCCAGTTGAAACTCGACGGCGGGACTCTCTCCGGATTGGTGACTTTCGCCGGCGGCTCGTTCTCGAGCACCACGAGCGCCGCCAGTCTGCTCCAGGGGGCCACCCTGGCGGGCGACTTCACCTACGTCGGCAGCAACCAGGTCCTCGTGCGCACGCGCGTCCAGGGCGGCCTCACGCTCACCGGCCAGATGAACCTCGGCGGCTCCGCCCAGGGCGGCGCCAACCTGTCCTTCGAGGGCAACCAGACGCTCTCCGGAGGGGAGCTGTTCATCCCCTCCGTCGGCATCACCCCCCGCAGCGTGGCCGCCGAGGCCGGGACCACCCTGACGATCGCCCCGGATCACGCCATGCGGGGGACGAACTTTCGCCTCGGCAACAAGCTGACTCTCGCCCCCGGTCTGAACGCGGTGGTCAACCACGGGCTCGTGTCATCCGAGGGCGGATCCACGGCGGTGACGATCATGCCCGACGTGTTCACCAATCACGGGACCGTTCGGGCGGTGGGGCCGGGGGTGCTCACGATCAGCGCCCCGTCGTGGAGCAACGCGGGGACCCTCCTCGCCGACGGCGGCACGGTGAACCTGGGCGGCGCCTACACGACCGCCGGGCTGGGCACCGTCACGCGCACGAACGACGGCCACGCCGTCATCACCGGCCAACTGGACAACGCCGGCGCCACGCTGGCCGTCACCACCACGTCGGGGCCCAACCGGATGCAGGGCGGGACCATAAGCGGCGGCACACTCGCCGTCGACCCCGGGATGGCCCTGCGGGTCGGTACGGCGACGCGGCTGGACGGTGTCGCGGTGGTCGGCGACCTGGATCTGGCAAGCCAGGCGGGACAGCTCCGGGTATCCGGCGCGAGCTCGTTCAGCGGCGTGGTCAACGTCGCCGGCTCGTCCTCCTCCATCACGTTTGAGGGCGAGCAGGCCCTCAGCACGGGCACGTTCAACCTGCTCGCGGGGGGCTCCATGGGGGTCGCGGGCGGGGGCGCTCTCACGCTCGGGCCGGCGGTGACCGTGGTGACCTCCGGTCCGTCCGTGACGATCGGCAACGCCGGCGCCGGGCCGCCCCCCTCGCTCGTCAACGGCGGGCTCATCACCGCCGCGGGCGCGGGGAGCACGACGCGGATCGAGGTCAGCAGTTTCACCAACGCGGGCACCCTGGAGGCGCTCGCGGGCTCAACCCTGATCCTGGGCGGGCCGTCGAGCGCGTGGACGAACAGCGGGCTGATCAGGGTTACCGACGCCACGCTGGACCTTGCCGGCGTGTTCACGCCCGCCGCCCTCGGCTCCTTCGAGCGGACGGGCGGGACGGTCCGTGTGCGCGGCGTCTGTGACCTCGACGGCGGGACCCTGACGCTCGCCCCGGCGACCACCGGCTCGTGGCGGCTCTGGAACGGCGAGGTCCGCGACGGCACGATGGCCGCGACCGGCGGGGCCAGCTTCTACATCCAGGTGGATAGCGCTTCGGGCACCAACGGCGCCACGCTCCGCAACGTGACGCTGAACACCGACCTGCTGCTCGACGAGTCATCCGGGAACTCTTTCCCGACGCTCGCGATCAACGATGGCTTCTCCGGCAGCGGCGCGGTCACGCTCTCCGCTCCTCGCGCGGCGGTCTTTCTCAACGGCACCCAGACGCTCGCCTCGGGGACCTTCGCCCTCCTGGGAACCTCCACAAACGATCAGCAGCGCCTGGTGGTCCGCGACAACCAGACGGTCACGCTCGGGCCGGGCGTGGTCGTCCAGGGCGGGAACGCGAACGTGGGCTACAGCGAGACTGGGAGCAACACCGGGACGCTGATCAACCAGGGCCGGATCACCGCCGACCGGCCCAACCTCCCGCTGGTCATCAATCCGGGCACCTTCACCAACGCCGGCACGATCGAGGCCATCAACCAGGGGCGGCTCGCGCTCATGGGAAACTGGAGCGGCACAGGCAGCGTCCGCGTGATCAACGGGTTCCTGGAACTCGGCGGCGCCTTCTCCCTCGGCGGGACCACCTTCGAGCGCAGCGGCGGGACGGTCCGCATGATCGGCACGCTCAACAACACTGGTGCAACGCTCGATTTCGGGGCGGCCACCATGGGCGCGTGGACGTTCGGCGGCGCCACCATCACCGGGGGCACGCTGAACTTCCACCCGGGCGTTCCCATGCTCTACGAGTTCAACAGCCCCATCGCGGCCGCGCGATTCCACGGTGTGACCATCAACGGGACGCTCGAGGCGGTCGAAGACCTGCTGATCCGCGAGGGCCTGACGCTCAACGGGACGCTCCGCGTGACCAACAGTCTGCGGCTGGGCGCCGGCTCCGACAGCCAGACTGTGACCGGCGGGACCATCCGGCTGGAGCCCACGGGCAACGCGAAGGTCGTCCTCGGGGTGCTCTCGACGCAGACGCTCTCGCCCGGCACATCGGTCGCGGGGGCGGGCCGGGTGGGGTATCCCTTTGGGGTCGGCCCTCTCTACACCACGGCGAGGCTGCTCAACAAGGGCCTCGTCTCGGCGGATGTGCCGGGTCAGCAGCTCCTCCTCCAGCCCGGGTCCCTCACCAACGAGGGCACGGTTGAGGCCAAGGACGGGGGCGTCCTCACCATTCACTTCGACACACAGTGGGCGAACACGGGCACCATGAGGGCTGCCAGCGGCGGGACGCTCGTGCTCAACGGGCACGCCGCGACGCCGAGCCTCGCCGGGGTGGTGAACGACGGCGGGACGGTGCGTCTGGAAGGCGTGTTCTCCAACGTCGGCCAGACGCTCACGGTCAGCCCCGCCACCGGCTCCTGGGTTGCGGGCGGCCAGATGCTCCTCAAGCAGGGCACGCTGAACGTCGTCGCGCCCGCGAGGTTCACGTCGCACCTGGCACCCATGCTCGACGGCGTCACCGTCAACGGCGACCTGCACAGCGGGAGCCAGTCGGCGTGGGTCATCCGCAACGGCCTGACGGTGAACGGGGTCGTGCACCTGAACTCCAACCGGGCGCACCTGGATTTCGAGGGGACGCAGGCTTTCGCCTCCGGGACGGTCCGATTCGAGGGCTCCGACGGCGAAGAGCGGGTGATCCAGACGCTGAATGGCAGCACGCTGACGCTCGGAACAGGCGTGGCGGTCCGCGGCGGGTACGGCGCCATCTTCACGCACGCGGGCGGCACCGTCGTGAACCGGGGCCTGGTCTCCGCGGATGTGCCCGGGCAGGCGATCCGCATCTTCACGGAGCGGTTCTTTAACGAGGGGACCGTGGAGGCCATCAACGGCGGGACCATCACCTTCGTGCCCCCCGCCGACGGTCCGGGAGGCTCGCTGTTCAACAGCGGCCTGCTCCGAGTGCTGACGGGGGCGTCGATGGTCGTGGGGGACTTCACGCAGACGCCGCTCGGCGAGACCGAGCTGTGGCTCGGCGCAGCGGGCGCGACGCCGCTGTCCTTCGCTGAGACGGCGGCCCTTGCGGGCACCCTGCGGCTCGTGGCGGAGCAGGGGTTCAGCCCGCACGTCGGCGCCCGCTACACGATGCTCTCGTTCGCGCCGGGCGCCCTGTCCGGGACCTTCTCGGCGGTGGCTCTCCCCGCGCTCCCCTCGGGTTGGAGCTGGGACACCTCGGCCCTCTACACGCAGGGGTCGGTGGGCGTTATCCCCGGTCCGGGCGCCCTGGGCCTCCTGGCCCTCGCCGGGCACGCCGGCGGCCGGCGGCGCCGCGCGCGGGTGGTTGCCTGCGCAGCGCTGGCGGCCGGCCTGCAGGCCTCGGCGCTGGGCCAGACCCAGGAGTCGGTCCAGCTCAACCCGGTCAACTCCAACGGGGTGCTCAACGATCCCTCCAACGGGTTCGGGCAGGCGACCCTGAACGGGGGGTACACCCTCGGACGGATCAATGTCAGCGGCGCGCTCACGTCGCTCCACACCCGCACCTGGCGCACCGACGCCCGCATCCTCATCACCGCGCCTGGCGGCGCGAGCGTCACGCTCCAGCCGTTCACCTCGGGGACAACATTCTCCACGCTGCTGTTCAGCGGGTCGTTCTTCCTTGCGCCCGGGACCGACCCCGCCGGGCTGTGGACCTTCCGCTTCTACGAGATCGCCGACGACGGCGGGCCCGCGGCCGTGGACGCCCGCTGGAACATCGTGTTCTCGACCACCAGCATCCCGCCGACGCCGCCGAACGCCACCGTTCTGCCCCCCCTGGCCGCGCCGGGCGCAGCGCTCACGGGCATCAACGCCCCGGCCTCTTCGGTCGTCTGGTACCGCTTGACGCTCCCTTGGGGGGCGCATCCGGGGCTCGGCACCTACCTCGACATCGACACCTTCGGGACCGGGTTCACGCCGCAGGCGGCATGGGGCCTGAACGACACGCAGATCGCCCTTTTCACCAGCGACGGCGCCCTGGTCGCCAGCGATGACGACACTGGCCCCGGGTTCACCAGCCAGCTTTCGTTCGGCGCGACCGGGCGGCCCGCCCGCCCGGATGGGGAGCCGTTCGACGGGCGCAACGGCTCCCTGGCAGCCGGCGTGTACTACCTCGCCCTAGCCGCCTACCCCCTCCAGCCGCAGCCGCTGTATTGGGGCGTCACCCCCAGCAGCCCGCTGAACGGGCAGATGGCCCTGACGATCGGCACCAACCTGACGGCGGCAGCGCCGGCGTGCTACGCCAACTGCGACGCCAGCACCACCCCGCCGGTGCTGAACGTCCAGGACTTCGGCTGCTTCCTGACGCGCTACGCCGCCGGCGATGCCTACGCCAACTGCGATGCCAGCACACAGAGCCCGGCGCTTAACGTCCAGGACTTCGGTTGCTTCCTGACGAAATACGCCGGCGGGTGCCCCTAGGCGTTTTCACATAAGGCTAGGAACGTGCCCCAGCAATCCGCCCCAGGGCGTCCGGCGCGGGGGGCAAGCGGGCCGACGGGTGATCCCGGGCTGTTCAGCTCGTGCTGGGGGACGTTCGTCATTGCGTATCGAAGCCCGATCGGGGACCATGCCTGTTCCCGCCTTCCCTGGAGAGCGCCATGCCAAGTCTCTCGACCCCCCAGGCCCGCACCCGCCCCCACCGCACACGCTACGCCGTTGCCGCAGCCGCCTTCCTTGGGGGCGCGGGACAAGCGGTGACCCTCGGGCAGGCGGTCGATCCCGCGTGGAAACGTCGTCCCCCGGCGCTTGAACTCTTCGGGGCCGGCCTTCACGTTGGTTCCCGCCCTCTTACCCGCGAGCCCCAGGACCCAGGCGGCCAAGACGGTCCCATCCAGGTCCACTGGCTCTCCGCGGTGAGTGGCAACTGGTCCGACCCCGCCCTCTGGACCGGCGGCGCGGTGCCCAACAACGGCACGCCCACGGGCGCGCTCTACGCCGTCATGCTTGACGCCGCGGGCCCCGCCCACACCATCACCCTCAACACCAGCGTCGGCCTTTCCTCCCTCGACCTCAGTTCCCCCAGCGCCACCCTCAGCCACACCGCCGGGTTCCTGACCCTGGGCGGCGATTTCGACATCGGCCCCGGGCTCTACACGATGAGCGGCGGGACGCTTCTCGGCGGCACCGTCAACACCTCCGCCCCCAACCGGATGCGCATCACCTCGGGCACCCTCGATGGCGTCCAGGTCAACGGGGGATTCACCGTCGATGGCGCGCTGACGATGACCGGCGGATCGGGATTCTCCGGCGCCCTCGAGGTCAACGCCGGTTCCATCTCCTACGCCGGCGGAGGGACCATCGCCGCCGGGACCTTCTCCTTCCTCGGCAACAACACCGCCACCCTCCGCTCCACTGGCCCCGGCGCCACCCTCACGCTCGGGCCGGCCGTCACCGTCCGCGGGGTCCGCGCCAGACTCGGCGACCGCCTCTCCGGCAACCCCTCCGTCGACACGATCGTCAACCAGGGGCTGATCAGCGCCGACGTGCTCTCCCCGGGAAACAGCATCGCGATCATCCCCGACACGTTCACCAACCAGGGGCGCCTCGAGGCGAGAAACGGCGGCCTGCTGGAGATCGGCTTTCAGCGCGGGACCGGCAACTTCAGCCCGCCCACGATCTGGACCAACACCGGCGTCATCGAGGCCGTTCAGGGCGAGATCCGCCTCGGCGGCCGCATGACCCCTGCGGGCCTGGGCATCATCCGCCGCGCCCCGGGCGCTTCGGTGCTGCTCTGGGGAGAGATCGACACGAGCCAGCAGCCCCTGGCCATCACCCCCGACTGCAACATCTCGTTTATCTCCACGATCATCCAGGGCGGACAGATCACCGTCGCGTCAGGCCTCAGCCCCAACATCGGCGGCCGCCTCGAGTCGGGCGTCCAGATCACAGGGGACATGACCGCGCAAGGGCTTGTGTTCACGGGCGGACTCTCGGTCAGCGGGACCGCGACCGTCGCCGGCTCGATGCGGGCCGACGGTACGCAGAGTCTCGTTGCGGGCAACTATGTGGTCCAGCCCGCCGGCATTATCCGCGTCAACCCCGGGACCACCCTCACGGTTGAGCCGGGCGTCTCGGTGCGCGGGGCCGGCCTGGTGGGCTACCGCGACAGCGGCTCGACCCCCGGGGCCATGATCAATAACGGCCTCATCTCGGCCAGCACCCCGGGCAACGAGATGACCATCCATGCCGAGACCCTCATCAACTTGGGCACGATCGAGGCGGTCAACGGCGGCTCCCTGACGTTCCAGAACAACTACGGCCTCTCCACATGGACCAACTTCGGCACTCTGCGGGCCGCCTCCGGCGGTCAGCTCCGTCTGAACGGCGTCTACTCCTTCGTCAACGGCTCGATGGTCAACGACGGCGGCACCATCATCATCAAGGGAACCCTCAACAACCACGACTCCACCCTGTCCATCTCCGGCCCGGGCGACGTCACGCTCGACGGAGTTATCGCGGGCGGCACCATCACCACGCCGGGGCCCGGGAGACTGGTCGTCGCGGGCGGCGGGGGCGGCTTCGGAACGCTGGACGATGTCACCCTCGCCGGCGACATCGAGGCTTCGAGTCGCACCCTCCGCATCCGTACGGCGCTGAACCTGGGCGGCACCATCCGAACGGTTGGCACCAACCCGACCGTCTTCTTCGAGAGCCCCAGCACGCTGGTGAGCGGCACCGGGAGCATCGTCTTTGCCGGGGCCTCGCTCACCGCCCCGCACCGCCTTGACATGGCGGCGGGCGCCGTGGTCACGCTTGGTCCCGGCACGGTCGTCCGGGGCGGCAACGGGGTCCTCGGCGACGTCGCCGGCATCGGGTCCCCCAGCACCCTCATCAACCAGGGCCGCATCAGCGCTGACGCCCCCGGCCAGACCCTCGCCATCGCGGCGACCTCCTTCACCAACGCCGGCACTGTCGAGGCCCTCCCAGGGGCCACGCTGGAGCTCGGCGGGGAACTCCCGACCGATCCTGTCGGCGGCGTCCCGCGCTCGTGGTCCAGCACCGGGCCCATCCACGCCGCCGGCGGCACGGTGCGGCTCGGCGGCACCTTCGACACCCCGACCACCGTCCAGCAGAGCGCCGGCGGGTCCGTCGTCCTCACCGGCGTTATGAACAACGCCAACCGCACCTTCACGCTCGACGGCGCCTCGAACTCCTGGACGCTCGGGGGTGCCTTCGAACAGTTCGGCGCGTATCGCGGGGCCCGCATCGTCGGAGGAACCGTCAACCTCCTCAACGGCGCCACTCTCAACGGCGGGGCGGCCCTCCAGGACCTCACCTTCAACGGCAGCATCACCGCCACCGACACCCGGACCATCTTCGTTCACAACTCGGTAATGAACGGAGTGGCCCATATCGACCCCGGGGGCACGATCGTGCTGGGGCCGCCCGGCGCTCCCCAGCCCCCCCAGGTCCTCACCCAGAACGTCGTGTTCACCGGCGGCGGCACGACCAGCCTCCAAGGCCGGCTCGCGGCCGACGACCTCACTATCGCCGCCGGCACCCTGGTCCGCGGCGGCAAGGGCACGATCGAGCGCCGGGGGAACCAGACGCAGGGGGCCCTCGTCAACAACGGCACCATCTCCGCCGACGTACCCGGCGAGTGGATCACGATCTCCAGCAACTTCGTCAACAACGGCGTGGCCGAATCCCTGAACGGCGCCACGCTGGGCCTGAGCGAGCAGTGGCGCAACAACGGCGTCCTCCGGGCCACCGGCAGCACGCTCTCCCTCGCGGGCTTCTATTCGGCCGCGGGCCTGGGCAACCTCCAGCTCACGGGGGCCACGGTGCTGCTCGGCGGGACCTTCAACAACACCGACAACATCTTCGAGGTCCCACCCGGCAACACGCTGGTCGCGAACGGCACCGTAAAGGGTGGCACGCTCAGGCTCGCGCCGGGCAGCGCCCTTCAGGTCTCGAACACCGTCGCCACGCTCGACGCCGTCCGCGTCGAGGGCGACATCCGGCTCGCCGGTGATAGCGGCATCCTCCAGATCCGCAACGGCTTCGACCACCAGGGCGTCACGCGCCTCGAGGCCCCCGCCTCCAAGGTTCACTTCATGGGGAACAACGCCTTTGAGAACGGCACCATGTGGTTCGACCCGGGCCCGGAGGGCGACGACCGGGAGATCCGCGGCGGCTCCCTCGCCTCCCTCCAGATCGGCGCCTCGGCCTGGATCCACGGCGGGCGAGGGCTGATCTCCACCTCCAACCAGGCCACCATCGTCAACCACGGTCGCGTCAGCGCCGATGCGCCCGGCAAAAAGATCACTATCTACACCTCCCGCTTCCAGAACCACGGCACTCTCGAGGCCATTAACGGCGGCATCCTCGATTTCCAGCCCCCGCTCCCCCCGGGCCTGCAGCCCGACCCCGTGGTCCTGATCAACGGCGGCGTGCTCCGCCCGCCCACCGGGACGACGCTCCTGATCGCCGGCGATTACGAGCAGTGGCCCTCGGGGTCGCTGCACCTCACCCTTGGCGGCCCGGCCGCTGGCGGCGACTACGCTCGCCTGGAGGTCCGCGACCGCGCCGCCCTCGCCGGCGTGCTCTCCCTCACCCTCGCCCCCGGGTACACGCCAGCGCCGGGCGAGTGGTGGTCCGTCCTCCGCCTCGGGACGGCCGAGATTACCGGCTGGTTCGACACGATCGACCTCGGCATGCTTCCCGCCGGGTACACCTGGGACACCTCCCAGATCGCCGTGACGGGCGAGATCGGCGTCATCCCCGCCCCCGGCACCCTCGTCCTCGTCCTGGTTGGCGGGGGTGTCGCCGCCTTCGCCCGCCGCCGCCCGCGCGCCATGGAGGCAAGGCCATGAGAACCGCCGCCACCGCCTGCGCCGCGCTCCTCGCCGCCGCCGGCGCCTCCCGGGCCAGCCCCCAGGAGACCGCCACCTTCACCAACATCAACTCCAACGGCGTCCTGAACCACGCGGCCAACTCGGTCCAGCTCCGGACGTTCAACGGCGGGTACACCCTGGGGCGCATCGACCTTTCTGGGACGCTCACCTCCGTGCATCCCAACACCTGGCGGAGCGACTCGCGCATCGTCATCACCGCTCCCCACGGCCAGAGTGTGGTGTTCCAGGCGTTCCCCGCCGGCGGCACCTTCACCACCCTGTCCTTCAGCGGCTCGGTCTACCTGCCCCCCGGGACGGACGCCGCCGGCCAGTGGTCGCTCCGCTTTTATGAGTTCTTCGACGACGGCGGCAGCGGCCTGGTGGATGCGCGCTGGTCCTTCACGCTCACCCTCACCGACGAGCCCCCAGCCCCGCCCGCCTCGACCGACCTGGGCACGCTAACTGCCGCGGGGCTCAGCGGCTCGGCGCCCATGAGCGTGGGACAGGTGCGCTGGTTCCGCTTTGCCCTCCCCGAGCCTGTGCCCGGCGGCGCCGGCCGCTTCGCGGACCTCGACACCTTCGGCTCCACCATCGCCGCGGGTTCCGGCTTCGCCAACGACACCACCATCGGCCTCTACGACAGCGCGGGGGCCCGGGTCGCCCGTGACGACGACTCCTGCGACGGCTTCCTCAGCCAGCTCACCTTCGGCGCCGGCACGCGCCCACCCGTCGGCGACGGCCTGCCGTTCGACGGCCGCAACGGCCCGCTCGCGCAGGGAACCTACTACCTCGCCGTCGCCACCTACCCGTCCGTCTTCGGCGCGCAGCGTTGGGAGGTCTCGCCGGGAGGGACGCAGTCGGGCACCGTAGCCGTCCGCCTCCGTGCCGGCGTCACTACCAGCTGCTACCCCAACTGCGACGAGAGCACCGCACTGCCGGTCCTCAACGTGGCCGACTTCGGCTGTTTCCTCACGCGGTACGCCGCGGGAGATCCCTACGCCAACTGCGATGGCTCCACGACGGCGCCCGTGCTGAACGTCCAGGACTTTGGCTGCTTCCTCACCAGATACGCCACTGGCTGCCCGTAGAGGCGCTGCCAGAGGTGTGGCGGGACGGCTGGGCGCGTGGGCACCCGGCCCTACCCATACCAAGCAGATGCATACCGACACACTACGCTGACCGCGGTCAGCCCTACGGGCGAGCAGTGGACCGCGGCCTGCGAGGACCACTACGAGGCGGCGTGCCGGATGGCGGAGATGGTGGGGATGGAGTTAATGGATGGGTGACGACTGGGGGTAGGCTATCGGGGTGCGTGGTATCAACCAGAGAGGCGGAACGGACGGGGAGCCGGCTTGACTTCTCCACTGAGGAACCGTCTCTTTAGCTCGGTGACGCGCCCAATGCGGAAGTTCACGAGCGCGAGGTCGCCGGAATGTGTGGTGGACCCGATGTTGGTGATGAGGATTTCTGCTTCTACATCCCCGAAGATGGAGCGCGCGTAATCCTCTGATCGCTTCAGGTAATCGGCTACCTCGCCCGTCCTGGGTTGTTGTGGTCTGATGGTCTGGGCGAGCTTGATCCCCTCTGCCTCAAGTGCCACCAGACACGCTTTGACGTTCTGGAAACTGCCGTCAATCCCGTCATCTACTTCATCGGGAGGAGTGCGGGCGTCCTCAGCCTCCTGCTGCGCGCTCACAGCGCGCTGGTCGGCAGCGATGGCGCGCTTGTTGGCCTCGCGGACCAATCGCCTGTCGCGGTTGCGCATCCTCACCGGCGCTACGAGTAACCCGACAATGAACGTGCTCATTCCGACAGCTGCCCCACCGGCCACGCTTATCAGAACGGCGAGTAGAGTTTCCCATGCGGCATCTCGATTAGAGAGGTAGGACTGGGCAACCCACAGCCCGAGCGCGGACAGTGCGCCGGTCACGATCGACACTCCGGACCAGTTTCTGTGTCGCCAGAAGAACTTGCCGGCATCCACGCCCGCGTCCCACCAGTAAACGCGGAATTCGCGCCAGGTCCACGGCTCCGGCGGCTCGCCCTCGACCATCCCCCCAGCCTACCCCCTCCCCTACTTTCTCGCATGGACCAACTCGAACGCCCGCAAGAACATCCGAAGGCGCAGGAGGAACGACCGGCGCAAGGCGAAGCAGGCGGCCGCACTCACAACCGGCCTCTGGAAGTCTGACGGCATCGGAGCCTGTCGTCTCCAACGGGAATCCCAATTCCCCAAAGGAGGCGACCCATGCCACCGCGCCCACCCGCCGCCAGCCCGATGGCCGTCTACCTCTCCGAGCTGGCAGAAGGCTCGAAACGGACGATGCGCCGTGCCCTCGCTGAAGCTTGCCGCCAGCGCTCGGCGGGGACAACCCCGAGACCTTCCGCTGGCACCGCGTGCGGGTGGACCAAGTCGCGGCCCTCCGGGCGGATCTCGCCGGGCGGCTGGCCCCCAACACCGCCAACAAGGTCCTGGCGGCCGTCCGGGGCGTCCTGAAGGCGTCGTGGCGGCTCGGGCTTCTCTCGGCCGAGGACTTCTACCGCTGCGGCGACGTGCGGCCGGTGAAGGGCGGGCCGGCCAACCGCGGCCGGTGCCTCTCGAAAGCGGAGCTACGGCTCCTCTTTGCCGCCTGCGGGGCTGGACTGGGCGGCCGCCGCGACGCCGCGGCCCTGGCCTGCCTCTACGGCTGCCGCCGCTCCGAGCCCGTACGGCTCGACCTGGCCGACTACGACCCCGCCACGGGGCGGCTGCGGGTGCGCCACGCGAAGGGCAACCGGCACCGGGACGTGTACCTCACCAACGGCTCCAAGCGGGCGGTGGACGCCTGGCTGGCCGTCCGAGGCACCGTGCCGGGCCCGCTCCTCTGCCCCGTGGACGCCTTCGACAGGGTCACCGTCCGGCGTCTGCACGACCAGACGATGTACGAGGTTTGCAAGCGGCTGGCCGGGCGGGCCGGCCTGGCCCGCTTCTCCCCTCACGACCTCCGCCGCACCTTCGCCGGGGACATGCTGGACGCGGGGGCGGACGTGGCGCTGGTCCAGAGACTGATGGGGCACGCCAGCGTGGGGACGACGGTGGGCTATGACCGCAGGCCCGAGGAGGCGAAGCGCAGGGCTGCCGCTCTCGTCGGAATGCCGCTTTCAGGCCAGGAGCCGCCGGTGCCGCCACCAGATCAGGACGGCGCCAGTGATGTAGACGAGTCCCAGGATACCGCCGACGAGTTGCGTCCGGACGGTCCAGTACTCCGGGACCGGCATGCCGCCCATCCCGCCTACCGGTCCGCTGCTGCTGCTGCCGCCCTGGGAACGGAGCGCCCCGAGCTCGTCCGTCATGCCAAACCCTGAAAAGCCCGACTGCACCCCCTCGGGGTCATCGAACGAGCCCGACAGCAGCCTCTTGGAGTCTGCGATGACACGGGCGAACGACGGACCCGAGGTATCGATGTCCGCCTTCTCGAACCAGAGCTTGAGCAGGGTCTCGTCGATGTCCGCTGCGCCTCCCTTCCTGACGACCGCGTCGCTGGCATCGTTCAGCTCGAACGTCCGCTCGGCCAGGTCCAGGCTCATGGTGGCCTGCTTGGCCTCGCCGTTGCGCTGGAGCGTGAGCGTCACCGTTCCGGATTCGACGGTGCCGCCGTCGCTGACCCAGGACAAGGAGCCGTCGATGCGGAAGTTGAGGTCATCCGTCGGCTGCGTGTTCGATCGAGCGCCGGAGGAGAACCGGTTGGGGGCGAACTTGGTCTGCCAGGAGTGCTGCGTCGGCCCGGAGCCGCCCATCATGCCCGGGCTCATGGCCGCCGCCCAGGCCGCCTGCTGGACGTAGCCCCAGCCGACCTGCGCCAGCGAGCCGCAGATGACGGACCAAGCCAGGAGCGCCCAGCCGAGGCCGCCACGCAGCCGTACAGCCATGGCCGGCGTGCTGACCCCCACCTTCGCGATGCGGCCCCCGCACTCGGGGCACTGCTCGGGAATGCGGTCGCCCATCGCGTACCCGCACCCGCCGCAGCAGCAGACCCGGCGCACGTCGCTGGGGACGAGAAGGGCCCGGGCGATGACACCCAGGCAGACGAGGATCGCCAGCGCGGAGATGCCGTAGGTCAGCCACTCCCCCAGCTGGCCCTCAAACCCAGAGCCGTAGAACATGCCCGCAGTCTACTGGATCTCAGGACCTCCCACGCCACCCGCCCAGAGTCGCTTCCGCTGACTTGAAGTCAGCGGCGAAGCCCCGCGTTGCGGCCAAGAACAGGGCTTCGACGATTCCGCGCAGCGCAGGCGCAGCGCCGATTAGCTGAGCGATTCTGCCGAGGGCTGGCGGACGGGGGCACCCGCGGCTACCGGACCCACCTGCCACGGCGGTTCACAGGCAGGGGCCCGCTATGGCGACCGTTGGCAGTCCCCCGCCAGTCCGCGGGCGTTCGCGGCGATGTCGATTCGGGCCGTATCTTGGGCCCATTTCTGCGGGCGGCCTAGCGCGCGGGGTAGAACTCGTCGTCCGATCGAGAACCTCGACGGCTACGAGTGGGTCGTCGCTCCCTTCGATCGCGACGAACTCTCGCGGGATCTCGCGTTCCTGACGAAAGGCCTCCTCCGGGTGATGCTGGAGGAGGTCGTTGACCCTCTTCGAGGCCGTCACGCTTCTTGATCGGCTCTACGTCGGTTCGCCTGTCAGAGTCAGGCTCCGGCCGGGTATTGGAGCCCGGGGCTCAGAGACATCCGAGCAGAGGTGTGCTTCCTCTTCTGGCGCCTGCTCCGCTCCAAGCCTCATGCGCGGCTGCTCTCGATTCCCCAGCCATCCTGCACGATGGGCTTCACTCTCCGGGAGCCCTTCGAACCGGCGTCGGCGGTAGAGGTGGCCGCGCGCGGCAGAGAGCCAACCGAGTGTGTCCGGGTGCCCAGTGTGTGACGCTTCGTCAGGCGAGATTCAGGCAGCCTACCCAGGCACGGAAGGCTGCATCCGCTGCGGGTCCCGATGTGGCGGTTCTCCTTCAGCCAGCCCACGCAGCGCTCGATCACGCTCCGCCGCCGGTAGGCGCGGCGGTCCAGGGGGGCGCGCCCCCGGGTCCGCACCTGGTCGCTCCGCTGCGGGATCACCGCCTCGATCTCCCGGTCGCTCAGCCAGCACACCACCCCGGGGTAGCTGTACCCCTTGTCCCCCGCCAGCTTCCGCGGCCAGCCCACGCCCCGCGGCCGGCGCACCGACTCCATCACCGCCGCGAACGCAGACACTGCCGCGAAATGGAGAGTCCAACCTGAAGCTCCGCCCTGGGGCAGCGGTTGGCGGCGACCGACGCCAGTGAACGCTCAGTGTGCCCGGCTGAATGTCTGCGGTCCTTCCGAAAGCACGACGGCGTAGAGGCACCGACCCACTGAGCACCTCAACGTCCATTGCGCGAGCACGACCTCTGCACGCATCCAATGGC
Source organism: Phycisphaerales bacterium (assembly GCA_040902425.1). Taxonomy (GTDB): domain Bacteria; phylum Planctomycetota; class Phycisphaerae; order Phycisphaerales; family UBA1924; genus JBBDXI01. The sequence continues at coordinate 53,467 of JBBDXI010000111.1, forward strand.
GGTAGCCACCGGAAGGTGCATGCCCCACTGCGCGTGGGGTCGCCGTCACCCGCAGTCAGTCGGGAAGCCCGACGGAGAACGTGCTCAATCGATTGACGGGCGATGACCTGGTCATCGGAGCACCCAGCCCGAACAAGCTGACGCATTGGTGGCCCGCGGCACTGAGTGCCTGGACCACCAAGGGCGCCCGCGACGCCTTCTTCTCAACACCCGGCATGGGCATCCTGAGGCGACCGGACGCGATTCGGAGAAGCATCGCTGACGGAGTGTCTCGGGGCGACCTGGGCTACGCGCGCAAGAAGACAAACGACACTCTGGAACTGGTCGCCTTCAAGAGCCCGTTGGCCGAAGACGCGGTCGACATCAGTGATGATGTGGTGATTGTCAGGCCCGACGAGGCCGCGAAACTGCTGGAGCCCCCGCGGCTGGCACGAGTGCAAGTGTCGCCGGACGGGCGCGAGATCCTCCCCGGCGAGGCCGCGGCCTTCTCTGTCACGGGGTTCAACCAGTACGGCGATCCGTTCGAGGTGGGCACCCCCGCATGGACCAGCGGGAGAAGCCGCGGAGGGCGATCCGGTTCGCGTTGAATGACCGGGCATGAACGCTCCGGCAAGAATGCCCCGCGAAGGACTCGAACCTTCAACCCTCTGATTAAGAGTCAGATGCTCTACCAATTGAGCTAGCGAGGCGCACGCGGCCGCAGGACAGGCCGCCGCCCAACGCGGAAGGGCCGCGGGGCGATGAAGTCTACGCGCACGGTCCCGATCGTCCACCCGGCGCTGGCCGCTGTTCGGTGCCCGTTGACACCCCCCGCCCCTCGACCTAATCTTCGCTTCAACCCCCGGGGGCGGAAGGCCGCCGAATCCGAGCCGGCCGAGAGGCGGCTCCACCCGGCGCCCAACCCCGCTTCAGACCATCCGGAAGGCCACCCTCATGCTCCCTCCACAAAGGCAAAGCTACGGCCGGACCCGCCGCCGCCGCTCCCACCACGCCCTGAAGGCCAAAACCATCGCCATCGACCCCCTCTCGGGCCTGCCCCGCATGCACCACCGGGCCGCCAAGGAGTCCGGCTACGTCCGCCCCGGCCTCAAGATCACCGTCCCCAAGCTCGGCATCGGCGTCGCCAAGGGCTAGCGCCGGCGGGTACGCTCCCTCCAGGTGCCGGCACGAGCGTTCGCGCCGGCGACAGCGGCGCCCCGAACCCCGCCTGAGAGAGACCTCCTGATGCGCCTGGCCGTGGACGTGATGGGCGGCGACCACGCCCCCGACGCCGTGCTCAAGGGCGCGCTGGAGGCCCTGCCCGCCCTCGCCGCGGACGATGAGCTCGTCCTCGTCGGCCCCCAGGCCCTCATCGCCGATTTCCTCGCCGAGCGCTCCATCCGCGACGCCCGCATCAGGGTCGAGCACGCCCCCGACGTCATCGAGATGGACGAGCAGCCCGCCAAGGCGGTCCGCTCCAAGCCCGACTCCTCCATCGTCAAGATGGCCCGCCTGGGCTCCCAGAAGTGCGAGGCCCCCGCCCGCGCCGACGCCGTCATGTCGGCCGGCAACACCGGCGCCTGCGTCTCCGCCGGCATCATGCAGATGAAGCGGCTCCACGGCGTCCACCGCCCCGGCATCGCCGTGACCATCCCCGGCTTCCAGGGGCCCATCGTCCTCATCGACGCCGGCGCCAACCCCGAGCCCCGGCCGACGCACCTCTGGCAGTACGGGATCATGGCCGACGTCTACGCCCGCCATGTGCTGAAGATCGAGAACCCCCGCGTCGCCCAGGTCAACATCGGCTCCGAGGAGGCCAAGGGCACCGACCTCATCAAGCAGACCCGCGACCTCCTCCGCGCCACCCCCGGCCTCAACTACATCGGCTACATCGAGGGCCGCGATTTCTTCGACGGCGCCGCCGACGTGATCGTCACCGACGGGTTCGTCGGCAACACCCTCCTCAAGATGGCCGAGGGCATGGCCAAGAGCCTCTTCGCCGCCATCGTCCAGGAGATCTTCACCATCGACCCGGACCTCGCCCTGCGGCTCGAGCCGGTCGTCAAGCAGATCTACAAGAAGAACGACTACCACGAGCACGGCGGGGCCCCCCTCCTGGGGGTCAACGGCGGCTTCATCATCGCCCACGGCTCCAGCGAGGCCAGGACCATCCGCGCCGCCATCCGTAAGATGCGGGAGTTCGTCGCCTCCGGGGTCAACCAGGCGATCGTCGCCCGCCTCGCCGAGGTCGCCAAGGTCAGCACCCTCGCCCACGTCCACCAGGAATCGGACTAGCCCGTGCCACCCTCAGGCGACCCACGCCCCACCCCGCCGGCCCCCCCGCGGATCGGCGTGCGCATCGCCGGCACCGGCTCGTTCCTCCCCGAGCGCCGCCTCACCAACGCCGACCTCGCCGGGATGATGGACACCTCGGATGAGTGGATCGTCCAGCGCACCGGCATCCGCGAGCGGCGGATCGTCGAGCCCGGCACCACCATCACCCCCCTCGCCACCGAGTCCCTCCGCAAGGCCCTCCAGAACGCCGGCCTTAAGGCCACCGACCTCGACCTGGTCATGCTCGCCACCGTCTCCATGGAGATGGGGTGCCCCAGCTCCGCCTGCCGCATCGCCGCCAACCTCGGCGCCGGGCACGCGGCCGCCATGGACCTGACCGCGGCCTGCTGCGGCTTCGTCTACGGCCTCAACCTCGCCCACGGCCTCGTCCGCACCGGCGCCTACCGCACCGTGGCCGTCATCGGGGCCGAGATCCTCAGCCAGTACATGGAGTACACCACCGAGGGCCGCGCCCTCTCCATCCTCTTCGGCGACGCCGCGGGGTGCGCCATCCTCCGCGCCACCGACGACATGTCCAAGGGCTGCCTCGCCCAGTCCATGCACGCCGACGGCACCCGCTGGCACGACCTGTACATCCCGCGGGTGGTCGAGCGCGACGTCCCCCCCGGCGTGGACCCGGCCACCAAGAAGGCCGGCATCATGTACATGAACGGGCGCGAGGTCTTCAAGTTCGCCGTCGGCACCTTCCAGAGCCTGATCCAGGAGACCCTCGACAAGGCCGGCCTGACGGCGGACCAGGTGGACCAGTACATCTGCCACCAGAGCAACGCCCGGATCCTCGAGGCCGCCCGCGAGCGCTTCGGCATCCCCAGAGAGAAGCTCTACGTCAACATCGACCGGGTCGGCAACACCTCAGCCGCCAGCGTCCCCCTCTGCTTCGACGAGCTCCGCGCCGCCGGCACCGTCAAGGAGGGCGACGTCGTGATGTTCGTCGCCTTCGGCGGGGGACTGACGTGGGCGAGCAGCCTCTGGCGCCTCTGACCGGGTGCTACTGCTCGCGGCGTCTTCGCCGCGCAGCAGTGCCGACTGCTTAACCACGCCCCGCTATCCTGAGGCCCCATGCTGCAGTCGATCCGCACGCTCATGGCCGGCCTGATCGACTACGCGGGCCTCTACCCGCCCGCGAAGCTCGCCATGGCCCCGGCCGCCGAGGCCTTCGCCCACGCCCGCATCGGCGACAACGAGTGGATGCTCGGGCGCTTCATCTGCCCCGCGTCCCGGCTCGATGAGTTCTCGAAGGCCGCGGCCGTGCTCATGCCCGGCACCCACGCCACCAGCGGCTACCGCGAGCACGCCGACCTCCAGGAGCCCTGGCGCCTCAGCGTCATCCTTGACGGCGACCTCGCCGCCGGCCTCGACGCCCTGCACGCGTTCAATCTCCGCCACGAGCACGAGGACGCCGGGCGCGCCGTCGCCGACGCCGTCGAGCTGAAGGTCGCCCGCCCCGGCGACATCGACGACGCCCTCGACCGCATCCCCGAGGAGGTCTTCCCCTTCTTCGAGTTCCCGCCCGAGGTCGTCAACGCCGGCGATGCCCGCGGGTTCATCGCCGCGCTCGCCGGCAACGCCGCGGCCGCCAAGATCCGCACCGGCGGCATCACCGCCGACGCCTTCCCGCCCGCGCCCAAGGTCGCCGCCTTCATCGCCGCCTGCCACAGCGCCGGCATCCCGTTCAAGGCCACCGCCGGCCTGCACCACCCGCTGCGGGCCGAGTACCCGCTCACCTACGAGCCCGGCTGCGCCCGCGGCGTCATGCACGGCTTCCTCAACGTCTTCCTCGCCGCGGCCGCCGTCGGCTGCGACCATCTCGACTGCGCCCGGGCCACCGCCATCCTCGAGGAGGGCGACGCCTCCCGCTTCCACTTCACCGACGAGGGCGTCCGTTGGCGCGAGGTCTTCCTCGACACCACCCAGCTCGCCAAGGCCCGCGAGGCGTTCGCCCTCTCCTACGGCTCGTGCTCGTTCGACGAGCCGGTCGCGGACCTGCGGAAGCTCGGGCTGCTGTAGACTCACCACCATGCGCAAGCGGCCCTGGCTCAAGTTCCTCCCCTTCACCCGCGTCGGCCTGCTGCTGGTCATCGGGTCGCTCACCGTGTCGGCGTTCCGGTACTACGTCGCGTTCATGCAGCAGGCGGCGGACCTGGACTCCAAAACCATGCCGGAGGACCGCGACGCGGCGCTCAGCCAGTTCCTCAACGGGTTCCTGTTCTCCGGGTCGGTGGCGGGCATCCTGTTCTGGCTCGGGCTCGGGCTCATGATGTTCGGCGCGATCTGGAGGCTGTACTGGCACGGCCGGTGATCGCCCGTCACGCCCTCGCGGCCTCGATGCGGCGGCGGTCCTCCGGGGCGCGGGCCATGATGAGGCTGGTGGCGCTGAGGATGGCGCCGGTCCAGTCCCATGGGCGGCGGTAGGCGATGAAACGGGGCTCGTGTTCGACCGTGAGCCCGGCGGCGGCGAGGGCGTCCGCGACCTGGCCGCGACCGAGGGGGCCGTAGATGCGGTGGGCGTGCTCGAAGAGCAGGGCCGCGTGGCGCGCGGGGACGCCGGCGGTCAGGTGCCGGCCGAGGGCCGGCCAAGGGGTCAGGCCAAGGCTGAGACGCGCGTAGCCATCGGCGGCCGCGCTCCGGGCCAGGTGCTCGACGAGCGCCGCGGCCGCGTCGGAGGCGCCGGGGGCCCAGCGCAGGAGCCAGACCGCCGCATCGCCGCCGCCCGCGGGCAGCGCGCCGCCGGCCCCCGGCGCGAGCAGGCTGGCGAAGGCAAGCGGCCGCCCGTGGGCGTCGCGCGCGACGCCCAGCGGCTGGTTCGCCAGCACCGCCGGCGCGAAGGCCCCCACCGCGAACTGCATCTCGGTGATCCCGGCCGCGCCCAGCCACGCGTCGCTGACGGGGCGCAGCTCCTCGATGAGCGCGCGATCGACCGGCGGGGTCAGGATGTTGTAGGTCACCGGGTCGCCGCCGGCCGCCCCGGGCTCCTCGGTCGCTCCGGGCCGTGCCCCCGCCGCCAGGGGCAGGACCAGCTCCTCGGCGAGCGGGAAGAGCGTGTAGCCCAGCTCGCGCAAGGGGCGCTCCCACGCGTCGCCCACGCCGTAGAAGACGACCTCCAGCCCCTCATCGCGGGCGAAGCCGTGCAGGTCCACCAGCAGGTCCGAGGCGCGGCCCTCCCCCACCGCCGGCTCGCCCAGGGCCACCAGCTTGCGGTGCCGCCGCTGGTAGAGCACCACGCCCTCGGTCCGCCGGTGCGGGCGCCACAGCCACACGCCCTTGTCGCCGGCCGCCACCGGGAGCGCCGGCGCCGGCCCCCAACGCCCGGCGATGAACGCCTGCGCCTCGGCCACCTCCGCGCCCGTGGGGACCACCGCCTGGCGGCGCGGGGCGAGGGCCTGGCGCAGCAGGAAGATCAGGCCGACCGCGCCGATGATCCAGGCGCCGCGGATGACGCGGGCGGTCTCGGGGTCGGCCATGGCGCGCTCGTAGACCTCGTAGAGGCCGCTGGCGCGGATGCGCGGGAAGGCGCCGAGGCTGATGAGCGTGAAGAACGCCAGGGCCCCGGCCGTCACCCCCAGGCCCAGCTCGAAGCCGACGGGGACCCGGCCGCGCCGGGTGAAGCCGTTGCGCGAGCCCATCAGGAGCGCCAGCAGCAGGAGCGAGACGGCCGCCTCCTCGAAGCCGCCGCCCTTGATGAGGTGGGCGACGACCGACGCGCCCAGGGTGAGCGCCGTGACGATGAACGCGGCGCGGTAGCCGCGGAGGATGCCGCGCACGAGGAAGAGCATGACCACGGCCGCGACGACGGCGACGGCGTGCGAGGCCTCGACCGTGTCGAGGGCGACGTACTGCTCGATGAGCCGCATGCGCGAGGCGAGGGCAGGCGTGGCGGCGCTGGCGAGGAGGATCAGGGCGTTGACGCCGACGGCCGCGGCCAGCAGCCGGCGCTGCCAACGCAGGAGCGGCTCGGAGGAGCCTGCGAAGCGGGCGTAGAGGATCATCAGCGAGACGGTCCACGGCATGAGGTAGTAGACGAGGCGGAAGAGCAGGATGTGGGCGGCGGCGTTGCTGGGGTCGACGCCGTAGGTGGAGAGGACCTTGATCCAGACGGCGTCGGCGGAGCCCAGGCCGCCGGGGATCATGCTGACGTAGCCGACGACCTGGCCGAAGGTGATGGCGCGGATGAAGCCGGAGATCGACGGCTCGGCGGCGTACCCGATGGCGCGCCCGCAGAGGATGAAGACGATGATGGCGACGCCCCAGTCCAGGGCGCCGAGCAGGCCCAGGCCGGCGGCGCCGGCGTCGCCGAGGTCCACGCCGGAGGAGGAGCGCCAGCGGCGCAGGAGGCGGACGAAGAGCATGGTGAGGAGCGGCGCGATGAGAAGGGCGGTGGCGATGCGCTTGGCGCTGTCGGCGGGGGTGTCGCCCATGGGGAGCAGGGCGGCGACGGTCCAGGCGGAGATGCCGCCGAGGGTGCCGGAGTAGATGCGGAGCATTCCGCGGACGACCTCGGCGGCGGAGAGGCCGCGGCCCCGGTACACGAAGAGGCGCAGGGCGGGGCCGCCGATGGGGCCGAGGGTGAGGAAGTTGGTCCAGGCGAAAAAGAGGGTGCCCATGGCCCAGCGGGCGCGGGCGCGGAGCTGGGGTGTGGAGGGGAAGGCGATGACGTCGTAGAAGCCCATCATCAGGAGGGCGAGGACGGCGGCGCCCGCGGCCATGGCGACGGAGCGCGGCTCGGAGCCGGAGAGGCGCCGGGCGGCCGCGGGGAGGTCGATCTGGCGCAGCTCGTGCCAGACGAGCCATCCGATGGCGGCGAGGAGGATGACGCGGGCGGCGATCTTGAGGGTGTGGAGGAGGGCGGAGCGGTCGCGGGGGGCGCGCGGTTGGGAGAGGATGCCCGCGGCCTCGCGCGCGTCGGGGAGCGAGGGCGCACGCGCGGGCCCATCGGGGTGGTCGCGCGTGGGGCTGGCCGCGTCGGGCATTGGGGCGAGTATAGGGAAGGCCTGCCCGGGCTCCGGTTCGGCCTAGAGTCTCTGGATGACCAAGCTCTTTCAGGACGCCATCGGAAAGGTCAGCCAGCTTCCGGATTCGGAGCAGGACGCGATTGCGCGTCTGCTGCTCGATGAGCTGGAGTCCGATCGGCGCTGGGCGGACCTGATCGCGAAGTCTCCGCGGCAGCTGGCGGACCTCGCCGACGAGGCGTGGGCGGAGCACGAGGCGGGGAAGAGCGCGGAACTGGACCCCGACAAGCTCTGAGGTGCCCGTGGTCTCCCGCACCACCGCCGGGTTCCGCCGCCAGTTCGGCCTGCTGCCGCGGGAGGTGCAGAGCCAGGCCCGCGCCGCGTTCGCCGTGTTCAAGGCTGACCCGCACCATCCGCGTCTGCACTTCAAGAAGCTGCCGCCGCACGAGGACCTGTGGTCGGCGCGGATCAATCGCGACTACCGCGTGATCGGCCGGTGGCGCGGCGGCGTGATCCTCTGGTTTTTCATCGGATCGCACGCTGATTACGAGGCGGCCATCAGGCGCTACTGACGCTGGCGGCGGAACCGCGCCGCGTGAGCAAGCGGGCGGCGGCGGAGCCGCGCGATCGGATGGCTTGCTGGAGGGGAGGTGCCTCACGGCGCGTGGCCGCACTCGGGGCAGGTGGGGCCCGTGCCGGGCGGGGCGGCGAGGCCGCGGAGGGGGTAGTTGCAGGCGGGGCAGTGGTTGGCGAGCGTGCGGGCGCGGCGGCGGCGGTCGGCGCGCTCGAGGAGCCAGGAGGGGAGGGCGACGAGGAGGAAGGGGATCCAGAGGGGAAGACAGAACTCGGCGTCGGGGATGAAGGGCGAGACGCCGCCGCCGGCGCGCCGGTATGGGCTGGGGCGCGGAAGGAGATCGACTCCATGACCTTGGGTCCAGGCAATGGTGAACCCGCGTCCCTGCACGAACCATGATGGGTTGGGTTGCTCGAAGGAGACGGCGCCGCGGTAGAGCACGATAGAGGTGTAGGGCGGGCCGAACTCCCACTGGATCCAGGTGACGGTGGAGAGGAGGTAGAGAGCGCCGAGGGCGGAGGTAAGTGCGATGCCGAACTGGGTCGAGAGGCGCAGTCGACGGGGAGGGAGCATGAGGGATCAACTGGTGGCGGAGCGGTGCCATTGCGGGAGGCAGTCGGCACGGGCGCGTCGGGAGGAGGAGGGTGGGTAGGCGGAGTAGAGGTGGTAGCCCCCTCCGGCCGCGAAGACGCCGGCACCTCCCCCTTCGGGGAGGAGCGAAGAGGGGCGCGGTCGGGCGCTTGGCCGCGCATGATGAGGGAGGCGGCTCGGCGGCGTTCGAGGGGGGAGTCGGCGGAGCGGGCGAGGTCGGTGAGGGAGGCGAGGATGGCGAGGCGGGAGTGGGTGAGGGCAGCCTCGAGGGCGAGGCGGTGGTGGCGGAGCCAGGCCTCACGGGCGGCAGCGATGGCCGGGGAGTCGGCCCAGGCGAGGAGG
>JBBDXI010000112.1:0-10928 GCA_040902425.1 Phycisphaerales bacterium
CGGCCCCGCCATCGAGAGCGCCGCCGGCGCTGCGGCCTGCGCGGGCGACGCCGCCGCCGCTCCCGCGCGCCCGGGCGCGCCCGCGATCCGCCGTGCCTGCGCGATCGCCCGGGGCAGGGCGAGTGCCGCCGGCTCGGCCTCCGGCGAGCCCGTCTCCCCCGGCTGGGGCGCCCCCGGCACGCGGTCGGCGCTCTCCGCGCCCTCCCCCTCGCCTATCGCCTGCCTCAGCCGCTCCAGCATCGTCCGCAGCGAGAACTGCGACTTCAGCATGTAGCTCGAGATCCCCAGCCTCACCGCCTCCACGATCCGGTCCCGGTCCGCCGCCGCCGAGAGCACGACCACCGGCACCCGGGCCAGCCGCGGGTTCTCGCGCATCTTCGCGAGCATCGCCTGCCCGCTCATCACCGGCAGGCTCAGGTCCAGCAGCACCGCCGCCGGCACCTCCCCCGCCATCGCCGCCAGCCCCTCCTGCCCGTCGGCGGCGCACACCACCCGGTACCCCTCGCGGCGCAGCACCGCCTCCAGGGGCTCCCGGAAGATCGCCATGTCCTCGACGATCAGGATGGTCTTCATGGCATAGTGGCCCGGTTGCGGGCCGGACCGGCCCTCGGTCCTACTTCGGCTCGCGGCCGCCCCCGCGTCAGGGAGAAAGCACCCCTCTGGTCGGGTCGGCTTCTCGGACCCGCGGGCGCCGGCGCTCGGCGTTCAGCCGTTCAGATCGAGCTTCCCCGGCGGCCCGCCCGGCGCCAGGCCCCCCTGAGGCGTGTACGCGGGGTGCTCCTTGCGGTCCTCCCGCGCCTCCTCCTGGTCGTTGGCGTTCAGCCGCCGGACCGCGTCCGCCGTCTCCGTCTTGACCACGACGTGATCGGCGTCGGCCTTGCGCGGGGGGTCCGCGGCCTTGGCCGCGGCCGGTCGCTTGGCCCCCGCCTCGGCACGCTCCGCCTGGGAGAGGCCGGCCAGGGACTGGGCAGCGCTCGCGCCGATCAGGCTCATGCCCCTGTCATCGGCACACCGCGCGGGGCGCGATCAGACCGGCGGCCGGACGCGGGTTCTCGGACACGGCGCCCCCCGCGCCCCCTTCCCCGCCCGCGCGGCTCAGCCCCCGATCAGGTTCACGCCGCAGTCCACGTACAGCGTCTCCCCGGTCGTCCCGCTGGAAAGGTCGCTGGCGAGGAAGACCGCGGCCTTGCCCACATCGCCGCCCTCCACGTTCCGCCGGAGGGGCGAGCGCTGCGCCGAGCGCTCCGCCATCGTGTCCGTCCCCCCCACCGCCGAGGAGGCCAGCGTGCGGAGGTACCCGCCCGAGATGATGTTCACTCTGATGTTGTCGGCGCCCAGCTCCGAGGCGAGGTACCGCGCGGTGCACTCGAGGGCCGCCTTCGCCACGCCCATCACGTTGTACCCCGGCACGACCTTCTCCGCGCCGTAGTACGACATCGCCAGGATCGACCCCCCGCCCGAGCGCGCCATCATCGGCCTCGCCCGCTGGGCCATCGCCAGCAGCGTGTACGCCGACACGTCGATGGCCCCGGTGTACGCGGCCCGGGGCGTGTTGATGAACTGCCCGGGCTGCAGCCACTGCCGGTCGGCGAAGGCGATCGAGTGCACGAGGATGTGCATCGCGTCGAAGCGGTCGGCGTACGCCGCGAACGCCGCGTCCAGCTCCTCGTCCTTCGAGGCGTCCATGGGCACCAGCCAGGGCTCGGCGATCCCCAGCTCCTCCACCGCCCGTCGCGTGCGGCGTTCGTTCTTCTCCCCCGGAAGGTGCGTGAAGGCCAGGCGCGCCCCCTGCTGGAGCAGCGACTGCGCGATGAACCACGCGTAGGAGCGCTCGTTGGCGATCCCCACGACCAGCCCCACCTTGCCGGCAAGCAGCGACATGCGGCGCCTCCCAAAGGGGCCAGTCTAGCGGGCCCGCGCGGGGGCGTGGGGGGGCGGGTCGCGCGCCGCCGAGGTACGATGCGGCCCCATGCCGGACCTCAACGCGCTGCCACTGGACAGGCTCTACGGCGAGCTGGGCGCCGGCGGCCTCATCCTCCGGGCGCTGGAGCTGGCCCGCGATGAGGACCTCGGGCACGGCGACATTACCAGCGGGGCCTGCATCGACGCCGCCGCCCGCGGCCAGGGCGTGATCGTCGCCCGCGCGCGCGGCGTGGTCGCCGGCCTCGCGGCGCTCCCCGACCTGCTCCGCGTCTTCGGCGGGACCCTCCGCGCCCACCCCCTCACGCGCGACGGCGCCGACGGACGCGCCGGCGCCGGGGTGGCCCGCCTCTCCGGCCCGCTGCACGAGCTGCTCGCCCTGGAGCGCACCGCCCTCAACCTGCTCGGCCGCCTCTCCGGCGTCGCCACGCTCACACGCTCCTACGTCACCGCGGCCGCGCAGGGCTCGCCGAAGGCCGGCGTCTACGACACCCGCAAGACCACCCCCGGCCTGCGCGCGCTCGAGAAGTACGCCGTCCGCTGCGGCGGCGGCCGGTCCCACCGCCTGGGCCTCTTCGACGCGGTCCTCATCAAGGACAACCACCTCGCCGGCGTCCCGGCCGGGCGCCTCGGCGCGTTCATCCGCGACGCCGCCCGTCGCGCCCGCGCCGCGAGCCCCGGCCTGCTCTTCGTCGAGGCCGAGGTGGACACGCTCGAGCAGCTCGGGCAGGTCCTCGCCCTCGAGCCCGGCACGGTGAACATCGTCCTGCTCGACAACATGACCGTGGATGAGCTCCGGCGCGCGGTCGCCCTGCGCGACGCATCCCCCGCCCGTCCGGAGCTGGAAGCCTCCGGGGGCGTCCGCCTCGAGACCATCGCCGCGATCGCCGCCACGGGGGTGGACCGGATCAGCGCCGGCGCCCTCACGCACTCGGCCGCGTCGCTCGACGTCGCCCTGGAGGTCGAGGCCTGATGGAAGACCTCTCCGGTTGGGCCAGCGCCATCGAGGCCGAGCTCCGCGCCATCGGGTCGCCTTGGCTCGATCGCGCCGCCGTCCTCGCCGAGACCGACTCCACCCAGGATGCCGCCGCCAGGCTCGCCGGACGCCGGCCCGGCCTGGTCGTGATCGCCGGGAGGCAGGCGCGCGGCCGGGGGCGCCTCGGGCGAGACTGGTTCCAGCGGGGCGACCTGGGCCTGGCCATGACCGCCGTCATCGAGCCGAGCATCCCCCCCGAGCGACTCTCGCTCGCCGCCGGCGTCGCCATCGCGCTCGCGCTCGAGCAGCTCGCCCCCGCGTGCGGCGCCCTGGGCCTCCGCTGGCCCAACGACCTCGTCGAGGCCACGCCGCGCCCCGGCGGCGGCCGGAAGCTCGGCGGCATCCTCATCGAGGTCCAGGGGGGACTCGCCCTCGTTGGCATCGGCCTCAACCTGAACCAGCGCACGGAGGACTTCCCCGGGCCCCTCCGGCCCCACGCCGTCTCGCTCGCCTCCCTCGCCCTCCCCCAGGGCGCGCCAGCCTGGCCGCGCCTGGAGGTCGTCCTCGCCGTCCTCCGCGCCCTCAGCCGCGCGCTCTCGCTCGGCCCCGAGGCCGTGGTGGCGGCGTGGTCCGCGCGCGACGTGCTCACCGGGTCCGAGCAGACGTTCATCCACGACGGCCGGGAAGTCCGCGGCCGCGTCGAGCGCCTCGCCCCTACCGGGCACATCACCCTCGCGCTCCCGGATGGCGGCACCGCCGAGCTGCCCGCGCTCGCCACGTCGCTCAAGCACGCCGCGCTCAGTGCGGGCCCGGAGTGATCGGGCGGCTCTCCTCCTCCACGATGGCCGCGATCTTCTTCGCCAGCTCCGCCGCCTGGGCGCTCTCGAGCTTCTGCGGGCGCCACGTCATCCCCAGGCCGGCCCCGTCGGGCCTCGTCGAGAACCGCGGGATGATGTGGAAGTGGACGTGGAGCACCGCCTGGTGCGCCTCCGCCCCGTTGTTCTGCAGCACGTTGTACGCCGTCGCCCCCGTCGCCCGCATCACCGCCCGCGCCAGCCGGGGCAGCACCCGCCCGATCGCCGCCGCCGACCCGTCGGAGAGCTTGTCCAGCGTCGCCGCAGGCTCCTTGGGGATGACCAGCGTGTGCCCCTGCGAGAGCGGCCCGATGTCGAGGAACGCGAGCGTGTGCTCATCCTCGTGCACCTTGTGGCAGGGGATCTCGCCCCGGACGATCCGTGAGAAGATCGTGTCGCCCATGCCCGGATTGTACGGGACCGGGCGCGCCCGCGCCCGGGCTACCCCCGCTCGCAGGCCACGCCGAACTTGCGGCAGATGGGGTTCGTGGCGCACGTCCCCCCCCCGGCCGTGGAAGATCAGCAGGTGCGACAGCATGGTCCACTTCTCGCGCGGGAACAGGGCCATCAGCCGCCGCTCGATCGTCTGCACGTTCGCCCCCTCCCCGACGAGCCCCATCCGCCGCGACAGCCGCTCCACGTGCGTGTCCACCACCACGCCCTCGGCCCTGCCGAAGGCGTTGCCCAGCACCACGTTGGCCGTCTTGCGGGCCACGCCCCGCAGCGTCAGCAGCTCCGCCATCGTCCGCGGCACCTGGTTCCCGAAACGCCCCACGATGTCGGTCATGGCCGAGTGGACCGCCCGGGCCTTCTGCCGGAAGAAGCCCAGCGACTTGACGAACGGCTCGATCTGCTCCGGGGTCGCCCGCGCGTAGTCCGCCGGGGTCGGGAACCACGCGAACAGCGAGGGCGTCGCCCGGTTCACCGCCACATCCGTGCACTGCGCCGAGAGGATCGTCGCGATCAGCAGCTCGTGCGGGCTGCGGTAGTCCAGCTCGCAGCGGGCGTCGGGGTAGGCCCTCTCCAGGGCCGCGTACAGCGCGAGCGCCCGCTTCTTCTGCGCGGGGGCGACGCGGGGGAGATCGAAGGGCAGCGCCGCGCCCGCCTCGGCCGGGGCCGTCGCCGGCGCGCGACGCGCCTTGGCGCCGGGCTTCCGCCCGGGCGCGGGGCCCGCGCGTCGAACCGGCTTGCGGGCACGCGACACCGCCATCACTCACCCTCCCTCAGCGCCGGGCTCGCCCGCCCCAGCGACACCAGCGACGCGATCAGCGACAGGGCCACCAGCGCTGCGCTCGCCCCGATCAGGCGGCTCCCCAGCGGGTGGTCCGCGTCGAACGCCGCCTTCGCCCGCGCTGCCGTCTCGCCGTCCCCGGCCCGGGCCGCCGACCAGTACTCGCCCAGGTCCGAGGCCATCCGCGGCCCCAGCACGCCGAAGCGGTACGCCAGCACGCCCAGCAGCAGCAGCGCCAGCGCGAGGCGGAACTCCCGCCAGCGCGGCGCCAGCGCCCGCCCCAGCACCATCGCCGTGAACGTCGCCACGAACACGCAGAACAAACCGAGCTGCGCGATGTCCGACACCGTGAACAGCCGCTGGGCCACCCGCCCCCCCGCGATCAGCCAGTGCTCGCCCCCGTACGCGGCGAAATCCGGCAGGCGCGGGTCCAGCGAGCGCATCTCCGGGAACACCACCGCCGCGCCCGCGCCCGTCATCACCAGCACGCCGAGCCACACGCCCAGCGTCCCGGCGTGGACTGTTTCCAAGACGCGCGCTGGTGGGTGCATCCCCGCATCCTAGCCGGTGTGCGCCCCCACCCGGGCGCAGCGCCGGTCCGGCGCGGCAACAATGGGTGTGGCCCACCACCTCCCGCTCGGCGTTTCGCTCGCAGGACTGCCCGAGAAACCCGGCGCACCCTGGGCGGGCGGCCCGCGAAGCGCCATCGGCTGGGCCGGCGCTGCCGGCTTCCCCGCCGTCCAGCTCGACGCCGCCGCCCCGGGCCTGCGCCCGCGAGAGCTCGACCGCTCCGCCCGGCGCGATGTGGCGTCGATCCTCCGCCGCTGCGGCCTCTCGTTCTGCGGCCTTGACCTCTGGGTCCCCGCGCCCCACTACGCGGACCCCGCCCGCGCCGAGCGCGCCCTTGAGGCGGCACTCAGCGCTATCGCCCTCGCGGCCGACCTGGCCTCGCTCGCCGGCGAGCCCGGCGCTGCCATCGTCGCCCTGACCCTGCCGGACTCTGGCAGCGCCCGCGACCACCTCGCGAAGGAGGCGGAGCTGCGCGGCGTGAGCATCGCCGACCACGCCCCGCCGACCGCCGACGCCGCCCCCGCCGCCCGCGGCTCCATCGGCGTCGGCATCGACCCCGCCGCAACACTGATGCGGGGGCTCGACCCGGCGGCGGCCGCGCTGCGGGTCGTGCCGTCGCTCGTTCAGGCCCGCCTCAGCGACGCGGGCGACCTCGGCCGCTCGCCGGTCGGCGCCGGGCGCCTCGATCTTCCCGCGTACATCGCCGCCCTGGTCGCCGCCGGGTACGCCCGCGCCGTGGTCCTCGACCTGCGCGCCCTGCCCGACCCGGCCGCCGCCGCTCAGGCCGCGGCCTCGGCCTGGCCCGGCTCGTTCGCCGCCACCAGGGGCAGCGTGAAGTAGAACGTCGAACCCGCTCCGGGGACGGACTCGACGCGCATCTTGCCGCCGTGCCGCTCCACAACCGCCCGGCAGATCGCCAGGCCGACCCCCGTCCCCTCGATCTCCGCCGACGTGTGCAGCCGGATGAACGGATCGAAGACCCGCTCGGAGTGGCGCGGGTCGAAACCCATCCCGTTGTCGCGCACCGCGAACTCCCACTGCTCGTCGCGCCGGTCGGCCCGCACCTCGACGATCGGGGGGCGCTCCGAGCGGTACTTGATGGCGTTGCCCACCAGGTTCTGCAGGAGCTGCGCCAGTTGGCTCTCGCTGCCCAGCACCGTCGGCAACTGCCCGACGCGCAGCGTCGTCCCCGTCGCCTCGATGTGCGCCCGCAGGCCCGCCGCCACCGCCGCCGCCACCGCGTTCATATCGACCGGCTCGAACGGCGCGGACGCGGCCCGCGCCCGCGAATACTCCAGGATGTCCCGGATCAGCACGGCCATGCGCCCGGCGTTCTCGATGGCCTCGCCCACGAACTCCGCCGACTTGGGGTCCAGCCGCGCTCCGGAGCGCTCCAGCAGCCCGGCGAGCCCGGCGCTGATCCCCTTCAGCGGGGCCTCCAGGTCGTGGGCCACGACCCGGGCGTACCGCTCCAGGTCCCGGTTGCTCCGCTCCAGCTGCTGCCGCTGCGCCTCCAGCTCCTTCTGCGTCTCGCTCAGTCGCATCGCGCTCTTGATCGCCCCGTGCAGCGCGTCGGAATCCAGCCGCGCCTTGGGCAGGTACTCCTGCGCCCCGGACTTGATCGCCTCCGCCGCGACCTGCTCGTCCCCCTGCCCGGTCAGCATCACCACCGCGAAGTCGCCCACCTCAAAGTCGCGCGAGGTCAGCTCCGCCAGGAACTCCAGCCCGCTCATGTCCGGCAGGCGGAAGTCCAGCAGGATGCAGTCGGGCCGGCGCGCCCGCGCCAGCCGCAGGCCGTCGTCCGCCGCCTCCGCCTCGGCGATGTCGTAGCGGTACGGGGCGCCCTGCGCCAACATCCGCCGGTAGGTCGCCCGGTCCTCCGGGCTGTCGTCCACCACCAGGAGCCGCACCCGCTCCCCCGCCGCTGCGGTCATCGCCCACCCCCGTTCGGCAGGATCACCGAGTCCAGCCAGTACTCGGCCAGGATTCGGATCAGCCGCATGTACCGCTCCATGTCCACCGGCTTCTGGATGTAGCTGTTCGCCCCCGCCCGGTAGCACCCCTCGATGTCCCGCTCATCCGAGGAGGTCGTCAGCACCACCACCGGCACCGACTTGAACCGCTCGTCGGACTTGATCGTTCCCAGCGCCTCGCGCCCGTCCGTCCCGGGGAGGTTCAGGTCCAGCAGGATCAGGCCCGGCACCGGCGCGCTCGACGCCTCCGCGAAGCGCCCCCGGCGCTTCAGGTAATCCATCAGCTCATCCCCGTCCTGGCACCGGTAGATCGGGTTGACCACGCCGGCCCGCCGCAGCGCGCGGCAGGTCGCTTCGAAATCCTCGGGGCTGTCCTCAATGATGAGGACGGGGTGGGGGCTCTCCTTCATCCGACCCTCGTGCGTGCAAGCACTGCTGATGTTGTGGCGTGGGGCAATCGTTACCCTCCACCGGACGGTACAGCCGGCCCCATTAAGCCGGGGTTAAAACGGTTCACTCCGGCGCGGCCGAGTGCACCACCGGATTGCCCCTCAGGTCCACCTCCACGGGCGCCGGCAGCCCCATGTCCTTGATCTGCGCCAGGATCGCCGCCCGGTCCCCCACCAGCACCAGCACCCCGGACCCCAGCGGGATCGCCGACCGGGCCAGCGTGTTCAGCGCCGGCGCCTCCACCCGTTCCATCTTCGCCATGTCCTCGCCGATGGTCGTGATCGGCAGCCCGTTGAGCACCAGCTCCTGCGCGGCCCCCAGCAGGCCCTGCAGGCCCTCGAACGACTGGATCGTGTCCGTCCGCAGCGACTCGCGGGCCTTCCCCGCCTCCTCGGCCGACACATCCCCGGCCCGAAGCCGCCCGAACTCCTTGAGGAACTCCTCCAGCGCCTCCCCCGTCACTTCGGACTTCACCGACGAGCTGGCCACGAAGTACCCCGTCGACGGGGCCATCACGAAGCGCGACCCCGCCCCGTACGTGTACCCCTTGTCCTCCCGCAGGTTCTGGTTCAGCCGGCTCGTGAACCCGCCGCCCAGCAGCGTGTTCAGAAGCCGCAGCGGCGCCCGGTGCTCCGTCCGGAAGACCGGCCCCGGCGTCATAAAGCGGATCACCGTCTGCACCGCCCTCGGGCGGTCGACCAGCACGACCCGCCCGACGACGTGCTCCGTCGCGCGCTCCGTGCCCGGCGGCACGGGCGCATCGCCCGCCGCCCCGCCCCGCGGGGCCGACCAGTCCCCGAAGGCACGCTCCAGCGCCGCCCTCGCCTCGCTCGCCGTGACCGCGCCCGCGACCAGGATCGTCGCCGCATCCGGGCGGAACACCCGCGCGTGTTCCCGCTTCACATCCTCCAGCGTGTATCCCGAGACCCGCTCCGGCGTCCCATCCGCCGGCCACCCGTAGGGGTGCTCCGCGCCGTACAGCGCCCTCAGCCCCACCCGCGCCGCCACGATCGTCGGCTCATCGTCCTGCTGCTTCAGTTCCTCCAGATGCAGCCCCTTCACCCGCTCCCAATCCGCGGCCCCCATCCGCGGCCTTCGCACCGCATCCGCCATCAGCGCCGCGGCCCGCCCGAAGTGCCGCTTCAGGACGATCAGCGACACGCCGGCGGCCTCCTGGCTCGTCGTCGCGCTCATCTGCGCCCCCAGCGACTGCATCGCCGCGGAGAACGCCAGGGCATCCAGGTCGCCCGCCCCCTCATCGAGCATCTTCGCCGCCAGCGCCGGCAGCCCCGCCCGCTCCGGCGTGTAGAGCGCCCCGCCCGGGGCGAACACCACCGCCGCGGCCACGAGCGGCAGCTCCGGCTTGGGCCACAGCATGACCTTCATGCCGTTGCCGAGGGCGAACTCCTCCGGCGGCGGCGGGCTGAAGGTCGCCCGCGCCAGGTCCACCGGACGCGCATCCCGCGCCGTCTGCGTCCGCTCGGGCTCCTCCGGCAGCACCCGCATCACCAGCCGCTCCGCGGGGTTGATCACGCGCTGCGCCCACCCCCGCACCGACCCCGGCGTCGCCTTCCGGTACCGGTCCAGGTCCCGCTCGAACGACGCCGGCTCCCCGAGGTAGAACTCGTACTCGTTCAGCTTGTCCGCCACCGCCAGGACGCTCTGCAGCTGCGAGAGCTTGGCCATCTCGACCGTCGCCTGCCGTTCCCGCAGCTCGCCCTCCTCCGGGCCGCGCTCGATCAGCCGCCGCAGCTCCTCATCCGCCGCCGCCTGGAGCCGGTTCAGGTCCGCCTCCGGCCGCGCCGTGATGTCGATGATGAACAGCGACCCCAGGCCCGAGGAACTCTGCACCGCCGAGACATCCACCGCCAGCTTGTCGTCCATCACCAGCCGCCTGTAGAGCCGGCTGTTCTTCCCCTGCGAGAGCAGCGCCCCCACGAGGTCCATCTCCGCGTCGCCCTCGGCGTAGTACGCGGGGCTGTGCCACACCATCTTCACCAGCGGCAGCTGCACCTTGTCGAGCATCGTCCGGTGGACCGGCGCCGCCAGCCTCGCCGGGGGCGCCGTCGTGTGGTCCACCCGCTCCCCCCGCGGCAGCGTCCCGAACAGCGACGCGATCAGCGGCTTCACCGCCCCCGGGTCGAAATCCCCCGCTACCACCAGCGACGCGTTGTTGGGCACGTAGTAGGTCGCGAAGAAGTCCTGCACGTTGTGGACCGTCGCCGCCTCCAGGTCCTCGTGCGTCCCGTACACCGCGTTGTGGTGCGGGTGCCCGGGCGGGTACATGATCCGGAACACCTCCTCCTCGGCCCGCCCGTACGGCCGGTTCTCCACGTTCTGCCGGATCTCGTTGCGGACCACATCCCGCTGCTTGTTCAGCTTCTCCTGGTTCATCGCGCGGCCCAGGTCCTCCAGCCGGTCGGCATCCAGCCACAGCAGCGTCGGCAGCAGCGACGAGGGCCCCGTCGAGAAGTAGTTGGTCCGGTCGAACGCGGTCGAGGCGTTGTTCGACCCGCCCCCGGCCTCCATGATCGCGTCAAAGTCGCCCCCCGGCACGCGCTGCGTCCCCATGAACATCAGGTGCTCGAACAGGTGGGCGAACCCCGAGCGCCCGCGCGGCTCATCCTTCGCCCCCACCCGGTACCACGTGTTCACCGCCACCACCGGCAGCGCGTGGTCCTCGTGCAGGATCACCGTCATCCCGTTGGGAAGCTGGTACTTCTCGAACCTGACCTGCTGGGCCAGCGCGGGGACCGCGAGAACCGCCGCCGCGACGATCGGGAGCATCCGCCACCTGCGCATAAGGGCCTCCTGATGAGTCCGCCAGAGTCCAAGCGTAGTGCCGCCGCCCGCAGGCACGCGCCCGCCGATCGGGTGAAAGGAGCCGGCCGCGCCCCACGCGGGACCCGGCCGGCCCGTCGCTCAGGCCGGCCCCCGCGTCGGCCTGGTGCCCG
>JBBDXI010000113.1:0-10900 GCA_040902425.1 Phycisphaerales bacterium
TCGCCCCGGCGCCGGGCGAGGGCGCCCGCGGCGCCTTCGAACAGCCGCCGTCGCTCCGGCGCCGGCCGCCCGGCCCACGCGGCCTGCGCGGCCCGCGCGGCGTCCAGCGCGCGGCCCACCTGGCCGGCATCCGCCAGCGCGTGGCGGTAGGCGACCCGCCCGGGCCGCGAGCGGTCGCGCCCCGCGGCCTCCGCGGCGCCCGCGACGAGCCCGCCCGCGATCTGCAGCGGCACCGTCTCCGCCGGCCGCTCGCGCCACGCGGCCCGCACCCGGTCGAGCCAGTCCCGGTTGGCGGCGAGCGCCCAGTCCGTGTCGGGCTCGTTCGCGAACGGCGCGGTCGGATCCGGATCCGCGCCGGGACCGGCTGGGCCGGCCTCGGCCCCGCGGTCCTGGGTGCGGCGCGGCGCGTCCGGCAGCGCCACCAGCAGGTCGAAGGCGCGCAGGAATCGATCGCGCTCGAGCGCCCACTCGGGCGAGCCCGGCTCGAGGCCGAAGACGTGGCGCAGGAAGTTGTCCGGGGCGGTGTTCTCGTCGAGCCGCCGGACGAGGTAGGCGATCGCGCTGTGGAAATCCTCCGCCCGCACCACCGGCGCGTAGAGCAGCAGGCCGCCCGCGCGCTTCTGGACCGCGCGCGCCTGGTGGTTGGCCATGCCCTCGAGCATCTCGAACTCCACCCAGGCCTCGACGCCCTGCTCCTCGCGGCACAGGAGCCCGTAGGCGACGTCGAAGAGGTTGTGGCTAGCGATGCCGAGATGGACGGCGGCGGCGTGCTCGCGGCGGCAGCCGTACTCGATCATCCGCTTGAAGTTGGCGTCGACGTCGGACTTGCTCGTGAACGGCGCCTGGGGCCAGCCGTGCAGATCGGCCTCGATGCGCTCCATGGCGAGGTTGGCGCCCTTCACCACGCGCAGCTTGATCGGCGCCCCGCCGCGCGCGCAGCGCGCCGCCGCCCACGCCACGAGCGCCCGCTGGATGCGGTGTGATTCGGGCAGGTACGCCTGGAGCACGAGGCCGGCCGGGAGCGCGAGGAACTCCGCCTCGTCCAGCACCTCGCGGAACGCGGCGACGGTGAGGTCGAGGTCGCGGTACTCCTCCATGTCGAGGTTGACGAACTTCGGCGTGACCCGGCCGTCCGGATGCCGGTACCGGTGCCGCAGCGCCTGCCGATAGAGCGTGCGCAGCCGATCCTTCACGATCAGGACGGTCTCCCGGAACGCGGTCAGCTCGATCTGGCTCGACACCGAGGAGACCTTCACCGAGATGTACTCGACGTCGTCGCGGGCGAGGAGCGCCAGGTACGCCTCGAGGCGGCGGGCCGCCTCGCCCTCGCCCAGGATCGCCTCGCCGAGCTGGTTCAGGTTGAGGCGGATCCCGGCGGCGGTTCGCTTCGCCAGGTAGCGGCGCAGGTCCTCGTCTTCGCCGGGCAGGATCAGCGCCTCGGTCTCCTGGCGGAGGCGGGCCACGATCGGCGGGACCACCAGGCTCGGCAGGTACTGGCCCATCAGCGCGCCGACCGTGAGGCCCAGCCGCTCCCACCACTCCATGAACCGCGGCGTCCCGTACCGCTCGAGCAGGTAGTGAAGCTGGTCGGCGATGCGTGCCGGGCGGCGGCTGCGGAAGGCCTGGTCGGTGAGCGCGATCGTGAGCGCCTTGCCGCGCGGGTCCGCCATCAGGCGGGCGAGCCGCTCCGCCCGGGCCAGCTCCTCCGCGGTCTGCCCGGCCCGGGCCTCCCGCAGCAGCGCCTCCGCCAGCTCGACCGCCCGGCCAGCCCGATCCATGACTCCTGAGGGTACTCCCTCGGCGAGGCCACCCTCACCCAACCCTCGGCCTCCCCCTCTCCCCTCTGGGGAGAGGGCAGGGTGAGGGGCCGAGAGGTGAGGGGCCGAGAGGCGAGGGGCCGAGAGATGAGGGGCCGATCTACGTCAACGCATTGACACCGATCGTCGCGCCCCGCTTCCCAGAACGACGCAGCCACGCGCTTCTCCGGGGAATCGCGCGCCGAAATCCCTGGCGCAGGACGTGCATGGCATTCAGCAGTTGTGAAGACACCCCGCGCCTCCATCGTTCTGGCATCGCTCGCACGCATCGCCTCCGCCTTCTCGATCCCCCAGCCCGGCGAACCGCTACCCGGCTCCAGCCCCGCCCTCACGGGCGCCCCGCGATCGGATCGGGCGGGGTCCCGGTCACCGGCGCCGGCCCGGCCGCTGCGCCGCTCGCTCAACGCCGCCGTCGCCGAGGGCGCCGCCGCCGAGATCTTCGCCGCCTGCGCCACCGGGGCGGTGATCATCGGCTGGGCGCTCTACCTCGGCGCGAGCGCGTCGGTGATCGGCTTCCTGGGCGCCCTGCCCCTGGGCGCCCAGATCGTGACCCTGCCCGCCGCCTGGTTCACCAGCGCGCGCAGCCGCAAGGCGGTCACCCTCTGGGCCATCGGGATCTCGCGGCTGACGTTCCTTCCTCTGCTCGCCCTCCCGACCCTCGACGTGGACGCGTCCACCAAGCTCCACCTCTTCCTGGCCATCGTCGCGGTCAGCACGATCTTCAGCGTGGTCGGCAACAGCGCCTGGGTGGCCTGGATGGGCGACCTGATCCCGGACCGCATCCGCGGCCGCTTCGTCGGACGGCGCACCATCTTCATCAGCGTCGCGGGCACGCTGACCTCGCTCGGGGCCGCGGTCCTGCTCGACCGGCTCGCGCCGCTCGGCTGGACCGGCGCCGCGCTGTGCGCCCTCACTCTCACCGCCTGCCTGGCCGGCGTCGTCAGCGTGGTGCTGATGCTCCGCCAGCACGAGCCGCCCGCCGCCGCCGAGCCCGGCGTGTCCGCCTGGCCCGCGCTCCGGCTCGCGCTCGGCGACCTGCGGGCCCGGCCGTTCCTCGGCTACCTCTTCGCCTGGAACGCGGCGGTGGGCATCTCGGCCAGCTTCTTCGCCTACCACATGCTGACCAACCTCCACACCGGCTTCCTGGTGGTGGCCGCCCACGGCGTCGGCGTGGCCGCGGTGCGCATCGCCTCGGCCCGCTTCTGGGGCCACGCGGTCGACCGGATCGGCGCGGGGCCCGTCCTGGTCTTCTGCTCCTTCGGCATCGCGGCGGTGCCGCTCACCTGGTTCGTCATCACGCCGGACCGGCTGTGGCCGATCGCCTTCGACGCGGTGTTCGCCGGCTTTCTGTGGGCCGGCCACGGCATCGCCGCGTTCGACCTGACCATCGGGCTCGCTCCCCGCGTGTCGCGCCCCTTCTACCTGGCCGCCTTCGCCACCGCCGGCGGCCTCGGCTTCGGCGCGGGCGCGCTGCTGGCCGGCCAGCTCGCGGCCCTATTCCCCGCCCACTTCGTGCTGGCCGGGGAAGCCTGGACCAGCCTGCACGTCCTCTTCCTGATCTCCGCGGTCGGCCGCCTGGCCTCCGCCGCGCTCTCCCTGCGCCTGCACGATCCGGGCGCCCGCGGCGACGTACCCGACCTGATCCGCGCGCTCAACGAGCGGCTGGGCATCGGCGCCGTCCGCCCCTACCTACCCGAAGCCCTCCTCCGCCGCTGACAAGAACCCCTCTCCGCTTCCCCCTCGGACCGAAGGGGAGAGGGCAGGGTGAGGGGCCCGCTGCTTGCCGACGGTCGAGGCCACCCTCACCCCAACCCTCTCCCTGGAAGGGAGAGGGGGCTCGAGACGAAGGGCCTTCCCTCCGCTTTCCCCTCTCCCCTCTGGGGAGAGGGTAGGGTGAGGGGCTTGGGGTGAGGGGCTTGCTTGACCCCGCGCCCGGTTCAGCGCATCCTCCCCGCATCGGAGGCACAAGAGGACCGATCGTATTACCCGCTGCACCCGGCGGAGTCGGTGATACCGCGCGAGACCGACTGGCGGACGCTCGTCGTCCCGGACGCACCGCGCCCCCAGGTGCTCCAGCAGGCGTAGCCGCCCATGAATCCCTCTCCCCTCTGGGGAGAGGGCAGGGTGAGGTCTGAAGAGCCTTTCCTCCCTATATCCCTCTCCCCTCTGGGGAGAGGGCAGGGTGAGGGGGCGCGAGGAGATCATGCGAGCTCTGGTCCTCGAGAAGTTCAACGGCCCGTTCGTCCCCAAGGACGTGCCCACGCCCGTCATCGCCCCGCACGAGGCGCTGGTCCGGGTGCGGAACGTCGGGGTCTGCGGCACCGACGTGAAGATCCGCGCCGACCGGATGGGGCTCGGCGTGATCCCGCTGATCATGGGCCACGAGATCGCGG
Organism: Phycisphaerales bacterium; assembly: GCA_040902425.1. Taxonomy (GTDB): domain Bacteria; phylum Planctomycetota; class Phycisphaerae; order Phycisphaerales; family UBA1924; genus JBBDXI01. Next base: position 4,211 of record JBBDXI010000113.1, read on the forward strand.
GCGAGGTGGCGGAGGTCGGCCGCGAGGTGCGGGGCTTCGCCCCGGGCGACCGGGTCGTCGTGAACTTCTACGTCACCTGCGGGCGCTGCCCGTTCTGCCGCGCGGGCCGCGACACCCTCTGCCCCGAGGTCCGCCAGCACGGCTTCAGCATCGACGGCGGCTTCGCGGAGTATCTGAAGACCCCGGGCGTCAACCTGTGCAAGGTCCCGGACCACGTCTCGCTCGAGGCGGCCTCGATCCTCGGCGACGCCGTCGCGACCTCCTATCACGCGATCACCAAGCGCGCGCAGGTCCGGCCCGGCACGACGCTGGCGCTGATCGGCGTCGGCGGCGTGGGCCTGCACGCGCTGCAGATGGCCCGACTGGCCGGCGGCTGGGTGATCGCGGTCGACGTCAACGAGGCGCGCCTCGAGCTGGCCCGGACCCTCGGCGCCGACGCGGTGGTGGATGCCCGCAGCGGCCCGTTCCACGAAGCGGTGCGCAAGCTCACCGGCGGCCAGAACCTGAAGCGCGCCGGGCGGCTCGTCTTCGTCGGCTACACGCCCGAGGTCCCGATGTCGGTGATGCCGCGCGAGCTGGTCCGGAGCGAGCTGGAGATCGTCGGCTCCCGCGCCAACACCAAGCAGGAGCTACAGGAGACGATGGACCTGGTGGCCCGCGGCCGCATCAAGTCGATCGTCGACCGCGTGATCCCGCTCGCCGACATCGAGGAAGCCTTCACCGCCCTCCGCGAAGGCCGCCCCCTCGGCCGCAACGTCCTCGCAATCTAATCCCCTCTCCCCTCTGGGGAGAGGGCCAGGGTGAGGGGCGAGCCTACGGTGAGGGGGCTAGGGTGAGGGGCGAAGCCCGCTCGCCGTCCCCACCGCGGTCTTCTCCCCGAGCTGGTTCTCGCACCACACCTCGACGACCACGCGCGTCCCCCCACCCTCGGGCCGCATCTCCTTCACCACCCCGTGCACGGTCAGCCGATCCCCCGCGTACACCGGCTTGATGAAGGCCATCGACAGCGTCCCGCCCCTGACGAACCCCGCCCCGAGAAAGCGCGTCATCATCTCCGACGCGTAGGCGGTCGACATCATCCCCTGCGCCAGCGTGGTGCGGAACCCCTTCTCGCGCGCCCACGCCTCGTCGGAGTGAATGGAGCGCGGGCGCACCCCCGAGTAGACGTCGATCCGCCGCTGCGACAGCTCCTTCACGAGCGCCGGCAGCTCCTGCCCGACCGGGACGGCTTCAGTGACCGACATGGCGCGTGCCCTCCGGGATCAGCATCTGGGTGAACTGCCCGCGCACGAGCGCGGTGCCCGCCTCGTCCTCGGTGACGAACTCGGTGACCATGTACTGCCGGCCGCGCCGCTCGTACTTGTCGAGCAGCCGGCCGCGCGAGCGCACGCGCATCCCGGGCCGGATCGGCTCGAGGAACTCGAACGCCATCTTGGCGTGGAGCCCGGCGTGCACGAGGTACTTGCCGTGGCGCAGATGCAGGGCCTGGTTGGCCATCAGCGTCGGATTGGCCATCGCCCCTCCGAGCGGCTGCTGATCATCCACCGCGAAGGCATACGCCTCGATGTCCTCCGGGGTGACGAGGTGCGTGTCCGACACGAACTCCTCCCCGACCGTCAGCACGTCGTACGTCAGCTTCGGGAACTCCCTCATGTCTCGCCTCCTGCCCGGGAGTGTACCCGATCTCCCCTCTCCCCTCAGCCTACACGCTCGGCCGAGCGGGCTCCGGCGGCACCTGGTAGAGATACTCCCGCAGGTAGCGGATCTCGTCGCCCTTGTCCTGCATGTCCACCCGGATCAGGTCGCGGATCGAGATCATGGAGAGCAGCTCCGGTCCCTTGACGACCAGCAGGTGGCGGATGTTGGCCTGATCCATCTTCCGGATGGCGGACTGGTGGTCCTCGTCGGGATCGCCGACGATGATCTGCGTCGTCATGACGTCGCCCACCGGCGTGCGGTCAGGATCGAGCCCGCGGTCCACCACCCGTCGGACCAGGTCGCGCTCGGAGAAGACGCCGACCAGGCGCTCGCCGTCGAGCACCAGGACGATGCCGACATTGTTGGCGGTCATGACCTGCGCCGCTTGCCTCACCGCCGCCCCACGCTGAACCACGTAGAGAAATCCGGGCTGCATGACTTCGCGCAGCTTCTTCATCGCCAGCCTCCTGTCGCCGCGCCCCCGCCGCGACCTTCACGGGCCGGGACGTGGGAACGCGCTCTCCTCGGACGCCCGCTCGAGCGCACGGAGCGCGCTGTCGAGGACCGCCGGGCCGCCGGCCACCTGGGTCCCGTGGGCGTAGTGGTGCGAGAACCCGCCCTCGTCCAGCCGCGCCATCAGCTGGTCGCCCCCTTCGCGGACCAGCAAGAGTCCGCGATGCCCCACGCAGGCCTGCGCCGCGCAGCCGGTGATCGCGATGTAGTTGGCGTCCCCGACGCGCACCATCCGCACGGGCCCGCCTCGCTCGAAGTACGCGGGGGCCGCCAGGGTCAGCTTCCCGACGCCCGGGGACGGCGGGCCCCAGTCGGCGCCGAACAGCGCGCGCACCTTGTCGCGCAGCTGCGGGTTGTCCAGGACTTCGCTCGCCGAGCGGCCGTAGGCGAGCGCGCGGGCATCGGCGGCAAACACCTCCGCCGTGGGTGGGCCCGACGAGCCCGGCGGCGGAGGGACCACGCACCCGGCGATGACCGGCGTGAGCAGCAGGCACACAAGCGCTCCCCGCAGCAGCGAATGGCGCACGGACTCCCTCCTCTGGCGCCTCCATCGGGCAATCGCCGTGCCACGGGTTCGCCCCGCCCACGCGCCCGCAAAATCGCGCCGAGTCAAGCAGTTGTGACGGAACAGGTCGAGCACCCCGCGGCGCGGCCCTACCTATTTACCGTGTAAGGAAGGAAACAAGACCCTCTCCCCCATTCAACCCTCTCCCCTCTGGGGAGAGGGCAGGGTGAGGGGCCGTACTTCGACACACGGATAGACGCCAGTGGGAGGGGGCCGAGAGAGCGGGGCTGGATGTCGTGTGGATCGGCGCAGCGGGCAGACCGCGCAGGGTATAGTAGCGGCCCGCCCCCATGAGCGATCCGATCACCGTCCAGAAGTTCGCGATGGGCCAGTCCGTGCGGCGCGTCGAGGACCCGCGCCTCGTCCAGGGCCTCGGCCGCTACTCCGACGACGTGAACCTGCCGCGGCAGGCCCACGCGGTGGTGGTGCGCTCGCCGCACGCGCACGCGCGGATCGCCGGCATCGACCCCGCCGCCGCCCTCCGGGCGCCCGGCGTGCTCGCGGTGCTCACCGGCGCCGATCTCGCGGCCGACGGCGTCGGCAACCTGCCGAGCGATGCCGGGCGCAAGCGCCGCGACGGCTCGCCCGCGTTCCCGACCCCGCGGCCCGCGCTGGCGCGGGAGCGCGTCCGCCACGTCGGCGACCCGGTGGCGCGGGGGGGGGCCCCCCCCCCCGCGGCGGCCGCCGCCCCCCCGGCGCCGGTGGGCGTCGACTACCCCCCCCAGCCCCCGGTGCCCGGCGCGGCGCGCGCCACCGGCGCGGGCGCGCCCGCGGTCTGGGACGAGGCGCCCGACAACGTGGCCTTCGTCTGGGAGGCCGGCTCGCGGGAGGCGGTGGCGCGCGCCTTCGCGGAAGCCGCCCACGTCACGCGCCTCGACTTCGTGGTGACGCGGGTGGCCGCGGCGCCGCTCGAGCCGCGCGCGGCGGTGGGCGAGTTCGACCGCCGCGGCGGTCGCTACACGCTCTACACCGGCATCCAGGGGCCCCACGGCCTTCGCGCCCTGCTCGCCGAGCGGATCTTCCGCGTGCCCCACGGGCAGGTCCGGGTGGTGACCGGCGAGGTCGGCGGCAGCTTCGGCATGCGTAGCGGCATCTACCCGGAGCTGGTGCTGGTGCTCTGGGCCGCGAAGCGCCTCGGCCGGCCGGTGAAGTGGACGTCGAGCCGCCGCGAGGGCTTTCTCAGCGACGAGCACGGCCGCGACAACGTGTCCTCGGCCGAGCTGGCGCTCGACGCGGGCGGCAGCTTCCTCGGCCTGCGGGTCGCGCTCAAGGTGGACATCGGCGCCTACCTCACCCAGCGGAGCGCGGGGCCCGCGACCAACAACGTGGGCGGCCTCGCCGGCGTGTACACCACGCCCGCCATCCACATCGAGAGCACCGGCGTGTTCACGCACACCACGCCCACCGGCCCCTACCGCGGCGCCGGCCGCCCCGAGGCCACGTACGCGATCGAGCGGGTCATCGACGTCGCGGCGCGGGAGCTCGGGATCGACCCGGTCGAGCTGCGCCGCCGCAACCTGATCCCGCCCTCCGCCATGCCGTTCAAGACCGGCCTCGTGTTCACCTACGACTGCGGCGAGTTCGAGCGGAGCATGACGATGGCCCTGACGCGGGCCGACCACGCGGGCTTCGAGCGGCGCCGGGCCGAGGCGCGGGCGCGTGGCAAGCTCCTCGGGATCGGCCTCGCGAACCCGATCGAGGTCGCGGGCGGCCCCTACACCGCGGTCAACCCCGACACCGCGGAGCTGCGCGTCAACCCCGACGGCTCCGTCTCGCTCTTCGCGGGCTCGACCTCCATGGGCCAGGGCAACGAGACGGCCTTCGCCCAGATCGTGAGCGACCGCCTCGGCGTGCCCCCCGACCGCATCCAGGTCTTCTCGGGCGACAGCGACGCCCTCGACGCGGGCCGGGGCAACGGCGGATCCGGCGCCATCTCGGTCGGCGGCTCGGCGGTGCTGCGCGCCACCGACAAGGTGATCGAGCGCGGCCGGCGCGTGGCCGCGCACCTGCTGGAAGCCGCGGTCGAGGACGTCACGCTCCGCGACGGGCGCTTCGTCGTCGCGGGCACCGACCGCGACGTCGCGTGGAGCCGCGTGGCCCGCACCGCCTATCAGCCGCGCCAGCTCCCGCCCGGGCTCGAGCCCGGGTGGAGCGACACGGCCGCGTTCACCCCGCCCGCGGTCACCTTCCCCAATGGCTGCCACGTCTGCGAGATCGAGGTGGACCGGGAGACCGGCGCGGTGCGCGTGCTCCGCTACACCGTGGTGGACGACGTCGGCCGCATGATCAACCCGCTGCTGGTCAAGGGGCAGATCCACGGCGGCGCCGTCCAGGGCCTGGGCCAGGGGCTCGCCGAGGTGCTAACCTACGACGAGGCGGGCCAGGTGCTCTCCGGCTCGTTCATGGACTACGCGATGCCCCGCGCCGACGAGGTGCCGCTCTTCGAGGTGGACGCCCACGAGGTGCCGACCCGGGTCAACCCGCTGGGCGCCAAGGGGGTGGGCGAGGCCGGCACGGTGGGGGCGCTCCCCGCCCTGCTGAACGCGGTCAACGACGCGCTGGCCCCCCTGGGAGTCCGGCACCTCGACATGCCGGTGAGCCCCGAGCGCGTCTGGCAGGCCATCCGCGCCGCCGGCCGGGCCCGGTAGTTCCTACAGACCAGAAGCGTCACGCGCAGAACAGCCGCTGCCACAACGCGGCGCAAGTCTGCTTGACCATGGTCTTTCTGCCTGGCACCCCCGATGCAACCTAGCCAGGTGCGATGGGCCTCCAATCGAACGTGAGCGTCACTGTCGGCCGCATCCTCGTGGTCGACGACGACGCGGGCGCCCGGGACCTCATCGTCTCGAGCCTGCGCGCCGACGGCCACGACGTGGACGCCAGCGGCAGCGGTTTCGAGGCCCTCCGGCTGCTCGGCCGGCAGTGGTACGACCTGGTCGTATCCGACCTGATGATGCCCGAGCTCGACGGCCCGAGCCTCTACTCGGCGGTCACGCACCGCTGGCCGATCAGCCGTCCCCACTTCCTGTTCGTCTCCGGCCTCCCCAACACCTCCGCCTTCGACGGCTTCCTGCAAGTCATCCACGCAACCGTCCTGACCAAGCCGCTCAAAGTCGGCGCCCTCCGCCGCGCCATCAAGCGAATCCTCCAACCCCACCCCTGACCCTTCCCCCCCTCTCCCCTATGGGGAGAGGGCAGGGTGAGGGGTCCCAGGGGCGGGGGCCCCAGGGTGAGAGGTCGGTAACACCCACCCAGCACTCTCGACCCTCCCCGCAACTCAGCAGGCGCCCATCCACCCCGCGTCCCCCCGAATCCCCGGATACCCCCACCGGCACACGCCTTGCTCCCTGCCTAATTCGAGAGGAGGAGCACTCTCATGACCTGGAAAACCCCCTTCGCAATCCTGGCAACGACCCTCACCCTGGCCGGACCCGCGACCGCGCAGACGCCAGGGACCCCGACCCCGCCGGGAAGACCGGGCCTCCCGACCCCCGGAACACCCGGGGCGACGACGCCAGGCTTCCCCGGCAGCACGACGCCCGGGACGGGGACGCGGGGCGCCACGACCCCGGGTCTACCCGGCACGCCGACACCGGGCTCGCCCAGCATCAACAACCCCAGCAGCACGAACCCGACCTTCCCCTGCCCGCCCGGTCAGACGCGGCGGCCGGGCAGCCGGGTCTGCGTTCCGGGACCGACTACCAGATAGAGCGGCACGCGGGCAGATAAAGCAGCCCGCAACCCTCTCCCTCCCAGGAGGGAGAGGGAGCCGGCTGGCGATCCCTCTCCCCCGCGAGGGGGAGAGGGCAGGGTGAGGGGGCGGCCTCCCCGCCGACCGGGGGCTTCGTGAATATTTCGGGCTAGGAGTCTGTCCGGGTAATCATGTTTACGCTCTCAGGCCGCTCGAGGTCCGT
>JBBDXI010000114.1:0-10810 GCA_040902425.1 Phycisphaerales bacterium
CACGAGTGCACGAAGTGCACCGCCGCCGGCACCCGCAGCATCGGAACATCCCCCGAGCGGCACACCCCCGGCCTCAGGTTGAACTGGTCCCCCATCCCGTGCGTGTTCACCAGCACCAGCCCGGCGCCCAGCCCGCCCGCCGTCTGCACCCGCCACTGCCGCTCCCCCTGCCGCGGCTCATCCTCCACCACCACCTCCAGCCCCGCCTTCCGCAGGTGCTCCCCCGCGGCCGTGCCGTCGAACTGCCCCCACGGGTCCGCCGATTCGTACCCGTCGAACACCCACGCGCTGCGGGGCGAGAGGAACAGCGCGCACATCGCCATGTACGCCGAGCGCGGCCCATCGCCGAAGACCTGCCCCGCCCACGCCCACCGCTCCCCCAGCTCGCGCGGGTTGCTCTGCAGCCCCTGTGGGGCAGGCGTCCCGCCTGCCTCCTTCGCCAGCCGCCCCACCAGGTCCGTCGTCGCCAGCACCTCCCCCGCGCTCCCGGAGGCCTTCACCTTCGAGGGCGAGTTCAGGCACAGCGTCACCGCGTCGACCTGGTCCCCCAGCCCGCGCCACGTCAGCCCCAGCTTCTCCGTCCCGGCCTCCACCGCCTCCGCCAGGTGCCCGAAGCGCAGCGGTTCGTACGCCCCGCTCACCCCCCGGTCCGTCTTGATCCACACGATCGGCTGCGCCCGCCCCACCGAGAGCGCCAGGGCCGCGGGCCACGCCGGGTCGGCATCATCCGCCACCACCACGCCCGGCGGCGGCACGCCCGTCTTCACCCACGCCTCGATCTGGCCCGCCTGGTCCTTCGGCGGCGATACGGGCGACACCTGGGCCCACACCTTCCGCACCGCCGCCTCGATCATCGCCTGCCGCGCCGGCCCATCCCCCGGCAATGGGGCCGGCGTCCCGCCCGCCTCCCGCGCGGCCCACCGCACCACCCGCTCCGGCGCGAACGCCCGCACGAACCGCCCGATGTCCTCCCGGGCCGCCGCCGACCCGTCGTCGATCAGCACCGGGTACCGCGACTTCAGCGTCCAGCCCTCGACCGCCCGCAGGTACGACCCCTCATCCGGCACCAGCACCACCACCGGCGCCACCGGCCACGCCCGCCGCACCCCCTCCGCCCGCACCCCCAGCCGGACCTGCGGCGGCAGGTCCTCCATCGTCACCGGCTGCCCCGCCGCAGGGCTTGCCCCGCCCGCTGCCTCCTGAACAGCCGGCGCAGGCCCCGCAGCGCCCAAGAGCACCCCTGCCACAGCAAGTCCGCCGAGCCACCGGAGTTGTTTGGGCATTGAGGACTGTAGAGCCGCGAAGCGCCCCCAACGTCCCCGCCCTCTTGTCCACAACCACCGGGGTGGGCCGTGAGCCCCTCTTCACAGACACCCTCTTCTCTTCCCTTATAGAGAATGAAAACCCAGCACTATCAGAGAAGAGGGCGCTCGGATTGTGGGCAGACGGCCGGACCCTCGGGCAACACCCCGCTCGACCGGCAGTTGCGCCGCCCCCCCAACCCGCGATAACCTGTCGGTTCTCTGTCGGGCCGCTCCGTCTGTGGGCGGCCCGATTCATCACCCGTTCGTGTCTCCGCCACCCGACAGGTCCGCCGCGATCCCCGCCACGCGCGGGGGACCGGTTATCCACACGTTGTCCCCAAGCCGTGAAGCCGGCCGCCCGGCGCGCCCCCCCGCCGCCCGGGCGGCCCTTTCCCCCCGCCCCGCCGGGGCTTACGTCGCCATCTTCTTCAGCCGCTCATCCAGCGCCCCCACCTGCGCGTCGAACTCCGCATCCGCCCGCCGCTTCTCGTCGACCGCCTTCACCGCGTGCATTACCGTCGTGTGGTCCCGCCCCCCCAGGTGCCCGCCGATCTCCTGAAGCGAGTGCCGCGTGTGCGCCCGGGCCAGGTACATGCACACCTGCCGCGGCAGCACGATCGACTGCGGCTTCTTCTTGCTCTGCAGGTCCGTCAGGCGGGTCCCGTAGAAGTCGGTCACCACCGAGATCACCGTCTGGATCGTCGGCCGCCCCGGCAGCCGCAGGGCCGACTCGCCCACCGCGGCCCGGGCCGTGGCCAGGTCGGGCACCTTCTTGCCCTCGATGTGGGCCTGCATCTGCACGCCCGTGATCGCCCCCTCCAGCTCCCGGATGTTCGTGTCGATGCAGCTGGCGATGTGGAAGGCCACATCCTCGGGCATCTCCATCCCCCGCAGGGCCGCCTTCTTCTTCACGATCGCCACCCGCGTCTCGAAGTCCGGCGGCTGGATGTTTGCCACCATCCCCTGCTTGAACCGCGACACCAGCCGGCCCTCCAGGTGCGGGATCTCCTCCGGCGCCGCATCCGACGACAGGATCAGCTGCCGCTGGTCCTGGTGCAGGCTGTTGTACGTGTGGAAAAACTCCTCCTGGCTCTTCTCCCACCGGGCCAGGAAGTGGATGTCGTCGATCACCAGCACATCCACATCGCGGAAGGTGTGCCGGAACTCCCCCATCTGCCCCGCCTGCACCGCCTCGAAGTACTGGTTCTTGAACGCGTCGCACGAGGTGTAGTAGAGCACCGTGCCCGGGTCCTGCTCGAGGATCCGCAGGCAGATCGCCTGCAGCAGGTGGCTCTTGCCCAGCCCCACATCCCCGTGGATGAACAGCGGGTTGTACCGCTGCCCCGGGGCCTCCGCGACCGCCAGGGCCGCCGCGTGGGCCAGCCGGTTGCCCGGACCGATCACAAAGTTGTCAAAGCTGTGGTCCGGATTCAGGACAAGGGCGTCCGCCCGGCTGGGAGACCCGCCCCCGCCCCCGCCCCCCCCGCCGCCCCCGGAACGCCCCGCCGACCGCGCCACGGGCTGCCCCGCGCCGTTGGTCGGGGCCCGCCCATCCCGCGCCCCCCGGGCGACCGCCGCCGCCTCCCGCTCCGGCTCCGCCCCATCCTCCGGGCCCAGGAAGCGGACCGTGAGCAGCCGCCCCGTGACCGCCTGCGCGGCCTCGTTGAACGACTCCACGCACTGCCGCTGCAGGTAGTCGCGGTGCACCGGCGAGTGGGCCCGCACCCGCAGGACGCCCCCGCCCACGCCCAGGAAGTCGAGCTCCTCGAACCACTGCCGGCCGATCGCCGGGTGGTGGCGCTTGAGATGGGCGAGCATCTGCTGCCACGCCCTGCCGTCGGGGTCGGAAACCATGCCTGTCGCTCCCACCAGTTCCGCCCGCGAACGCGCGCCGCGCGGCCGCGCACGAGTCGTAGCAGCGCCGAAGGCCGCGCCGCGGATCGCCGTGTTCATCGGTTTCTATTGCCTCGCTCGGGGGACTCCCACCAATGGGGCGAAAGCTAAGCGGGGAGGGAGGGCCTGTCAACCGAGGAAGTTCCCGTTCCCGGGGGCGCGCTTGTGGATGGCGCGCCGGGGGACGCAACCCGTGGTGTGGCCCGCGCGAAGAGGGCCGCGACCTCCGCCATCTGCTCGATCCGTTCCAGCTTCTCGCGGAAGGGCAGCGCGTAGAACTCCTCGTGCTGCCGCCGGCGCAGGCCCTCGAACGTGCCGAGGCTCCAGTCGATCGGCTCATCCACGCGACTCACCCCCGTGCAGGAGCCGCAGCTCCGCGATATCCGCGAGGTCCTGGGGCCTGCCCGCCTCCCGCTTCAGGCGCAGCAGCGTTTCCAGATGGACGATCCGCATGGGCACTCCCGGGGCGAGGTGGACCGTCATCGCACGCCCGAGCTCCTCCTGGAAATCGAAGGGCTCCGTCACAAATACGTCCACCGCCGTTCCCGGGTGCTGGTCGCTCGCGAAGCTCAGGACCCTCATGCCCTTCTCCGCGATCCAGCGGGCCCGCTGCCCGGGGTCCGCGAACCCTTCGGCGGTGATGGGGACGCGCGGGTGGTACCCCAGAGCGGCCAGCGCCTTGAACGCGGCCTCGATCACGGCCGGTTGCAGACGGATCACCAGGTCGATGTCCCGGGTGGTCCGCCCGTAGCCGTGCGCGATCACCGCAAGCCCGCCGACCGCCAGGTAAGGCACGCCCGCAGCGTTGAGGGCCCGCGTGACCTGCTCGACCGTTTCGCGCTTCATGCCGTGTCGTCCCGGGCCCCCTTTCGCCCTGTCGAACGTAGAGGGCCACGAGGGGCCGGTCAACCGTGGGCCGGCCTCACTCCTTCGTCTGCTGCTCCGGCGCCGGCGCCGCCCGCCGCGCAGGCCTGCGGCCCTCGGCACCCGGCCGGTCGTGGACGATCCCCGCCGCGGCCTCCTGCTGCTCGTAGCGGTCGCGGTTGAAGCGGTTGTCCATCAGCAGGAACACGTTCTTGGCCTTCTCCGGCCCGATCAGCTTCGTCAGTTGCTCCCGGGCGAGCCCCAGGTGCGTCCGCCGCGAGATGTGGGTGAGGATCAGGGCCTTGCACTCAAGGACGCGGAGCCACTCCGCGATGTCGTTGACGTGCAGGTGCATCCCCACCTTCGCCCGCTCCACGTGGTCCGGCTCGAAGAACGTGCACTCGCAGATCACGATCTCCGCCGTCCGCACGTCATTCCGGATCAGGTGCGCCCCCGGCGCGGTGTCCCCCAGGTACGCCACCAGCGGGATCTCCAGCGCCCGCGTGATCTCGACCCCCTTCTCCTTCAGCTCCCGCAGCTTCTCCTGCGGCTGCTCGGCGTACTCCGGCTTCAGCTTCGACCGCCGCTCCACGATCGCGTACCCGAAGCTGGGGCTGGTGTGCTCGGTCGGGAACCCCCTCAAAAAGATGTTCGGCTTGATCTCCAGCTGCTGCTCGGGCTCCAGCGGGAACACCTCGAAGGGCGTCCGCTGCTGCTCCAGGTCCACGAACCCCGCCATCATGCGGTTGATGGGCCCCGCGAGCCGGGCGTCGCAGACGATCTTCGCCGTCCCCATCCCCTGGAACCGCCGCTGCGAGCAGTAGTACGCCAGGGCCCCGATGTGGTCCATGTGCCCGTGGCTGATCGCCACCCACTTGGCCGCCAGCGAGGGCCGCAGGCACTGCCCCATGTCGAAGGCGATATCCAGCTCGGGGATCTGCAGGCAGGTGGACTCGCCGGCGATCGAGTGGCCGTAGATGCGGTACGGCGGGATATAGAGGAAGCCGGGCGGGGTCTCCCGCGGGGGGGGCTTGGGCAGCATGGTGAAAGTCTCCGGGGTCGGGCTTTCGCCCGGGCGGAAAGGGGTGTAACGGGTGTGGGAGCGCCTCTCGCGGCCGCCGCTGTGGTGCGGGGGCCGTCAGAGCATGTTAGGCGGAATCGCCGGGGGCCGGGCCGCGGTGGGCTCAGGAGCGGCAACCGAGAAGCGCCCGACGAGCCAACGAGCGCCACCACGCCTCCCCTCTACACCCCCTGCTGCTGCACCCGTAGCGGCCCCCGCCCCGACCGCGCCCGCAGCCAGTTGATCCCCCGCAGCATCCGCGGCCGGGAGATCAACCACTTCTCCGCCCGGTACTTCCCCGGGAAGTCGATCATCAGGAACCCTATCAGCATCGTCAGCAGCCCCTGCCCCGGCAGCACCAGCATCGCGATCCCCGCCGCGATCAGCACCAGCCCCATCGCGTTCTTCACCACCCGCAGCCCCAGCCGCAGCAGCGGCGAGCGGTGGGCCCACGCGCCCGGCGGCCGGCGCTCGTGGGCGAAGTAGTCCGCGGGGATCCGCACCGCCACCGCGGGGATGATGAACAGGCTGGCGACGAACATGATGACCGACGCCCCCGCCAGCACCGTCAGCAGCGCGCCGTTGTCGCCCGCCCAGTCGAGCATGCGGCCGAACCGTACGGCCGGGCCGGCCCGCGGAGTGCACTGCGCGTTGACGGCGGCTCACTCCGCCCCCCGCCCACGGGCGGGCGAGACAAACCCTACCCTTCGCCCCATGCCCGAGGCCCCCCCACCCCGCCGCGAGCTCCCCCACTCCTGGGAACTCCTGCGCCGCCTCGGCCCCGCCGCCTGGGGCGCGGCCCTCGCCGTGCTCCTCCCCGGCGCCGGCATCTTCCTCGTCTACGCCTACAGCCGGGAGATCGCCGCCTTCGTCGCCTCCCTCGGCCCCTGGGCGCCCATCCTCTACATCCTGCTGTGCGGCGCCGCCGCGGGGCTGGCCGTCTTCCCCACGTGGGTCCAGGCCGTCCTCGCCGGGTTCATCTTCGGGCCCACCCTCGGCATCCCCGCGGCCGCGGCCGTGGCGGTCGGGGCGTGCGGTGTCGGGTCGCTGGTCGGCTACGGGCTGGGGCGGGCGATCTCGCAGCACCGCGTCCGGCGCCTCATCGACGAGGAGCCGAGGTGGCGCGCCGTCCGCGATGCCCTCGTCGGCTCCGGCTTCTGGCGCACCGCCGGCATCGTCGCGCTCCTGCGGGTCCCCACCACCCCCTTCGCCCTCACCAACTTCGTCCTCGCCTCCGTCGAGACCGCCCTCGCCCCGTACCTCCTCGGCACCGTCGTCGGCATCGCCCCGCGGACCATCGCCGCGGCGGTCATCGGCTCGCACCTGCCGGCATTCTCGAAGGAGACGCTGAAGGACTCGGACCCGAAGTGGATGATGATCGCCGGCCTGGTCGGTCTGGTGGTGGTCGTGCTGATCCTCGGCCAGATCGCCAGGCGGGCGCTGGAGCGCGTGGGCCGCAACGGCGGCAAGGCAGCGGCCCCGCAAAGCATCAAATAGCAAAGCAGCAAATGGCAAATGAGGCCAAGGCGCCCTCTCCTATTTGCTGCTTTGCTATTTGCCCTTTGCTGCTTTTCTTGCGCGTCCCGCGCGGTTATCCCTTGGCCGCGCCCCCGCCCGCCCGCCGATAGACTTCCCCCGATGACCACTACCGGCCCGATCGTCGGCTCCCTGCAAATCTCCCGCGCCTACGGCGTCGTGGTCCGCCCCGTCTCTCGCGCGGCGGCCATCGCCCGGGTCGCCCCCGCCCCGCCCCACCACGAGAAGCCCGGCGCCTCGCTGGTCGCCGGCACCGTCCCCGGGCGAATCAACTTCTCAGGCGGCGTCCCCCAGCCCGGCGAGTCTCTCGCCATGTACCGCCACCCCGCCGACCGCAACGCCGCCGCCACCGCCGTCAGCGCCGGCAAGCTGGTGGATGTCACCGGCTGAGGCCCCTCCGCCCCCCGCCCCCCGCCGGGGCGCGCAGCCCCCTTCGTCTACACTCGCCCCCATGGATCTGGCCCGGGCCCACCGGTTCATCGGCGCGGCGGCGCTGCTGACGTTCCTCGCCACCGGGTTCTACCTGCGCGCCGGGCTGCCCGAGCCCGAGGGCGGCGGCCTCGTCATCCACTTCGCCGCGCGGGCGAACCACATCTACATCCTGCTCGCGGCCCTGCTCAACGGGGCCCTGGGGCTGTACCTCTCGCCCCGCCCGCGCGGGCGCACCCAGCGGGCCGGGTCGGTCCTCGTGCTGCTCGCGCCCGTCGTGCTGACGGCGGCGTTCATCGCCGAGCACGCCACCGCCAGCCTCTGGCGACCGCTCACCATGGCGGGCATCTTCTGCGTGGCCCTGGGCATGGCCCTGCACGCGCTCTCCGGCAGGCCCGGCGCCCGCGGCCAGGCCCCCCGCCCGGTGTAGGCGCTGCGCCCCGCCGCGACGGATCGACGCCGCCCCGGTCAGGGGTCGAACCGCGGGCATCGTCGATGTGGGTGCCGCGCCGGGACGCTCACTGAACCAGGTACGGGCGTCCGCCATCCCCCGAGTCCGGCCCCCGGACCGTCAGGTCCGACGAGCTGCGGAGGACCAGCCGCCGCACGATCAGCCGCAGGGCCAGCTGCTCGCTGCTGCTGTTGTAGCTCACCGGCGCGGCGGGCAGGTACATCGTCCCGCTGATGGCGTCCGAGGCGCTGTTGAGCGAGGCCTCGCGGGCGTTGGCCCGGTCCTGGAAGATCGTGATGCCCGCGAAGACAGAGGCCCCGGGGAACGTGTGCACCGCCGGGTCCGGCGGCGTGAGGATCACCGTCGAACTGCTGTTCACCTCGAAGCGCCCGGTGCCGGTGATGTAGATCATCACCCCGTCGCCGACCACGCGGGTGCTGCTCTCGAGCAGCAGCCCCACGCCCCCCAGGATGTAGATGCCCGGGTCGAGGTAGAGCACCGAGCTGCCCTGCGTGTTCAGGCCGCCCGTGTAATACCCCGGCCCGATCCGCCGCGTCTCGTTGTTCCGCAGGACCACCCCCGGCTGCGGCGCGGGGAACGCGGGCGCCGGGAGCGACGCCAGCGGGTCGGCCATCGCCGGCACGCCGCTGTTCACCGTGACGGTGTCGCGCACCAGGCAGGCCCCGCCCACCACGTTCAGCGAGTCGGCGTAGATCCGGGCGTTGCTCTCGGTCCGGGCGGCGCACGCGTGCGACGAGTTCACCTGGATCGACCCGTCCAGCACGCGGATGCTCGCGTTGCTCTCCAGCCGAAGCGCGCCCGCGGCCGACGGGTCGAGCACGAGGATGCCCGGCAGGGCGCTCCCGCCGACCACGGCGGTGGCCGTCCGCGTGAGGTCCGCGGCCGCGGCCCCGAACAGCGCCCCGAAGTTCAGCGTTACGGCCGAGCCGCGGGCCGCCGTCCGCTGCGCGGTCACCCGCACCGCGTTGGGGAACTCGCCCCCGGGCGTGAAGACTTTGTCCTTGAACGTGCCCACCACCACGTCGGCCGGGTCGAGCACGACCGGCTGCCCGTCGGCGGAGTTCAGGGCCGCGACGCGGGCGGCCTCCTCCGCGACCCGTGCCGGGCCCTCGCCCAGGTACAGCGCCCCCGCGAGCGCCGCCCCATCGGCGGTGCTGGAGAGCTGGGCCCCCGTGTTCACCATCTTTCCCGCGTCCAGCGCCAGGCCCATGAAGCCGATCAGGACCACCATCAGGACGGCCGTCCAGACCGCGACCATGCCGCGCCGGGTGGCGAGGGGGTCCGCAGCGCAGCGCCGGGCGCTCAAAGGGGGGCTCTGGGGCATCGTGGGGTCCTCGGGCAGGGGCGCATGTGAGCGCACCTTCATTGTACCGGCCATGCTCCGCCCGGCCATGAACATCGCTTCGCCGGCCCGGTGCCGGGGCGGGTGGCGCGGCCGCCAGTGATATCGGACCGGCCCCCGATGGCCGATATCCCCTCTGCATGACCACCATGACTCCCTCCCTCCCCGCCGCCGCGACCGATCACCCGGCTTTGCAGGCCGCCAGCGAAGGGCCGGAGCACACGATCGCCCGCGAGGGGACGCGCCTGGTCATGCGCCGGGCCGCGGCCGACACGCCCGAGTTCTGGGAGGCCCAGTGGCGGGCCCACCCCCCGCAGCGGATGCGGGGCGAGCGCGCCTCCCTCTGGTTCCGCGCCCCCATGCGGTGGCTGCCCCGCGACGGCGTGGTCCTCGAGGCCGGGTGCGGCAACGGCAACATCTGCCGCACCTTCGCCAACGAGGGCTTCCGGATGGAGGGGCTCGACTTCGCCGCCCGCGTGATCGACGCGAACAGGGCCGCCGACCCCAAGGGGCGGTACACGGTCGGCGATGTGCGGGCCCTGCCGCACGCGAACGGCTCGCTGGCGGGGTACATCTCGCTGGGGGTGATCGAGCACTTCGACGACGAGACGCGCGCCGGGATCCTGCGCGAGGCGACGCGGGCCCTGAAGCGCGGGGGGATCGCGATCATCACCACGCCGGCCTACACCCCGCTGCGGCGCCTGGCGACCCTGCTGGGCGCGCACCGCGCCCCGGGCGCGGGCGCTCCGGGCGAGCCCGCGCCGCTCCCCTTCTACCAGTACTTCTTCACCCCCCGCGACCTGCGGGAGCAGGTGGAGGCCGCCGGCCTGCGGGTCGTGGCGCGGGATGCCTACGACGTCTACAAAGGCCTGAAGGACACGCTCCCCGGCCCGCTCGGGGCCATGGTGAAGCGCTGGTGGCCCCACGAGGGCCCGCTGGGCAGGACCCTGAAGCACCCCTGGCGCCCGCTGCGCCTCCTCGCCGCGCACATGCAACTCGTGGTGGCGCGCAAGCCGTGGTGACTCGCAGCACGCGGCGTACAAGGCCAGGCTCGCCGGACCGATCCCGCATCAGGCGTTGGCCGGGCCCTCAGCGCCCCGCAGCAGCGGCGGCCGCCGCAGGTATGTCACCGTCCGCCACACCCACTCCACCGGCCCGAACCGGAAGTACCGCAGCCACACCGCGCTGATCACGATCTGCGCCGTGAAGATGCCCAGGGCCATCAGCAGCCGGTCGCCCCGCGTCGTGGTCCCGAACAGGGCCAGGCCCCAGTGGTAGAAGATGAACGTCGCGACCACCGTCTGCGTGAGGTAGTTCGTCAGGGCCATCCGCCCCACGTTCGCCAGCAGCCCTGCCGGCACGCGGAACGCGGGCAGGCGCGACAGCAGCAGCCAACCCGAGACGTACCCGATGCTCAGCAGAGGCCCCACGAGCATCGTGAGCGGCATGGAGAAGGCCGCGGCCAGGTCCGCCCGTTCCGGCCCGGCCAACTGCGGGAGGAGGACCGAGAGCGTGTTGAGGGGCAGGCCCAGTCCGAACCCCACCAGCGCCCAGCGGGCCTGGCTCGCCCGGCCCTCGGGCGCGAAGAACCCCGACTTCAGCAGCGCCGCCCCGAAGAGCATCATCGCCGCGACCTGCCACCAGAAGCCCATCGCGCCAACGAAGAGCATCGACACCCACGAGGCCGCGCGGAAGAGGAACGACTGCACCCACGGCCCGTGCCGGTAGGCCTCGGTCTCGGTCGCGACCCAGACAGGGGAGGCCGGCCCCTGCTGGATCTGATTGTCGGCGGCCGCCCGGAGGAAGCGGCCGAAGGGCGTGCGGGCGAAGTCGCTCTCCGGCTCGGCCCCGCCGGCCGCTGCGTCCGCGGGGCCCGCCGGGCGCTCATCCGGCGGGGTCGCGCCCGCCTC
>JBBDXI010000115.1:0-2544 GCA_040902425.1 Phycisphaerales bacterium
GGAGCATGCGGAGCAGCTCGGACTTGAAGTCCTCGCTCCCGTGATGCTCGGCCTGCGTGGCGATGTACTTCCGGACCGCCGGCTCCTGCGACTTGCTCGCGGAGAACACGCTGTACCCCTCCTGCCAGGCGAAGGCGCCGAGCGAGGGGAACGTGTCGTGGATCCAGGACGATGAGCGCGACTTGACCGTCCGCATGAGATCGGAGACCGCCTCATCCGGGCGCCAGCGCAGGTAGAGGTGCACGTGGTCCTCGACGCCGCCGATCTCGTAGAGCACGCCCTTCTCGGCGCGGATGATGCCGCCCATGTAGGAGTACAAGCGGGGGGCGAGATCGGCCGTGATCCACGGCTCGCGGTGCTTGGTGCTGAAGACGACATGCAGGAGAATCTGCGAGTACGTGCCGGGCATTCGGGCGCCTCCTTCGCCCCGTCCGGGGCGAGAAGAGACTACCGAGTCCCGCCCACGGGTTGCGCGACGCTGCGCGTCGCTCCACCCGTGGCTACATTCCACGGCCCCATCCGGGGCCGAGAAAGGAGCCTGCGGAAGTGGATAAGCAGAGCTGGCGTCGGGTGGACAAGCAGAGCCGGCGTCGGGTGAACAAGCAGAGCCCGCGTTGGGGGAACACCTGGGCTCAGGCCTCTCCCGCCCCGAACGGGGCGGCGGAATGTAGCCACGGGTGGAGCGAGCCGGCACGATCGGCGTAGCCGATCGCCCGGCGAGCGGAACCCGTGGAACCCTGTCTCTTGTTCTTCCCGCCCCGCACGGGGCGGAGGAAGTCCCTCCCCTCGACTCCCCTAGCCGAGCCCCGCCCCGCACTCGGGGCACGCCGCTCCCGCCGCCAGCCCCGCGCGGTCGTACCCGCACGCCGCGCACTGCCCGCGCCGCGCCCGCGCGGCGCACCGCAGCGGCCTCCACCGGATCAGGAGCAGGACGCCGAGCCAGGCCGCCGCGTACACGCCGGTGTCGAGCAGAAACCCGCGCCAGATCGGGCGGCACGGCAGCACACGGAAGTCGCCCATGTCGGTGGTGCTCGGACGTAAGGCGAGCCCGTGCCTCGCCTGCACGCACCACGTGCTCCGCTCCAAGTCCAGGTCGCACGACAAAGCCAGCCACGGCCACCCCCTCGCATCCTCAACGCCCCCTTCGGGCGCGCCCTGATCGCCTCGGAGTGTCGCCGCGAGCCCACCCCAGCTCAGGTCCGGGTCAACCGTGTCCGGCCCCGTGTGTTGGACAACCGTCCGGCCCCAAAACGAGATCGAGAGCGGGTGCGGCCCGTACGTTGCGAACGGCCGCGGCTTGAACCAATACCGCCGGTTCATCCCTGCACGGGAGAACGCTCCGAACTCGACGTACGGGTACCTCAGCCCTCCCGAGTTCGGGGCGTCCCGGATGTCCCACACCTCCGTGAGATGACGGTGTGGCAGCCACGCCGACAGTCCCCACGCGACAGTGGTCGTCGTTACGGCCCCGAGAACGCCCGCGAGCATTACGGCAAGCGACGCCCGCTGGGTCACCACTCCGCGATGCCCCCCTGCCCGGCAGCCCGCTCGCGTGCGCATGGCCCAATCTACGCATTCGGACGCGTCCGCCGCTGCAACTCGCCGTTTGACCCCCCCCCCCCCCCACGGCACACTGTGGGCCCCCCTCCCGGGGCCCCGCCCTCCCCCATGCTCCTGACGTTGACGGCCATCTCCCTCCGTGCGGCTCTGGCGGTCGCCACGCGCGGCCGGTCGGCCGGGAAGGCCAAGCTCGACCTCCTCGACCTCCCCCAGTTCACCCGCGATGAGCTCGGCCTCCACGGCCTGAACATCTCCACCGACCTGCTCACCGGCATGCCCCGCGAGAAGATCGAGCGCCTCCGCGAACGCGCCGACAAGGCCGGCTGCGCCTGCCTGCTCCTCATCGAGTCCGACACCCAGCCCCTGGGCGACTACGACGAGGCCGCGGGGGCGGGGGCCATCGAGCGGCTGCACCGCGTCGTCCAGGCGGCGCACGTCCTGGGGTGCAGCGCGGTCGCGCTGCGGCCCTCCGGCGAGGACCAACCGGCGATCTTCCAGCGCACCATCGACCGCCTCCGCAAGGTCGTCGAGAAGGCCGAGCGCCTCGAGATGAACCTCCTCATCTCCCCCGGGCCGGGGCTGGCCTCCACGCCGGAGCGGATCACCGAGCTGATCAAGAAGGTCGGGGGCTTCCGCGTCGGGACGTTCCCCGACTTCCAGGCCGCGGCCGCGTCGCCCGACCCGGTCGGCTACCTGCGCCGGCTCACGCCGTACGCGTCGGTGGTGAGCGCCTCCACCGTGAAGTTCGCGGCCGAGAAGGGGGATGAGGGGACGGGGCCGTTCGCGCACAGCCCGTACGAGCTGGGCCCGCTGGTCGAGGCGATCCTCTCAGTGGGGTACGACGGGACGCTGGCGATCGACTACCGGGGCGCTGGGGACGCTAAACTGGGGGTGGTCCGCAGCCGCGTGGCCCTGGAGCGGCTGCTCATGGTCACGCCGGAGGATGCCGAGGAATGACCTCCCAGTCCACGGTCGAGGCGCCCC
>JBBDXI010000115.1:2554-10583 GCA_040902425.1 Phycisphaerales bacterium
GGCCATCCACCCGCCCCACTCCGCCCGGCCCATCATCATCACCATCGACGGCCCCGCCGGCACGGGCAAGTCCTCCGTCGCCCGGGCCCTGGCGAAGCGCCTGGGGCTGGATTTCCTGGACACCGGGGCGATGTACCGCGCCGCGGCCGCGGTGGTCATCGACCGCCAGCTGCCCTTCGGCGACTCGGCCCGGGTGGTCGCGGCGATCGCGGAGGCGGACATCCACTTCGATTGGAAGGCCGACCCGCCCCGGGTGATCGCCTTCGGGGAGGCGATGGATGGGCGGGTCCGGTCCGGCGATGTGACGGCGATCGTCTCGCAGGTGGCGTCGATCCCCGAGCTCCGGCGGCACCTGGTGGCCAAGCAGCGGCTGATCGCGGCCCAGCACCGCAAGCTGGTGACCGAGGGGCGCGACCAGGGGTCGGTGGCCTTCCCGGATGCGGCCCTGAAGCTCTACCTGGATGCGGCCCCGCGGGTGCGGGCGCGGCGGCGGGCCGAGCAGTTGAGGGCCGCGGGCATGGAGGCCGACGAGGCGGCGCTGGAGCGCGAGATCGCCGCGCGGGACCACTCCGATTCGCACCGCCCGACGGGCCCCCTGGTGTGCCCGGAGGATGCCATCCGCGTGGACACCTCGGACCTGAGCTTCGAGCAGGTCGTGGACCGCCTGGAGGCCCTCTGCCGGGAGCGGGTCGAGGCGCTGGCCTGAGGCCGCCCGGGTTCCACTGCTCGCGGCGTCCCCGCCGCGCAGCAGTGCAGGGCCAATCCGCGTATCTTTACACACGAATGTTTGTAGACACTCGCTTACCCGACGGGGGGATCGCCACCGCCGCCCCCGCCCCGCCCCCCGCCGAGGGCCCCGTCGCGCGCCTCCGCCACTACCGCCCCGGCTCCTCCCTCCCCCGGATCCTCTTCTACGAGCTCTGCCGCTATTTCATCCTCTCGCTGCTCACCCTCATTTACCGCTTCCGCGTCTACGGCGCCCACCGCCTCCCCCGGCTCGGGCCCGTTCTAGTCGTAGCCAACCACGCCTCCTACCTGGACCCCCCGGTTTTGGGTGCGTCGGTGAGGAAGCGCCAACTGGATTACCTGGCCCGGTCTGCGACGTTCAAGTTTGCACCCCTCGGGAAGTTGATCACCCTTCTCAACGCCATTTCGTTGAAAGAGGGGGAGCCGGATACGGCGGCCATCAAGGCGGTGCTGCGGCGGCTGGAGGAGGGGGGGGCGGTGCTGATCTTCCCGGAGGGGGGCCGGACGAAGAGCGGGCGGATGGAGAAGCTCAAGCGGGGGATCGCGGTGCTGGTGAAGCGGGCTCGGTGCCCGGTGGTGCCGGTGGGGGTGGAGGGGGTGTTCGACGCGTGGCCGCCGGGGCAGCTGTTGCCGAGCGTGATCGGGAAGCGGATCGAGGTGGCGATCGGGCGGCCGATCCCGTACGAGGAGCTGCTGGCGGCGGGGCCGGATGCGGCGCTGGAGCGGATCGGGGATGAGATCGATGCGCTGCGGCTGTCGTTGCGGCGGAGGATGAGGCGGGAGACGGTGGGGCGGTACCCGTCGTGGGGGCCGGGGGACCTGCCGCGGCGGCGGTGAAGGGGAACCCCCGCCGCGGCCGGCGCATCCAATGGGAATGCTCGTCGGGAGGCCGGATTGGCGGCGCGTGGTCCTGCTGGGGGTGGCCCTGCTGCTCTCGGGCGGCGCGGTCAACATCGCGGTTGCCTGGGCCTGCGTGATGTGGTCGCCCGTGCGTATCAGGACCGAGGACGCGTTCGTGGACTGGCCGCGGAAGCCGCCGGACGACTACCTTCCGGAGAACGGAGTCTACCTGACGGCATCGCGCTCCTGGGGGGTGGTCGAGAGCGACGCGACGGGGTGCGGACCGGCGTGGCGGTACGACGTGGGGATGCAGCATTGGCTGCGGGCGGGGTGGCCATGGCCGGCGCTGGAGCGCGTGGTGGAGCGCCGGCGCGGCGGCGATATCGAGGACACGGTCGCGGGCGTGCCGACGCGGGGGTGGCGCGAGGGGCTCTGGCTGGGGAGGGTGGCGGAGCGGCTGGGGGCGCAGCGGGCGGCGCTGCCGCTGGCGCCGGTGTGGGCGGGGATGGCGGCGAACACGGCGGTGTTCGGCGGGCTGGCGCTGGTGGCGCTTGTGGTGCGGGCGGAGGTGCGTCGCGCGGGCGGGGTGGGCCGCTTCGCGATGGGCCGCCGGCGCGCGGGCGCCGTGCTCGCCCTGGTCGCGGCCGGGCTGTCGGTCGCGGTGGCCATCGCGGGCGGGGTTCTCGGCGGCGTGCGATACCAGTATCTGGACGAGGGGAACTACGCATGGCCGATCGCGGTGGACGGTTGGCCAGCGGAGGGCGGCGGCTTCAGGCACGAGGGCCCGCTGGTGATCGAGCGGCACTACCGCAACCACCGCACCATCGCCGTCTCGGTCGACGGAGAGGAGGACGAGGTCGTGTGTTATGGCCAGTCGGTCCGCGCGAGCGGTTGGCCCTGCGTGGCCCTTGTGAGCGCATGGGCTTCGACCTCGCGGAGCGTCCGGAGTTCGAACTGGCAGGGTCGCCAGCAACCGGTCAACTGCGGGTTCTGGTGGGGGGGTGTGCCGATTCGGCTTGACGCGGCGCGCGGTCCGATCCCGCTGCGCCCTCTGTGGCGAGGGCTTGGAATCAACGCGCTCGTCTACTGGGTCTGCCTGTGCATCGCGGGGACCTTCTGCCTCGGGGCGCGAGCCGCTCTGAGAGGAGACCGGGGCGGGTGCGCCGCGTGCGGGTATGACCTCGCGGGGCTGCCGCCCGAGCGGCCATGTCCGGAGTGCGGAGCGTTCGCCAGCACCGGCGCGGCCGCGGGCTGAGCCGGCGAGACCTAATCGATTTCGTGGCGGTGTGCGGGCCTCTCGTGCTCGACCGGGTTGCGGCTACGATCCTGCCCCAACGAACACCCCCCGGAGATTCCCGCATGCCCTCGCCCGCCGATCGCGTGTATTCGGAGACCCACGAGTGGAACAAGCTCGAGGGGGAGACGGTGACGATCGGGCTGACGCGGTTTGCGGTGGATGCGCTGACCGACGTGACGTTTGTCGGGATGAAGCCCAAGGGGACGAAGGTGACGCCGGGGGGCGTGGTCGGGGAAGTTGAGAGCGTGAAGACCACGAGCGATGTCTACTCGGCCGCGGGGGGCGAGGTGGTGGAGGTGAACGCGGCGGCGGCGGAGGACCCGTCGCTGGTGAACAGCGACCCGTACGGGAAGGGGTGGCTGGTGAAGGTGCGGGTGGCGGATGCGGGGCCGCTGGAGAGGCTGATGAAGGCGGCGGCGTACGACGCGGCGCACCCGTAGGCAGTGACGCAGTGACACAGAGACGCAGTGACGCAGTGGAGGACCCGGCAGCGAGTCCGTCTGCGTGGCTGCGTCGCTCCGTTCCTGCGTCACTGCCGGCGGTTGTTCGCTGCACCAACGTGCACAAGACGTACACGACGGGCGGGCGGCGCGTGGAGGCGCTGCGGGGGTGCTCGCTGGAGATCGGGGAGCCGGGGTTCTACGCGATCATGGGGCAGTCGGGGAGCGGGAAGAGCACGCTGCTGCACCTGCTGGCGGCGCTGGACCGGCCGGACTCGGGGGAGGTCGTGGTGGCGGGGCGGGCGGTGCACGCGATGGGGGAGCGGGACGCGACTCGCTTCCGGCGGTCGGGGGTGGGGATCGTGTTCCAGCAGTACAACCTGATCCCGACGCTGACCGCGCGGGAGAACGTGGAGCTGCCGGGGGTGCTGGCGGGGGAGGAGCCGGCGAAGACGGCGGCGCGGGCGGAGGCGCTGATGGCGCGGCTGGGGGTGCTGGAGCGGGCCTCGCACCGGCCCGATGCGCTGTCGGGGGGGGAGCAGCAGCGGGTGGCGATCGCGCGGGCGCTGCTCTTTTCGCCGCCGGTGCTGCTGGCGGATGAGCCGACGGGGAACCTCGACTCGGTGAGCAGCGGGAAGCTGTGGGGGCTGCTGAGGGAGCTGGCGGGGGGAGACTCGGCACTGCTGCGCGGCGAAGACGCCGCGAGCAGTGGCACCCGGGCGGTGAACAGTGGCGCCCGGCACGGGCGAGCCGAAGACGGCACGCCCGTGGCACCCGGCACGGGGGGCATGACGGTCATCATGGTGACGCACGAGCCGGCGGCGGCGGTGAACTGCCGGGGGGTCTTCGTGCTGAGCGACGGGCGGATCACGGGGCACATCGACACGGAGGGCCTGGATGCGGGCGGCGTGGCGGCTCGCTATCAGCAGCTTGTGGGCGGGCGGGCGGCGTAGGCGGGCGGCCCTGCTGGCGTCGGCCGCGGCGCTGTCGTGCGCGCTGGTGGTGGGCGTGGCGTGCGCGATGGAGTCGGTGCACGCGGCGATCAACAAGCAGCTGGCGGTGACGGTGGGGAGCGCGGACCTGCGGGTGCGCCCGGCGGGCTCGGGGAGTGCGCTGCCGGCGAGCGTGCTGGGGACGGTGCGGGGGTGGCCGGAGGTGGCGCGGGCGGAGGCTCGGGCGCAGGGGGCGGTGATGGTGACGGCGACGCGGCCGGTGCTGGCGCCGGGGGCGGGGGAGGGGGCGTTCCGGCGGAAGGACATGGCGTTCACGTCGGCGGCGCTGGCGCTGAGCCTCTCGGAGGGTGCGGATGAGGAGGGGGCGCTGTTGCCGGCGCCGGAGCTGATGGCGGGGCGGCTGCCGGGGGCGGCGGATGAGGTGGTGCTGGATGATCTGCTGGCGTACCGGCTGACGTACTCCTATGCGACAGCGCCGGAGCATCGGGATGGGTTCTTCCTGCCGGGCGGGGGCGAGGACCCGCGGGCGCCGGTGGTTCCCGAAGCGCGGCCGGAGGTACCGGAGCGGCTGTTGGCGCAGACATCGCCGCCGGCGCCCGAGGAAGCCGGAGTCCGGCGGGCGCCGGCGGGGGAGCTGGCGCACCTGGCGGAGCGGATCAACCGGAACCAGGGTGTGGCGGTGGGCGATGAGGTGGAGGTGGCGCGGCAGTCGGTGCTGCCCGGGTTCGACCTGCCGGGGCTGCGGCGGAGCACGCGGTTGAAGGTGGTCGGGATCGCGGCGATGCCGCCGCTGGGCGGGCGGCCGCAGGCGTACCTGACGCTGGAGGGGTTGCAGCGCGTGACGGGGTCGGCGTCGCTGTCGCAGATCGATATCGGGGTGCGCGAGGGCGTCGATCCCGAGGCGACAGCGCGGGCGCGGCGGGCGGAACTGCCCAAGGGGCTGCTGCTGGAGACGACGCAGAAGGTGACGGCGGGCCTGCAGAAGAACATCCAGAGCAACCAGCTGGGGATGGTGCTGGCGACGGTGATGGCGTTCCTGTCGGCGTCATTCATCATCCTGACGGGGCTGGGGACGGCGGTGGTGGAGCGGCAGCGGGAGCTGGCGATCGTGCGGTGCATCGGCGGGACGCGGGGGCAGCTGGCGGGGGCGCAGCTGGTCATCGGGGTCGTCATCGGCGCGGCGGGCGCGGTCGCGGGCGTGCCGCTGGGGATTGCGCTGGCGTGGGCGCTGTCGCTGGTGTTCGGGGATCAACTGCCGACGGGGCTGGCGGTGTCGTGGTGGGCGGCGGGGCTGGGCGCTGCGGGGTCGGTGGTGGCGGGCATCGCGGGGGCGGCGTGGCCCGCGGTTCGCGCAGCGCGGGTGTCGCCGCTGATTGGGCTGGCGGCGCGGGCGGCCCCGGCGAAGCGGCGGGGGCTGGCGGCGGTGACGCTGGTGGGGCTGGCGTTCGTGGCGGCGCAACTGGTGCTGATCAGCGCGAGCGACGATGGGCAGGTGCTGTTCTGGGGGTACGCGACGGCGGGGCTGCCGCTGATGTCGGTGGGGTACTTCCTGCTGGGTGTGCCGGCGATTCTGGTGGTGACGCGCGTGGCCGCGGGGGGCGTGTCGCGGGTGCTCGGGGTGCCGGGGACGCTGCTGGCGCGGACGGTGTCGGCGACGCCGTACCGGCACGGGCTGACGGCGGGGGCGCTGATGGCGGGGCTGGCGCTGATGGTGTCTATCTGGACCAACGGGGGGTCGATGCTGCGCGACTGGCTGGACAAGATCCGGTTCCCGGATGCGTTCGTGAGCGGGCTGGCGCTGCCGGAGTCGGCGCAGCGGAAGCTCGAGTCGCTGGATGTGGTGGCGGAGACGTGCGCGATCACGCTGACGACGGTGGAGACGGACCTGTTCGGGGTGCGGGCGCTGCAGCGGTACAAGACGACGTTCGTGGGGTTCGAGCCGGAGCCGTTTTTCGGGATGACGCGGCTGGTGTGGGTGCAGGGGGATGAGGCGGAGGCTGTGCGGCGGCTGAAGGAGGGCGGGGCGGTGATCGTGGCGCGGGAGTTCCTGACGGCGCAGGGGCTGGGGGTCGGGCACAGATTCACGTGCCGCTACGGCGAACGCGAGCACGACTTTGAGATCGTGGGCGTGGTGGCGTCGCCGGGGCTGGAGATCGTGAGCAAGTTTTTCAACGTCGGCGAGGACTTCACGGACCAGGCGGTGCACGCGGTGTTCGGCTCGCGCGCGGACATGAAGGCGCGGTTCTTCGGCGGGGAGCAGGCGCCGGTTCACCTCATCCAGATTCAGTTTGCGGATGGGGCAGTGGAACGAGGAGCACCGGCTTAGCCCCGGGGCGGGCGAAGCCGGTGGCACGGGGCGGGCGGGGAGCAGGCGGTGCTGGAGCGCATCCGGCGCGAGATGGCGGGGTACGGCGTGCTGGATGTGGGGAGCGGGTGGGAGATCAAGGAGCAGGTTCGGGTGTTCGCGGTGGGGATGCTGCTGGTGTTTTCGGTGGTGGCGATGGGGGCGATGCTGGTGGCGTGCTTCGGGGTGGCGAACCTGATCGTGGCGGGGGTTGAAGCGCGGCGGTTCGAGTTCGGCGTGCTGCGCGCGGTGGGCGCGGAGCGGCGGGTGCTGGGACGATTGGTTGCGGGGGAGGCGGTGCTGGTCGCGCTGGCGGCGTGCATCCTGGGGACGCTGATGGGGCTGCAGGGGTCGTGGGCGGGCGTGCGGCTGTACGGGCTGCTGCTGGGGCTGGAGTTGAAGCTGCGGCCGCCGCCTTTGGCGATTGCGGCGGGGTGGGGGATCGTGATCGTGCTGGCGCTGGCGGCGGCGGGGCCGGCGATCTGGCGGCTGTCGCGGCGGGAGCCGCGGGAGCTGCTGGGGGCGGTGCGGGGGTGAGGGGATGAGACGGTGAGACGGTGAGAGGGTGAGAGGGTGAGAGGTGGCTCCCATCGGGCTGTATTGAAAGGCGGCTCGGGATGCGGCGGTCCAGTAGACTCCGGCGGTGAAGATCCAATCGCTGATCGAGTTCTGCCGTTCGTTGCCGGGGGCTACGGAGGACATCAAGTGGGGGGACAACCTGGTGTTCTCGGTGGGCGGGAAGATGTTCGCGGGGTTCCAGGTGGAGGGCGGGTGGCCGGTGGGGTTCCCGTGCTCGGATGAGGACTTCGAGGCGCTGACCGCGCGGCCGGGGATCATCCCGGCGCCGTACGCGGCTCGGTTCGGGTGGGTGAGCGTCCGGGAGGACGGGGCGCTCTCCCAAGCGGAGGCGAAGAGGTTCCTGAGCGGCGCCTACGGGATCGTGCTGGCGAAACTGCCGAAGCGGGCGCGCGAGGCGATCGGCGCGGCGGCGCGGGGGGCGGGCTCGTCCGGCGCCCCTCTCACGGGCAGCCGGCGGCGTACCGCTGGAGGAAGCAGGAGAAGTCCGCGACGTTGAAGACCGGGGCCGTCGTGCTGGCGTCGCAGTTGGCGTAGGGGTCGCCGGCCGCGTACTTCTGGAGGAAGCAGGAGAAGTCGGCGACGTTCAGGATGGGCGCGGTGGTGCTGCCGTCGCAGTTGGGGTAGCACGTCTGCGGGGCGCCGAGGATGGTGAAGGACGAGTTGAAGAGGTAGTCGGGGTTCTGCGGGTCCGGGCCGTAGAGGGGGTCGGGGTCGGTCACGAAAGTTGCGGCGGAGTAGCGCTCGAAGCCGGGGGCCGGCATGGCCTCGGAGCGCCAGGTGAAGACGCCCTGGGGGTCGCTGACGACGATGGGCGTGCTGGGGATGCCGG
>JBBDXI010000116.1:0-58228 GCA_040902425.1 Phycisphaerales bacterium
GATGCCGGTCGCGCCGACCATTGCGCCGCCGGTCATCGGTCAGGAGCCGTGGCGACCCGCGGCCGCCCCTCGCAGCGTGCCCGCCCCTCGGGCGGCCCGGCCCCCGCGGGACCTCGAATCCCTGATCGGCGGGCGCTGGTTCATGGCGGCGGGCGCTCTCATCGTCGTGGTCGGGGTCGCCATGTTCCTCAAGCTGGCCCACGACAAGGGGTGGCTGACGCTGCCGCCCGCGGCCAAGTGCCTGATAGGGGCCGCGTTCGGGGCTGCGCTGCTGGGCGCGGGCGAGGTCCTGCGCCGCCGGCTGGGGGCGAAGGCGTCGGTCGGCGCGAGCGCCGCGGGACTGGCCATCCTCTACGGCTCGGCCTTCGCGGCGTACGGGGTTTACGACCTGATCCCGGGGGGCGTCGCCTTCGTGCTCCTGGCGCTCATCGCCGCGCTGGGGTTCGCGATCGCCGGGGTGGCGAACCTGGTCTCGCTCGCGGTCCTCGCCCTTGTCGGCGCGTACCTCAACCCGCTCATCATCCGGGCGCAGGACCCCTCGCCCTTCGTGATGCCGGTGTACCTGCTGACACTCCAGGTCGTCGGCCTGGCGCTCTCGGCGTGGCGGGCGTCGCCCTTCCGGCCGCTGCGGCTGCTGACGTGGTGGGGCACGGTGCTCCTGGGCACGGCGTGGCTGCTGGCGCAGGGTCGCGATGTGCCGGGGCTGGGGCTGGTGTTCCTGGGCGCGGTGTGGGTGGCGATCCACGCCGAGCTGGCCCTCGCGGCGCTGGCGAGCGCCCGGTCGGCGGAGGGGGAGGAGGAGTGGGCGCTGCGCTCGCTGATCGACCGGCCGATCACGGAGGTCCGCTGGGCCCGCATCCGCTTCATGGCGACCAGCTTCAGCTCGACGGCGTGGGTCGCGGTGATGGGCACGGGCCTGGCCCACGGCGGCCTCGTGCCCGACTGGACGGTGCCCGCGGCGCTGTGCGCGGCGACGGCGGTCCTCGCGCTGATGCTGGCCGGGAACCTGCGCATCCTCCGCGATGTCCCGGGCACCGACCTGGAGCGCCTGGGCGCGGGGCTGATGATGCAGGCGGGGGGCCTGCTCATCGCCGCGGTCGCGCTGGGCATCGGCGGGTGGATGCAGGCGGTCGCCTGGCTGGCGATGGGCGCCGCGGCCGTGGGCGCGGGGCGCTGGGTCCGCTCGCGCGGGCTCGATCTCTACGGGCTGGTGGTCCTCTCGATCGCGGCGGCGCGGCTGGCGACGATCGACTCGCCGCTGCTCTCGGCGCCGGCGTGGTCGGTCCGGCAGGCGGGGCTGGTGCTTTCGAGCTGGACGGTGCTGATGGGCGCGGGGGGCGCGGCGTGGTGGGCCGCCGCCCTTCTGCTCCTGCGTTTCGGCGAGCCGTCGCGGGCCTGGCGCACGCTCGCCCACTGGGCCGCCGTCGTCGCCATGGCCCTCATCGCCGGCTCGCTGCTGAGCCCCGGCGCCGATCCGCTCTCGGTCGCCGCGGCCTGGCTCGGGCTGGCCGTCGCGACGCAGTGGGTCGCGCGGCTGCTGGCGGCCCCGCCGGTGATGGGCGTGGGGTTCGCCATCCTCGGCCTGGCGACGCTGGGGATCGTCGCCGGCGCTGAGCCGCTCCTCGCGATCGCGGGGCGAGGGGCGCCCGAGCCGGAGGTCTACCTCACCCTCGCCGGCCTCGCCGTGACCCGGTGGATGGTGCTGATGGGCGCCGCGGCGGCGGCCTGGATCGCCAGCGCAGCGCTGGTGGCGCGGGATCGCGCGGAGGGGGCCGGCACGGGCGGCCCGCGCCTCACGGCCATCCCCATTTTGGTCGGCCTGGTGCTGCTCTACGGGGCGATGCTCCAGCCGTCGGTTGCGCCGGCGACGCGGGCCCTGGTCTGGGCGGCGCTGGGCGCTGTGGTCGTGGGCCTCCACTCGCGGCGCCCGCGGCTGGCGCTCGACCTCATGGGCGTCGGCGGGTTGCTGCTGGCGGGCGGGGCGTGGGCGTGGTCCTACCCGATGGGGTGGATGGCGTCGGGCGCGCCCGCGCTCCTGCACCCGGGGCTGTGGGTCTCGCTGGCCATCGCCGCGCTGCTCGTCGGCGCGGGCCTGTGGCTGCGCTCTTCGCGCAACCCCGCGCCGCTCACGATCCCCGAGCTGGTGCTCGTCCCCATCCCCGCGGCCGCGGCCCTGCTCTTTGTGAGCAGCAGCCTGGAGGTGGCGCGGGTCGCGGGCATCATCACGTCCGACCTCATGGTCCGTCGGGCGGCGGTCTCGATCTGGTGGGGGCTGCTCTCGGTCGCCCTCATCCTGGGGGGCTTCCTGCGCGCGCGGCCGTCGTGGCGTTACGCGGGGCTGGCCCTGATGGGGGCGGCGGCGCTCAAGGCCGTCATCCTCGACCTCGCGGAGGTCTCCGCGCTCGCGCGGATCATCAGCTTCGTGGCCCTGGGCCTGCTCATGCTCGGCGTGGCGGCGGGGTACACCGGGCTGGCGCGGGTCCATTCTCGCGCCGCCCCGCCCGCGCCGCCCGCGTGAAAAAGCTTTCAGATCGGCGGGATAGGCTCATCGACCTTTCGCCGGCCCGTCCGGCCGGGCGCTGGTGTCCCCGCGCACGGAACTGGAGCGCCCGACGTGCATCCGTTCTCCGACCTCTGGGTCCGACTCGCCCGACTCGACCTCCGCTGGCGCATGCTGGTGGAGACCGTGTACATCCACGAGGAGGGGGATCGGCGGCAGTGGTGCGTCACGCTCTCCCCGCGCGAGGGCGAGGGCGAATCGATCCGGGCCCACGGCGACACGCTGGTCGAGGCCCTGCTCCGCAGCGCCGAGGCCGCCGAGGCGCGGGAGGGGCGCTCGCAAGGCCGGCAATAACCCGCGGTTGCCGGGTCGGAGGCCCCGGCGGCACGCGAAAACCGGCCCCCCGCTCCGGTATCATGCTGTCCTGCGCATCCTCGCCACCAACCCGGACACCCTGGGCGACGCCCTCCTGCGTCAGCCGCTGTACCGCGCGCTGGGCGCCGAGGGGCACGAGCTCATGCTCGTGGCCCGGCCGCTGGTCGTGCCGCTCCTGCCCCTGATCGCCCCCGGGGCGCGGGTCTTCACCGTCGAGGCTGACCTCTACAACCCCGCCCTGACCCACGAGACGGGCGCCCTGGACGCGGTGTCCGGCGCGGCCCGCGACTTCGACCCCGACCTGCTCCTGATCGCCCCGTTCCAGTGGACCATCCTCGAGGAGCGGCTGGCGAAGGAGCTCCCCCGGGCCCGCCTTGCCGCGCTCTCCGGGCGCCGCTTCGCCGACCCGGACTTCGGCGCGGCCCCGCCGCCCGCGCTGAGCCCCTCGCTGCGCGTGGACGTCGCGGAGGACTGCCCCGAGCTCCGCAAGAACGAGCTCCTCGCCGGCGCCGTGCTCGGGCGGGCCGTCACGCTCCCGGACCCCGCCATCGCGCCGACGCCGGCGATGCTCCGCGCCGCCGAGACCGCCCTGGCGCGCCTGGGCCTGGCCCCCGGGTCGTACTGGGCCGCCTGCGTCGGCGATACCCCCGCGACGCGCATCCGCAACTGGCGGCCGCAGCGCTGGGCCGAGGCCCTCTCACGCTGGGCCGGCGCGGGCGAACGCTTCCTCCTCATCGGCCATTCCAGCGAGGAGGAGACCTCGCGCGAGATTCTCGGCGCCATGGGGGACGCCGCGCGGGCCTGCGCCCTGTGGTCCGGCGAGGGCGGTGGCGACCTCGACACGCTGCTCGGGCTCATCGCGCACTCGCGGGGCTATGTCGGGCGCGACACGGGCCCCATGCACCTGGCGGCGGCCATGGACAGGCCCGTCCTCGCGGTCTTCGGCGGGGGCACGTGGCCCCGCTTCCTGCCCGCGGCGAGGCGGAGCGTCTCGCTGGCGGTGGGCGTCCCCTGCGTGGGGTGCGGCTGGCACTGCGAGCTGACCGAGAGCTACTGCATCACGGAGGTCCCGGTCGTGGAGGTGCTGCGGGCGTTCGATGACCTGCGGAAGGATGATGAAGAGGTGAAGAGGGGAGCAGGGGAAGAGGTGAGGGGGCCGTCCGCCCGCCGGGTCCGCCTGCTGGACCCCGGCGCCCGGCTGCTCACCACGATCGCCCGCGAAGCCGCGCACGCCTCGCGCGATCGCCGCGTCACGCTGTCCGTCCTTCGGAGAGAACACATGGACCAGACCCAGGCCCTCACGGGCGTGCTCGAGCGATCCGTCAAGCGTGCCGGCGAGGCCGACCGCCTCAGCGCGGAGGCCGATGGGCTGCGCACGGAGATGCAGCGCCGCGAGGCCGTTCTGCGGGCGCGCCTGGCCGCGGAGCAGGGGCTTTGGAAGGCGCGCGAGGCCGACCTCCTCCGCCGGATCCGGGAGGTGGAATCCGCCGAGGCGGGGGCGGCCCAGCAGGTGGTCGCCGCGCGGGCCGAGGCCCGGGCCCGCCTCGACGAGAACACGCACCTGCGCGAGGAGCTGGTGAAGGCCCGCGCCGACGCCGACGATTCCCGCCTCCGCGAGGTGCGGCTGCGCAACGACCAGCACGCCCTCGCCGCCCTCACCCGCCAGCAGGATGAGGAGCTGTCGCTCGCCCGCCAGCGGCTGAACGACCTGGCCGCGTCGCGCTGGCGCAAGTACGGCCAGCGCCTCCATCTCTGCATGACCCTCCCGTGGGAACGCGAGATGAGCAACGGGCGCCACTGATCGCGCACCCCGTGCCACCGGGCGCGCCCCTGGCGGCCGGCGCCCTGTTCACCCCCGACCACTCCACGCTGAGACGATGCCGACCGACCACCCCCGCAGCGCGACCGCCGATGCCCCCGCCCTCAACGGCGAGGCCCACGCCCCCGCGCCCGCGCGCCCGGCGGAGCCCACCGTCCCCGAGCGGCTCGCCCGCACCGCCCGGCGCATCGCCAGCGGGCGGGCGTCGTGGCCGTACCTCGCCGGGGCGCCGCTGGCGCTGCCCCGCACGCTCCCCGGCGGGCGCCCGTGGCCCCGCATCTCGATCGTCACGCCGAGCTACAACCAGGCCGGCTACATCGAGGAGACCATCCTCTCGATCCGCAACCAGGGGTACCCCAACCTCGAGCACATCGTCATGGATGGCGGCTCGACCGACGGGACGCGCGACATCCTCGATCACTACCGCGCCGGCTTCGCCCACTGCGTCAGCGAGAAGGACGGCGGCCAGAGCGATGCGCTCAACCGCGGCTTTGCGCTGGCCACGGGCGAGGTCCTGACGTGGGTGAACAGCGACGACCAGCTGGCCGAGGGTGCCCTGGGCGCCGTCGCGCTGGCCTTCGCGCAGAGCGGCGCCGACATGGTCGCGGGGGAGTGCCACATCTTCCGCGATGGCACGCTCGTCGAGAAGCACCTGACCAGCTGCGCGCCCGGCCCGCTCCCCCTGGAGGACCTGCTCGACATCGAGGGGCGGTGGCTCCAGGGGCAGTTCTTCTACCAGCCCGAGGTCATGTTCACCCGCGTCCTCTGGGAGCGCGCGGGGGCCCACGTCCGCACGGACCTGTACCACAGCATGGACTACGAGCTGTGGCTCCGCATGGCCGCGGCCGGGGCGCGGCTGCACGTCATCGGGCGCCCTGTGGCGCTGTTCCGCTTCCACGAGCAGCAGAAGACGGCGGGCACCGTGGTGGGCGGGTTCCGCGTCGAGCTGCCCAGGGCGCGCGACGCCTTCCTCCAGCGCGCCGGCCTCTCTCTCCCCCCATCCGAGACCGCACATCCCACGTCCGAGACCCGCCCCCGCCTCCGCGTCGCGCTGTTCAACGACGTCGGCTTCGCGTACGGCGCGGGGATCGCCCACCGGCGGCTGGCCGAGGCCCTCGCCAGCGCCGGCCACGAGGTGCACGCGGTCGCCGCCACGACGCCCGAGCACCACGGCGCGGGCGCGCCGCGACTGGCCCGCGAGGACATCGCCTCGCGGATCGCGTCGTTCAACCCGGACCTGGTCGTCGTCGGCAACCTGCACGGCGCGGATGTGGACCCGGCCATCCTGGGCCTCCTCGCGGCCCGCTGGCCCACGGCGTTCGTCCTGCACGACCTGTGGCTGCTCACCGGGCGGTGCGCCTACGCGGGCGGGTGCCGGCGCTACCTCGAGGGGTGCGACCGGCTCTGCAGCTGCCCCACCGGCCACCCGGCGCTCGCCCCGGACCAGGTCCGCCCGGCGTGGGAGGCCAAGCGCCTCGCCCTGTCCAGCGCGCCCGGCCTGGCCCTGTGGGCCAACAGCGACTGGGCTTTGGCCAGGGCCCGCGAGGCCCTGGGCGCCCCCGGCGCCCTCCGCGGCCCCGCCCCGGTCGCCATCCGCTTCGGCTTCGAGCTGGACACCTTCCGCCCGCGGGACAAGGGCGCCTGCCGCGATGTGCTGGGCCTGCCGCGCGACCGGTTCATCATCATGACGTCGGCCTCCAGCGTCTCCGACCCGCGCAAGGGCCTCGCCCACCTGGCCCGGGCGATGGACCTGCTGAGGCTCGACGATGCCCTCGTCGCCGCCGTCGGCTGGTTCGCCGACGGCGAGTCCCCGCCGATCCCCGGCATGCGCGCCATGGGGTACATGCAGGACGCGCAGCGCCTCGCCATGCTCTACGCGGCCGCGGACCTTTTCGTCGGGCCCTCGCTGGAGGAGGCCTTCGGCCAGGTCTACATCGAGGCCGCGGCCTGCGGGACGCCCAGCGTCGGCTACCCCGTCGGCGGCAAGCCGGAGGCGATCCTGGATGGCCTGAGCGGGCGGCTGGCGCGGGGGGCGACGTCCGAGGCGCTGGCCGAGGCGATCGACGAGCTCTACCGGCAGCCTGCGCTGCGCGACGACATGGGCCGCTGGGGGCGCCTCTGGGTCGAGAACGAGTTCTCGATGCACGCCTCCTACCACCGCCTCCTGACCGTGATGAAGGCGCAGGGCCTGGTGGGTGTGGGGCGGGCGTCCCGCCTGCGGGCAGCCGGGACGGCCGCCCCGCGGCTGAACCTGGTGCCCAAGATCAACCTCCCCCTGCACCCGCGCCGGGTCCAGGACCCGGTCGTGGTCGCGGGCACGCTGCCCGCGTGGCGGGCGGTCTCCGGCTTCGACCACTGGGAGGGCCCCTACCCCGGGCGCAAGCTCCCGCGCTGCCGCTGGGCTTTGGGCCCCTCCGCCCGCTTCGAGGTCGACGCCGCGCACGGGGGCGCGGCCCGCCTGCTCATCAGCGGGCGCTGCTTCGAGCCCGGGCAGCGGCTGAAGCTGGTGCAGGGGTCCCAGATCGTCGGCGAACAGGATTTCCCCCCCAGCCCCCCCACCGGCGATGCCCGCGACCGCGTCGCCGCCTTCGACATCACGCTGCGCGAGGGGGCCAACACCTTCGACCTGCACTTCTGGAAGTGGCGGAGCGGCCCGCGGGCGATGGCCGTGCTGGTGACCGCCATCACCTGCATCCCCGGCCGGCGTGCTGTTGCGGCACAGGTCGAGCCCAAGCCGGCGCCCGCGCTGGCGCGCTAGCCGCACGAGCCCGATGAATCCCATGAGTCTCATGGGACCTATTTCCGGCCCGACTGGACTTGCCCTCCCCCGGTAGCCAACCCTTCCCGATTGGCCACGCCCCCATCCAACCCGCAGTTCCAGCCCCGCCAGGTGAAGCCCCGCAAGGTCCGCGGGGGCGTCAAGCTCGGCAGCCAGTCGGGCGAGTTCCCCGACAGCTGGCCCGCGCAGCGCTGGCTCCGCCTCGTCGAATCCCTCGCCCCCGGCGACTGCCTTGTCGCCGGCCTCGAGTACGCCCGCATCGGCCAGACCCGCCTGCTCACCACCGAGCCCGGCATCATCCGCGCCACCGTCCAGGGCTCGGTGATCTCGCCCTACAAAGCGAGCGTCTCGCTCCCGGCGCTCACCCACGAGCAGTCCGAGCGCATCATCGCCGCGATGACCGACCAGGCCGTGTACGCGGCCAAGCTCCTCGCCGGCGAGCTGCCCGCGAACATCGAGGATGTGTTCATCCCGCTGGGGCTGCGGCTCTTTCCCGAGGCCTCCGAGCTCGTCCCGCGCTGCACCTGCCCCGTCGGGCGGCCGGTGGTCCCGGGGCGCGCCCCCGGCGCCCGCCCGCCGCCGCGGCCGACGGACGGCCCGCCCGTCTGGTGCAAGCACCTCTGCTGCGCGGCGTACCTCGTGGCCGAGCGCTTCACCACCGACCCGTTCCTGATCTTCACGCTCCGGGGGCTGCCGCGGGATGAGCTGATCGAGCGGCTCCGCCAGCGGCGGCTCGTCGCGGGGTCCGGGCAGGAGCGCATCCCCATCTACGCCCCGCTGATCCCCGGCATCACCGATTCGCAGGCCCCGCCGCTGGAGGAAGTGGCCGGCCGTTTCTGGGAGGCCGGCCCGCAGCTCGGCCAGATCGACCTGCCCATCGGGCCGCCGGAGGTGACCCACCCCCTCCTGCGCCGCCTCGGCCCGAGCCCGTTTCCCGCCGGCAAGTTCCCCCTCGTGGGGCTCCTGGCCACGTGCTACGAGGTCATCAGCGCGGACATCCTCAGGCGCGAACTCCCCGAGGCGGAGGAGCCGGGCAGGCCATCGCCGGACCCCGCCGATCCGGGCCCACCGGCCTGAGACGCGGTCCGCCGGCGGCCTTTGCGCGGGTTTGAACTCGCTCCCCCGCCCGGTCTAAACTTGCCCTCCCCAACCGGGGCCGATCGCGACGGAGAACGGGTCCCAGCGGCACGGGCGTCCCGCCTGTGTCAGCCACCGTTCGAGGCGCGGTCATGGGTCTTTCTATCGCGGCTGATGGAAGGCCCCGCCCCACGCCGGTCACTCCGGCACCCTGCCGCGGCCACGCTCCCGCCCTCGTTGGGCTACGGCGCGGACCGCAGCGTCCGTGTCCGCGTTTCGCCGGAAGCGAAGCGCCCAGCGAAGGAGCCCCGCGCGAGCGATTCTCACTGGCCGATGGTGTAACGGTAGCACAGCAGATTTTGGTTCTGTTTGTCCAGGTTCGAATCCTGGTCGGCCAGCTTCCCGCGGAGCGGCCGGGCGCTGCCCTCTCCATCGCACCCCCGCACTGCTGCGCGGCGAAGACGCCGCGAGCAGTGGCACCCGATCGCTCGACGCGCCCGCGTTGATGCCCCCCGCCCCCTCCAATCTTCCCCCCGGCCCCCCGCCCGCGGCGATCATCCTCGCCGCCGGGAAGGGCACGCGCATGAGGGGCGACCTGCCGAAAGTCGTTCACGAGGTCGGCGGCCGCCCGATGGTCTGCGCGGTCGCCGACGCCTGCCTGGGCGCCGGGTGCCACCCGATCATCGCCGTGGTGGGCTACAAGCACGAGATGGTGCGGCAGGCCCTGCGGGCCTACCCCACGGTGCAGTTCGCGCTCCAGGACCAGCAGCTGGGCACCGGGCACGCCGTGCTGTGCGCCCAGGCGGAGCTGGCCCGGGCCATCGCCGGCGGCCTGCCGTGCGACGACCTCGTCGTGCTCGCGGGCGATGGACCGCTGATCCGGCCGGCCACGCTCCGCACGCTCATCGACCGCCACCGCGCCGGCGGCGCCAGCGCGACGCTGGCCACGTCCGTGATCGACGACCCCGCGGGGTACGGGCGGATCGTGCGCGACGCCGCCGGCGCCTTCACCGCGATCGTCGAGCACAAGAACGCCACCCCCGAGCAGCGCTCCATCCGCGAGATCAACCCCAGCTACTACTGCTTCCGGCGGCACGAGCTCTTCGACGTCCTCCACGCCGTCGAGAAGAACCCGGCCAGCGGCGAGTACTACCTCACGGATGTCCTCTCGCTCCTGCTCCGGCACGGCAAGCGGGTCGAGGTCATCCCCGCCGTCCCGCCGGAGGATGTCCTCTCCATCAACACGCCCGAGGACCTGGCTGTTGTGGACCGGATCTATCGCCAGAGAGCCGGCGGTGGCCCGGGCGTCCCGCCTGTGGCCCGCCCCCAGCCCGCGGAGACCGCCCGGTGAGCAACAGCGACGCCAACACGCTCAAGGTCTTCGCCGGGCGGTCCTCCATCGACCTCAGCCAGCGGATCTGCGACTACCTCGACATGCCCCTGGGCCAGGCCCGCACCTACGTCTTCCCCGACGGCGAGCTGCTGGTGAAGCTGGAGGAGGATGTCCGCGGGCGCGACTGCTACGTGGTGCTCTCGACCTGCCAGCCGGTCAACGAGAACATCATGGAGCTGCTGATCTTCCTGGACTGCCTCCGCCGGGCCAGCGCCGACCGCGTCACCGTCGTGACCCCGTATTTCGGCTACGCCCGCCAGGACCGCAAGGATGAGGGGCGCGTCCCCATCACGGCCAAGCTGGTGGCCAACCTCATCACCGCCGCCCACGCCGACCGGCTGCTTGCGCTCGACCTCCACGCCGCGCAGATCCAGGGGTTCTTCGACCTGCCGGTGGATCACCTCTCCGCCACCCCCGTCTTCTACAACTACTTCAAGAGCATCCGGGAGGAACTGGGCGAGCTCTGCCTGGTGAGCCCCGACGTGGGCAACGTCAAGGTCGCCGAGGGCTTCGCCAATATGCTCGGGGGCGACCTGGCCATCATCAACAAGCGCCGGCTCACCGGCTCCACCGTCACCACCGGCAACCTCATCGGCGACGTCAGGGGCAAGTCGGTCATCATGTTCGACGACATGATCACCACGGCCGGGACGGTCTGCGAGGCGGCACGGCTGGTGATGGACAAGGGGGCCCGGCGCGTCATCGCCGCGGCCACGCACGCGGTCATGGCGGGGGTCGCCATCCAGCGCCTCAGCGAGGCGCCGATCGACCGCGTGGTCGTGACCAACACGATCCCCGCCGACCAGCGGCTCGACGGCCTCCGCGACAAGCTGGTCGAGCTGTGCGTGGGTCCCCTCATCGGGGAGGCCATTCACCGCATCCACCACAACCTCTCCGTGAGCGCCCTCTTTAAGGGCACCGCCGGCCCCAAGCGCTGACTCCGTTCACTCCCGACATCCGCCACCCCCCAGCCGACATCCGACATCAAGGAACTCCGCCATGCACGAGCAATCCCCCATCCTCACCGCCAAGCCCCGCCCCCGCGTGGGCTCCCGCTACTCGGCCCGCATCCGCGAGGCCGGCGGCCTGCCGGCCATCGTCTACGGGCGGGGCCAGGACCCCACCCCGGTCTCGCTGGAGGCCCGCAGCGCCCTGGGCCACATCGGCAGGGGCGAGAAGGTCTTCCGCCTCCAGCTCGACGGCGCCGGCGACGCCCAGACCGTCCTGCTGAAGGAAATCCAGTTCGACTACACCGGCAACCGCATCGTCCACGCCGATTTCGCCCGGGTGTCGCTCACCGACCGCGTGACGGTCCGCGTCCCGGTGCACCTCATCGGCGAGGCCAAGGGCCTGAAGACCGCCGGCGCGATCCTCATGCACCCCACCGGCGAGCTGGAGGTCGAGTGCACGGTGGCGGACATCCCCGAGTTCGTCGAGGTCAACATCGCCGAGCTGGATGTGGACAACGCCATCCACGCCGTTGACGTGAAGCTCCCCAAGGACTCGATGAAGCTCAAGACCGATCCCGACGCGATGGTCGCCCAGATCGTGATCCAGAAGGAGGAGGTCGTCGTCGCCCCCACCGCCGAGGCCGGGGCCGTCGAGGCCGGCGCTGCCGAGCCCGAGGTCATCACCGCCAAGAAGAAGGAGGGCGAGGAGGGCGCCGAGGGCGCGGCCGCCAAGCCCGGCGCTGCCCCCGCGAAGGGCGCTGCGCCCGCCAAGGGCGCTGCGCCTGCCAAGGGTGCCGCCCCGGCGAAGGGCGCTGCGCCCGCCGCCGGCGCCAAGCCCGCCGGGGACAAGAAGAAATAGGACAGCCCAGTGGGTGGCATGGGCAGGCCGCTTTGGGCTTGCCCGTGCTCCCCCGGCCCCCCGAACCAGGAACCCATGAAAGTGCTCGTCGGACTCGGCAACCCCGGACGCGAATACGAGAGGACCCGCCACAACGCGGGGTTCATGGTCATCGACCGCCTCCTCCAGCGCCACGCGCCGGGGGCGGCGGCCCGGGCCCGCTTCAACGCCGCGGTCGTCGAGGCCCCCGTCGGCGGCCAGCCCACCCTCCTGGTCAAGCCGACGACCTACATGAACCGCTCCGGGCAGTCCGTCGCCGAGGTCGTCAACTTCTACAAGCTCTCGCTCACGACGGACGTGCTGGTCCTGGTGGACGAGGTCTATTTGCCCTGCGGGACGCTCCGGCTGCGTCCCGGGGGCGGCTCGGCGGGCCACAACGGCCTGACCGACATCCAGCGGGCGCTGGGGTCCGACGACTACCCGCGCCTGCGGATCGGCGTGGGGCCCAAGCCCGAGTTCTTCGAACAGTCCGACTATGTCCTGGGCCGCTTCACGGACGAGGAGTGGGCCAGGGTGGCCCCGGTGATCGACAAGGCCGCCGACGCCGCCGAAGTCTTCCTGAGCGGCGGCCTCAACGCCGCGATGAACAGGTTCAACGCCCCCGACACGCCCCCGCGTCCCAAGCCCCCGCGCCCCGAAACCCCGCAATCAGACACTCAAACCTGAACTCCATTCGCGCTTTGCGCTTTCGCTTTGCGCTTTCGAACCACGAGCCCAAACGAAGAAGGAAAACCGCCCCATGCCCCCGACCAGAACGTACACCTACGAAGCCATGTTCCTCATCGGCCAGGCCGCGGCCGCGGACCTCGCCTCCGCCGTCGAGCACATCAAGGAGGTCCTCTCCCGCGCCCACGCGGAGGTGATCGCGATGAGCAAGTGGGACGAGCGGCGGCTGGCCTACGAGATCAAGAAGCAGAAGCGCGGCCTGTACATCCTGACGTACTTCACGGCCCCCAACACGAGCCTCAAGCAGATCGAGCGCGACTGCAACCTGTCGGAGAAGGTGCTGCGGGTGCTGATCCTGCGGGCGGACCACTACACGATGGACGAGATGCAGGCCAAGGACGGTCGCGAGGCGCTCGACACCGAGGCGAAGATGCGGGCCAGCCGGCCGGCCGACGCCCCCCTCCCCCGCGAGCAGGCCCACGAGACGGTGCCGCCGGCGGCGGAGGCGGAGACGGGCGAGGAGATGGAGGAGTGAACGCAGGCCGGGCCATCCACGGCCCGGGGTCATCCTGGGACCCCCCGCGCAGGCCCCGGGGGTTACGGCTCTCCACCGCCCATCCACAGGCAATCCACCGCCCCCCTGTGGCCGCTGGCGGGGCCCTTCCGACCCCGCTATTCTCAATCCAAACGTAACCCCAACCGAACGAGGAGACCCCGATGGCCGGCAGCTTCAACAAGGTCGTGCTGATGGGCAACCTGACGCGGGATGTCGAGGTCCGCCACACCGCGAACAACCTGGCGATCGCCAAGTTCGGCCTCGCCTGCAACCGCCGGTGGAAGACGGCCGAGGGCGAGCAGCGGGACGAGGCCATGTTCATCGACTGCGAGGCCTTCGGGAAGACGGCGGAGTTCGTCAGCCAGTTCTTCAGCAAGGGCCGGCCCATCCTCATCGAGGGCCGCCTGAAGCTCGACCAGTGGGAGGACAAGGAGACCAAGGCCAAGCGCTCCAAGCACCTGGTCGTGGTCGAGAGCTTCCACTTCGTGGACAGCAAGCCCGGCGGCGGTGGTGGTGGCGGCGGCGGGGGCAACGGCGGCGAGGACTCCGCGCCCTCCCGGGCCCCCGCGGCGGCGGGCGCCCGCTCGGCCCCGGCGCCTCAGGAATGGGGGGGCAAGGGCCCGATGGGCGAGGACGACATCCCGTTCTGACAGCAGGGCGGCCGCCAACTGCATGAGGTCCGCGCCGCGTGGATGTACTCGTCCGCATCAAACGGCTGGTGCTCCGCGGCGCGGTGCGATTCACCGACAAGGCCAGGGATGAGATGGACCTCGACGGCCTCACCGCCGAGGAGGTCCTCGAGTCGGTCATCAACGCCCCGGCGATCCTCAAGACGCTACGATCAACCAGCCCGCTCAGGCGGTACGCCGGGGAGAGGCTCTATGTCATCAAAGGCCGCACGTACGACGGGACGGTCATCTACACCAAGGGCGCCATCCACCGAGAAGCGGGGAGCGAGACGTTCTACATCTTCATCTCCTCGAAACTCGCGGCCGAGGACGGGCGCGGCTGACTCACCGCCCCGGCTTCGTTCCTGCGCCGCCTGCGGCAAGAGGGGGCTGGTGCGTCGAAGGGTCACCGTGGAGCGCCGCGACGGCCGCCGCATCGAGGTCATGGCGGATGTCTGCCCGGACTGCGGCGAGCGCTACTTCGATCTTGAGGCCATGCGGCGGCTGGCCGCGTGAGGGCGGTGGGCCCGTGGGCGCCGTTCGCCGGCGCCGCCGCCCCGCCACCGGAAGACCGACCGGGTGAGCCGCCGGGGGCCTACGCCGCCAGCGAGCGGATGTAGGTGTCCAGCTCGCGGCTGAGGGCATCCTGGGGGTCGTGGAGGCCCAGGGCCTCCAGCACTGCGCCGGCGTCGGTCTGGGCGGGGGAGAAGGCGTGGGA
The DNA here is from genome assembly GCA_040902425.1 of Phycisphaerales bacterium. Lineage (GTDB taxonomy): Bacteria > Planctomycetota > Phycisphaerae > Phycisphaerales > UBA1924 > JBBDXI01. The sequence goes on from JBBDXI010000116.1 coordinate 14,400, forward strand.
GAGGAGGCGCCGGCCGCGGGCGTCGGTGAGGTAGGCCAGGGCCTGTCCGGCGGCGGGGCACTCGATCTCGACGCGGTGGCCGGCGACGGTGAAGCTCTCGGGGGCGGTGCGGGTCTCGCGGCGGAGCTGGGCGATCATGGTCTGGTCCATGACCTCGACGAGCTGGCGCTGGGCCCGCTCGGCGATGGCGCCGATGTCGCCGGCGAGCCAGGCGATGTCGCGGAAGACGACCATCATGGCGGCATGCTCGGCGACGGCCCGGCCCACGGCCTCCTTCACGGCCTCGGCGCCGACGCCCAGGAGCTTCACGGCGGGGGGCGCCAGCGGCTGCTCCAGGGGGTCGGCGGCGCCCTCATCGAGGCGGAGGTTGCCGATGCAGTAAGCGAGGCGGTGCAACTGGTGCACGGGCTCGCGGACGGGGCGGGCCGAGGGCTCGCTGTGGTGCCTCGCGATGGGCTTGGCCAGGAGCTCGGGCAGCTTCCAGCGCTGGGCCATGGCCGCGACGACGTCGACGTGCGTGTAGGGGAGCGTGCGGAACTCGGCCTGGTACTGGGCGGCGGGGGAGGGCTCGGCCTCGAGGACCCGGTCGGCGGGGGGGCCGAGCCAGTCGGCGAGCAGGGGGACGCCGGCGTCGAGCATCAGGCCGATGACGAAGGCCTCGGAGACGTGGGCGGGGTCCACCGCGCGGGCCAGCTCGCTCACGAGGCAGGCGCGCAGGAGCGACTCGCCCCAGATGCGCCGCGAGAGGCCGCGGGTGGTCCCGCCAGTGGCCGATCGGCTGAGGCAGAACCCCAGGGAGACGGCCTTGAGGCGCTCGACGCCCAGGAGGACGCAGGCGCGCTCGATGGTGGTGACGGGCTGGCGCTGGGCGAAGTAGGCGGAGTTGGCCATCCGCAGGAGCCGGCCGGCGAGGGAGACATCGGAGCGGACGGTGTCGGCGTAGTCGCGCATCGCGGCGTCGGGGTCCGCCGTCAGGTTGACGAGGCGCACGGCGACCTCCGGCTGCGTGGCGACGCCGGCGCTGTCGAGCCGGCGCTCGAGGTACTCGAGCAGCGAGGTCACTTCGGCGGCGCTGAGGGAGCTTCGTGGTTTCATGGCGCGGGCGGGGCGCGGGCGGCGCGGACGGGGCGTCGCGGCCGGGCGGCCCTCTTAGATCGGCGGCTCCGGATAACGGGTTTACACCGGGCGGCGGGGCGCGCGTCCGAGAACTCAGGGCTGCAGGCGGACGGCGGACCACGGGCCGGGCGCAGGGCCCGGGGCCCGCTCCCAGAGGCCCCGGTCGTGGATGCGGCCCCGCCCGGAGACCCACAGCTCGACGCGCTGCGCGAGGATGCGGTACCCGCCCCAGTGCGCCGGGCGGGGGATGGCGACCGGTTCGCCCGGCGCGGGCAGACGCAGGGGGCTGATGCCGAAGCGCTGCATGGCCGCGGCCACCCGCGCGTGCAGTTCGCGCCGGGAGCCAATGGGGCGGCTCTGCTCGCTGCTCCAGGCGCCGATGCGGCTCTCCCACGGGCGGGTGGCGAAGTAGGCGTCGCTCTCGGCCTCGCTGACCCTGGCGACGGGCCCCTCGATGCGCACCTGCCGGTCGAGGGCATCCCAGTGGAACAGGACGGCGGCCACGGGGTTGGCGGCCAGGGCGCGGCCCTTGGCGCTGTCGTAGTTGGTGAAGAAGGTGAGCGACCCCTCGCGCTCGTCGATCGACTTGCAGAGGACAATGCGGGCGCTGGGGCGGCCGTCGGGCTCCACGGTGGCGAGGGCCATGGAGTTGGGGTTGGGCTGGGCGCGCCGGGCGAGGGCCTCGGCGTACCAGGCTGCGAAGAGGGGGAAGGGGTCCGGGGGGAGGGGCTCTGGGAGTTGCTCGCTGCGCGTGGGGGGGGCCTCGGCCTGGTCGAAGCTGCCGCTCTGGGGCTCTGGGGCTGCGGGGGGCATTAGCGGAACGGTATGGGCAGCCCGGGGGTGCGGCCGGCGGCACGATGGGTGGGACGGCGGCCCGTGGTAAGCTGTCGGTTGCGGTGGACTGCGCGGCTGTGCGGAACCTCTCGGTATACGGACGGATGATCCCAGCCCCGCAAGGATGCGTTCATGGATGAAGCGAAGGGCAATGGCCGAGCGGGGACGCGTGGGGGACGGGACAAGCGTGATGCGAAGTCTCTGGACTCGTTCGCTCGCCTTTACGAGCGTCCCCTGCCCTATTCGCTGGAAGCGGAAATGGCCCTACTGGGGTCGCTGATCCTCGACCCACGGGTGGCCCCGGACGTCATCACCATCATTCGGTCCGGCACCGATTTCTACTCTGAGGCGCATGCGGCCATTTATGCAGCACTCATTGAGGTGTATGACAAGATACCAGATGCCGACCTGGTCGCCGTGGTTGCGGTTCTTCAAGACCGCCACCAACTGGAACTCATAGGAGGACCGGAGTATCTCTCCAAACTCGCGGTTGAAACGCCCTCGGCCGCGGGAGCAACGAGGTATGCCAAGGTAGTCCGCGATAGAGCCAAGCTGCGAAAGCTCATCGAGTCCGCGGATAAGATGATCTATGATGCGCTGAATGCCGGAGAATTCGGAATTGACGGCGCTCGCGAGATTATCGATGCCGCCGAAAGCAGTGTCTTCGAGATTGCGCAAGAGGACGACCGAACTGACATCCAGCCTCTGGGCGACCTACTCGATGCAGAGATCAAGCGGATCGAAGCGGCTGAAGGGAAGGGACTAAGTGGGATCCCTACGGCGTTTATCGACTTGGACCGCATGCTCTCCGGATTACATCCGGGCGAGATGATCGTCTTGGCAGCGCGACCCTCGATGGGAAAAACAGCTCTGGCGCTCAATATCGCGGAACAGGTTGCACGCGGAGGGCGGACACCCCTCGAACCACAGATCCGCCCTGACGTGCCGGTGGGCATTTTTACTTTGGAGATGAGCAAGAGTGCTCTCGTGCAACGACTGCTTTCGGCGGCCTCCTCAATTGACTCTCAAAAAATACGTACAGCGCACTTGAGTGAGGAGGACCTCGCAACGCTGAGGAACACCGCCGAGGTCCTCGAGACCGTGCCAATCCTAATTGATGATACCGGCACACTTCCGTTGTTGACCCTGCGGGCAAGGGCCAGACGAATGGTCGCACAGCACGGGGTCAAAGTCATCATCATCGATTACTTGCAGTTGCTCAGTTCGCCAGGTTCGGCCCGGGAAAGCAGGCAGGTCGAGGTGTCCGCCCTTAGCCGCGGCGTCAAGGCTCTCGCGAGGGAGCTGAACATCCCCGTCGTCTGCCTTTCTCAGCTCAACCGGGCGAGCGAGGATCGAGAGCGCCCGCGGATGAGCGACCTGCGCGAGTCGGGGTCGATCGAGCAGGACGCCGACGTAGTGATCCTCCTGCACCGTGAAGATTACTTTCACATTCATGACGCGGAATGGGGACGAGCCAACCCTGATAAAGTCAACGTAGCTGAGCTCATCATCGCCAAACAGCGAAATGGGCCCACAGGCGTCGTGCACCTTTCTTGGGATCCCAGGACCACCAGATTCAGGAACCACAGCGGCGAACACATGGATTCCTCTCCCTTTGATGAGCCCAAACCGATGCCCCGCGCAGTGTCAGGCGCGGCTTCTCGACCGCAAGGTGCCGCGGCGGCGCGGCCGCAGGGCGGGTTCCCCGCGGGCCCGCGCACGGGACCGGTGGAGAACCACCGCGACGGCGGGGGCCCGGAGCGGGACGCGGAGGAGCCGAACATTCCCTATTGAGCGCAAGGGCGGGGTAGGGCGCAGCGCCCCCGCGCGCCGAAGAGCGCCGGGATCGGGCCCGCTCGGCACAAGGTGGTTACTCTTCCGGGGGCGCGGGGGAGACTGATGGCGCCCCGGCTCTGTCCCCGGGGAGGAGCCTGCATGGAGCCAGCCCCCCAGCCAGGGCCGCGCGATCTGTCGGAGCGGCTGCGCGAGAGCGAGGCCCGGCGGGCGGCCATCCTGGAGTCGGCGCTCGACGCGGTCATCACGATGGATTCGGCGGGGCGGGTGATCGACTTCAACCCGGGGGCGGAGCGGACGCTGGGGTACACGCGCGAGCAGGCGGTGGGGCGGACAGTGGCGGAGCTGATGATCCCGCCGGGCCTGCGGGAGTCGCACCGGGCCGGGCTGGCGCGGTACCTAGCGACGGGGGAGGGGCCGGTGCTGGGGCGGCGGATCGAGGTCCCGGCGATGCGGGCGGACGGGAGCGAGTTTCCCGCGGAGCTGGCGATCGCCGTGTCGCGCCTGCCGGACGGGTCCCCGCTGTTCACGGCGTTCCTGCGCGACATCTCCGAGCGGAAACGTGCCGAGCGGGAGCTGCGGCGGCACGCCGCGGCCCTGATGGAGTCCAACGCGGACCTGGAGGACTTCGCCTACATCGCCGGGCACGACCTGAAGGAGCCATTGCGGGGGATCAGCGCGTCGGCGGCGTTCCTGCTGGAGGATGCGGGGGGCACGCTGAACGAGAGCACGCGGTCGCGGGTGAACGCGATCACCCGGCTGAGCGCGCGGATGTACGGGCTTCTGGACTCGCTGCTGGAGTACTCGCGGGTGGGGCGGGCGGAGCTGGCCTTCGAGATGACGGACCTGAACGCGGTGGTCGCGGGCGCGCTGGAGACGCTCCAGGCTTGCCTTTCGGGAGCCCGCGTGGCGGTGCTGGGCCCGCTGCCGACGGTGCGGTGCGACGCGGTGCGGGTGGGGCAGGTGTTCAGCAACCTGATCGCGAACGCCGTGAAGTACAACGACCGTGCGGAGAAGCGGGTGGAGATCGGGCGGGAGGAGCGCTCGGGGGAGCTGGTGCTCTTCGTGCGCGACAACGGGATCGGCATCCGGCGGCAGCACACGGAGTCGATCTTCAAGATGTTCAGGCGGCTGCACCCGCGCGAGGGGTACGGCGGGGGGACGGGGGCGGGGTTGACGATCGTCAAGCGGATCGTGGAGCGGCACGGGGGGCGGGTCTGGCTGGAGTCGGTGCCGGGGGAGGGGACGACGTTCTACTTCACGCTGGCCCCCTCGCCGGCCCTGTCCGTGCCGCTGGGGATGGATTCCGGGGCGGTCGCGGAGCCGCCGTGACCCCGCGGGCGCCGGGCGCGGTTACGATCCCCTTCGATGCCCGACCCCGCACGGATGCCCCTCCCGGAGGCCGACGCCTCCCTCTACCTGCACCCGCAGACGCTGGCGCGGCTGTCGAGCTTCGAGCTTCGGGCCAAGCTGATCATCGAGGGGGTGATGACGGGGATGCACAAGTCCCCGTACCAGGGGTTCTCGGTCGAGTTCGCGCAGCACCGGCCCTACGTCGCGGGGGATGACATCCGGCACCTGGACTGGAAGGTCTACGCCCGCTCCGACAAGCTGCACCTGAAGCAGTACCAGCAGGAGACGAGCCTGGACCTGGTGGTGCTGGTGGATGCCTCCGGCTCGATGCGCTACGGGTCGCGGACCTTCGAGGACGCCTCGGGGGCCGGGCACACCATCAGCCCCGACGGGCGGGCGAACTGGAGCAAGTTCGACCACGCGACGGCGATGGCCGCGGCCCTGGCGTACATCACGCTGCACCAGGGGGACCGTTCGGGACTGGTGATTTTCGCGGATGAGGTGCTGGGGATGGTGAAGCGGTCGAGCTCGCACGGGACGTGGCGGCAGATCGTGGGGGCGCTGGCGGCGCACTACCAGGACAAGCCGCGCACGGCGCAGACGGACATCCCGCGGGCGATCGACCAGGCGCTGGCGAAAATGACCAACCGGTGCCTGCTGGTGCTGATCAGCGACCTGTTCACCGACCCGGAGCAGGTGCGGGCGGCGATGGCGCGGGTGAAGCACCGGGGGCACGACCTGATCGCGTTCCAGGTGCTGGACAAGCTGGAGCGCGAGTTTGACTTCAAGGATGCGGCGCCGTTCGAGGGGCTGGAGGGGGAGCCGCGCCTGCGGATCGACCCGCGGTCGATCCGCGCGGCGTACCTGAAGTCGCTGAACGGGCACCTGGAGAAGATCGAGCGGATCGCGCGGGGGTTCGGGTTCGACTACCAGCTGGTGAGCACGCACGACTGGCTGGGACCGCCGCTGGCGGCGTTCGTGGCGCGCCGCAATGCCCAGATCAAGAAGGCGAAGTATGGATAAGAGCAAGGGACGGAGGGACGGAGGGACGAAGGGACGGAGTGGAGCCACCGCTCCCACAGGCGGGGCGACCGTTTGCGCCTTCGGTCCTTCTTCGCACTTCGTCCCTTCGTCCCCTCGTCTCTTCGTCCCTCTCCTTCATTCATGACGTTCCTGAACCCCATCCTCGCCTTCGCCGGGCTCGCGTGCGTCGCGGTGCCGATCATCATCCACATCCTGATGCGCCGGCGGCGGCGCCCGATCGAGTGGGGGGCGATGCGCTTCCTGCTGGAGGCCTACCGCCAGCACAAGAAGCGGCTGCGGCTCGAGCAGATCCTGCTGCTCGCGGCGCGCTGCCTCGTGGTGGCGCTGGTGGCCCTGGCGCTGGGCCGTCCGCTGCTGGGGCAGGCGGGCGTGCTCGGCGGGCGGGGGGCGATCACGCTGTACCTGCTGGTCGATAACGGGCTGGCCTCGGCGGCGGTCTCGGGCACCGGGCCGGGCGCCGGCGACCCGACGGCGCTCTCGCGCCACAAGGCCGCGGCCCGGGCGCTGGTTGCCCAGCTGGACGCGGGCTCGGGCGACCGCGCGGGGCTGGTCGCCCTGGGCGGGCCGGCGCGGGCGATGGTGCTGCCGGCCTCCTCCAACACCTCGGCCGTCGCCGACCTCATCCGGTCGCTGGCGCCCACCGACTCGCCCACCGACCTCCCCGGCGGCATCGACGCCGTCCGGCGGGCGCTGGAGGCCCGCACCGAGGCGGATGGGGGGCGCACCGTCGTGGTCGTCCTCAGCGACTTCCTCGCCGGATCGGCGGATATCGAGCGGAAGCTCGCCGAGCTCGGCCGCCCCCCCGGCGATGGCCTGCTACTGATGGCCTCCGAGCCGGCCGCATCCGGACCCACCAACATCTCCGTGGCCGGGCTGGAGCCGCTCCGGCCCGTCCTGGTCGCCGGCCCCCGGGCCGCCTCGACCCAGACCTCAGTCCGCGTCGTTCTCCGCCGGACCGGCCCGGGCGTCTCGGAGGCCGCGGCGACGACGGTGCGGCTCACGTTCCAGACCGAGAGCGGCACGGGGCTGAGCGCCCCGGCGGGGTCGGCCCAGGCGGTGGTCCGGTGGTCGCCGGGGCAGGCGGAGGGCTCGACGACGGTCAACACCGACCTCGCGGGCGCCTCGCGGGCCACGGGGGCGAGCGTGCTGGTGGCGACCATCGACGCGGACGGGATCGCGGGGGACAACGCGTGGCGCCGGCCGATCGACATCCGCCGGTCGCTGCGTGTGGGGCTGGTGGCCCCGCGCCGGCTGGGCGTGCGGCCGACGATCCAGCAGTACGAGCCGGCCGACTGGTTCCGGATCGCCCTGGACCCTTCGGGGGCCTCCGGGGCGGAGGCGGAGATCGAGCTGGTGGAGATCGACCCGGCCTCGCTCGACGCCCCGCGCCTGGCGGGGCTGGATGCCGCGATCATCGCCGCGCCGGATGCGGTGCCCGAGGCGTCGTGGCGCCGGGTGCGGGCGTTCGCCGAGGGGGGCGGGCTGGTCGTGGTCTCTCCGCCCCGCGGGGTGACGGTGCACACGTGGGCCGACGCGTTCCTGCGCGACATGGGCCTGCCCTGGACGATCGGGCGCGAGGCCCGCGCCTGGCCGGAGGGGGGCGCCGCCCTCAGCCCGGACCGGCCACCCGTCGTCGGCAGCGCCGACCTGCTGGCCCTGCTCACGGCGGAACTGCCCGAGCTGTCGCGCCCCGTGCGGGTGTTCAAGGCCCTCGCGACCTCGGGCGCTGCCTCCCTGGTGGCCCCAGGGTCGCTGGTGATGCTGGCCGACGGCACACCCCTGGTCCTCGCCAGCCCGCCGGGCGTGCGCGAGCAGACCCCCGGCGACTCCGCGGCCTCGCCGCGCGGGCTGGTGGTGCTGATGACGGCGGCGCTGGCGTTCGACTGGACGGACCTGCAGGCCCGGCCGCTGGTGGTCCCGCTGATTCAGGAGATCGTCCGGCAGGGCGTCGGCCACGCGCGCGGGTCGTGGAGCGGCCTGGCCGGGAGCGCCCCGGCAGCGCCGGCGCGGACGGTCGAGCTGCGCGGGCTGACGCCGGAGTCTCAGCCGGCGAGCGTGCGGACGGCCGGGGACCGGGCGGCGGAGCCGATGCGGCACGCGGGCCTGTGGCGGGCGGTCGATGAGAACGGCGGCGGGCGCGGGCTGGTGGCCCTGAACGCCGACCCGGCGGGGGCCCGGTGCGAGGCGCTGCCGCCGGCCTCCGTCGCGTCGTGGCTCTCGGGCGCTGCGGGCGGGGCCGAGGTGCGGTGGCTGCCGGCCGACGCGGATGTCGGCGCCGGGGGAGCGCCCTCGACGCTCCGCTCCGCGCTGCAGCGCGACGAGGACGGCATGCGCCTGGCCCTGCCGCTCCTGATGGGCGCGCTCGCGTTCGCCGTGCTCGAGCTGGCCCTCGCCCGCTGGTTCAGCCACGCCGTGATGACCCCCGCGGAGGCCCCGGCATGATGGATTTGCTCAACCGCATCCTGGGCCTGGAGGGAATGGCCTTCGGGCAGGAGGGGGTGCAGTTCGGCTTCGCCCGCCCGCTCCCGCTGTGGGCGTGGGCGATCGGGGTCCTGCTGGCGGTGGGCCTGGCGTGGTGGAGCTACTCGCGGCTGACCGGGGGGCGGGCCTCGCGGGCGACGCTGGCGGGGCTGCGGGCGGCGGTGCTGCTGGCGATCCTCTTCCTGATCGCCGGGCCGCAGCTCATCCGGCCCAACGAGCGGGTGGAGCGCGACTGGGTGCTCGTGCTGCTCGACCGCTCCGCGTCGATGACGATCGCCGATGCACCGGGGGCCGGCTCGGGGCGCGTGGAGCGCGACCGGCAGCTTCGCGACGCCGTCTCCGCGGCGTGGCCCGCCTTCGCCACCCTCGCCCGCGACCGCACCGTCCAGTGGCTGGGCTTCGACTCGGGCGTCTACGACGTGCCCCTGGAGGAGGAGGGGGGCGAGGCCACCGGCGTGAACCCGGGCCGCCCCGCCGGCCGCCGGACCGCGCTCGGCGCTGCCTTGGAGCAGGCGCTGGCCCGGGCCGCGGCGAGGCCGATCTCGGGCGTGGTCATCCTCAGCGACGGTCGGTCGATCGACGAGCCGGGGCGGGCGGTGCTGCGGCGGCTCCAGTCGGAGCGGATCCCGGTGTTCACGGTGGGCCTCGGCAGCGCCGACCCTGTGGCCGACCTGGCGCTCCAGCAGGCCGAGGCGCCGGCGCTGGCGTTCGTCAACGACACGGTCCCCGTCGGCGTCGAGATCGAGCGGCTGGGCGCCGGGGAGCGCCCGCTGGGCGGGCGGGTGCAGCTGGTGGACAAGCTCACGGGCCGCATCCTCGACGAGCGGCCGATCCCCACCGACCCGGCCCTGTGGGAGGACCACCGGACGCGCGTCACGCTCACCGACCGGCCCAGCGTCCCGGGGAAGTTCGAGTGGTCGATCCGCATCGTGCCCGACGCCCCGGACCTCATCGAGCAGAACAACCGGGCCGAGCTGGCCATCGAGCTGGTGGACCGGCCCATGCGCGTCCTCTACTTCGACGGCTACCCCCGCTGGGAGTACCGCTACCTCAAGAACCTGCTCGTCCGCGAGCACTCGATCCAGTCGGCGGCCCTGCTGCTGGCCTCCAGCCGGCAGTACCTGCGCGAGGGGGACCTGCCTCTGGACACGCTCCCCCGCTCGCCGGAGGACTGGGCGAAGTTCGACGTCATCCTCCTGGGCGACCTGCCGGCGACGCTTTTCAGCCGCGAGCAACTGGAGCAGCTGCGCGAGCACATCGCCGTCCGCGGCGCCGGGCTGCTGTGGGTCGGCGGGCCGGGCTCGACCCCCGGGGCCTGGCGCGACTCGCCGCTGGCGGACCTGCTGCCGTTCTCCCTGGGCTCCGGCCAGGACTCCTCCGGACAGAGCGTCCGGGCCTGGGAGGAGCCGGTGGTGATGTCCCCCGCGCCCGCGGCCAGGCGCCTGAGCCTGCTGGAACTGGGGGACACGCCCGACGAGGGATGGCCCGCCGCGCTGAGCGACCCCGCCACGGGGTGGTCGCAGTTGCAGTACGCGCAGCGGATCGACCCCGCGTGGGTCAAGCCGACGGCGGAGGTGCTGGCGTACTTCACGCCGGTCTCCGGGGCGGCGGGGCTCGGCGGTCCGCCCAACACCCCGCCGCCGCAGGGGTCCACGCCGGCGGTGCTCTCGATGCGGTACGGGGCGGGGCGGGTGCTCTACGTCGCCACCGACGAGATCTGGCGCTGGCGCTACGCCCGGGGCGAGGCGCTCCCGGAGCGGTTCTGGCTGCCCCTGCTGCGGCTGCAGGGGCGGGAGAGCCTGGCGCGGGCGTCGCGCCCGGCGATTCTGGAGATCACGCCCCGCCGGGCCATCGTGGACCAGCCGGTGCGGCTCTCGGTGCGCATCCTCGACCAGTCGCTCGCCGACGCCGCGCCCGCGGGGCTGACCGCCCGCCTGCGCCGGGCCCCCGGCAACCCGGATGAGGCAGCGCCCAACATCGACCTCGCCCTCGCGCCGGAGCAGGCCCAGGGGGAGCGCTCGGGCCGGTCCTACGCGACCACCTGGGTCCCGGGGCAGCCGGGGAAGTTCCAGGCCGAGGTCGCCGACCCCGCCTTCGCCGGGCAGCCGCTGGTGGCGGACATCGAGGTTGTCCTCCCCGACGATGAACTGCGGCGGCCCGAGGCCGACCACGCCCTTCTCGCCCGGCTCAGCGAGCAGACGGAGGGACGCCCGCTTCGACCGGCGGAACTGGCGGAGCTTCCCCAGCTCCTCCCCAAGCGCGAGGTGCACATCGCCGGGACCCCCGACATCCGCACCCTCTGGGACCGGCCGGCGGTGTTCATCCTGCTTCTGATCCTGCTCGCGGCCGAGTGGATGGGTCGGCGGCTGGTGAAACTGCCGTAACCCCTCCGCCGGTCACCCCCGTGTAACGGCCGCCGACCCGGGGCATGATCCCCCGCCCTTCCGGGGCGACCGGCCCCCTCCCGCGGGCAACAATCCCCGATAACGTCGCCCGTACCGGGTCGCCGGCACATCAGCCGGCCCCCCCCGGCCGTGCGTATTGACAGGGGGCGGGCAGCACCGGGCACGCGGCCGCGTTTGACCCGATACTGAGAAGAGGCAGATAGCGGGCCGTCGAAGGAGCGACACAGATGGCCGATCCCGTGGAAGCCGCCGGGGCCCCCCAGCACGCCCCCCACCCCCACCACCCCCCCCAGGGAGGTGTGGCCGCGCTCGAGCGTCGGCTGAGCAGCGTGCGGTCCCGCGCGCGGTGGATGCTGGTGGGCGGCGCTCTGGCGGTGCTGATCGCCGGGTTGATCGCGGTGGCCCTCTCGGTCGGGCTGCTGGACTACCTGGTGAGGCTGCCGGCGGGGATCCGGGGGGTGATCCTGCTGGCCGGGCTGGGCGTGCTGGTCGTGGAGGCGTGGCGGCGGGTGGCGCCGGCGCTGTCGTTCCGGCCGGCGCTGACGGATGTGGCCCTGCGGCTGGAGCGCTCGGAGGAGGGGCGGCGGGCGGGCCTGGGCGGGGTGCTGGCCTCGGGGCTGGAGCTCTCGAGGGACAGCGGGCCGGGGTCATCCCGCTCGATGGCCTCGCGGGTGGTCACGGATGCGGAGCGGCGCTTCGCGGGCGCGCGGGCGGGATCGCTGATCCGGCCGGGCCCGACGCTGCAGAGCGCCCTGGTGATGGCCGTGTGCCTGCTGGGGCTGGCGGGCGTGGTGCTGGTCGCCGGCGCGCCGCTGGCGTCGATCGGGGCGACGCGGGTGCTGGCGCCCTGGGCCGGGGCCGAGTGGCCGAAGCGGACGCAACTGGCCGACGCAACGGGCCTGAGCGTCCACCCCGTCAACACGGCGCTGCCGCTTCGGGCGGCGCTGCGGCGGACCGACCGGGCCATGGGCGAGACGCGGATCTTCGCGGCGTACCGGCTCGCGGGCGATTCGGCCTCGCCGCGGCGCGTGCAGCTCACCGGCCAGGGGAAGCGGTCCACGGTCGAGGTGAGCGGGGAGAGGCTCTCGGGCGAGCTGTACGAGCGGCTCATCGAGCCGGCCTCGCTGGGCCTGAGCGCTGCCCGGGGCACGCCCGAGCTGGAGTACTGGTTCGAGAGCGCCGACGACCGGACCGAGCCGCGCACGGTGAAGCTGGTGCAGCCGCCGGCGATCGTGCAGGCCTCGGCGGTCATCACGCCCCCGCCGTACGCGCAGGTGGGCGGCGGCGCGTTCCTCGCCGGGCGGCACGACCTGGGGCCGGGCAACGACCAGCGGGCCGTGGTCGGCCCCGTGCTGGGCGGGTCGCACATCCAGCTCATGATCCGGCTGAACAAGCCCGTGCCCACGCCGTCCGCCCTGGCCGATGAGGAGTCGAGGGCGGACCGGGCGCGGTGGCTGGCCGCGGCCTTCCCCCGCGCGGAACTGGGCGAGGACCTCTCGGTGTCGTTCAACGGGGTGGAGTGGACGCTGGGGTGGCGCGCGGACCAGAGCGTGCGGCTGCCGGTGATCGCGACCGATGAGTACGGCCTGCGGAGCGCCGAGGAGGCGACGTTCGCGATCGACGTCTCGCCCGATCGCGCCCCCACCGCCAGCGTTCTGGAGCCGCGCGAGGACGAGAGCGTCCTGGCCACCGCGGTCGTTCCCGCCACGGGCGAGGGGCGGGACGATGTCGGGCTGGCGGCGGTGTCGCTCTCGCGGCAGATCGCCCGGCCGCCCAAGGGGTCGATGGGGGCCGCGGCCGAGGCGGCGGGGCCGTCGGTGACGGTCGCCTCGCGCGACCTGGTGGCGGAGCCGCAGGGCCCGGGGCCGGCGCTGCAGGCGGGCGTCACGCTGAGGCTGGACCTGGCGACGCTCGACCTGAACCCCGGGGATGAGGTGTGGCTGACGGCGGTGGCGGTGGACGCGTACGAGCTGCGGGGCGCGCGGCACGAGCCGGTGCGGTCGAGCGTCCGGCGGCTGCGGATCATCAAGGATGAGGAGCTGGTGGACCAGATCCGCGCCGAGCTGGGGGCGATGCGCAAGGTGGCGATGCGGCTGGATGAGGACCAGGGGGAGCTGCGGAAGCCCATCGAGCGCGGGTCGGTCTCGTCCGAGGAGCGCCGGCGGCAGGGCGGGCTGACCGGGCGCATCACGCAGCAGAACGAGTCGCTGCAGCGCCTCTCGGAGCGGGTCGAGCGCAACCGCCTCCAGGATGAGGCCCTGAAGGATGTGCTCGCTGAGGTGGACTCGCTCCTGAAGGAGGCGGCGGCGGCCTCGGAGCGGGCCTCGTCGGAGATGGAGGCGGCCGCGCGCCAGAGCCCCGACCCCGACCGGGCGGAGCTGGGGCGCGAGGAGCAGGAGCGGATCGCCCGTGAGCAGGAGGCGGTCCGGGAGAGCCTCTCGAAGCTGGCGGAGATGCTGGACAAGGGCGAGGACACCTGGGCCCTCTCGCGGACGCTCCAGCGCCTGGCGCAGCAGCAGCGGGACCTCAAGGCCAGGACCGAGCGTGCCGGCGAGAGCACGATGGGGAAGAAGGCCGGGGACCTGACACCCCAGGAGCGGGCGGAACTGGCCGAGATCGCCGAGCGGCAGGAGCGGCTGGCGGAGCAGACGCGCCAGGCCATCGACCAGCTCGAGCAGCGGGCGGAGCAGTTGAAGGGGGCCGACCCGGCCCAGGCCGAGGCGATGAAGCAGGCCGCCGAGCAGGGGCGGCAGCAGCAGGTCCCCCAGAAGATGGAGGACGCGGCCGAGCAGGTTCAGCAGAACCAGACGAGCCAGGCCACGGAGCAGCAGCAGGAGGCGGCCGACGCGCTGGACCAGATGCTGGAGCAGATGCAGCAGGCGCAGCGCAACCGCGACGCGAACCTGCGGCGGGTCCTGGCGGATGTGGTGAAGCTGCTGGATGGGCTGATCGTCGACCAGCAGGGGCAGATCGAGGCCCTGGCGGGCGCCGCCCCGACGGCGGCCTACGCGGGGCTGGATGCCCCGATGATGACGCTGAACCGCAACACGCTGGACGTGGCGGGCACGGCCCGCGCCGAGCGGGCGATGGCCCGTGTGGCGACGCTCGTGGACCGCGCCGCCAAGGCGCAGGATGGGGCGATCACGGCCCTGCGGGCGTCGCCGGTGGCCGTCGAGGACGCCGAGCAGGGCGAGAAGGAGAGCCTCCGCCTGCTGACCCTGGCCCGGGCGGAGGCCGAGAAGCTCCGGGATGACGCGGCCAACCGCGACGCCCAGCGCAAGCGGCAGGAGCTGCGCCAGCTCTACCGGCAGGCCCTGGAGGAGCAGGCGGCCATCAAGGGCGAGACCGATCCGTTCATCGGCCGGCAGATCGAGCGGCGCGACCGGATCAAGGTCCGCGGGATCGGCGAGCGGCAGGACACGCTCCGCCAGACGCTGGCGGATGTGAAGGCCAAGACCGAGGAGCTGGCCGAGGCCGGCGTCTTCGAGTACGCCCACGAGCGGCTGGAGACCTCCACCGCCATCGCCGGCAAGAAGCTGCGGGCCGGCCAGGCCGACGCGGCGGTCGAGCGCAACCAGGCCTCGGCGATGCGGGTGCTGGCGAGCCTCATCAAGGCCCTGGATGAGCAGCTCCAGCGCGACGACGAGTTCCGCGACGATGCGGGGGGTGGTGGGGGCGGCGGCGGCGGCGGGGAGGGCGAGCGGCCCCCCATGCTCCCGCCCCTGGCCGAGCTGCGGCTGCTCCGCGAAATGCAGGCCGAGGCCGCCACCGTCACCCGGTCCATCGACGAGGCGAAGGAGCCCGCCCCCGAGGAGATGGGCAGCCTGGGAGAACTTCAGCGGAATCTGGCGACGCGCGGCGACGAACTGGTGAAGAAGATGCAGGAAGCGCCGCCGGGCCTCCGCCCCGGCCCGCGCAAGGATGAGCCGGCGCCCGGCGGCGAGGGCGGCGGGGATGGAGGGAACGGCGGGTGAAACACGTGCTTTCCACACTCTCGCTGGCGGCCCTGGCCGCGCTACCCACGGCGGCCCTCGCGCAGCGGATGCTCCCCCCGGCCCCTTCGCGCCCGGCCGAGCCCGCGGCGGCGTCGCCCGCACCGCCCACGGAGGCGCCCCCCGCGCCGGCCCGCCCGCCGACGCTCGACGAGCTGCTGGGCATCACGCCCGACAAGGCGCCGCCCGCGGGCCGCCCGCCCGCGGTCGATCCCGCCCGCGCCGAGCTGGAGCGGCAGCTCACGCCCAAGGAGGCGGCGGACCAGTTCAAGCAGGCGGTGGACCTGATGGTGCAGACGGCCGACCGGCTCCAGGCCTCGAAGGACACGGGCCTCTCGACGCAGCGGATCCAGGAGGACATCATCCGCAAGCTCGACATGGTCATCCACTCGGCGCAGCAGCAGGAGCAGCAGAGCCGCCAGCGTTCGCGCCAGCGCCCGCAGCCCAGCGACCCCTCGCAGGGCCAGCCGCAGCCGCAGCAGGGCCAGCCCCAGGACGCCTCGCAGAGCTCCGAGTCCACGGCCACCGAGCCCCCCGGGCGCCAGGAGGGCCCGCTGGGCCCGGATTCTGCCGCGCGCGGGGCCGCCTGGGGCGACCTGCCGGACCGGGCCCGCGAGGCCCTGCTCCAGGGGAACGCCGACCGGTACAGCGACATGTACCGGAAGTGGACCGAGGCGTACTACCGCAAGCTCGCCGAGGAGGCCAACCGGTGATGAATCCCCGTGCCCCCGGCGCCCGGCGTGCCCCGGCCTTGGCGATCCTCGCCGGCGCGATCGTCTCCGCCGGCGCTGCGCAGCAGCCGCCCAGGCCCGCGCCGCCCCCGCCCCCCGCGCCCGCCCCCGCCGGCAACACCTCCGCGCAGAACAACGCCGCGGTCAACGAGATCACGCCCGAGCTCGACCGCGCCGTGGTCAAGGGGCTGAAGACCCTCGCCTCGCAGCAGACGACCGACGGCAGCTTCGGCGACGGGCGCTACGGCAAGAACGTCGCCGTCTCCGCCATCGCGGGGATCGCCCTGATGGCCGACGGCAACCTGCCCGGGCGCGGCCCCTACGGCGAGCACGTGGCCAAGTGCGCCGAGTACATCCTGGCCAACTGCACCGAGAGCGGGCTGATCGCCGGCGAGAGCGCCAACGGCCCCATGTACGGGCACGGGTTCGCCACGCTGTTCCTCGGCGAGGTCTACGGCATGACCGCCGGGGGCGGCGACACCGCCCTGGCCAACCGCCTGCACGAGGCCGTGGTCAAGGCCGTCCGCCTCATCGAGAAGACCCAGAACGAGCAGGGCGGGTGGCGCTACAACCCGCTGCCCTACGACGCCGACGTCTCGGTCACCATCTGCCAGATCATGGCCCTGCGCTCGGCCCGCAACGCCGGCATCGAGGTCAGCAAGCAGACCATCGACCGCGCGGTCGAGTACGTCCGGCGCTGCCAGAACCCCGACGGCGGGTTCAAGTACCAGCTGGAGTCGGGCGCCAGCGGCTGGCCGCGGTCCGCGGCGGGCGTCGCCAGCCTGTACTACGCCGGCATCTATCAGGACGACGCGATCGACCGCGGCCTGGCGTACCTGGTGCGGGAGGCGCTGCCCGGGCAGGCGTCCGCCAGCAAGGCCCACTATTTTTACGGCCACTACTACGCCGTGCAGGCGATGTACCTCGCCGGGGGCGAGCCCTGGGCCAAGTGGTGGCCGGCGATCCGCGAGGAGCTGCTCAAGACCCAGCAGGAGGACGGGGGGTGGGAGGACCGGAGCGTCGGCAACACCTACGGGACGGCGATGGCGCTGATCATCCTGCAGATGCCCAAGCGCTACCTGCCGATCTTCCAGAAGTGATGCGATGCGTTCTTCAACACCTCGGCGTGCTGGCGGCGTGCCTGGTCGGCGCGGCGGCGACCACCGCGCAGACGCCCCCCCAGGGGCCGCCCCCCCCCGGGGTGGCGCGGGTGCTGATCGACCGGCGGCTCCAGGAGCACGCGGTCCGGATCACGGCCCTGGATGCGCGCACGCTGACGTACACCGACAGCGCCGGCCTGGTGCGCAGCGAGCCGCTGGCGGAGTTCATCGCAATCCTCCCCGACCACGCCGCCACGAGCGACAGCGCCGCCGGCGGGGCCCTCCCCGGGTTTCTTCCCGTCGGCGCCGCCTCCGCCCAGGAGCTGACCCTGGCCGACGGGCAGCGGCTGGTCGGGCGCTTCGGTTCGGTGCTGGGCGATGCCCCCGCGGAGGTCTTCACGTGGGAGCACCCGGTGCTGGGCCCGCTGGAGGTCCGGCTGGACGATGTCCGCCGCCTCCAGCTCGGCTTCGCGGAGCCGGCGCTCCTCGCCCCCGGCGGACCCCGCCAACCGGGCGACACGGACCTGGTCATCCTCGCCAACGGCGACCGGCTGGAGGGGTTCGTGGAGGGGCTGCTGCGGGAGGGCCCCGCGGTGCGGCTGGTCACCGGCGAGACCGCGCGCGACATCCCCTTCGAGCGCATCGGGCACATCCACTTCCAGAGCAACCCGGCGGGCGCCCCGCCCGAGGGGTCGCTCATCGCTTGGCTGCGGGACGGCAGCATCCTGGCGTGCCGGGCCCTACGGACGACCCGCGCCGGCGAGCTGACGATCGAGCTGGCGATGCGCGAGGGCGCCCCGGCGAGGCCCGCGGAGGCCACCATGGCCCAGGGGGCGCTCGCCCTGGCCGACCTGGTGGCCGCCGACCTGCGCCCCGGCCTGCTGACGCCCCTGGCGTCCCTCCCGCCCGCCGAGCAGCGCCCGGCGGCGGAGCGGCGCTGGTCGCCGCCGGTCACGGCGAGCCAGAACAACGCCCCGCTGCACCTGGAGGACCTGCACCTGCCGGGGCCGCTCGCGGTCGAGTGGGACCTGCCGCCGGGCGCCTCCCGCTTCGCCGCGACGGCCGAGCTGCCGCGGTCGATGTGGGACTGGGGCGACGCTGAGGTGGTGGTGGCCCTGGCGGCCCAGGGGCGCGAGACGGAGCTGTTCCGCCAGCGGCTGAGCGCGGAGCGGCCCGCGGCGGCGATCAACCTGAGCCTCGAACGCGCCCCCGCGGGCGCCCGTCTGCGCATCCGGCTGGAGGCGGGGCCCTACGGGGCGGTGCAGGACCGGATCGTGCTGAGACGGCCGGTGCTGCTGAGGAACAGTGAGCAGTGATCAGTGAGCGGCCGGGCCAACTGATCACTGGTCACCCCGTCACTCGTCACTGATCACCGTTCTCACCGCAGCTTGACGCTGGCCAGCGCGACCACCACGAGCAGGATCGAGACGATCCACGCCCGGGCGACCACCTGCTGCTCGGTCCACCCCCCCAGGTGCAGGTGGTGGTGAAAGGGCGCGCAGCGGAAGACGCGCTTGCCGCCGCTGACCTTGAAGTACCCGACCTGCAGGATCACCGAGGCGATCTCCATCAGGAAGACGCCGCACATCAGCAGCACGATCGCCTCCTGGCGGATGGCGGTGGCGATGTAGCCGATCAGCCCGCCGAGGCACAGCGAGCCGGTGTCGCCCATGAAGACCTGCGCCGGCGAGCAGTTCCACCACAGGAAGCCAAGGCACGCCCCCGCCATCGCCCCGGCCACCACGCCCAGCTCGTCCGTCCCGGGCACGTAGGGCACCAGCAGGTACTGCGACGCGCCGATCGACCCCGCGACCAGGGCCAGGACGCACACCCCCAGCGTCACCGCGGTCGAGATCCCCGCGGCCAGGCCGTCCATCCCGTCGGTGATGTTCACGGCGTTGCTCATCCCGGCGATCATCAGCACCGCCAGCGTGATAAACGCGGCCTTGGGCAGGAACGCCAGGGCCGGGTTCAGCGTCCCCGCCCCGTCCATGTAGGTCTTCTGGAAGGGCAGGTTCAGCACGTGCCCCAGCGCCGGGACCTCCGCCCCGGGGGCGCCCCCGCCCGCCGCGTGGTGGTACGCGAACAGCCCGACCAGGAACCCCAGCCCCAGCTGGAAGACCAGCTTCTCCCACGCGAAGAGGCCCTGGCGCGAGGCCGACCCGCGGCGCACGGAGGTGAGTTTCAGCCAGTCGTCGAACCCGCCCAGCGTCGCCAGCCAGAGCAGGACGATCATCGCGGTGTAGGCGTAGAAGTTGGTCAGGTCCGCCATCAGCAGCGTGCTGATGCCGATGGCCCCGGCGATCAGCACGCCGCCCATGGTGGGCGTGTTGGCCTTGCTCTTGGCGTTGCCGCGGAGGGCCTCGGCGTCGGTCAGGCCGCTGTCGCCGATCTTCATCCGCGTCAGGAAGCCGATGGTCCGCCGCCCCAGCAGGAGCACGAGGGCGAAGGCGATGAGGGCCGCGGCCAGGGCGCGGAACTGCACCTCGTAGAGCACCCGGAACGCCCAGAAGAGGTTGTGGGAGTCGAGCCAGGCGCCGGCTTCCTGCACGAAGTAGTAGAGCATCGCCGCGCCACGGGCCCGCGGGCGCGTGGCTGCCAGAACTCCTTTCAGGCCGCCGGGGCCCGCGGGCCGCGACCGCTGCGGCGCTTGGCATCGTTGCCCCCGGGCGGGAGGGCGGCCACGAGCCGTTCCAGCCGCATGCGGCGTGAGCCCTTGAGGAGGACCAGGTCGCCCTTGCGGAGCAGGCCCGCGACCTCCTTCGCCCGGGGCCCGTCGAGCTCCTCGACGCGGACGACGCGGCCCTCGCCGGAGGCGTCCTCCAGCGCGCGGGCGGCGTGGCGCATCGAGTCGCCGACCAGCACGATCAGGTCGAGCCCCGGCACGGCCGCGAGCCGTCGCCCCAGCTCCGCGTGCGAGGACTCGGCGTGCTCGCCGAGCTCCAGCATGTCGCCGAGGACGACGACGCGTCGCCCCGTGCCGGCGTCCAGCGCCGCGAAGGTGTCGAGGGCGGCCTTCATCGAGTCGGGGTTGGCGTTGTAGGCGTCGTTGATCACGCGGATGCCGCCGACCTCGGCCCGCTCCAGGCGCATCTCGGCGCTCCTGACCTTCCGGAGCCCGGCGCCGATCTGCTCGTTGCTCAGGCCAAGCCGCCGGCCGACCGCCACGGCCGCGGCGGCGTTGAGGGCGTTGTGCCGGCCCAGGAG
The DNA here is from genome assembly GCA_040902425.1 of Phycisphaerales bacterium. Taxonomy (GTDB): domain Bacteria; phylum Planctomycetota; class Phycisphaerae; order Phycisphaerales; family UBA1924; genus JBBDXI01. Next base: position 34,457 of record JBBDXI010000116.1, read on the forward strand.
CGGGGCGTCGAAGACGCTGCGGTCGTTGAGCGTGAAGCGCACGCCGCCGAAGCCCTGCTCGACGGCGACCACCCGGACGTCCGCCCGCTCGCCCTCGCCGAAGCTGATCACGGCGCGGGGCTTGCGTCCGAGCGCGGCCACGGACTCCAGCAGGTGGGGGGCGTCGGCGTTGATCACCGCCGCGCCGCCCGTGCGGATGTGCTCCAGCAGGCTCGCCTCCTCGCGGGCCACGCCCCGCAGCGAGCCGAGCTTCTCCAGGTGCTCGCGCCCGATGCTGGTGACCACCGCGATGTCCGGGGCGACGACGGCGGCCAGCTCCCCCACTTCTCCCGGGGCGTTGGTGCCGATCTCGCAGATGAGATACTGGTCGCCCGGGCGGCCGGAGAGGAGGGTCAGCGGGACGCCGACGGCGTTGTTGAAGCTCTTCTGCGAGGCTGTGCCGCGCATGGCGGCGCCCAGCACGGCGTCGAGCAGCCGCACGGTCGTGGTCTTGCCGTTGGAGCCCGCCACGGCGAGGATGCGCACACCCTCCAGCGACTTGCGGTAGGCGGCCCCGAGCTTCAGCAGCGCCCGGCGCGTGTCCGGCACGCGCAGGATGCCCATGCCCGGCGGGAGCGGCCCGGCGGCCTCGGGGTTGTCGATGATCGCCAGCGGGCTGCCCGAGGCGGCGGCGGAGGCGACCATGGTGTTGCCGTCGAAGGTCTCGCCCCGCAGGGCGAGGAAGAGCTGGGCGGGCGCGATCGAGCGCGAGTCGGTGGAGAGGCCGGAGGCCTCGGCGGTGGGCCTGGCGAGCCACATGCCCCCGACGACGGCCCTCAGGTTCTCCGGGCTCCAGAAGTTCATGCGGGGGCGCCCGTGCGGGCGGGGGCGGGATGGCCCTTGGGTGCTCCGGGCGTGCCGTCCTCGGCTCGCCCGTGCCGGCGGAGCGCCTCGCGGGCGACCTCGCGGTCGTCGAAGTGGCTCTTCACCAGCCCGCCGCGCCCGTCGGAGGTGATCTGGTCCGTTTCGTGCCCCTTGCCGCAGATCAGAATGACATCGCCGGGGAGGGCCCGCTCGATCGCCTGGACGATGGCCCGCCGCCGGTCGGGCTCGACGCTCACCGACTCGAGCGCTGCCGGCCGGACGCCGCCGAGGATCTCGTCGATGATGTCCCCGGGGGCCTCGGAGCGCGGGTTGTCGGAGGTGATGTAGACCAGGTCGGCCAGTTCCGCCGCGGCCGCGCCCATCCGGGGCCGCTTGGTCCGGTCGCGGTCACCGCCGCACCCGAAAGCCACGGCCAGGCGCCCGCCGAGGTCGCGCCGGACGAGCGGGGCCGCGGTGGCGAGCACCTTCCGCAGGGCGTCGTCGGTGTGGGCGTAATCCACGAAGACGGCGAAGGGGTGGCCGGGGCCGGTGACCGGCTCGAGGCGGCCGGGCGGGGGAGAGGCCCCGCCGATCAGCCGTTCCAGCAGCGGCGCGGGCACGCCCGCGGCGTGGCAGACGCACAGGGCCTGCAGGGCGTTCATCACGTTGTGGCGGCCCACAAGCCGGATCGTGGTGTCGATGCCGCCCCAGGGGCCCTCGAAGCGGACGCGCGTCCCAGCCATCGACATCGAGAGGATGGTCGCGGTGCAAGGGGTGTGCACGCCCGGCCCGGGCCGGGGATGACCCGGCTCACCGATCGCGCAGGCGAGCACCGGCGCGCGGCTGGCCGCGGCCATCTGAGCGCTTGCGGCGTCCTCCGCGTTCACGATCGCGGTCCCGTCGGCCGGCAGCATCGCGAAGAGCTTCGCCTTCGCGGCGCCGTACGCCTCCATCGTCCCGTGGTAGTCGAGGTGGTCGCCGGTGAGGTTCGTGAAGACGGCCGTGTCGTAGTCGAGCCCCGCGACGCGCTGCTGGTCGAGCGCGTGGCTGGAGGTCTCCATCACCGCGGCGCTGCACCCGGCGGCGACCATGGTCGCCATGAGGCGGCTGAGCTCGATGGCCGGGGGCGTGGTCATGGACATCCGGCGAACCTCGCGCCCGTCATCGACGACGACGGTGCCGATAAGGCCGCAGCGGGCGCCGGCGCTGTTGAAGACCTGGTGAACCAGGTGCGCGGTCGTCGTCTTCCCGTTGGTCCCGGTGACCCCCACCAGGGTGAGGGCCCGCGTGGGGTTGCCGAAGAACCGCTCCGCAACCAGGGCCACGGCCAGCGGCAGGTCGCCCGCGAAGAGCACCGGGGCTGCGCTCCCCGCGGGTGCTGAGAGGGCCGGGTCGTCGGTCAGAAGGGCGACGGCCCCGGCGGCCAGGGCGTCGGCGACGAACCGCTTCCCGTCGGTCTTCGTTCCCCGGCGCGCGACGAAGAGCGACCCCGGCTCGACGCGCCGGCTGTCCTCGGTCAACTCGCGGATGATGACCCCCCGCGCGGCCCCGGCGAGGGCACGGACAGGCAGCCCGGCGACCAACTGCTCCAGGTCCATCCGGGGCGGTCCCTCTCCGCGTGTAACCGTCGGCATCACCGGGGAATATCGGTGGATTCCGCCGGGCAGGCCCGAAGATTAGCCCGTGGCGGGGCCGCGTGTGCCGCCCTCCACGATCAGGCACGCATCCCCGTAGCTGTAGAAGCGGTACCCCTTCGCGATCGCGTGGGCGTAGGCCCGCTTCAGCGGCCCCACGCCCTCCTCGAACAGGGCCGCCACCATCGCCAGGAGCGTCGAGCGGGGGAGGTGGAAGTTGGTCAGGATGCCGTCAACCCAGCGGAAGCGGTACCCCGGCGTGATGAGCAGACGCGTCCAGAGGTCCGGCGGCGGGGGCCCGCTCCCATCGATGACGGGCGCGTGACTTTCCAGCGTCCGCGCCGCGGTCGTCCCCACCGCGATGACCCGCCCGCCGGCCTCCCGGGCCCGGCGGACAGCGCCGATCGCGTCGCCGTTCATCGAGCAGCACTCCGCGTGCATCACGTGCTCCTCGATGAACTCGGTCTCGACCGGGCGGAAGGTCCCCGCGCCGACGTGCAGGAGGACATCGGCCCGGGCCACCCCGGCGCGGCGGAGGCGGGAGAGCAGGTCGTCGGTGAAGTGCAGCCCGGCGGTAGGCGCTGCCACCGAGCCCGGCGCATCGGCGTAGACGGTCTGGTAGCGCTCGGGGTCCTCCGGCTCATCCTGCGGCAACTGGGCGCTGCGCCTGGCCCTCAAGATGTAGGGGGGCAGCGGCGTGGAACCCACAAAGCCCAGCACCTCGGCGCTCGTCCGGCCCGCGGCGCCCTCGACCCGGACCGTCCACGCGCCCGGCTCGCCATCCGGCCGCCCGGTGACGTGCAGCCCGATCCCGCTCGGGCCACCGGCGCGGTCGAAGATGGCGAACGCCGCGCCCGTCCGGGTGTGCCGCCCGCGGATGAGGGCGACCCACTCCTCGCCCGGCGTGCCCCGGCCCGTGTCGCGGAGGAAGAGCCCCTCCATCTTCCCGCCGGTGCCGATCCGCTCGCCGTGGAAGCGGGCGGGCAGTACGCGCGTGGTGTTGAAGACCAGGAGGTCGCGCTCGCCGAGCAGGTCCGGCAGGTCGCGGACCTCGCGGTCCTGCACCCGGTCCGGCGCTGCCCGGTCGATCACCAGCATCCGGGCGCTGTCGCGCGGCGAGACGGGGCGGACCGCGATCAGCCCCGGCGGCAGGTCATAGTCCAGCGCGCTGGTCGGCAGCACAGGCCACGCCTCCATCGACGCAACACCGCCCGTTGCGCCCGCGAAACACCCGCTACAGGCTGAACGAAGCGGGCGTCGAGCGCCCACACCCCAGAGACCCCCCGATCCCGCTCCCCGCGCTCGTGTGCCAGATATTACCGGCCTGCGCGCCCGCGTCGAATCCCGCGGCACCGATGTCGCACCCGGCCCGGCGTGCGCATCGTCCCGCTGGACAAGCCCGCCGCCTGCATCCTGCCGCGCCCGTCGCTGCTGACGCTGATGGCGCGGGCCACCCGCCGCTTACCCAGCTTCACACGGCCCCGCGAGCCCGACCGCTTCGAGCGCGAGCCGCCGCCCCTGTCCTACAGCCGGTTTCTCTACGAGCAGAACCGTGCCGGACGCGCCGGCGCGCAGCGACTGAGGTTCTGCCCCCACTGCCCCTGCGAGGCCCATCTGGGCGGCAGGATCGACACGACGGCCTGAGCCGGCCCCGGCGGGCTAGGGGGAACGCTCCTCCCGCACGAAGGCGTCGGGGAACTCGTCCACATCCTCCGCGGCGGCCTCGTCGTCAACCTCGCTGATCAGGGCGGTCGCCTCGGCCTCGTCGGCCTCGGCCATGTCGGCCCCCGGGGCGCCCTCCTGGAAGAGCTTGCCCTGGTCCGCCGCGGCCTTCTCGGGCGCCTCGTCGGCCTCGACCTGGGCTTTCATGGCGGTCCACTGCTCGAGCGTGACGAGGACATCGCGGGCGACCGAGCCCTTGTGGTCGGAGATGATCCCCGCGATCCCCATGAGGTCGATCAGCCGGCTGGCCCGGGTGTAGCCGATGGCCAGCCGCCGCTGCAGAAGGCTGACGCTCCCCCGCTTGGTCTCCAGGACGATCTCGACGGCGCGGGGGAACATGGGGTCTTCGCGGGCCGCGGCCAGGCTGGCGGAGGAGTTGTTCTCGCTCTGGAGGACCTTCTCCTCATCCTCGCTGAGAGAGCCGCCGGCGCGGATCTGGAGGAGCTGGCGCTCGAAGCTTGGCCCCGCGACATCGCGCATGAACCGGACGACCCGGCGGATTTCGAGGTCATCGACGAGCGTCCCCTGGGCCCGCACGAGCTTGCTGGTCCGGGGCGAGAGGTAGAGCATGTCGCCCTGGCCGAGGAGCAACTCCCCGCCCTTCTGGTCGAGGACGATCCGGGAGTCCATGCCCGAGGCGACCTTGAAGCAGATGCGGCAGGGCATGTTGCTCTTGATAAGGCCCGTGACGACGTTGGCCTGCGGGCGCTGCGTGGCGAGGATGAGGTGGATGCCCACCGCACGGGCCTTCTGGGCGATGCGGATGATCGAGTTCTCGACCTCCTTGGTCGTGATGATCAGGTCCGCCAGCTCGTCGATCACGAACACCATGTAGGGCAGCCGGCGCGGGATCCGGGCCTCCTCCTCGGGCGTCTTGGGGTTGAACCGGGCCTTCAGCTCCTCCCACGGCAGGTCGTTGTACGCCGCGATGTCGCGGCACCCGGCCTCGGCCAGCAGCTCGTACCGCTCATCCATCTTCTGCGTGGCCCACTCGAGGATGGCCGCGGCCTTGCCCATCTCGGTCACCACCGGGCACATCAGGTGCGGGATGTCCTTGAACTGGGACATCTCGACCATCTTGGGGTCCACGAGGACCAGCTTCAGCTCGTTGGGTTTCTTGGTGTAGAGAAAGCCCATGATGATCGTGTTCATCGCCACGCTCTTGCCGGAGCCGGTGGTGCCGGCGATGAGCATGTGGGGCATCTGGGTGAGGTCGGCGATGAGCGGCTCGCCCGAGGCGTCCTTGCCGAGGAACATGGGGAGCTTCATCTTCGCGAAGAGCTCGCTCTTGCTCATCAGCTCCTTGAGGCGGACCTTTTCCTTCTGGGTGTTGGGGACCTCGATGCCGACGGTGTCGCGCCCGACCATGTTCGAGACGATCCGGATGTTGATCGCCTTGAGGGCGCGGGCGATGTCGCTGGAGATGGCGGAGATCGCGGCCACCTTCGTCCCGGGGGCGAGGCGGAGGTGGTAGAGCGTGATGACGGGGCCGGACTCGATGTCCGTCACCTCGCCGTCGATGCGGTACTCGCGGAGGGCCGACTCCAGGGCCATGGCCTGCTCGCGGACGTACTCCTCGAGGATCTCGGAGAAGTTCTGCTCGGGCTCCTCGAGCTGGTCGAGGCCGGGGAACTTGTACCCCGGGAGGTCGGCGACGCCCTGGAGGTCGCGCAGGTCATCCTCGGTGGCGACCTTGCGGGTCTGGTGGCCGAAGACGATGGGGAGCTTGGAGATCTTGTCGCGGAGGGCCTCGGAGTCGAAGACCTGCGGGGCCCCGGGCGTGTCGTCAGGCTCATCCTCGGCGCCCGCCTCGCCATCCTCACGGGTGCCACTGCTCGCGGCGTCCTCGGCGCGCAGCAGTGCGGCCGCATCGCCGCCGACCTCCTCTTCGCCGCCCGCCCCGTCGGCCTCGTCCTCCGCCTTCCGCCCGCGCCGCCGCCTGGGCGCCTCCTCGGCCTCGACCAGCGTCGCCGTGATGACGCCGTCCTCATCCGCCTCGCTCTCGGCCCTGGCGCGGCGCCGACGCTTGCGGGCGGCGGTGAACGACTCATCGTCGAGGTCCGTCGCGCAGACCGCCACCGGCTCGCGCCCGCGGATCAGGGGCGTCAGGCCGCTGACCAGCCCCCCGCCCATCCGCGCCGCCGCCCCGGCCCCGGCCGCGGCGGCCGTGCCGGCCTTTCGGGCGACCGGCCCGCCGATCCCCAGGACCCACGCCGGCGCCATGAAGACCCACTTGTCGAAGGCGACGATCGCCCCCACCGCCCCCAGCACGATGAACCACATCGCCGTGCCCACCGGCCCGAAGCGCAGGCCCAGTTCCGACGCGGCCGCCGTGCCGATCACGCCCCCCGCGAGGTCGGGGAACGGGCCGGAGGCGGGCATGAGCAGGGCCTGGAAGCCGGCCGCGGCGACGGCGATCATGAGGATGCCGACGAGGCGCAGGCTGGAGTACCCGATGCGCATTCCGCCCAGGACGAGCAGGGCGTAGAGCACCACTGCGCTGACCACGAGCCAGCTGGCTGCGCCGATCAGCTTGACCAGTTGGTACGCGACCCAGGCCCCCACCGGCCCGCAGACATTGCGCACCGGCTCGTTCGCCGGCCAGACGAGGTGCGTCGGCGGGTCGAAGGGGTCGAAGCTGACGCGGCTGGCCAGCAGGAAGAACGCGCACGCCGTCAGGGCCAGGGCGATGACCGCCCGGCCGATGGGGTGCGATGATTTCGGTGCCTCTCGGCGCGCGGACTTACCCATGTCAGCCTGCATATCGGCCGAAGCCCGAAGAAAGGGCGCAAAGCGAACGGGGCGGCGGCCGCACCCCCCGTGGGGACCCGGGAACGCGGGCGCGAGCCCCGGCGGTGTGCCATCCGCCCGATCGAGCGCAAAAAAGAACAGAGCGAACCGCCCCCCCGCGGTCCGCCCATGTTCGCCTCTCTCACCCGCTCGGTACGGGGCCGGCCTCGCCGCGAGGGCTCAGCCGACCCTTTACGATCCGGGCGGAGGCTGAAGGTCCAATAAAAAGCCCCTGAGCGCGCCCTCAGGCGCGATGACGGACGGGTCGCGGGTCGTGTGATGTGGTCGGAAGCCGGGTGAACTACCGGACGGCGACGCCGTCGTAGGTCCACTCGCCATTCACGAGCCGCCGGAGCCGCAGCGGGTTGCCGTTGCGCAGCTCGGCCGGCAGGAACGCATCCGGCGCGTTCTGGTAGCAGACCGGCCGGCACCAGCGGCGGACCGCGAACGGGCCCACCGCGGTCGTCTGCGGCTGGTTGGTCGCGGGGAAGGGTCCGCCGTGCACCATGGCCGCGGCGACCTCGACCCCGGTGGGCACCCCGTTGTAGATCAGCCGGCCGACGCGCTGCTCCAGGACCTGGTGGATGCGGCGGGCGAGGGGCTCATCGGTGCCGCCGGCCCAGATCGTGCCCGTGAGGCTGCCCTGGATGGCCGCGGCGGCATCCACCAACTGCTCCGGATCGTCGCAGACGACGAGGATGGCGGCGGGGCCGAAGACCTCATCGCGCAGGGCGGGCGAGCGCTTGAAGGCGTCGAAGGTGGCGCGGAAGAGGGCGGCGGAGGCGCGGATGGGCGTGCCGTCGGCGTGGTGCTGGGCCTCGCGGGCGGTGCGGTGGCCGGCCTGGACGGAGCCGGCGCGGACATCGACGCCCGTGGTGCCGGCGACCTCCTCGGCCCGGCGGGCGAAGTTGGCGCGGGTGCGGGCGCTGAGCATGGTCTGGGGCTGCCCCTCGTTGAGCAGCCGGGCCATGGCCCGCTGGAGTTGCTCGGCGCCCTCGCCCTTGGCGATGAAGAAGAGGCCCGGGCAGGTGCACATCTGGCCGCCGGAGTTGGTCGCCGAGGCGACCAGCCGCTCGGCGATGGCCTCGGCCTGCGCCTCGGCAGCGCCGGGGAGGATGAAGATGGGGTTGGTGCTGCCCATCTCGGCGAAGACTGGGATCGGGTCGGGCCTTTCCGCTGCCAGGGCGGCGAGGGCCGTGCCCCCGCCGAAGGAGCCGGTGAAGCCGACGGCCCTGATGGCTGGGTGGCGGACGAGCTGCTCGCCCACGGCCATCTCGCGGTCGCCGCCGGCGTGAAGGAAGGAGAACGTGCCGGGGTCGAAACCGACCTGGGCCACCGCGCCGGCGATGGCCTGGGCGACCAGCTCGCCCGTGCCCGGGTGCCCCGGGTGGCCCTTGACGACCACGGGGCACCCCGCGGCGAGGGCGGAGGCCGTGTCGCCGCCGCCGGTGCTGTAGGCGAGGGGGAAGTTGCCGGCGCCGAAGACGGCGACCGGCCCGAGGGGGCGGAGCATGCGGCGCAGGTCGGGCTTGGGGATGGGGCGGCGGCTGGATTGGCCGGTGTCGATGACGGGCTCAACCCAGTCGCCCTGGCGGACGAGCTCGGCAAAGAGGCGGAGCGTGTTGACGGTGCGGTCGCGCTCGGAGACGAGCCGCGCGGGGCCGAGACCGGTCTCATCGGAGGCGAGTCCAATCAGGTCCTCGCCGAGGCCGAGCACGGTCTCGGCGATGCAGTCGAGCAGGGCCGCGCGGTCGGTCGCGGGCCGGGTCGAGAGGGCGTGGAAGGCCTCCCACGCGGCCCAGGCGGCGCGGTCGGTTTCGTCGGCGGAGGCGGCGAGGAAGAGGGTGGGCAGCTCGCGCCCGGAGTGCGGATCGACGGCGTAGAACTTGCTGGCGTGGTGCTGGACGGGCCCGGGGCCGCCGCCGCTGAAGCGGCCGGCGATCAGCGACCGGCCGGTGGGCTGGATGACGGGCCGGGGCGTGGGCTGGCTGGTGGCCTTGGACATGGCGCGGGCAGTTCTTGATTCTGTTCGGTGATGCTAGCGCGGCGTGGACCCTCTGAGGATCGACGCGCCGGACCGGCCGATTGAGTCCACTTCGCATTATTGGTGGCCGCACCATGGCTCCGCGTGCGTACTCAGGGGATGCGGGCGCGGCCCCTGAAGCTGCTGGCGTTCCTGGCGGCGGGCGCTGCGCTTGCGGTGGTGGCGTCCTGGGTCCTGCTCGCCACCTCGCGGCTCCACCAGTACGCGGGGCAGGCCTCGCCCTGGCCCCGGGGGACACCCGCAGACTGGCCGCGGAGCGACGGGACCATCTACCGGACGGGTCGCGGCGTGCGGATCACGCGGGTGATCAGTTCGGATGCCCCGTTCCTGCCCACGACGCCGAGCTGGACGAAGCACGAGGCCTCGGTGATCGAGGCCGGCTGGCCGGTGCCCTGCGTGCGCTCGTTCCAGGCAAGCACGGAGACCGCCACGGGGCGCACGCCGGCGCCGCCGAGGCCCGACGCGTGGACGGCCGGGCTGCACGTCCCCTGGGCGACGTTCCTCCCGATGGGGGCCGTCGAGCAGCCCCGCCTGCCCATCCGGCCGGTCCCGCTGGGCTTTGCGGTCAACGCCGCGGTGTGGGGAGGGCTGGCCTGGCTGGCCCTGCGCATCCCGCTTGCCGTGCGCTGGTGCTACCGCCGGCGCTGCGGCCTGTGCGCCGGGTGCGGGTTCCCGGCGGGGGCGCCGGCGATCTGCACGGAGTGCGGGCGGACGGTCCGGCCGTGGTCGTCGCGGGGGCGGCCGGTGCGCGCGTACACGCCCCGCGTGCTGCGTCTCGCGGCCCGCGCCTGCCTCGTCTCGATCGTCGTCGCGGCGGCGCTCTACGCCGCGAGCGGGTGGGCGAGCTTCTACCTGAAGGGCCCGGGCGGCTGGTACGGCGCGGTGTGGCAGGGCAACGTGGCGCTGGGGCGCTCGGCGACCGCGTTCCGGTCGCTGGGCTTGGAGGCGTCGCCCCACGGCGGGTACCGCCTGCTGTTCCGCATGCCGAGCCAACTGGTGGGGGCGTGGGTCTGCCTGCCGCTGTGGATCCCGGTCCCGGCGCTGGCGGCGATCGGGCTGGCGGCGTGGTGGCACGCCGCGGTCCGCAGCGGGCTGGCGCTGCACTGGCCGCCGCCGCAGGCATCCGGCGGTGCCGGTGCGGCGCTCCCGTCGGACCCCGGCCCCGCGTGAAGGGGCGCGCACCGGCCCGGGGCGTTCGGTATTCTGTTCGGCCATGCTCGCCCGAGTCCAGTCCTATTTGCTCCAGGGGATCGACGCCCTCGCCTGCGAGGTCGAGGTCGATTCGGACATCGCGGATGAGAACAAGCCGGCGATCGTCGTGGGCCTGCCCGACACGGCGGTGAAGGAATCGACGGAGCGGGTGCGGGCGGCGCTGGCGAACTCCGGGTACCTGGCGCCGCGTGGGCGGACGGTGATCAACCTCGCGCCGGCCGACATCCGCAAGGAGGGGCCGCTGTACGACCTGCCGATCGCCATCGGGCTCTTGATCGTGCAGGGCGTGGTCGCCAGCACGCAGCTGCACCGCCAGCGGCGGCGCCCGGTGAGCGTGACGACGCCGCTGGAGCGGGGGCCGGTGCCGGCGGAACTCGAGGAGCACCAGTACGAGCCCATCGACCCGCGCCAGTTCCTCTTCGCGGGGGAGCTGGCCCTCGACGGGCGTGTGCGGCCCATCAAGGGGGCGATCGCGATGGCGGCCCTGGCCCAGAGCCGCGGGGCGCGGGGCGTGGTGGTGCCGGCGGAGAACGCGGCCGAGGCGGCGATGGTGCCGGGGATCGAGGTGCTGGGGGTCCGCACGATCGCCGAGGTGGTGGGGCTGCTCAACGGCGAGGTGGAGGCGAGGCCGGAGCCGGCGCCGGACATCGACGGCATGCTGCGCTCCGCCTCGGCGCCGATCGACTTCTCGGAGGTGCGGGGGCAGGAGTCGGTGAAGCGGGCGATCATCATCGCGGCCGCGGGGCAGCACAACCTGATCCAGTTGTGGGCAGGAGCCAGCGACGGACAGGGGTCACGGCGCCCGGCAGTTGGGCACAACGTCACCCAGTTGTGGGCAGGAGCCAGTCACGGGAGGGGGGTGCGGGGACGGAGCGTCCGTGACGGTCGCGGTTGCCGTATCCGTCTAGCCGCGTAAGCTGGCCTCTCCGGGAGAATACCGATGCCTCTTTCGATCCCCCCTGGGATCACCGCCGAAGCAGTGCTACGCGCGGCGTCGGTTCTCGACGCCGGCACGGAGGTCGCGTTTGGCACGGCGACGGGGTATGAAGCAGTAGTCGGGGGCCGGAGGTATCCGCCCAAGGCCCTGGTGGGGATTGCGGCCGAGTTCTCGCTCGGACGCCGACTGTCGCCGGCCGAGTTCAGCGGGGGCGAGGCTCCTGGGCAGGCGAACTGGTACTTGCGGCGGCTGGGGTTCGACGTGGTATCGATCCAGAACGCCGAGGGGGAGGACTGGTCCGACGACGAGATACTGGCAGCTGTCGTCGTCTACTTCGAGATGCTCACGATGCGGCTACGCCACGAGGGCTTCGTGAAGGCTGCCCTGCTGCGAAGCCTTGCCTCAAGGACTCACGGCCGGTCCGTAAAGAGCTGCGAGTACAAGCTTCAGAACATCTCGGCGGTCCTCTTGGATCTTGGGCTGACGAGAATGGACGGGTTTGCGCCCGCCGCCAATTACCAAGCGCGGCTCGGGGTACTCGTGGAGGAGTTCCTGCTAACGCACGCTGACCTCCACCGCGAGCTTGAACTCGCCCTGGAGAGGGTGGTGGAATCCTCGGCCACGAAGAGCGCGCCACTGCGCGAGTCCATCGAGGAGCCGCCTCCCAACCCGCTGGCCCCACCCAACCGCAGGGCGTCGATGCCTCGATCAGTCCGGGTCGTCGAGGCTGCAGCTCGCGACGCGCAGAACCGGGCTCTCGGCAGGGCGGGCGAAGCCTTCGTGGTGGCTATGGAGAAGGCGACTCTCTCCCACCACGGCCGTGCGGATCTTGCGCAGCAAGTACGCTGGGTGGCCGACCTTGATGGCGACGGCCTGGGGTTCGACGTGCGCTCATTCGACTTGGACGGAGCGGAGGTCTGGATCGAGGTGAAGACGACAAACCGGGCGAAGGAGGCGCCCTTCTACGTCACGGCCAACGAGGTGAACGTCTCCAAGGCCCATGCCGACCGCTACTGCCTCTACCGGCTATTCACCTTCGGCACGCAGCCGCACCTGTTTGTGATCCGCGGGGCGCTGGGTGACGCGCTTGACCTTGAGCCCGTGGCGTTCAGGGCACAGCCGAGGGCGGCCTCCGGAAACATGAAAGAGAGCGCCTAGTCTAGCTGGCCAGTAGCCGACGAGCGCCTCTGTAGAACCGTTCGGCTTCGCGGAGGCTCGTGATCGTCGTGACCGTCACGCCCTCAGGCTGACCTTGCAGAGGAAGGACCTCGACGATCCGAATACCACCGCGCGTTCCGACTTGGTGGTCATACTTCGCCTTGAATCGCCGCGCTCCTACCTGGAACACCAACTGCCTCTTGCGGCCAACCTTCCAGATCACGCCAGGAACACGGCGAATGCCGCACAGGACGAACCCCATCCAGGACGCGATCCGGCGCACGTGCCGGCTTCCCTGGTAGTCGTCAAACAGGTAGTTGACGAAGTGGTCGGCCAGACGGTCGGCGGCAGCCTCTTCAAGCTGTGGCATATCCAACTCCCTTCCAATCGTTGACGCTAGCCCGTAGCATTCCCACTCGCAAATGAACGCCGCGCAATAGTCGGTCGGCGCCGTAGCAGTCGCAATGGTCCCCTCTCCCGCAACCGCGTCCCTGTGGATACAGGCGTTTGGTCCGCTGTTCGCGGCCGTCTTGGTCCTTTTCGGCGTTGTTCTGACCATCCGGTCCAACCACCGGCGTGCCGTGTTCGAGCGCCTCGAACAGCGGGCGAAGGACCGCGAGTTGACGCTTCAGGCCCATTACGCCTCCTTCGCGACCGCTGGCTACGGCGTGATGGCGGCAGCAGGATCGCTTCGTGCCTGCAAAATATCTCGGCAGCAAGTAGATAGCGGCCAGCTGAGGCTCGACCAGCGACAGATGGAGGAACGGCTCGCCTACACGAGGAGGCTGTTTGACGACTCGACCACCACCGCCTCCAGGTCGCTCGCGGAGGCGCGGTGCGCATTCTCAGCGATCGTGCTGCTGGATGAGGACCAGAAGCGAATTATCCAGGCGAGGGAACTGCTGCTCTCCCTCTACCAACTCCCCAATAAAGATGAGGATGGATCGATCGGCCTGAAGGTGGAGCGCCAGTTCGAGGAGTTCCTTGGGCGGGTCGGCGTACAACTCCAGCACGAGTACGTCGCCGGGCTTGACCTCGCCAAGCGGGGCCAGCCCTACGTTCGCGCCGGCAGGGCCACCTGACCGCGGCTCCGACGGGCACCCTTCACCGACCCCTCCGCGGGGTTGGTGCGCCCCCGCTCACCAACGGGCACCACGCCAAGAGGTACACTGGGCAACCGGAGGTCTCCCTATGGCACGCAAGGGCGTCACCGCGTGAACCTCACGGCCTCCGCATGGCTGATGGACGGCTGCTCCCGACCTAATCGCCACGCCCGGCGCTGTGAAGCAAGGACCAAATGACTCCGAGCCAAAAGACACTCGTAGAGGCCGAGTTGGTCGATCTGAGGAGTGAGCTGCACGACCTCAAGAGCTGTCAGGTGGAATTCCTGAAGCTCGCGGCGACTGCAACGGGTGCGATCTTTGGAATCTGGGGCGTATTCGGAAGGGCAGCACCCGACGGTGGTGTTCCGGTACTCCTTGCGCTTGCGCCACTCATGATCATCTTGCCCACGTGGTGGGTGTTCTTCGACAAGGCGACCACGGTGACCCGCATTGTCGGGTACAAGCGCATCCTGGAGGGGTTTCTTCTTGGACTCGACGAGGTAAACAGGTCCGTTGGCTGGTGCTGACGCTGAGCACGACGGTCTGGGAGAACGGAAAGACGATCACGCTGCGCCGGGTGCGCCCCGGCCTGGACGGCGCGGCGAGCAGCGACCACCAGGTCGAGGTGCGGATCGGGACGGCCGAGGCCAGGGTCTACGCCTGCGACAACCGCGACGCCTGCTATGCCGCGAGCCGCGAGGTCTGCGAGGCGGTCTACGGCCGCGACCACCGCCGCGGTGGGATCAATGCCACCAACAGCACGGTCTGGACGGTCACCAACCTGGTCGAGCAGGTCGCCGGCTGCTGAGCGCACGCGCGCGGCCGCGCGAGTCGCTACGCAGAAGCGGACGCCTATGCCAACTGCGACGGCAGCACTGTCCAGCCCGTTCTCAATGTCCAAGACTTCGGGTGCTTCTTGACGAGATTCGCCACCGGTTGCCCGTAATCGCCTGCGCAAGGCCCCGAAAGCCCCCGCAGCCCCTTTCAGGTAACGGTGAGTCCGCTTCTATCTTACGGGCCATGATGGTGCCACCGCCCTTTTTCGCGCCAAGAGCTCGGGCGGATTCCCAGGCCCCATCGGCGTCGTGATCATCGGCTGGTATTTCCGCAACGGAGTGCTGGCTGCTTCTCAGGCCGCACCGGATCCGAGCCTTGGCGCTAAGTACATAGGTCATGCCTTTCGACAAGCCCCAAAGAACATGCCAGATCACGTTGAGATCCAGCATCTCCTCCGAATCTAACTGATCAACTAGGTGACCGTCGCATACCACAGATCGTTTATAGAAATCCGTGAATAATCCAGTACTTCAGTCGCTCCTCCAAACACCTCCGTGACGAGGTGCTTGTCCACCGAATACACCTGGGCACTAAAATCCGCGACGCTCACAAGAACTACCCGATCATCTCGGAACGCGTCGCTAACGGCAGGGACAGCGAATGCAATGGGCACGCGAACACATAAATAACCGCACACTTCGCTCTTGCAGAGGACACGTGCCCACCGTTCAATTCCTCGGTCCCAGTCGATGACTGACCCGTTGATTCGTCGCTGAATCCGACCAAGCACATGCTCCGCTCGCGACTCGTCCCATTCATTCCTCAGAGTCGCCAACCGCAGGGCCTCATTCAAGTCCATCTAGTTACTCCCTCCCCCACCTGGCGTCCCGTGAACCATCCCTGTATCCGTACGATAGATATTAAGAACATTGGACAGGAACCCGGTTCGTCCATGAACACCAATCGGCTCAGATATTATTATCTGTGCCTTGTTATTAACCCATAGTCCAGCCCGATCTGCGAAGGCGGCACCGTCAAGAACGAGTTGATCTGAGTTAAGACGGCGAAGGAACTGACTCTTGCCCTGCGCAAGTGAACCGGTCTGGTGTGTGGCCATCCCCGGCTTATCAAGACGGTAAACGCCATTTGTTAGGAAGCCGTGGTGATCGACCGAAATCCTTGGAGGACACCATGGAGACAAACTGGGCGCCCTTGGAGATTGGGTGGCTGTAGCGACGGCGGTACCTGCCGGCCCGCGCGCACCCCTTCCTCGGGCGAGTGGTGAAAGAGAAAGTGCAAGCTTCGTCCACCCGCGGGAAAACCGACGCGACCGCTCGCCCAAGTTATTCGCAAACGTTCCGTCGTCATGGCCAAAGGTGCTTACTAGAATATCCGCCATCGCCTCACTGATGGCAGCCTTGCTCCCGTGAACGGCACCCACGACAGCCCAAATGCCCTCTCTGTCGAGGTCGTGGAGGAACTGACCAGCCCCCGCGAGTGCGTCGAAGACGGCCTCCAAGGATCCGTAGATTGCGCCCCAAAACTGATATCTCGAGCTCTCAGTGAAATTATGAGGTGAATTCGGGCTGTGGGCCCGATTCTCGATCATCAGTTGCGTCGCCGCGCCCATATCCGCAATGAGGCGCTGTGCATCCTCGAACGATATCTGCCCTGCACGGTAAAGGTTCTGAACACGCTTGTTGAACAGATACTGACCGTTCAGGTGGCCCTCGATAACGTGATCCGAGCTTAGCCCAAATGGGTCAATATATTTCAATGGGTTCGAACGCACATATTGATACAGATTCATGCTGTCTGCATAGCCTATCGGGTCCCAGGAGTGGAAGCGCCCCATGACTGGGTCGTACCAGCGGTGCCGAGATACGTACAGCTGCGGTTCAACGCTAAACACATATCCCGCAAAACCAAGGACATTGCTCGCCGGATGCTGCGGATCAGAGATCAGCCCGTCGGCTAGCGGCGGACGCGGCGTCCACCAGTCGATCGAGTCGACATCCGCATCGTCGATCAAACCGTTGCGGCTCAGGTCGACATCGGCGCGATAGCCCTCGTCGCCAATGGCCTTGTTGTAAAGATCGCGCCAGGCGTAGTAGTCGTTCTCATCCAGGAACCCGTCGTCGTTGAAGTCCCCGTTCCATCGGTGCGTGGCCTTCCCGTAGGCGTCGTAGCGGATCCGCTCAAGCACGGGCGGCGTGAGCCCCGTTCCGATCATCGCCACGGTGGAGAACTGGGGGTCCGTCAGGTGGTACGAGCGCATCCAGGGACCGTCGCTCATCGCGCTCCGCATAAGGCGCATCACGGGGTCGTCGATGGCACGCACGCCCCAAATCGTCTCGTTAATCCATTCCGCTTCGGGGTCTTCGTCAGTGTTGAGACGTTCTTCCAGGAGCTGCCAGGCCGCGGAGTAGTAGAACTCCTTTTCCGTGACCTGCTCGCCATCCTGGGTCTGTTCGAGCGTGCGCCAATGTAGGCCGTTGTACTGCGAGCTCATCGTGCGGTCTGGCGGGGATGTGCCGCTGTAGCCGTAGGAGACCAGGCGGTTCCAGGCGTCGTAGGTGTATGTGCGTCCTAGCGTGCCGCTCGGGACCTCCAGTGCGGCGGTCTTGAGATTGCCCGCGTGGTCGTAGGTGTGGGCAAGCTCGAGCGTTGTGCTCGGCGCATCGGGATAGCGGTTCGTGATCGCGTTGAAGCTGTTGTGGCTGCGGCCCTCGAGCTCATCGGCATCGGTGCATGTCCCATCGAACGGCGTTACTCTCTCGGTCCCCGCGAAGAGCCAGTTGCCGAGACGATCGAGCGTCCAGGTCTGACTGCCCGCGGCGTGTATCCAGGTCGACCCATCCGGCACGCCGCGGTTCGCCTCTTTCAAGCGGTGAAGCCCATCGTACTTGAACTGCGAGTGCCGGTTGGGCAGGCCGCTAGCCGAGCGGACGTCGAAGCGGGACGTACGGTTGGATGCGCGGTCGTACGTGTATTCGTCGAACACGATCGCGGGTCTCAGTGGCGTGGCGGACGGTGGGTTCGTGAGGCCGAACTCGCCGTCGACCCAGGCTGTGGTTGTCACTCGGCCGAAACGGTCCCAACCGCCATACACGCCGGGTGAGGACCGCGTTCCATCGCCAAACGCACTGCGATCGAGCTGCACATCAGCATCCACGTAATCCACGACCGCGTGCATTCTCAGACCGAGGTATTTGTACTCCACATCCCCGTTGATACCGCTGATGCGAGAGATGCGATCGTCGATCGACTCCGAGGCCCCGTAGACGTACGCGACCGAGTTCCAGTAGGGATAGGTGAGACTCACAACGCGGCTGCGATTGCTGCCGGCGTCGCCCGAGGCCGGGGGCGTGTTGGAGTACTCGTACGCAACGAGGTGAGTCCCCTCGAGTGGATCGCCGTTGGAGTCGAGCTCCACAGCGCCACGGACGTTCTGAAACACCTTCTCAACCTTGTTGAGGTCCGAGTAATCGAATCGCACGCCATTGACCGGCGCCCCCGTGCTCGTCTTCGACGTCACGTCCTCAAGGAGGCCGATCGGGTCGTACGCCGTGTCGATCCGCGTCACAAGCTGATCGACCGCGGTGCCGAACTGCCCGACCTGGTCGGTCGTCACCCGCCCCTGTCGGTCGCGGTGGTACTCGTGACGAGTCCCGAGCTGGTCCGTCATGCTCCGCGGTTCACCCTGAGCGTTGTAGGCATACTTCACCACCTGTGGGGCGGATTGCCCGGGGTACTGCACTTGCTTGAGCAACCTGTTCGAGAACAGGAGGGAGTCGGCCTTGTTGGAGGGCGTGCCAACAGTCACCCCGTAGGTGTACGTGGTGATCTGGGTGTTCTCCTCCTCCTCTTCGTCCGGTACGTGCGCAATGCGTTTCTCGATCTGCCCAGCGCCGTTGTAGATGAAGCTCGTGACTCGGTCGGTGGCGTCGCCGCTGAACCCGCCCGATTGCGACCATCGCTGAAGCGTGGGATTCCATGCGACATCCGTGCCGATCTGCCAGCTCTCGCAGACGGCACCGAGGCGCCCCAGACTGTCGTAGAACCTCAGGGTCTTCTGGCCCGATGGGTCAATTACCATGCCGACAAGGCCACGGTCGTTGTAGGCCGTCTCAGTGACCAGGACCGTATCGCTGCCCGTAACCGGCGCGGACGGCGGCCACGGGCTGGGGGCTGCGCCGCCCTTCTCAAAATGTGTTGTAGCGGTGCCAAAGTCAACAGCTTGGATCACGCGGTCGGCGTCGTCGTAGACGTAGCCGAAGTAGGTCGTGGGACAGTCCGCGGGATCGAGCGCACCCGGATCGCCGCCCCCGAGGGTGTGGGGCCGGTAGGTGCGGGTCACCAAATCGACTCGCCCCGCCGAGTCGAAGCGGGTTGTGGTCTGCTCCAGTACCGCGTCATCACTGATAGACGTGGCATCGGCCCAGTTGCCAGCTTGACCAGGCAGTTCGTCGTCGGCCCGGTCCGTGAGGTACTCCGTCTTCACGCGGCCATGACCATCCCGAACCAGCTTCCGCATCGGACCATTGGGCGCCCATTGGGCCAGCTCGCGGCCCAGATCGTCATACCAATGATGAGTCTCCAAGAAGTCGTCCGGGGAAGAATCGTCGGGATCAATCGCGATCTTCTCGGACACCGACAGGCCGCGCTGGCTGTACCTGAACCGCTTGTGCTCGCGGCGGTGCTCACCCGCAGTCGACGTGGGCTCCGCGTCGTACACGCTGCTCGCGATGACGCGGCCGAGATTGTCGTAGCCGAACGTCTCGTAGCGACTGTCCGTCGAGCTTGCCGGCCGCTTGGTCTTGATGAGCTGGTCACGCTCGTCAAAGGCGTGCTCCGTATCCCGCTCCTCGTCTGACAGACCACCGCTCGACGGCTCTCCGGTAAAGGTGCGGACGCGGGTGACGTTGCCATTGCCGGCCGCATCGTTGTCGTACTGGTACTCGGCGACCGTGGTCATGGCCTCGCTGGGCACACCCACTTTCACCGCGATGACGCGGTCGAGCACGTCGTACTGCCGCTCCGTGATCGTGAGCGTCGCGTCCTTCGTCTGGAACTGCCGGCCAACAGAGTCGTAGGCGAAGGTCGTAACCGTGGACAGGTCGTTCGATGGCGTCGTGGTATCGATGTGGTGCCAGCGGCGATCCTCAAGGACGAGTCCCGAGTGCGACTGTTTCATTGTCGCCCGGGCCACCTCCCCGCCGAGCGTGAACTGATTGCCACGCGGGTTGTACGTCGCGGTGCCATTGACCAGGTAGTCAGCGGTGACAAAGGCGACCCCGGCAGCGTCGCGCCAGGTCACTGTCGCCGCGCCGTCAAACGTAGCCGTTGAGGGTCCCACGAGTTTGTGGGGGAGAACAATCTCCGTCAGGTATTCCATGCCCGTGCGCTCGGGCTCAGAGGTTGTTCCCAGCCGGCGCACGACGTAGCTGCTGACGCCCCGGCTGCCTGCACTCGTGTGGTCACCGGGGGGCCTGATGGTCTCGATGACTCGGCCGAGCAGATCCACGCGAGCGTGGGTCGTCAGTTCGCCCCCGTTGCTAGCAGTGCCCGGCACGGTGCCGATCGCCGTTGCTAAACCCGGATAATCGCCGAGGTCGAGGGCATTTGAAGCGTCGCCGTTAGGTGCACTGGGACTCGCATTGCGCGTGACCTGCGTCACAGCGCCGGTGGCGGGGTCAAAGTCCCGGAACGTCACCGCCCCGTCCGCCGCAATAGACCAGCGGTTCAGGCCCTCAGTGTCGAAGAGCTCGTACGTGTGAACCTCAAGCGGCGCTGATGGCGGCGTTGGGCCGTTCTCGTCGACCGTCTCTCGCTCAACCGAAGTCTTCACCCAGGCGATGGCCGCGCCAGAGTGGAAGCCATAGTCGAACTTGACAAACTCGATATCGTCGTCGGCCGTGGGCGTCGAGTCCCCCACCGTGACCGAGTTCGGCTCGCCGGCGCTGATCGCCTCACCGTCGAGCAAACGCCACTTCTGGAAATCGGAGAAGGCCTCGATCGGTGGAATGCACGGTGCAGAGTTAGGCATTCCCGGCCTAAAGAACATCTGCGGTGAGGCGCCCTGCACGTCGTGGACCGACACGTAGATTCGCGCGGAACCGCGATACGCCGAGAGATCCACGGCATAGGTCCCCTCTTGCCAATGCCGCCGCACGTTCGCGCCGAGGGTCGGGTGATCGCAGTGTACCGCCCCCGCCATGACATACGGTCCTGCCGAGACTTCCCAGGTAGTTATGGAAGCCGGCGTCGAGAGGGGGGAGTTTGCGGCGGCACTAAACCGCTCGCCGCACGTTGTGCCCAAGGCTGGGTCCTCATTCTCTTGCTCATGCGGAATGACGTTCGAAACAGTCGCCGCCTGCCCGATGTAATGAAGCAGGTCTAGTGCTGTAAGTAGCTCGCCAATTCTGTCCTCTGGATCGCCCGATGCCGTCACGGGCGTATCAAGTGCAAGATCGAGAACTTCATTCCAGCGGGCATCACCGGCATCCTTAATATACTTGAGACTGTCATTTACTGCGGGCAGAGCATCAACGGCGCCGTTGACCAGCGCCCCTTCAACAATTGCGACTGAGAGGAAGACCCCCATTTCGACGAGGGCCATCGCCTCGTCGCGGCCTCTGGTTATAAGATCAACCCGGTTTGATGCGCCGTCGTAAAACCCATCCGGGGGAAACGGCGGCGCTGTGCAACCACTCGGTCCCGAGGGCCACGTTTCCAGAGCGGGGCCCAACATCGCTCGGCGCGCCTGAATCTCGCGAAACACAGCCTCGATGGTCTGGGCCGTCGCGCATGGCGTGCTGACAAGCAGGGCAACGAACAGAGCGGCCAATACCCCAATCAGGGGCATTCGAACGCCGTGAGACGGTGCAGGGGAGACAACCGAGTACTGGTGCGTCGCCATTCGACCTCCAAGCGGGGGGTGTGAGCGACGCAGCTTCGATCCCGCCCAATGAGTTGTCAAACACAGTCTCCCGCAGTGATCAACGTCCGTGCACAAGCTGTCGATTCAGCGGTCTCGTCAGGCTAACGCTTCCGCTTTCCGACAGTGATGGCACGTTCCCGATGACGGCTTCGTTGCGGCGCTTCAATGCCAAGGCCAACCGAGCCATGCTTTGACCGCTGGTTCCCTCAGCGCGAGCGCCTCATCTAGCCGCGTACCGCCCCCGCCCCACCCTCTTGAACGGCCCCTTGATCAGGGCGATGTTGACCTGGGTGCGGAAGTTCGAGGAGGCGGTGCGGTAGCCGGCCTTCTTGACGGCGGCCATCGCGTCCTCGACGCCCATGGTCTTGCTGCCGACGGCCTTGGCCAAGGCGTCCATGAGGGTGAGCTTGTTCTTGAAGCGCCGGCCGCCACCAGCGGACCGCCCCGCCCTCGCGCTGACGCTCCCGCCGGCCGCCCGGATCTGCTCGTCCAGCTTGGCGATCCGATCGGCCAGCTTCGCCCGGCGTCGCTGGAGGCGGCCCACGGCGCGGCTGCGGCGGCGGATTTCGCGTTCGATGTCGGACATGGATAGGCGAGCGAGTCCTCGGGGCATGGTTGGCTCCAGTTCCAAGGACTAAGCGTATCGCGCCAAGCACGGGCGTGCTGGTGCCGCCGCCCCCCGCTCGTGCGACTCCTGCCAGTATGAGTTCTGAGTTCAGTTAGAGAAAGCTGACGGACTCCATGGCAACTCGCCACCGTTGCATCTGTAGCGAGACGCTTTGGTGCCCGGCACGGCTAATACGAGGGCCGTGGTTCAACGAGCAAGGTGCTGGACCAGCATCTGCACTTGACGCCTGAGCGAATCTAGCTCCTCTCGCAGCATCTCGGACTGGTCAGGCAGACTATGGCGGATGTTGACCCCAGGAGTCGGAGGTGAGGATACCGGGGTCCGGATCGACTGGACCCTGGAGTGAGCGGCTGACTCCAGCATCCGCTGCTTCGGGGCCTCGCGATCCAGGGCGAGGAAGTTGATGTACGCATCCAGGGCGTCGGAATGGGGGGTGTGGCCGAGCCTCGCGTTGACCTCGTCCCGCGTCCAGCCGCAGCGGAGCAGGTGGCACGCCATTCCCGAGCGGAGGTCCTTCCAGCGTACCGGATCGCTGTTTGGCATCGTCACGGCGCGGGTCCTCCGCACAGCGTTGCCCAGGAACTTTGCCGCGGCCCGGTAGCCGCACGGGAAGACCAGGTCGTTCGGTGCCAGCCCCATCAGGACGAGGTCCGCGTACCGGGCCGTCTCCGGGTAGAGCGTCACCTCACTGCGGGTCTGGCGGCTGCGCTTGAGCTTGGTCGCGGCCAGGTGGATGACGTACTCACGCTCGCCCGTGTAGCGGTTGGCCTGGAGCGCGAAGTCACGCGCGGTGAGTTTGAGCAGCGAGTCGATGTTCTCTCCGATGTCCCACGCCAGCCAGGCCAGCAACAGATGCTCGGGACCCGAGATCGCCGAAACGAGGCGCCGGAAGGTTTCCTCGGTGACAAAGCGGACGGGGGGCCGGACGTGGTTGGAGTATTCGATGACCTCTCGGGCCAGAGCGTCCTTGCCGATGAGCCGGAAGGGCTTGCCCTTGAAGATCTTGTTGTAGTAGGCGACACGGTTCTGGACCGGCCCGCCCCGCTGCGTGCGGATCGTGCCGTCCTCCAGGTCGTCGTAGACCCGCTTGATGTCCTCTTTGGTCAGCTCTGCCCAGGGCTTGCCCTTGAACCAGAGCTCGGTGTTCCTGAGGTACTGGATGTACCCGTAGAGCGTCTTGAGGCAGCCCTCGTCCAGCTCGGGCAGCCCGTTCTGGCGCTTGAGCTTGTACTCCTGGAACTCGAAGAACTGGGCGCACACGCCGCGGTTGTGCGCGCCGCCGGGGGCAATGCCGCCACCGGCCGCGAGGACGAACGCCATGAAGAAGGACCACGTCAAGATCGGCGGGACGTACACAGCGAAGGTGAGCGGCGGGATTGTGCCGGTCCGCATCACCGAGGAGGTCTGGCAGGGCGAGAAGCACATCGGCTGGAAGGGGACGAACACCCAGACCGGCCGCGCGGTGCGGGTCAAAAGCGCCCAGCGCCTGCGGGCCGCGGTTGGCGGGGGCAAGGCCGCGAAGGCGACCGCCGCCACCAAGGCCGCCCCCGCGGGCGACGTTGGCCCCGGGGGGGCGGGCGGGGCTGGGGCCGACAAGGGGGCCCCGGCCGCCAAGTCCGCGGGCACGCGGGCCCACGGGCCCGCCACGGCCAAGGCGGGGGGCAAGGGCAAGGGCAAGCGGCGGCAGGTGCGCCCGACCAAGGGCACCCGGCCCGCCAAGGCCCGCAAGCCCAGGGAGGGCGGCAAGCTCTCCGGCCTGGATGCCGCCGCCAAGGTCCTGGCCGACTCGGGCAAGCCGATGCGGGTCGGCGAGGTGGTCGAGGCCATGACGAAGAAGGGCCTGTGGACCAGCCCCAACGGGAAGACCCCCGAGGCCACGGTCTACGCGGCCATCATCCGCGAGATCCGGGACAAGGGCGTCGAGAGCCGCTTCGCCAAGAAGGACCGCGGGCTCTTCGCCGCGGCGGGGAGGTAGCCCATG
>JBBDXI010000117.1:0-3803 GCA_040902425.1 Phycisphaerales bacterium
CCCCCCCCCCCCCCCCCCCCCCCCCCCCCCCCCCCCCCCCCCCCCCCCCGAGGGGGGCGGCGCCAGCGAGGTGCAGCTCGGGCGCCAGCACTATCCGCTCTCGGTGGACCGGGTGCGGTACGTGGGCGAGCCGGTGGCCGCGGTGATCGGCACCTCCGCCGAGGCCGCCGCCGACCCGGCCGCCCTGGTCGAGGTGGACTGGGAGCCGCTGCCCGCGGTGGCCGACCCCTTCGCGGCGATGGCGGCCGGGGCGCCCCAGCTCTTCGACGACGCGCCCAAGAACATCGAGCACACCAATACCATCAAGGCGGGGGATCCGGATTCCGCGTTCCGCACTGCGCATAAGATAGTCAAGCAGCGGATGAACAGCCAGCGGCTCTCCGGCATTCCCATGGAGACCCGCGCGGTGCTGGCCGCGCCCGACTTCGCGAGCGGCGGGCTCACGGTGTGGGCGACCCACCAGGCGCCGCACGTGCTTCGCGGCGGGCTGGCCGACGCGCTCAAGATGCCGCAGAACCAGATCCGGGTCATCTGCCCGGAGGTGGGCGGCGGCTTCGGCGTGAAGTTCGGCACCTATCCGGAGGACGTGACGGTGGCGGCGCTCTCCCG
This sequence comes from Phycisphaerales bacterium, assembly GCA_040902425.1. Classification (GTDB taxonomy): domain Bacteria; phylum Planctomycetota; class Phycisphaerae; order Phycisphaerales; family UBA1924; genus JBBDXI01. The sequence continues at coordinate 610 of JBBDXI010000117.1, forward strand.
CCTCCTGAAAGTCCCGCTGCGCTGGATCGAGAGCCGGGTCGAGCACATGACCGGCACCACCCACGGGCGCGCCCAGATGACCGATCTGGAAGCGGCGGTGGACGCCGACGGCCGCATCGCCGCGCTCCGCATGCACGTGGTCGCGGACATCGGCGCCTACCCGATCTTCACGTTCATTCCCGACCTCACCCTGATGATGGGGGTGGGCGTCTACCACGTGAAGAACGTGGAGCTCAAGAGCACGTGCGTGTTCACCAACACCACCTCGGTGGCCGCCTACCGCGGCGCGGGCCGGCCGGAGGCCGCCTACTACCTCGAGCGGCTGGTGGACTGCATCGCGCTGGAGCTGGGCAAGCCGCCGGAGGACGTCCGCCGGGTCAACTTCATCCCGCCGAATGCCTTTCCCTACGCGGCGCCCACCGGGCAGAACTACGACAGCGGCGAGTACGCCCGCGCGCTCGCCAAGAGCCTCGAGGTGTCGAAGTACACCTCGCTGCGCGCGGAGCAGCGCCAGCGCATCGAGAAGAACGATCGCCGGCTCCTCGGCGTCGGCATGGCCTGCTACGTGGAGATGTGCGGCTTCGGGCCCTACGAGAGCGCGATGATCCGCGTGGAGCCGAGCGGCACCGTGACCGCCTACACCGGGGCCTCCGCCCACGGGCAGGGGCACGAGACCACCTTCGCCCAGCTCATCGCCGATTATCTGGGGGTGGACTTCGATCAGGTGATCGTCCGCCACGGGGATACCACCGGCGCTCCGATGGGCTTCGGCACCGGCGGCAGCCGCAGCCTGGTGGTCGGCGGCTCGGCCATGGTGAAGGCGGCGGAGAAGGTGCAGGAGCGCGCGCGCCGCATCGCGGCCTCGGCGCTGGAGGCGGCGTTCGAGGACATCGTGGTGACCGACGGGCGCTACCACGTCAAGGGCGCGCCGGCCAAGAGCCTGGCCCTGGCCCAGATCGCCGAGAAGGCCTACGGCGAGGGGCTGCCCGCCGGGATGGAGCCGGGGCTCGAGGCCACCGAGTACTTCCGCCCGCCGCAGCTCGTGTATCCCTTCGGCGCGCACGTGGCGGTGGTGGAGATCGACCGCGACACCGGGCGGGTCGAGCTGCGCGAGTACGTCTCGGTGGACGATTGCGGTGTCCGGGTCAGCCCGCTCCTGGTGGACGGGCAGGTGCACGGCGGCATCGCCCAGGGCGTGGCCCAGTCGCTGCTGGAGGAAGTGGTCTACAGCGCGGACGGCCAGCTCGTCACCGGCACCTTGATGGACTACGCGGTGCCGCGCGCGGAGGACCTGCCGTTCTTCGTGACCGACCAGACCGTGACGCGCTCGCCGTTCAACCCGCTGGGGGCCAAGGGCATCGGCGAGGCCGCGACGATCGGCTCGACGCCCGCGGTGGTCAACGCGGTGGTGGACGCGCTGAAGCCGTTCGGCGTGCGCCACCTCGACATGCCGCTCCGCCCCGAGCGGGTGTGGCGGGCGATGCAGAAGGCCGGCTAGGGCTTTCGCGCGACCAGGACCTTCGTGATCGTGGGGATGACGTCCCGGACCGAGATGTCGGTGAAGCCCCGTTCGCGGACGACTTGCGAGAGCCCGCCAGGGGTGAGGGCGGGGGCGTCGGGGTCCATCAGCACCGCCGCGAGCAGCCACAGCGCGGCCGAGGCGGGGCCGGTGCGGTCATCCTCGACCATGAAGTCGTGCAGGATGAGCACGCCGCCGGGCTTGAGCGCACCCAGGGCGCGGGTGATCAGGCTCCGGCCTTCCTGCTCGGCGACCGCGCTCAGCAAGTACGACATCAGGACCGCGTCCTGCCGGTCCGGCCACGCGCTCGTCAAGGCATTCCCCGGCTGAAAGGTCACGCGATCGGCGAGGCCCGCCTCCTCCGCGACCCGCTCCGCCATCGGGCGGATGCTCGGGAAATCGATGATCGTCGCGGTTGTCGTCCGATAGCGGCGGCACAGCGATAGCGTGAACGCGCCGGTTCCTCCGCCGACGTCCAGGAGTCGTTCACACCCGCTCAGATCCACCAGCTTGGTCAGCACGTGGGCCGGGCCCAGCGACCCCGAGTGCTGCGCCCGACTGAAGCTGTCGGCCTCGGCCCCGTCGTTCATCAGCTTGTAAAAATCGACGCGATCCCCGCGCAGGGCACGGTCGAGATGCAGGAACGCCGGGTAGATCTGCCGGTCGATCTGGAAGCGGTAGTAGTCGCCGAAGTACATCGGAGCCGTGCGAACCAGGTACGCTTGACTCGCGGGCGCGTTCCGGTAGCGCCCGTCGGCCTGCTCGAGCAGCCCGAGGCTGACGCAGGCGGTCAGCAGGGTGCGCAGACGGTTCGGAGCGACCTCGGTCTCGGAGGCGAGCTCATCGAGCGGCTTCGGGCCACTCGCCAGACGGCTGAACACGTCGAGATTCAGGGCCCCGAACAGCGCCTTGGCGGCCATGAAACCGTAGGCGATGCGGGAGACGTCGCGGACATCCGTGAGCGGTTCCATGGGCATGCCGTGCGCGGTGGCGGGAGTATAGCACCGCGGCGGCTCAGCGGGCCGGGCCGGACGGCTGGAGCATGAGCGTCGGGACGCCGCAGGTCCGGTCGCGCACCGTGAACACATACGTGCCGGGCTTGCGGCCGGGGCGCGCTTCCGAGACATCGAGGCCGGCGTCGCGCAGGCGGGTGGCCGCCGCCGCCGGCTCATCCGTGCGCCAGGAGAGGCCCCAGAGGCGGTCCGATCCGGCGGACACCCCGGCCCGGAGGTCGTGGGCCAGCTCCACGATGAGGTCCCCGCAGCGGAAGAACATGAGCCGCGCGCCCCACGCGGGATTCGACCGGTCGAGACGCATGTCGAGGCCGAGGCGGGCGCCGTAGAGCGCGGTGGCCCGCTCGGGATCGGGGGTGCGGATCACGACATGATCCAGTCCCGTCACCCCGCCGGGCGCGGCGGGGGGCGCGGCGGGCAGCGGCGCGTCGCGCTGGATCAGGAAGACGCGCACGCCGTGGGTCGACGCGGTCGCGGCCCGGGTGCGACGCCAGCGGCGGCGCGCGCCGGTGGCGCGGTCCACGCTCTCCCCGGCGACGACCGGCTCGGGATCGAGGCCGAGCCGGGTGAGCCGGCGGTGCGCGCGCTCGACGTCGTCCACCGCGAACGCGAGGCTGGCGAGCCCTTCGCCCTGGGCGTCGAGCAGCGCGCGCAGCCGCGCC
>JBBDXI010000117.1:3813-10471 GCA_040902425.1 Phycisphaerales bacterium
AGACCGCGGTCTCCGCGCCGCCGCCCGCCGCCTCCGCCCGCCAGCACGGCGGCTGGCCGAGCAGGCGTTCGTAGGCGGCGATCCCGGAATCGAGGTCGCGGATCGCGATGACGACATGGTCGAGCGCGTGAATCATGCGACGGCCTTGTCGCGGAGGGCCTCGCTGGCAGGCACGGTGCGGGAAGTGTAGCATTGTGCCGATGAGCCAGCCGATCTCCGCCGCCGATCCGTACCCGCGGCGGCGCGTCCGAGCGCTCGACACCGAGATGGCCTACGTGGACGCCGGAGCAGGCGATCCGGTGGTGTTCCTCCACGGCAACCCCACCTCGTCCTACCTCTGGCGCAACGTGATCCCGCACGTCGAGGGCGCCGGCCGCTGCCTCGCGCCCGACCTCGTGGGCATGGGCGACTCGGGCCGGGCGCCCGCGGGCTCGTATCGCTTCGTGGACCACGCGCGCTACCTCGACGCCTGGTTCGAGGCCGTCGTCCCGGCGCGCCGGGTGACGCTGGTCGTGCACGACTGGGGCTCGGCCCTGGGCTTTCACTGGGCGCAGCGCCATCCCGAGCGGGTGCGCGGCCTGGTCTACATGGAGGCGCTCGTCCGATCCGTGACGTGGGAGGAGTGGCCGGAGGCGGCGCGGAGGATTTTCCAGGCGATGCGGTCACCCGCCGGCGAGGAGATGGTCCTCCAGAAGAACGTGTTCGTGGAGCGGATCCTGCCCGCGAGCGTGCTCCGGGGGCTCGGCGAGGCGGAGATGGCGGTCTACCGCCGGCCGTTCCTCGCGCCCGGGGAGTCGCGGCGGCCGACGCTGACCTGGCCCCGGCAGATCCCGGTCGGCGGCGCCCCCGCCGACGTCGTGGCCATCACGGACGGCTACGCCCGGTGGCTGGCCGCGGCCGGCGATCTCCCCAAGCTTTTCATCAACGCCGAGCCGGGTACCATCCTCACCGGGGCGCAGCGCGAGTTCTGCCGGAGCTGGCCCAACCAGCAGGAGATCACGGTGCGGGGCAGCCACTTCATCCAGGAGGATTCGCCGCGCGAGATCGGCGAGGCGGTGGCCGGGTTCGTGCGGGGCTTGCCGCGCTGACGCCGCGCCCCTCACCCTGCCCTCTCCCCCTCCGGGGGCGAGGGTTCCTTCTCTCCCTCTCCCCTCAGGGGAGAGGGCCGGGGTGAGGGGTGGTCTAACCCAGGAAGTTGCGGAGGACGGTCAGGAACTCGTCGAGGCGGTCGTGGTGCAGCCAGTGGCCGGCGTGGTCGAAGCCGGTCGCGGTGGCGTGGCGGAACGGCTCGGCGCGGCCGTCCTCGGCCGGATTGCCGGACCAGCTCTCCTTCCCGTACAGCAGGAGGGTCGGACAGGTGATGCGCGACCAGAGGAGCGCGATGTCCCGTGCCCGCATGTCGTAGGGCGGGAACACCCGCACGTAGTTGTCGAACTTCCAGCTATACGTCCCGTCCTCGTTCTGGTTCACCCCGTGCACGGTGAGGTGGCGCGCCTGCTCGGCGGAAAGGTGCGGGTTCTCCTCCTGCATGCGGCGGAAGGCGTCCTCGATCGAGGCGTAGCGCCGGGGCAGCCGGCCCGCGAGGCGGCGCTGCTCGCGGATCCACGCGTCCATCCGCTCCGCGATCGTCGTGGAGGAGCGCTCGGCCCGCTTCTGTGGCGAGGGCCCGAGCCCTTCGATGGCCACCAGCCGGGCCACCGTCTCCGGATAGATCCCCGCGTAGCGGAGCGCGATATTGCCGCCGAGCGAGTGGGCCACGATGGTGACCGGGGCCAGCCGCTGGCCGTGGATGAGCTGGGCCAGGTCGTAGATGTAGCCGGCCATGGAGTAGCTGCCGTCGGTAGACCACTGGCTGTCGCCGTGGCCGCGCAGGTCCGGCGCGATGATGTGCCAGTCGTCCCGGAGCGCGGCGGCGGTCCAGTCCCAGTTGCGGCAGTGGTCGCGGCCGCCGTGGAGCAGCAGGAGCGGCGGCTTGTCGGGGTTGCCCCAGTCGATATAATGCAGGCGAAGCCGCTGGGAGAAGAAGGTATGTGACGCGGGGCCGGGCATGGCGTCGGTCACCGCGTCGCTCCCGCGGTGAGATAGTCCACCGCGCGGAGGTGGCTCTCGAGCAGGCCGTCGAGCCGGCCCGGCTCGCCGCGGCCCCAGCCGCACTCGGTGGCCACCCCGAAGGCGCCGCCCACCGCGGCGCGCGCGGTGTCCATGCGCCGGCGGTCGCCCTCGGCGTCGCCGTGGTGGATGAGCCCCAGGTAGAGCCGGGTGCGCTCGGGCAGGCGGAGCCCGCGGAGCGGGGCGAAGTACTCGGGATCGGTGCGCTCGCGCGGCACCGGCAGGTGGATGAAGTCGAGCGGCCGGGGCGCCCGCTCGACGATCGAGCGCGTGAGCTCGGCGAGCACGCCCGTGTCGGTCGGCATCACCAGGTGCTGGTCGGCGGGGCTCCCGTAGCAGAGGTGGTAGCCCAGCTCGACGTCGACGGGGACGGCCGCGCCCAGGCGATCGAGCAGGGCGAAGATCCGCGTCTTGTAGTCGGCGGGACGGGACGGGAAGTAGTTCTCGAACACCAGCACCTCCTGGCAGATGTCCCACTGGATGCTGAGGTCGCGGTGGGGAATGGCGGCGAGGATCTCGTCGAGCGCCCGCCGCAGCGACCGCTCGTAGACCCGCAGGTAGTCGTCGTGCGCGCGCGGGCTCACGTACATGCAGGCGCTCGACATGGCGGTGGGCAGGCAGACCTGGAAGCGCAGCCCGGGCGGCACCACGCCCTCCCGGCGCAGCCGGGTGAAGATCGCCCAGGAGTCGCGCGCGGCCTCCGCGTAGCCGGTCGGGAACTCGACCGCGTCGGGGTCGACGCCGGCCCGGAAGCGCAGCAGATCGGTCCGGCGCAGCAGCGAGCCGTCCCACTGGCGCAGCTCCAGCAGCCCCGCGTCCGCGTCCACCTCCATCGCGGGATGGCGCTCGAGCATGGTCCGCTGCCAGTAGATCCAGCGGCGCCGCTCGCCGGTCTCGCCGTCCGGCATCCGGGAGAGGACGGGGCCGAGCGCGGCGGAGAGCCGGCGGAAGACCTCCTCGGTGCTGGCGAGCGGGACGCTGCCGATGAGATGCGCGAGCCCCGATGCGGCGCTCATCTGACCAGGGCCCCGCGGTCGAGCGTGGCCACCCGGTCGGCCACCGCCTCCGCGACGGCCGGCTCCCGCTCGGTGAGCACGACCGTCGCGCCGGAGGCGCGGAGTGAGGCGATCAGCGCGGCCATGCCCGGGCGATCCTCGAGGGGCAGGCGGCCGAGCGGACCGTCGAGGAGCAGCACTCGCGGTGCCAAGGCCAGGGCCTGGGCCAGCTCGAGCCGCGCGAGCCCAGCGGCCGAGAGCTCGTCGCGAGGTCGGCGCGCGTCGGCGGCGAGCCCGACCCGCTCGAGCAGCGCAGCATCTTGCGCGCGGCCTTCCACGCCGGGCCAGCGGGCCAGGGCCGCGCTGAGCGGGCCCCAGCGCGGCCAGCGGCGCGCCAGGGTGATCGCCTCCGTGACGGCCAGGGACCAGGGCGGCATGGAGATCTCGCCGACCCGGACCAGCCCCTGCCGGGCCAGCTCGCGCGGATCCGTGCCCGTGATCTCCCGGCCGTCGTAGATGAGCCGGCCGGACTCGAACGGCAGCGAGCCGGCGAGACAGCGCAGGCCGAGGGTCTTGCCGGCCCCGGCGGGGCCGCAGAGCGCGAAGATCTCGCCCTCCTCGACGGTGAACGAGAGCGCGTCCAGCGCGGCGACGCCGCCCACGCGGCAGGTGAGCCCGACGACTTCCAGGATCCTCATGCGGGCTTCCAGTCGCACGTCAGCGCGCGCACGCGCTCCATGAGGCCGCCCTGGTCCAGCGTGGCCAGGCGCTGGCCGCGCACTACCGGGCGGCCGTGGACCCATACGTCGGTCACCGCCTGGTGGGACATCGCGTAGACCACGTTCTTCAGCAGGTGCGACCGCGGATGCAGCGACGGGTGCTCCAGATCCACCGCCACCAGATCGGCGAACATGCCGGGGGCGATGTCGCCCGCGGGCAGGCCCAGCAGCCGGCCGCCGTCCACCGTGCCCATCGCGAACGCCTGCTCGGCGGGAAGCCGGGTGCCGTCCAGGTGCCGCACCTTCTGGAGCAGCGCGGCCATGCGCATCTCCTCGAAGACGCTGAGGCGATTGTTGGTGCAGCCGCCGTCGGTGCCGAGCCCGATCAGGATCCCGAGCGCCTTCATCTCGGTGATGCGGGTGATGCCGTCCCCCAGGATCATATTGGACGAGGGGCAATAGGCGAGCCCGGCGCCGCGGTCGGCCATCAGGCGCAGCTCCTCGTCGTCGAGCCACACACAGTGCACCCCGATCATGCGCGGCCCCAGCACCCCCAGCTTGTCGAGCAGCCGGATGGGCGTGGCCCCGTGCTCGGCGAGCGTGCGCTCTCCCTCGTACTGACCCTCCGCGGCGTGGATGTGGAACTTCGTATTGGCTTCCTCCGCGACCTCCCAGCCCGCGCGGATCATCGCGGGGGACGCCCCGTGGGGACTGTGCGGAGCCGGCTGCACGGCCACCAGCGCGTCCCCGGCGTGCGCGCGGATCAGCTCGGCCACCCGCCGCGCAGCGTCCGCGGGCGTCTCGCGATAACGGGCGGGGGCGCCGTCCCAGTCGTACATGGTGCGGGCCAGCACGAGGCGGATGCCCACGTCGCGCGCGGCCCGGATGACCGCGTCCGCGTTCTCGTTGCCGTTATCTTGAAGGTAGAAGAAGTCCACGCAGGTGGTGGCGCCGTGCAGCAGCATCTCGGCGAAGGCGAACGCGGCGCCCAGGTAAATCCCCTCGCGGTCCAGGCGCGTGGAGTAGGGGTAGAGCACGCGGTCGCGCCAGGCCATGAAGTCGAGGTCGTCGCCCAGGCCGCGCAGCAGGGACTGGAAGGTGTGGCAGTGGGTATTCACGGTGCCGGGCAGGAGGGCCTTGCCGGGCAGTCGGATGACGTCGGAGGCCGCGGAGGCGTCGGCGGGGGACGGCGGCTGCACCGCCGTGATCCGGCCATCGGCGATGCTCACGATATGGCCGCTCACCTCCCGGCCGCTCGTGAACAGGAGGTCCGGCCAGAGGCGCATCACGGCATCTTAGCCCGCGCCCCGGGCCTGTGCTAGCCTCCGCTCGGATTCTGCACGGTTGTCGAAATGAAGCCCGGTTGGACGTCATCAGGGTGATCGAACCCAATTGACGGAGGACGCGCATGAAATACACGATCCTGATCTACGAGACCGAGGCCGCCTTCAGCTCCCGCACCGACGCGGGCCGGAAGGAAGCCTACTGGGGCGCCTACCGGGCGTACACCCAGGCCCTGCAGGCTGCCGGCGTCATGGTGGGCGGCGCCGGACTGCAGCCGCCCCCGCTGGGCACCACGGTGCGCTAGCGCGACGGCAAGCGCCAGGTTCAGGATGGGCCCTACGCCGAGACGAAGGAGCAGCTCGGCGGCTTCTACGAGATCGACGTGTCCGATCTCGACACCGCGCTCGACTGGGCCGCCCGCTGTCCCGCGGCCTCGACCGGGGCCGTCGAGGTCCGGCCCAACCTCTCCATGTGACACCTGTCCATGTGACCACGGGCGACGCGCATCGCGCCGCAGAGCTCGCGGCCCGGGCCTCCTACGGGAGGCTCGTGGCGTACCTCGCCAGGCGCTCGCGCGACGTGGCGGCCTCGGAGGACGCGCTCGGTGACGCCTTCGTCGCGGCGCTCGCCACGTGGCCGCGCGACGGCGTGCCCGACAAGCCCGAGGGCTGGCTGCTCGCCACGGCCCGGCGGCGGCTCCTCGACGCTGGCCGACATGCCACCGTGGGGGCGCGCGCGCTCCCCGCGCTCCACGCGATGGTGGACGAGGCGGACGGTGCCGCCGCGTCGGGGCCCGTCTTCCCGGACGAGCGGCTCGCGCTCCTCTTCGTCTGCGCGCATCCCGCGATCGACGAGGGGATGCGGACACCGCTCATGCTGCAAACCGTGCTCGGCCTGGACGCGGCCCGGATCGCGGCCGCGTTCGTCGTTCCCGCCGCGACCATGGGCCAGCGGCTGGTCCGGGTGAAGACCAAGATCCGCGACGCGGGCATCCGGTTCGAGGTTCCCGACCCGCGCGAGCTGCCGGCGCGGCTCGGGCCGGTGCTCGAGGCCATCTACGCGGCCTACGGCAGCGGCTGGGAAGACGTGGCCGGCGCGGAGGCCCGCCGCGAAGACTTGGCCGACGAGGCGATCTGGCTCGGCCGGCTCGTCACCCGGCTCTTGCCTGATGAGCCCGAGGCCTGGGGGCTTGCTCGCTCTGATGCTCCACTGCGAGGCGCGGCGCGCGGCCCGCCGCGACGCGAGCGGCGGCTATGTGCCGCTCGGCCGCCAGGACGTCGAGCGATGGGCCTGGCCGATGATCGAGGAGGCCGAGCGCACGCTGCTGGTTGCCGCGCGCGCGGGTGTGCCGGGCCGCTTCCAGCTCGAGGCCGCCATCCAGTCGGCGCACGCGCAGCGCGGCCACACCGGCCGGACCGACTGGGACGCGATCGCGCTGCTCTACGAAGGCCTCGTGCGCCTCGCTCCGACCGTCGGGGCCTACGTGGGGCGGGCGGCCGCGCTCGCGTCCGCGCCGACGTTCAAGCCGGGGGTCTTCGTCGGACGCCTCGA
>JBBDXI010000118.1:0-10436 GCA_040902425.1 Phycisphaerales bacterium
GCACGAGGCGCGGGCGCTGGGACGCCTGCAGCGCCCCGGGATCGCGCAGAACCACGAGGCGGGGGAATCGGGCGCGGGGGGCGCGGGGGGCGCGGGGGGGGCGGGGGTTCCGTTCTTCGCGATGGAGCTCATCCGGGGCGAGCCGATCCTGGAGTTCGCCCGCCGGCACGGGCTGGACCTGCCGGCGAAGCTGGAGCTGCTGGCCCGGGTGTGCGACGCCGTGCAGCACGCCCACCAGAAGGGCGTGATCCACCGCGACCTGAAGCCGCCAAACATCCTCGTGGATGATGCGGGCCAGCCCAAGGTGCTGGACTTCGGCATCGCCCGCATTCTGGAGGATGGGGCGGCGGGGGGGCCGGGGGGTGGGGCGGGCACGCTCCACACCAGCGCGGGGCAGCTGGTCGGCACCGTCGGCTCCATGAGCCCAGAGCAGGCGGGCGGGGACCCCGCGGCGGTGGACACGCGCACGGATGTCTACGCCCTGGGGATCATCCTGTACGAGCTGCTTTCGGGGCGGCGGCCGTACGACCTCTCGGGCGCCTCGCTGCACGAGTCGCTGCGGATCATCCGCGAGACCGAGCCGGCGCCGCTGGGGTCGATCGACCGCCGCTTCCGCGGGGATATCGAGACCGTCGTAGCCCACGCCCTGGCGAAGGACCGGGAGCGGCGGTACGCCTCGGCCGCGGAGATGGCGGCGGACCTCCGGCGGGTCGTGCGGCACGAGCCGATCCACGCGCGTCCGGCGACGACGGTGTACCACCTGCGGAAGTTCGCCCGGCGCCACCGGGCGCTGGTGGGCGGTGCGGGGGCGGTGCTGGCGGCCCTGCTGCTGGGGCTGGTGGGGGTGAGCCTGGCGCTGGGGCGGGCGATCGCGGCGCGCGAGGATGAGGCCCGCGCCCGCCGGGTGGCCGAGGCCGTGAACGCGTTCCTGAACGACGACCTGCTGGCGGCGGTGAGCCCCTACGAGATGGGCAAGGACGTGACGATGCGGTCCGTGCTGGACGACGCCGCAGCGCACATCGAGGGGCGTTTCGACAAGGACCCGCTGGTCGAGGCGGCGATCCGGTCCACCATCGGGCGGGCGTACTGGCAACTGGGGGAGCTGCGCTTGGCCGAGCCGCATTTGGTGCGGGCCCTGGCCCTGCGGCGGGAGCACCTTGAGGGGCCGCACGACGACACCGCCGAGTCCCTGACGCGCCTGGGGCACCTGTACCGGAACCGGGGGGAGCACGCGGCCGCGGAGCCGCTGTACGCGGAGGCGCTGGAGCTGCGCCGCAAGCTCCTGGGGGAGTCGGCGCCGCTCACGATCACGTCCCTGACGAACCTCGCGGGCCTGTACCGCGAGCGCGGGGAGTGGTCGCGGGCCCTGCCGCTGTGCGAGCAGTCGGCGGAGCTGGCACGGCGCTTCCTGCCGGCGAACGACCCGGAGCGCCTCTCGGCGATCGAGAACCTCGCCGGGGCGTACAAGGACATGGGTCGGGCCCTCGAGGCCCTGCCGCTGTATGAAGAGGTGCTCGCGTCCCGGCGGGAGACGCGACCCGCGGACCACCCCGACATCCTACGGATGCTCAACAGCATGGGCGTGGCGTACCGGGCCGCGGGTCAACCGGGGAAGGCCCTGCCGCTGCTGGAGGAGTCCCTGGCGGCGCGGCGGCGGGTGCTGGGGGAGCGGCACCCGGAGGTGCTGCCGCCGATGGTGAACCTGGCCACGGCGTGCGTCGCCGCCGAGGAGTACGGGAAGGGCGAGGCGCTCTACCGCGAGGCGATCGCCCTGTCGCTGGATGTGTACAGCGCGGATCACCGGGGCACGCTGATCGCGCAGGTGGGGCTGGGCCGGCTGCTCGTATTGACGGAGCGGGAGGCGGAGGCCGAGCCGCTGCTGGTCGGGGCGGTGGAGGGGTTCAAGCGGGTCCAGGGGACGGCCGCGCCCCGGACGCTGGACGCGATGACGGAGCTGGCGTCCCTGTACATCGTGCAGGGACGGTTCGGGGAGGCCGACCCGATCACCGAGGCCTCGGCCGCGGGGGCCCGCAAGGCGGTCCCGTCCGGCCATCCGATCCTGCTCTCGGCGCTGCGGCGGCGGGCGGAGTGCCTGAAGGGGCTAGGGCGGGATGAGGAGTCGGAGGCGGTCCGGGCCGAGGTGGAGCGGATGGCCCAGGCCCGGGCTGGCGCGGCCCGGCCGGGGCCGGACTGAGGCCCCTCGAACCCTGAGGCCGCCGGAATCGCCGGAAATTCTCTTCCGGATCGTCGCGCTCCCTCCGCGTAGTGGGTGCGGGCCGCCTTCGCGGCGCCGCCGAGGCACCACCCACCAAGGAGCACGACATGAGGACGATCCCCACACTGACCCGATCGGCGGCGCTGGCCGCGGCCATCCTGGCGGCCTGCGGGCACGCCCGGGCCACCGAGCACATTGTGTCCAGCAGCGGGCAACTGAGCATCGCGCTGGCGTCGGCCGTGACCGGCGACATCATCACCATCCTGCCCTCGGGGAGCCCGTACACGCAGTTCCCCGGGTTCGCCTTCTCGGAGAAGCGGCTGACGGTGCGGGGGTCCACCGGCAACGCGGCGGATGTCGTCCTCGACGGCGCGGCCCTGGACCGGGTGCTGATGATCAGCGGGGCGGGGGCGGATGGGTCGGTCATCCGCGACGTCACCATCCAGAACGGGCGCGGGCCGGCGACGGCCAACGCCTCGGGCGCGGGCATCCACATCAGCAACGCCGACGTGGCCATCGAGTCGTGCATCATCCGGAACAACCACGTGCCGGCGACCGACGGGAATGGCGCGGGGCTCTACGCGACCGGGGTGAGCATCCTGACGGTGCGGGGCACGGTGTTTGAGGGCAACACGCTGGGGGCCGGCGGCGACGGGGCGGGCGTGCACCTGGTCAGCTGCCCCACGGCTTTCGTGGACTGCCATTTCCTGGACAACATCGCGGAGGCCACCCTGACCAACGAGGACTCGCTGGGCGGCGGGGCCTACATCGACGGCGTCGGGAACACCACGTTCTCCCGCTGCACCTTCGCGGGGAACAAGGCGGAGTTCGGGGGTGGGCTGCTGGTCTCGGTCAGCGCCACGGTGACGGTCGACGCCTGCCGCCTGGAGGGGAACACCGCCCGCTACGGGGCGGGGTTGGCCCTCACCTCGATCGCGGGCACGGCCAGCATCCGCAACTCCCTGATCGTCGGCAACACGGCGCTGGTCAACGACTGTGCCATCCGGGCCGATCGGCCGCTGACCGTCGTCAACTGCACCATCACCGGCAACACGGCGACCGGGAACTACATCATCGGGAGCGCGGCGGCGGACCGGCGGGTGGTGGTCGTGGACAACTCCGTCATCTGGGGCAACACCGCTTCGGGGGGGATCTCGCCAATCACCACGACCAATGCGCCGATCATCCGGCGGTGCCTGGTGCAGACCGCCTACACCGTCGCCAACGGGAGCGGCTTCAACACCGTGGCCAACCCCATGTTCGCCAACGCGGGCGCGGGGGACTACCGCCCGCTGGCGGGGTCTCCGGCGATCGACGCGGGGGACACGCTGCTGTACTTCGGCTCGCTGGCGGATTACGACGGCAACCCGCGGGGCGTGGACTTCGCGTCGGCCCCGAACACGGGGGTGGCGCCCTTCGGGCCGGTGATTGACATCGGGGCCTTCGAGGCCCAGAACCAGGTCTCCAGCGCCTGCTACGCCAACTGCGACCAGAGCACGACGCCGCCGGTGCTGAACGTGGCGGACTTCGGGTGCTTCCTGACGAAGTACGCGGCTGGATGCCCGTGACGCGGGTCAGGGGCGTGCGAGGGCCGCGGCGGGCGTCCGGCGGGTGGCCGGGCGCCCGCCCGCGCGCGTGCGCGGAAGGCGGGCGGGTCACCCTCCGATCATGACCGTCGGGCAGCCCGGCCCCACGATGGAGCCGCCGTGGGCGGTGCTGTCGCCCAGGCGGGCGGCGGGCATGTTGCCGATCAGGACGGTGGCGGAGCCCTTCACGATCGAGTCGGGCGGGCCGACGCAGACGCACATGCCCCCCACCACGGCGGCGGGCAAGCCCCCGATGAGGACCGTGGGTGAGCCGGGCGGGAGGATGGGCCCGCCGACGTGGGGGATGGGGGGCGTGCCCGGGGTTTGCATCGGGCAGACGTGCATGTCGCTGATGCGGGCGGCGGGGGGCATGGGGCGGCTCCCTAGTGGTCGTGGCCGGTGGCCCCGGTGGCCCCGTGGTCGTGCGCGGCGGGGTACTGGAAGTCGGGCCTCAGCACCAGCAGGTCCACGCCGCGCTCCGGCCGCTTGTACAGCCAGAGACGCTCCTGCTCGGTGGGGACGCCGCCAAAGAACACGGCGGCGTGCAGGGCCCGCTGGCGGGTGAGGTCGATCTCCTCCTGGTTGTCCGGGTCCTCCCGCTCGTGGGCCCGGGCGATGGCGAGGAACGCCTCGGCGATCGCGGTCCGCAGCTCGGGGTCGGGCGCCCGCTTGCCGTCCTGGTCCACCTTCCAGGGCAGGCGGATCAGCGTGCAGGCCGACCACCAGACCAGCGGGGTGTCGCTCTCCTCGTCGGTCTCGCAGTAGAGCGCCGCCAGCTTCGCGGCCCGCGGGACGGGCGGCAGGGCGGCCGCCTTCGCCCGGGTTGCGAAGGTCCGTTTCCAGCCCGGGATGTCCATGCCCACGATCTGCTGCAGCTGGTCGGCCCGGACCGAGAGGTGCTGCGCGGCCGCGGGGGGGCGCGAGGGGTCGGGCTTCTTGGACTGGGCCTCCAGCTCGGCGGCCCGCCGCTCGAGCCAGGTGCGCATGGCCTGGAGCTGCTCATCGCCGCCGAGGGCCAGGGCCGCCTCGGTGATGTCGGGGTGGGACCGCTCGGGGTCGGCCCGCAGGAGCAGGTCGCCGAAGGCCTTGGCGGCCCGCTGGCGGCGCTCCTGGTCGCCCAGCCACGCGAGGGCGGCGACCGACCAGGCGGACTTGGCGACCGTGTGCGGGTCGGCCTCGCCGCCGGCGAGCATCCGGTCCCAGGCCCCGGTGGTGGCGGCGAGGTCGTGGAAGATGACCATGCGGGCGACGCGGCGGATGGTCTCGGCGCTGCCGGCCCGGGTGATGCGGGGCAGGACGACGGCGACGGCGGTGGCGGGCTCGACCGGGGTCGGGATCGGCGCGACGGAGTAGCGCGTGTCGGCCTCGAGGTAGGCCTCGACGCGCTGCTGGGTCCGCAGGTCCAGGGGAGGGGGCTGGGGCATCGCGGCTCCGATCAGACGTCGTCCCAGTTCGTGAAGACGTCGGTGTTGTTGTCGCGGAACATGGTGACCGGCGTGTCGATCACGTTGTCGTCGTGCGTCAGCTTGATCCCGTCGGTGATCCGCTTGGGGCCCTTCACCTGCCGCTCGTCCTGGCCGACCGGCGAGCCGGGGCCCATCATGTCGGTGGGGCGCTTGAGGACGTGGATCGCGTCGGTCAGGGCGTGCCCGATCTCGTGGGGGATGGTGGTGTAGAAGACCTCGGCGGCCCCGGGCGTATGGAGGGTGGTGAAGTTGACCACGAAGGAGTTGGCGATGTCGTCCCGCGAGGGGTCGTGCCCGTAGACCTTCTTGCCGTACTTGAGGAAGGGGTTGAAGGCCAGGCCCAGCAGGTTCGGAAGGTTGCCCACCACGAACACGTCGACGACGCTGCGGCCGGTGTCGTAGTTCTTGAGGAGGATGCGGGAGAACCGGTTGCCCGTGTGCCGCTCGTTGCCCGAGCCGGTGTCGAAGACGACGCCCGGGAGGGCGACGGCCCGGATGCGCTGCCGCGTCTCGGCGGAGGTGACGGTGACGCGGATCTGGTTGGCGAGCGGGTCGCCGATGAGGACGTCGGTGGAGAAGCGGGCCGCGGGCTTGCCGAAGATGGCGGGGTTGACCGAGACGCGGCTGGTGATGCCCCCGGGGAGGACGGCGTCGATGGCGGATTTCAGGGCGTTGGCGGTCGCCTCGGTGTTGTCGTCCTTGACGGTGACGATGGAGGCGGTCTGGTCGAAGGAGAGGTCGGTGATGCGGATGCGGACATCCACCGCGCCACCGCCGCGGGCCGTCCGGCCCTCCTGGTCGTCCACGACGATCATGTTGGCGGGGACGACAACGTCGCGGGCCGCGCCGATGATCTTCAGGCCCAGGCCGGCCTGGGCGTAGACCTGCCGCATGTACATGAGCAGCGTGCGGCGGAGCTGCTCGTCGGTCGTCAGGGCGTTGCCGGAGACCGGGTCCTTGAGGATGTGCAGGGCCAGCTTGACGCGCTTGCGGTCGGCCGGGGGCGGGCCGACCTCCAGCTCCGACACCATCGTGCACTTCTTGCCCCCGGGGCATTTGGGCAGCTCGAAGGTGGCGCGCACCCGCTGGTCGAGGATCTCGACGGCGTCGGCATCGCCGCCTTTGCCGTCGGTCATCTCGGCGACGAGCAGGGTCTGGGCGGGCCGGGCGGCCTCGTCCCGCGCATCCACCACCAGGCGGAGGTAGGCCGAGCGGTAGGCGACCTTGCTGGCGACCTGCTCGACCTTGATCTTCTTCTGGCGCTTGGCCTTCTCGGCGCCGGGGAAGTCCTCGAAGAGCACCGCCCCCGAGGCGGCGTCGGTCTCGGGCTTGCCCGACTTGATCTTGGGCTTCAGGGCCTGGAGCAGGACCTCGGCCTTCGCCGGGCCGGTCGGGTCCACCATCTCGATCTTGAAGGCGTCGGGGTCGTCGTGCCCGAGCTGGTCGAACTTGGTCGTGGTCGGGAACTTGGACTTGACGTTCTTCGCGGCCTTGTCGGTGGGGAAGTTGGAGATGCCGGCGATGGTCTGGTCGTCGTCCTCGCGGTAGGGCTTGGTCTTCGACCCGTGCGTAAAGCGGAGGAACGGCGGCGGGACGGTCTTGACCTTGAAGGTGTGCTTCTTGTCGATGGCCGCGTCGATCTCCTTGATCTCGACTTCCGGGACGGCGACCTCCTCGCCCTCGATCAGGGTCTCGCGGTTGAGGAAGTCCTTGCCCTTGTTGTCCGCGGCGTCGCGGAGGACCTGGCAGTCCAGGAAGCCGTGGAGCATGGCGATCTGGCAGAGGGTCTGGCCCTTGGTGGCCTTGACGGTGGTGCTGGGCATCAGTTCTTGTCCCAGGTGGATTTGTCGCGGCTCGGGAACGTCACCTTGCAGTTGCCCGTGTCGGGGATGCCCTCGACGCGGGCGACGCCCTTCTTGTCGAGGGTGCCGGTGTGGACGGAGCCGTCGGGCATGGTGATGCGGAAGGGCTCGTGGGGAACGGGGTCCTTGTCCTGGTCGATGAGCTTGATCTCGATGAAGTGGAGCTTGACCCCCTGCTCCTTGGCCTCCTGCTTCGTCATCGGCTTGAAAACCTTGACGGCGACAGACTCGGGGGTGGCGGCCTCGGGCGTGGCGGAGGTGGCGGCGGCGGCGGAGACCTCCCCGGCCTCGACGGCGGTCGGGGCGGCGGGCTCGGCCGGCGCGGTGGGCGGCGCCGGGGACGGGGGCGTGGGGTCTTTGGGGCTGGGCATGCGGCGTGTTCCGTTCCCGGGTGTGGCGGTCGCGTCAGTTGATCATCACGACGCCGCCCTTGAGCGTGAGCGTCGCGTCGCCCTTGACGGTGGTCAGGGGCGACTTGACCTCGGCCTGAGCGGTGCCCTCGGCGGCGAAGTTGGCGGTGGCCTTGACGGTCGCGTTGCCGGTGGCCTCGGCGGTCCAGTTGCCGGTGGCCTTCTCGTCGATGTTGCCGTCGGCGATCAGCTCGATGTTGCCCGAGGTGCCGATGGTGATGCCGCCGGCCTCGATGGCGATGTACGAGTCGCCGACCTTGATCGTGATGTGGCTGCCGGCCTCGATGACGATCTTGTCGGCCTTGAGGGAGCGCTCGCCGGCGACCTTGGTGGCCTGCTTCCCCGCGATCTCCTCGTCCACATCCCCGCCGACCTTCAGGGAGTGGTTCCCGTCGATCTTGACGGCGTCGTTGCCCGTCACCTCGAGGCCGCGGTCGGCGGCGATGGCCTCCATATGGTTGGCGCCGACCTTCTCGGAGCGGTCGTTCTTGATCTCGATCTTCTGGTCGTTGCCGACCTGGAGGTGGTCGTCGGCGCCGACGGAGGTCGCTCGGTGGTTGAGGATTTTGATGTGCATGTCCTTCTGGGCGTGCACGGCGACGAGCTCATCGCCCGCCTTGTCCTCGAAGCGCAGCTCGTTGAAGCCCGAGCCCCCCTTGCTGGAGCTGCTCTTCATCCCGGACTGCGTGGCCTTGCCGGGCAGGTCGTAGGGGGGCTTGTTGGTGCCGTTGTAGACGCGCCCGGTGATGATGGGCCGGTCGGGGTCGCCGTCGAGGAACTCGACGATGACCTCCTGGCCGATGCGGGGGAGGAAGACGCCCCCCCACTTCTTGCCGGCGACGCTCTGGGCGACGCGGACCCAGCAGGAGCTGTTCTCATCCGCGGGGCAGTTGCGGTCCCAGTGGAACTGGACCTTCACCCGCCCGTGCTCGTCGGTCCAGATCTCCTCGCCGGACTTGCCCACCACGACCGCCGTCTGGGGGCCCTGGATGATCGGCTCCTCGGTGATGCGGGCCGGGCGGAAGGGCTGCTGGGCGGGGGCCACGGTGAACGTGCAGGTGTACGCGGTCTCCTCGCCGTCGTCGCCGCCGGTCGAGTAGTCGTTCACGGCCGCCGTCAGGTCGGTGGCGAGGACCAGGTACTCGCGGTCGTTCTGGTCGGGGCGGGGGTGGTCCTTGAGGGTGAAGGTGTTCCCCGTGGCGAGGGACCGCTCGTCGGTGACGCCCTCGGCCCGCTCGTAGGCGGCGTGGAGCTCTTCGAGGCGGATGCGGGCGTAGCGCTCGCCGTCGGCGGTGGTCTCGAAGCAGCCGGGGTAGTCGTAGACCTCGAAGTCGGCGGCCTTGTGCGGGCGGGGGTTGGAGATCTTGGACTCCAGGGCGCCGCTGGGGTTGGTGAAGTTGTAGTCGTTCAGCGAGTACCGGCCGGACTGAGCGGCCTTCTCGACCGTCCACTCGCTGATGAACTCTCCGGCGAGCTCGCCCTCGCTCTTGAGGTGGAAGCGGATCTCGGCGGCCCCCTCGGCGGGCGCGTGGGCGGAGGGGGCGTCGGCGAGGACCAGGGTGTGCTTGCCGTTCTCGTGCTTGAAGTAGTAGTAGATCCCCTCGTGCTCCATGAGGCGGGAGACGAAGTCGAACTCGGTCTCGCAGTACTGGACGCAGTACTCGCGCTCGGGGTAGGTGCCGCCGAGGGCGTCCTCAATGTCGCTGAAACCCCGGTCGCGGAAGACCTGCTTGATGATGTCCGGGACCGTCATCTTCTGGAAGATGCGGCAGTTGGCGGTGCGGGTCAGGAACCAGAGCCAGGGGACGAGGCTGGCCTCGTACTCGGCGGCCCCGGGCTCGAAGCCGGTCTGGCGGAAGCGGGCGAAGTAGCCGTTGATGTAGCGGGTCTCGCCGCCGGGCGTCTCGATGCGGACGGTGGCGTTGGCGCCGACGAGGTCGTCGAGCTTGACGGCGGCGTCGTCGGAGAGGAGGTCGAGCCGGTACTCGAACAGGCGCCCGAGCTCCTCGCGCCCCTCGATGCGGGCGAGCAGCAGGACATCCTCCCCGAGCGGGGTTGTGACGGCGATTTCGCGGTTGGCCTGGGTTCTGGGCATCGGAAGCACCTGCTCTGCGGGGTCTCGGGGGGAAGGGGCGCGATGGGGAAGCGGGCGGCTACTTCTTCATGACGTGCTGGCCCATGCGGCCGCCGGCGAGGACGCCGAAGCCGACGATGCGGGCGGGGTCGACCCTTGCGGGGGGGCTTGTCGGGCTTGATGAACCAGCCCTCGACCTTGGCTCCTTGCACAGGTCGATGACCTTGGCGCGGATCTCGCTGAACTGCTTGGACATCGCGGCCTTGGAGGCGGCGGTGGCGCCGGCCTTGCCGCCGGTCTTCAGGAGGTCGATGCCGCTCTTGACGCCCTCGGCGCCCTCCTTGATATCGCCGATGGTGCCGCGGGCGCTGTCCACCGACTCGGCCCCGGCCTTGAAGCGTTCCCACTTGGTGCTGGCCCGCTGGGCCATGCCGACGAGCGTGCTGGACTTGAAGGCCAGCTTGGCCCCCAGGAACTGCCGCTGGAGGGCGGTGGCCTGGTGGTGGGCGATGAACTTCATCGCCTCGATCTCCTCCCTGGTGAGCTTGCGCTTGTCGAGATCCAGGGCGCGGTAGAGGTTGGTCATCGCGCCTCTTTCGTTGCGGACGCTCTTGGTCCAGTTCTTGCCCTGCTTGCGCTGCTTGAAGCGCCAGCGGTCGAAGTTAAACTTGACGGCGTCCTTGGACGCGCCGGGCTTCTTCTCGCTGAGGTCCTTCAGGGCCGCGTCGAGCTTTTGGAGGTACTCGCTCCGCGGGCTGGTGAGGGAGTAGGTGTCCTTCATCCATTGTTCGTAGGTCGGGATCTCGGCCACGGGTTACTCCCA
>JBBDXI010000119.1:0-10299 GCA_040902425.1 Phycisphaerales bacterium
GCTGTACCACGACATCGGGAAGATGAACAAGCCCGAGTACTTCGTGGAGAACCAGGCGGGGGGCCCGAACAAGCACGACAAGCTCTCGCCGGCGATGAGCCTGCTGGTGATCGTGGGGCACGTGAAGGACGGGATGGCCCTGGCGGAGGAGCACGGGCTGCCGGGGTCGCTGCGGCACTTCATCGAGGGGCACCACGGGACGACGCTGGTGGAGTTCTTCTACAACCGCGCCCGCCGGCAGGCGGAGCAGGCGGTGGGGGGGCGGGGCGACGCGGAGCCGGACCTGCCGGAGGAGATCGAGTACCGCTACCCGGGCCCGAGGCCGCGGACCAAGGAAGTGGCGATCGTCATGCTGGCCGACGCGGTGGAGAGCGCCACCCGCAGCATGGCGGAGCCGACGCCGAGCCGGATCGACGCGCTGGTGCGGGCGCTGGCGAACAAGCGGCTGATGGACGGCCAGTTCGACGAGTGCGACCTGAGCCTGCGGGAGCTGAGCGCGATCGTGGAGTCGATCAGCAAGAGCGTGGCGAGCATCTACCACGGGCGGGTGCTGTACCCGACGGAGGTGCGCGAGGAGCGGCCCGCGGCGGCGGAGCGCGAGCGGGCGTAGGCCTCGCCGGTCTAGGATTTGGCATGGACAGGCACGACCGCATCACCGTGGACCCCGGGCAGATGGGGGGCGTTCCGTGCATCCGCGGCCTCCGGATTCCCGTTTCGACCGTGGTCGGGCTCGCCGCCGAGGGGCTGACCGCGTCGCAGATCATCGCGGACTACCCCGACCTCGAGCCGGAGGACATCTCGCAGGCCCTTGCGTACGCGGCCGAGTGATTGAGGACACGCGGATACGGGTCCGCCTGCTCCCGTTCGGCCGATGAAGGCGGCGGCGGCGCACTACGCTTCTCCGTGCACCCCGACGACCACGTCTGCCTCTGCTTCCGCGTCTCGCTGCGGAAGGTCCGCACCTACCTGAAGCGGGAGGACCCCCCCGTGGCATCGCTCATCTCCGAATGCCTCAGCGCGGGCACGGGCTGCCGGTGGTGCGTGCCGTTCCTGAGGCACCTGCACGCCCAGCACCAGCGGGGCGAGGAGCCGGACCTGAACATCTCGCCCCAGCGCTACGCCGAGGCGCGGCTCACCTACCACACGAGCGGGGAGCGCGACAAGGATGTGGTCGAAGAGGCGGCGCCGGGGGCCGACCCGGGGGCGACCTCCGCCTGAGGCCCGCTTACGGCTGCGGCGCCTCGGGGGCCTCCGCGGCCGTCTGCGTGGACATCTCCGGCACGGGGGGCGCGGCGGGGTCGGCGGGGGGCTGGTCGGCCTGGGGCCGCTCCATCAGCTCCGGCAGGAGCACGCCCTCGGCGCAGTAGATGTTGTCGAGCGCCGTGCCGTTGACCTTGTTGTAGAGGTCCAGGGCCTTGCGGTCGCTGATCGCGATGGGGACGCGGGCGCGGATGATGCCCTTATAGGGGTTGTACCAGAACGCCGCGGTCGTGGTGCCGATCGCGATCCGCAGGGGCGGGTCCATCATCGTGGCCTGGTCGGGCGTGGCGATCTCCAGCCACGGGCGGTCGGGCGTCACCAGCTGGTTGCGGGGGATGTCGCTCTCGAACCAGGTCGGCTCGACGGTGAGCGGCCAGCCGCGCTCGGTGGTCTCGGTCTCCTTCGAGGCACCGCGGAAGGCGAGGACCTGCTCGAAGCGGCGGAGGCCCGAGGAGACCTCGCGCAGCTGGAGCTCATCCTGGTGGCGCAGGTAGAAGAACGCGCCCAGCCCGCTGCCGACCGCGAGGACCGCGGCGAAAGCGACACAGTTCACGGCCCGGCGCATGGTGATCGGCACGGAGAGGCCCCTTCCGGCGAGAGCATCGGCGCGCCGCGCCCCGCCCTGTCGCGGCGCCGGCCGGCGGGGGGCGGGCGGGGGTCCGCCTGTGCGGGCGCGCGTTATCGGGGCGGGGCTACACTCGGCGGCCGCGGCCGGCGGCGGGGGGGTGACAGCGCCGGCGGGGCACGAGAGGGTCCGCATGGGGCAGATCGTCACGCGCCAACTCGCCTGCGGCATGCCGCTGATCGTGGAGGTGATGTCGGGCGTGCGCTCGGCGGGCTTCTCGTGGCTGGTCCCGGCGGGGGTCGGGAGGGAGCCGGAGGACCGCCAGGGGCTGGGGGCGCTGTGGGCGGAGCTGCTGCTGCGGGGCGCTGGGGGCCTGCGCTCGCGCGAGCACGCCGATGCGCTCGACCGCCTGGGCGTGGGCCGGTCCACGGATGTGGGGACCTACCACCTGCGGGTGGCGGCGACCATGCTGGGGGAGCGGCTGGTCGAGGCGCTGCCCCTGATCGTGGACATGGTCCGCCGGCCGCGCCTGGAGGCCGAGTCGGTCGAGCCGGCGCGGGACCTGGCGCTGCAGGCGATCGAGAGCCTGAAGGATGAGCCGCAGGAGCGGGCGGTGCTGTCGGCGCGGCAGCGGCACTTCCCCGTGCCGTTCAACCGGGCGACGCAGGGGACGGCGGAGGGCCTGCGGGCGATCACGCGGGAGGAGCTGGTGGAGGGCTGGGCGGCGCGGGCGTGCCCGGGGGGCTCGATCCTGGGGGTGGCCGGGGCGGTGGAGCCCGATGCCCTGGCGTCGCGGCTGGATGCGCTGCTGGCGGGGTGGACGGGTGAGTGCCCGCCGCCGCGGGCGGGCGCTGCGCCGGCGCGGGGGTACGCGCACGAGAGCGACAACAGCAACCAGGTGCAGGTGGTGGCGATGATGGATGCCCCGCCGGAGCCGCACGCGGACAGCCTGCTGGAGAAGGTGGTCAACTCGGTGCTCTCGGGGGGGATGGCGGGGCGGCTGTTCACGGAGGTGCGGGAGAAGCGGGGGCTGTGCTACTCGGTGTCGGCGAGCTACGCGCCCGGGAAGGAGTTCGGGAGCGTGCTGGCCTACGTGGGCACGACGCCGGAACGGGCGCAGACGAGCCTGGAGGTGCTGCTGGCGGAGCTGGCGCGGATCGCGACGCCGGAGGGGGCGGTGACGCGCGACGAGCTGGACCGGGCGCTTATCGGGATGAAGTCGCGGCTGATCTTCGGGGGCGAGTCGACGGCGGCGCGGGCGGCGGCGCTGGTGTACGACCACCACCGGCTGGGGCGGGCCCGCTCGCTGGAGGAGATCGCAGCCCAGCTCGACGGCGTGTCGCTGGAGCGGGTGAACGGCTACCTCGCGGGGCGGCGGCTGGAGTGGGGGGGGCGGCTGACGATCCAGACGGTGGGGCCGAGCCCGCTGACGCCGCCGGCGGCGTAGGACCCGACCGGAGCATCGGGCACGCCGCCCGGTAGACTCCGCCCCATGTTCCCGGCGCGGGCGCACACGTGGCACGGCATCCTGGTCTACTCGCTCATCGCGCTGCTGGGCGTGCTGCTGCTGTACCCGATCGCCCTGACGATCCGCGGGGCGTTCGCGACCGACCCCGCGACCGGCGAGGGGTTCACGCTGGTGCACCTGGCCAACGTCTTCCGCGACCCCGTGCTCACCGGGGGGCTGTGGAACTCGCTGAAGATCGCGGTGACGACGACCACGCTGACGATCGTGCTGGCCCTGCCGCTGGCGGTGGTGGCGGCCCGGTACCGCTACCCACTCAAGGGCCTGTGGAACGCGGTGATCCTGGTGCCGCTGATCCTGCCGCCGTTCGTGGGGGCGATCGGGGCGCGGGCGATCCTGGGGCGCGAGGGGGCGCTCAACGCCCTGCTGGGGACGGAGTGGGACATCCTGGGCGGGGCGAAGTTCTGGGGCGTGGTCGCGGTGCAGGCGCTGGCGCTGTACCCCATCATCTATCTCAACGCGACGGCGAGCCTGGCGAACCTGGACCCGGCGCTCGACGAGGCCGCGGAGAACCTGGGGGCCGGGCCGTGGCGCCGGCTGTTCACGGTGACGCTGCCCCTGATCCGGCCGGGCCTCTTCGCGGGGGCGACGATCGTCTTCATCTGGTCGTTCACCGAGTTGGGCACACCGCTCATGTTCGACTACTACAACGTGACGCCGGTGCAGGTCTTCTACGGGCTGAAGGAGGTGGAGAACTCGGCGCAGCCGTACGCGCTGACGGTGGTGCTGCTCATCTCCGCCCTGTCGATGTACGCGGTGGGGAAGTTCCTGCTCGGCCGGCGCGGGCACGCGATGTACTCCAAGGCGGCCCGGGCCGGCGGCGAGAAGACGCTGGAGGGCGCGGGGAAGTTCCTGGCCGCGGGGATGTTCGCCGGGGTGACCGCCCTGGCCCTGCTCCCCCACGCGGGGGTGGTGCTGACGTCGCTCTCGGCGCCGGGGACGTGGTACGGCACGGTCCTCCCCCGGGCCTTCACGCTGGATCACTACGAGACGGCGCTGGCGGCGCCGGACTCGTTCAGCGCGATCGTGAACAGCATCCGCTACGCGGCCGCGGCCGTCGCGGTGGACCTGGTGCTGGGGGTCCTGATCGCGTACGTGATCGTCCGGACGGGGGTTCGGGCGCGGCACGTGCTGGACACGCTGTGCATGCTGCCGCTGGCGGTGCCGGGGTTGGTGCTGGCTTTCGGGTTCGTGGCGGTGAGCCTGCGCTGGCCGTTCGGGAAGGACGGGCCGCTGGGGGAGTGGGCCAGCGTGCTGGGGGCCACGCCCAACCCGGTTCCCTTCCTTGTGGTCGCGTACGCGGTGCGGCGGCTGCCGTACATCGTGCGCTCCACGGTGGCGGGTCTGGAGCAGACCTCCGGGGAGCTGGAGGAGGCGGCGGTGAACCTGGGGGCGACGCGGGTGCAGGCGGTGCGCCGCGTGATCGTGCCGCTGATCATGGCGAACCTGATCGCGGGGTCGCTGCTGGTGTTCAGCTTCTCTATGCTGGAGGTGAGCGACAGCCTGATCCTGGCGCAGCAGAGCCAGCACTACCCGGTGACGCGGGCGATCTTCGCGTTCATGGAGCGGCTGGGGGATGGGCAGTACATCGCCAGCGCCATGGGCGTGTGGGGGATGGCGCTGCTGACGGTGACGCTGGTAGGGGCATCGGCGATCCTGGGGAAGAGGCTGGGGTCGATCTTCAGGGTGTGACGGAGCGGATCCATAGGACCCAGAGGACCTATGCGACCCATAGGACCTGTCGATCATGCCATAATCAGCCATGCCCCGCAGCGCCGTCTTCCTCGACCGCGACGACACGCTGATGGAGGCGCGGTCGTTGCCGGCGCCGGCGCCCCCGGCTGCGCCGGGGGATGTGTGCGACCCGGCGCTGGTGCGGCTCCTCCCGGGCGTGCTCGGGGCCTGCCGGCGGCTGAACGAGGCGGGGTTCGCGCTCGTGGTGATCAGCAACCAGGGCGTGGTGGCGCGGGGCGGGGCGACGATCGAGCGCGTGGGGGAGGTCAACGACCGGCTGCGGGCGCTCCTGGCCGACGGGCGGGGCGGGTCGCTCATCGACGCGGTGTACGTGTGCCCGTACCACCCCCGCGGGACCGTCGCCCCGTTCGCGCGCGAGCACCCGTGGCGCAAGCCGGCGCCGGGGATGATCCTCGCGGCCGCGGAGGACCTGGCCCTTGACCTGCGGTCGTCATGGCTGGTCGGCGATGCGGAGCGCGACATCGAGGCGGGGGTCGCGGCGGGCATCCCGCGGGCGCGGTGCCTGCGGATTGGCCCGCACGAGAAGCTCTCGGGGCTGCCCGCGGCGGCGGATGTGATCCTGGCGGCGGGGGCCGGGGCGGTGGAGGAGTAGTGGCGTCAACTTTCACGAGGCCGCTGCGGCTGCTGGTCGTCTGCCCGTCGTGGGTGGGGGATGCGGTGATGGCGACGCCGGCGCTGCGGCTGCTGAGGTCGTCGCTCCCGGGGGCCTTCATCGGGGGGCTGGTCCGCCCGGGGATCGACGAGCTGCTGGCGGGGGCCGGGTTCTTCGACGAGGTCCACGTCGAGCGGGCGGAGGGGGTGATGGGCCCGAAGCACGCCGCGGCCAAGGTGCGTCCCCGGCGGTACGACACGGCGCTGCTGCTGGCCAACTCGTTCTCGTCGGCGCTGATCGCGCGGCTCGCGGGCGTGCCGCGCCGGGTGGGGTACGCCCGGGATGCGCGCTCGCTCCTGCTCACCGACCGGCTGGAGGCGCCGCGGCGCGCCGATGGCCGGTGGTTGCCGATCCCCGCGCTCGCGTACTACTGGCACGCGGCGCGCTGGCTCCTCGACCCGGCGTTGCCGCGCGCGCCCGGCCCGGCGCTGCCGGCGGACGCGCGGATGGAACTGGCGGAGACTCCGGAGCAGGCGGGGGCCGCGACGACCCTGCTCAGCACCCTCGCCATCCCCGACGATGCGCCCGTCGCCATCCTGAACCCCGGCGGCAACAACCCCGCCAAGCGCTGGCCCGCCGACCGCTACGCCGCCCTCGCGGGGCATCTGGCGTCCCGGCACGGCATGACCGTGCTGGTCAGCGGCTCCCCCGCCGAGCACGAGCTGACCGAGTCGATCGCCGCCGGCGCTGCCGGCCGGCGCTCCGCCGACGGGCGCGGGGGCACGCGCTCCGTGGCCGGCCGCGTGACCCTGGCCTCGCTGAAGGGCCTCATCCGCCGGGCCCGCCTCATGGTCACCAACGACACCGGCCCGCGCCACATCGGGGCGGCCTTCGGCGTCCCCGTCGTCACCCTCTTCGGCCCGACCGATCACCGCTGGACGACGATCCCCGCCCCGGCCGGCGAGACGGTGCTCCTCGCCGACCCCGCGCTCCCGGAGGCCGAGGTCGCCGACGACCACCCGGAGCGCTGCCGTGTGGACCGGATCACGCTGGAGCGGGTGGTCAGCGCCGCCGAGGGGCTCCTGGCCCGCGCCGGGCCGCCGCACGCCGCAACCCGCGGTTCCGCCGCGTCTTGACCGCGACCCCCGCCCCCGTACCATTCGCTTCCGCCGCCCGGAAGGGCGACGGCCACAACCCGGGGGCGTAGCTCAGTTTTGGTAGAGCGCTTCCATGGCATGGAAGAGGTCACGAGTTCGAGTCTCGTCGCCTCCACTTCCCGGTAGACGCCGCACGCCGAAGGGTGTGCGGCGTTTTTCTTGCGGCCCCCCTGCCACGCCGCGGATCGGCCCCACCGCCCCCACCCCCCCCTCCCCCCGTCGCTACGGCGCTCGCCACGTGGGATCGCCGCGCCGCGACGCCTCGTTCGACCAGTGCCGCATGTCCCGCAGCCTGTCCATCCCCAGCATCTCCGTGTGCCCGTCGAGCATCGCGCCAGGGCCTTTGCCGTCGAACCGGGGGTGCGTGTAACCCCACGCCGCCGGGTCGCCCCCCTCCTCGAAGGGCGCTGGGGTCCAGCCCGTCGCGCTGTACTCAAAGGCCTTGGTCGGGGCCACGACTTTGAAATACCCTTGCACCACCCCGGTGTCGAGCTGCGAGCGCGACGAGGTGAACACCAGCATCCGCCACGGCGTCGCCGCCTGGTCCATCTTCCGCAGCCATCCCGGTGAGTTGGCCGCGCCCCCGCTGACCAGGTCGCCCCCCAGGTTGAAGTAGTTCAGCCCGAAGCTCGGCGTCAGGCTGACCATGTACGGCCAGAGCGGCGCCTGCCGGTCCGCCAGGTCCCGCGCGCGGTCGTTCACCAGCACCGAGCCGCGCGGCCCGGCGCTCAGGTAGGCCGTCAGACGCCATGGCCAGCGCTTCGTCACCTCCGGGGGCGAGAGCGGGTTGCCCATGTCGTCGTCGAGCGGCGCCGCCTCGGCCATGTGGCCGGGGATCAGGGAGTCGCGGTGGTCCATCGCGTAGCCGATGTACCCGCGCATGAGCCCCCCCGAGGCCGCGCACTCGGCCGTTGCCTTCGCCCGCCGTCGTGCGCCGCCGAGCGCGGGCAGCAGCACCCCGGTGAGCACCGCGACGATCGCGACGACCACCAGCAGCTCGATGAGCGTGAACGCGCGTCGGCCCATGGCGGGTTCCCGTGAGGAGCGGAACGGCGCCGGCTCAGGGGCAGCCCTGGGCGTACCGCTGGAGGAAGCACCCGAAGTCGGCCACGTTCAGGACGGGCGGCGCCGTCGAGTGGTCGCAGTTGGCGTACGGGTTGCCGGAGGCGTACCTCTGGAGGAAGCACCCGAAGTCGGCCACGTTGAGCGCGGGCGCCGCCGTGCTCCCGTCGCAGTTGGCGTAGCAGGCCTGCGGCACGGGCGTGAACACGTCCGACTGGTCCAGGGCCATCGCGTACACCTGGGCGTGCTGCACGCCCGCGAACTCGATCGCGAACTCGGCGATCGGCTCCTGGATGCCCCGCAGGTCCCACTGCAGCAGGTGCGTGTTGTTGTAGAGCCGCTCGGGCCCGCTGGGCATCTGAACCGTGCCGTTGTCGTAGCGGTCGGTGATGACGGCCGTGGCCGCGTCCAGCCGCTGCGAGCCGCCGTTGTAGCTCAGCGTCGGCAGCTGCCGGTTGTAGAAGTCGTAGGTCCACGCCTCGCCGATCTGGACCTGGAAGACGACGGTCTTGAGGCCCTCGACCGGCGTCGTGTCCCGGACCACCAGCACCCCGCCGAAGGTGTTGAGCGTCTGGCCGAAGCCCCCGAAGTAGATCGTGCCCCCCGACATCGGGAGGGGACCGCCGCCGGCGCCGTTGGCCGCCTTCATCAGCGTCGCGTCCCCCGGCTCGCCGGGGTTGAACCCGTTGCCCGGGGTCCGGTTGGAGCCGATCGGGGCGGGCCACGCCGCCGTGCCGGGGAACGCCCCCTACCCGGGGTAGTTGGCCGAACTCATAGCGATCCGTCATACTGCCGCGCGCCCGTCAGGGGCGGGCTGGTCAGCGCCTGTCCGGCGGTGTAGTCGGCTCGCGCGGCGGATGAGCCCAGGCAGGCGATGAGGAGGGCGACGGCGGGGACAGTGCGGGTCATGAGACGCTCCGATGATCGCGCGGATGAGGCGGCCACGCGCCGCTGCTCGCCCCGCGACGGGCTTTGCCCGGGGGCAGGGGCACACCATAGCCGCGGTCGGGCGCGCGGCGCATCAGGGAAATTCCCCTGATCTCTGCGCGCCGGACGCGGCGTTTCTCAGGTGCTCGCCGCCATCTCGACCGCGAGGGCCATCGCCGCGGCCATGCTGCCGGGATCGGCCCTGTTCCTGCCGGCGATGTCGAACGCGGTGCCGTGGTCGGGGCTGGTGCGGGTGATGGGGAGGCCCACGGTCACGTTCACCGCGCGGTCGCGGTCGAGGAGCTTGACGGGGATCAGGCCCTGGTCGTGGTACATCGCGACGACGAGGTCGAACGCGCCGGCTATGGCGGCGTTGAAGACGGTGTCGGCGGGGAACGGCCCGCGCACGTCGATCCCGCCCTCGGCGGCCGCGCGTATGGCCGGCTCGATCAGGCGCTGCTCCTCATCGCCGAGCAGGCCGTGCTCGCCGGCGTGGGGGTTGAGGCCGCAGACGGCGATGCGCGGGCCGGTGATGCCGAGTCGCCGGCAGGCCCCCGCGCCGAGGTCGATGGCGTCGAAGACCCGCCCGATGGTGAGGATGTTGCGGAGGTCCATCAGCGGGATGTGGGCGGTGGCGAGGATCACGCGGAGGCGCGGGGTCACGAACATCATGCCGGAGCGCTTCGCCCCGAAGCGGGTCGCCAGCAGCTCGGTGTGGCCCGGGTACTGGCCCCGCCCGGCGAGGGACCAGGCGTGCTTGCTGATCGGGCCGGTGACGATGGCGGCCGCGTGGAGCGGGTCGGCGGCGGGACGGCGCGCGAGGGCGATGGCATCCTCGACGAGGCGGAAGGAGAGCTCGCCGCCGGCTTTGGTCGCGCGGGCGGGGAACGGCGGCTCGGCCTCGGCGTAGTCGAGCACGACCACGTCATGAACCGCCGTGGTGTCGATGACGGGGGAGGCGTGGTCCACCCTCCACCAGTAGGGCTCGAGGCCGGCGGCCTCGGCGGCGGCCTGGAGCGCGGCGGCCGGGCCGAGGATGCGCCACCGGGCGCGCATGCGCAGGGAGCGATCGGACAAGGCTTTAGCGATCACCTCCGGGCCGATGCCGCCGGGGTCGCCCAGGGTCACGGCGATGGTGCGGCGCGGCGCCGACGGCGCGTCGCGGTCGTGGCCTGTGCGGGCGGCGCTCACGGCGAATCGTAGAGCCTGCACGGCGGCGCTCGCGGGGGTATGCTGTGCAGCGCCGGGGCGG
Source organism: Phycisphaerales bacterium (assembly GCA_040902425.1). Taxonomy (GTDB): domain Bacteria; phylum Planctomycetota; class Phycisphaerae; order Phycisphaerales; family UBA1924; genus JBBDXI01. Next base: position 10,096 of record JBBDXI010000119.1, read on the forward strand.
CAGGATGGCCGCCGGCGCAGCCTCGATCGTGGAGCGTCCCCGATGAGCACGAACGTACGAGCACGATGCGTGTCGATGGTGACCATGACGGCAGTGGCCGCGGCCCTCGCGCTGGCGGTCGCCGCCTGCAAGGGCCCGCCGGGCCCGCCCGGCCCACAGGGCCCTCCCGGCCCGCAGGGCGTCGCCCGCCCCACCGGCCCCCCC